>NZ_CP043902.1:4737500-5044620 GCF_006385735.2 Shewanella sp. LC6
ATGTGTTAGGCCTGCCGCCAGCGTTCAATCTGAGCCATGATCAAACTCTTCAATTAAAAGTTTTTTGTTTAACTCGCGTTAAACGACTCAATGAATTCTGAATCGACTTAACTTAATAAGTCGTTGTACATATTGCTATGAACACTCATTCATTGATTTAATTCTTTGATTACTCGCCAAACGGCAGAGTAATTTCGATTAACTCAACACCTGTGAGTGTCCACACAGATTTCTTGTTTAGATTGTTAAAGAGCGTTTGACCTCATCGCTTGCGTTACCGCTCACTGGGTCAGGGCTGCGTATTTTACGCATTTCCCTTGTCGCGTCAAGGCGTTTTTACAAACTTCTTGAGGCTTTCGAATCAACTGCACATTCTGCATTCGATTCGCACTGTAACCGCGCTCGCTTTCGCTGTCTGCCGTGTCAGTGGATGCGCATTATAGGCAGCGAAACTTTTTGTGCAAGCGCTTTTTTCAGGTTTTTATGATTAATTTTCAAATAGATTGTTACACCCAAGCTAGCCACAACCTACACACTTGTTATACCCAGAGTTATCCACAAACGCTGGATTTATGCGTAAAACAAACCTAACAGCGAGCCTTTATTGAGTAAACGAGTGTGTGCTAAAGATAGAAAAAAGAATTAAATGAGGCGGTAAATTTGGAGCTCTACATTATTAAGCAAGATGAAGGCTATTGGTGTCAGCCGCTACTTTATACATATATAAGCTATAAAGTAGCGTGTAGTGATTCACTTATACGTACATATATAGGTACTTAACTTGCACTCCAAAGAAGCTGTCCGCAATCGGTAAGATCATATCCCCCTAAAAGAGCCGCCATTTGCCGAGTATGCCCACTGCTTAACATAGTAAACAGTTGTTGTAGCTGCCTGCGAAAGTAAATACTTTGTGGCATCACAAAGTCGAAGGACTCCCTGATCAGTGGCACAAAGCTTAAACCGCTCTCTAAAGCAACAGACTGGCAACCAAAACCAATATCTGCATCTCCACGTGCAATATAGCCTGCAAGTTCACGCTCACTATAAGCTGTGAGTATGATATTAAGCTGATCTAAACGTGCACCTTGCTTTAATAGCCACTGCTCTAGATGCTGCTGACTGCCAGCGCCGCCTTGGCGACTGACCCAGCGCCAAGGCAAACTGAGAACTTTATCCTCCTCTTGACATCTGTGGTGCATATCGGTACGCATGATCAAGCCTTGCTGACGGGAATAGCCGTGCACCATGATCCATTGTTGGTGGTTTTGATAACCTTTAAGCAATGCTGGATGGCGGATATTTCTATCTTCCATACTCCCCCAGTGCAAGGTACACACATCAGCATAGCCCTTAGCTAATAACTCTAACCCCAAACGAGAGCCTGTTGCACTGTAACTAATAAGCTCACGACTACCAACCTGCGCCATCAAACGCGCCACTAACATTGACAACAGAGGATCATCACTACCAGTAATCAATAGTCTGTCAGTTAACATACCGCTATGGCAGGAGTCCATCACCCAGCGGTCAATCAGCACCTTAGGGAATAACCATTTGCCGGTGATTTTTGTTGCGGGAAGAATTCGGTCATTCGCCATCGCGTAAACCTTTTTCTCATTAAGATCTAAATACTCAGCAACTTGCTTCGCGCTCATGTAAATCAATTCACTGGCGGATGTCATCTTATATCCTTGTCGTCTATCTCTTTTGAGTCCGGTCGCTATTTATCGGAGTTGGTATTCACATCAAATTCGAGATTTTCACTACCGTGGTAGACCAAAAAGTGACGCCCTTTGGCCCGAGCAATAATCGTGATACCAAGTTTTTGGGCAAGCTCCAGACCCATTTGCGTTACACCACTTCGCGACAGCAATACGGGTATCCCCATTTTGGCGACCTTAATCACCATCTCCGAGGTTAACCGTCCTGTGGTATAGAAGATTTTGTTATCGCCCCGATCCTGTGCTAACCACATATCTCCCGCCAAGGTATCCACCGCGTTATGACGGCCAACATCTTCTACAAAAGCAAGGATCTGGTCAGCTTCACAAACACCACAGCCGTGCACTGCACCTGCATTTTTGTAGGTCTCATTATATTCATTGATGTTTTTGAGCAAGCTGTAGAGCGTACTCTGCTTAAGGCTTGGGGTAGGTAGCTGAATACCATCTAAATCCTGCATAAAACTGCCATATACAGTCCCTTGGCCACAGCCGGAAGTAACGGTTTTTTCAGATAACTTTTGTTCGAGATCGGCGGTGTGCTCATGCGTTAATACCGCGGCAGAATTCACATCCCAATCAACAATTACAGACTCTAATTGAGCAACATCCGAGATAAAACCCTGATTTTTAAGATAACCAAGAGCTAATGACTCAGGCTTTGCCCCCAATGTCATCAGGGTCACTATCGGGCGCCAGTTCAGATAAACCGTTAAAGGTCGCTCACAGGCAACATGCTTATCAATAACCACTCCTGACTCATCCACTGCTTTGACGGCAATAGTTAACGGCACTTCAGCTTGAGTTTTTACAAAGGAAAAGCTTCGCTTGGGTAGAGAAGGATGGTCATTGGCGAGCATCTGCTGAGCAATATTAGAACTGTTATCAGAAATCATAATGTTACCGCTTTACGAGTGATGGCATCAGCATAGCAATATTTATACCTAGGTATAAAACTCAGGGCTAAATGCGTGATCCGTCGCAATACGAAACATTCTGGCGCATCAAAATGTCTCAGACAAAATGTCCACTCAGACAAAATGTCTCGCTTTTAACCCTATTTTGATGATCCACTTCAAACTAATTCCCCCTGTTTAATGGCATTAATATTGCAGTGACCTTTTATCACGATAAGCAGGGGAAATAGCGCCGGATGCTAAGGCTTATCTCCCTTACGGTTGAAACGGAGAGACAATGCAACATACTACTAGTGTTTGGCCCATGTACGTTTCACTCAAAAAAGTAGAGAAACAGGTGGGTCGTTGGACCTCAGTACAATGGGAAATCGATCATTTACTTCCCACAACCCACGAAGCCCCCGAAGGAGCGACCTTAGTACTGCTAGAGCTGCACAAAGATGAGCGCGCCAGTTACCGCATCAACCTCGATATGGACAATGCGATGTTGTACTTAGTCTGTGATGAAATGGCAGACGGTACTTGGGTACCCGCGTTACTTTCGGCAGATCAAAATGTTGCTGCGGGCTGTCTTGAAGGCAATACGCCCGTAATCAACACGCTAATGCCTGAAGCGATTGCCTGTTGGATCGAAGCCTTTATCACTCAATATGGTGAAGTTGAAATCGCTGCTTATCGTCGTAAGCATGTCGATCACCGTAAAAATCAAGGTCCAAGCCACGATCCATTGCGGAGGGACTAATGACTGATTCAACCCCAAAGGCAAACGGTTTTTTTAGCCGTTGGAGTCAACGTCGTGAGCAAGTGGCAGCTGAAGAAGCCGCTGTTAAAACGCAAACGACTGCGGAAGAACTTGTTGATAATAAGGCAGAAGAGATCACTCAAGAGCCTACCGCTGCGCAAGAATCACAAGATGCGCTTAGCCAGGCAAATGAAGACCCTCATCGCATCCTCACGGCAGAAGATCTCCCTAATCCTGACGAGATTGAGATTGGTGGCAGTTTCGCTCAGTTTATGGGGGCGAATGTTGACCCAGCAGCAAAAACGGCAGCGCTACGCGCCCTTTGGAAACAACCGCATTTCAATGAGATAGATGGTCTTTTGGAATATGCTCTTGATTACAGCAACCAACCGAAACTAACACGCGAAGTCTCAGCTGAATTAGCCCAGAAAGTATTCCGCTATATCACCAAAGACAGTGAAGAATCAGAGATCGAACCGACCTCAACACCAGACGATGTAGTGATCGGTGCAGAAAATACCATCGAATCAAAAAACAGTGATATCGAAACCGAATTAGCCACCATACCGATTGCGGACAATTTGGATGGGGAGACTGATGACCTACCCCAAAATGCACCAGAGCCATTAGCTCAGATGCAAAAGCCAGTTGTTTAATGTCAGTTTAGCTAATTTTTATGTCTATAACTTTGGTATGTGAATTGCTGTACTAAGAGTACAAAACTTAGATAAAAGCAGAAAAGGCAATGACTTAGTATCAAATCAATGCCTGAATCTGTAACAAAACAGCGATAAAAGAGCAGCCAACGTACTGTTCAGGAACGCAATGTGAGCACTCATTTGACAACCAATCAAACCCAGGCTGCGCTAAAACAAGCGCGGCAAAATGTGTTAGCCCAAACACAGATTTTACAGAATCTGATCCCGCCAACAGTGAGTTACACCACTGAAGGCACAGTGCTAATTATTGGCCCTGAGGATCTCGCACGCCTCGCAGCGGACAAATTGTCCACTATGGCAAGCCGCGTCATTTTAGCGAACGAAGCCATTACCAGCCAAGATGAAGCACACCTTGAGCAGGTGATGGCTGCCGCCACGAATGTCGAAAGTTACTACAACAAACTGATCGGTATTAAAGGATTTTTAGGGCAGTTCCAAGTTAGCGTTGAGCATCAAAACGGTGCAGCGGAATTAAGTGTTGTCGCCATTCGTAAACCGCACTTTGATTTGATACTCGATTTAAGCAGCACACCTTGCTTGAATCTCGAAATGCTACCACCGGGGTATTTCTATGTTGGCCAAGACGACATAAAGCTCGCCGATGCACTAGAGCAACTCCCCGAACTGGTTGGCCAATTTGATAAACCTCGCTACGTCAAAATTAATGCCGACCTGTGCGCCCATGACCGCAACGGTATCAACGGCTGTAACCGTTGCCTCAACTTCTGCCCAGCTGATGCGATTAGTAGTGTCGCTAAAAAAATTGAGGTCGACCCCTACCTTTGCCACGGCGCTGGCAGCTGCTCGAGTGCCTGCCCAACGGGGGCCATTAGTTATGACTTACCGACCCCACAGGCACTGCATTCTTACCTGAATAAAATCATCAGTCGTTACCGTGAGCAAGCGCAAACAGCACCAGTGATATTGTTCCACGACAACGCGGTTGGCGCGAGCTTGATAGGGGACGACTTAGCCGGGGATGTGCTCCCTGTCGCCCTCGAAGAAATCACCGTTGCCAGCATTGACCATTGGTTAGCTTCACTAGCTTGGGGCGCACGCCAAGTGTTAATCCTCAATACCGAGGCAACTGCCCCTACGCTCACACAAATGTTGAAAGGTGAACTGGCTTTAGCCAACAGCATTTTAGATGAAATGGGTCAACCGCAGCGCTTGAGTCTTATCGACCCAAGCATGCTGGCGAATTTGGAGCCTGTGCTCGACATCAGCCTCGATTGGCCAGTGATTGTGCCCGGCGCTTTTGCGTCCACCAGCAAACGTAACACTCTGTTTGATGCGATTGACCATCTAAACAGCCAAGCGGGTGAAATCAACAGCTGTTTAAGTATCAACAACGTTCCCTACGGCAACGTCAGCGTCAATGTCGAGAAATGTACGCTCTGTATGTCCTGCGTGGCGATTTGCCCCACCATGGCATTACAAGATGGTGGCGACAAACCTGCACTACACTTTATTGAGCAAAACTGTGTGCAATGTGGCTTATGTGAGGCGGCTTGCCCTGAAAAGGTCATCAGCCTGACGCCACAAATTAACTTTGATAAAGCTGCTCGTCAGCAATTACAAACCCTGAAAGAAGAAGCCCCGTTCGAATGTATTCGCTGCGGCTCTCCTTTTGCGACCCAATCTATGGTGCATCGGATGCTGGATATGGTCGGCGCGCACAGTGCATTTTCAGCCAATATTGAACGCTTGAAAATGTGTGGTGATTGCCGGGTAAAAGACATGTTTGAAGACATTCTTCAAGATCCTGAAAAGCAACTGCGATAAGAGATCCGCTATGACCGAATCAGTAAGACAAGTATCAGAAAACGATCAGTTGAGAGCCGATATCTATCAACTGTTAGCCGCCCTTTTGCGTCGCCATCCTAGCCCTGAGCTGCTGCAATTTTTGGCCAACCTTGAAATCGATGCCAATGAAGACAATGAGATGACCAAGGCTTGGTTATCTGTACAACTGGCTGCAAAGCAATTCAGCAGTGAACAATTAGAAGATGAGTATTTTGCACTGTTCCTCGGTGTGGGTTGTGGCGAAATCTTGCCCTATGGCAGTTGGTTTATGACTGGCTCATTAATGGACAAACCCTTAGCACTGCTGCGCCAAGACTTGATGCAACTCGGTTTTGAGCGCGAAGAAAACGTCAAAGAGCCCGAAGATCATGTGGCTGCTCTGTGTGAAGTGATGGGCACATTAATTCTTGAGGCTCCAGGTTATCGTCAACTAGCGTTTTACCAACGCCATATTGGCAGTTGGATTCAGCGCTTCTGCGACAACCTAGGTAAAGCACCTAGTGCCGCCTTTTACGCTACGGTCGCTCAGCTTGCTAAAGCGTTTTTCGAGATGGAAGCCACCGAGTTTGAGCAACTCAGTTTAGACATTCCTGTGAATTGCCCTGGCAGTGCGGAGCTACAACCCGCTGCCAGCGATATCGAAAAACAAGCGGAATTAATGAACTAAACTTTAGCTAATTTGCGAGCAGTATCTTGCTGTCTATCGCATATAAGTTTGATAGGCAAAGGTGGACTTAACGTTCACCTTTGCCACAAAAAGGAAGCTTAGGCTTCCACAGTAACCGAGGTGGTCGTGGTTTGTATCACCTCATTTAGTAACACAAGGAGACACTATGAAGAAGCAAGCTTCCGACATGGGCCGCCGTCAACTGCTCAAAGCATTAGCACTCGGCAGTGCGGCTGGCGCGGTAGCGACTGTGAGTAGCCAAGCATTGGCTGCGACCCCCACTGTTGCCCCAAGCGAACCTAAGAGTGACAACTATCGCGAAACCGACCATATCCGTAATTACTATGCGTCGTTGAACAACTAACCAGAGGAGTGTGTGTGATGCGATTAACCCGCAAAACAGACCAAGTTGTCGAGCCTAAAGCGCCCGCCCTCGGTCTCAATCGTCGCCAATTTTTAAAATCGGCAGGTCTTGCCACTGGTGGTATTGCTGCAGCGTCAATGCTAGGTACTGGCATGATGCGTAAAGCAGAAGCCAAAGATATCCCCCACAATGCACCGACTGAAGTTAAGCGTACCATTTGCTCTCACTGCGCTGTGGGTTGTGGTATCTATGCTGAAGTACAAAACGGTGTGTGGACAGGCCAAGAACCCGCATTTGACCATCCATTCAACCAAGGCGGTCACTGTGCTAAAGGTGCAGCTCTGCGTGAGCACGGCCATGGCGAAAAACGCCTGAAATACCCAATGAAGTTAGAAGGCGGTAAGTGGAAGAAGATCTCTTGGGATCAAGCCATCAATGAAGTGGGCGATAAGATGATGGCGATTCGTCAAGAATCAGGTCCAGATTCTATCTACTTTATGGGTAGTGCTAAGTTCTCAAATGAACAGGCTTATTTATATCGCAAATTTGCCGCATTGTGGGGCACGAACAACGTCGACCACTCAGCCCGTATTTGTCACTCTACCACAGTAGCCGGTGTTGCAAACACTTGGGGCTACGGTGCGCAAACTAACTCGATTAACGATATTCGCAACTCTAAGTGCATCATGTTTATTGGGGCAAACCCAAGTGAAGCTCATCCAGTTGCAATGCAACATATTTTGATTGGTAAAGAGCGCGGCGCCAAAATTATTGTCGTTGATCCTCGTTTCACCCGTACTGCAGCTAAGTCTGATGAGTACGTGCATATCCGCCCAGGTACCGATATTCCGTTCATTTATGGCCTGTTATGGCACATTTTTGAAAATGGCTGGGAAGATAAAGAATTTATCAAGCATCGTGTTTACGGCATGGAACGTATCCGCGAAGAAGTGAAAAAGTACACCCCAGAAGAAGTTGAAAACGTAGTGGGCGTACCTAAGGCACAAATGTATCGTGTTGCCAAGATGATGGCTGAAACCAAACCCGGCACCATTATTTGGTGTATGGGTGGTACTCAGCACCACGTCGGTAATGCCAATACCCGCTCATACTGCTTATTGCAATTAGCTTTAGGTAACATGGGGGTTCCTGGTGGTGGTACTAACATTTTCCGTGGCCACGATAACGTACAAGGTGCAACTGACTTTGGTTTGTTATTCGATAACTTACCCGGTTATTACGGTTTAACCACTGCAGCATGGAACCACTGGGCCAATGTGTGGGATCTCGATCCTAAATGGGTGGCAAGCCGTTTCGACCAAGGCGAATACTTAGGTCAAACACCACAAACTTCAACCGGTATTCCCTGCTCTCGCTGGCACGATGGCGTACTTGAAGATAAAACCAAAATCGCGCAAAAGGACAATATTCGTTTAGCGTTCTTCTGGGGGCAATCAGTCAACACTGAAACCCGTGGCCGCGAAGTACGTGAAGCACTGAATAAAATGGATACTGTGGTGGTTGTGGACCCATTCCCAACCATGGCAGGCGTGATGCATCAACGTAAGGATGGGGTGTATCTGCTACCCGCTGCGACTCAGTTTGAAACCTACGGCTCAGTGTCAGCCACAAACCGCTCGGTTCAATGGCGTTCGAAGGTGATAGAGCCGCTGTTCGAATCACTGCCAGATCACGTGATCATGTGCAAACTCGCTAAGAAAGTAGGCATAGATAAAGAACTGTTCAAACAAATCAAAGTCAACGGTGATGAGCCATTGATTGAAGATATTACCCGCGAATTTAACAAAGGTATGTGGACAATCGGCTACACAGGTCATAGCCCAGAACGCTTAAAAATGCACCAAGAAAACTGGGGTACTTTTAATGCTGACAGCCTAGAAGCACCGGGAGGCCCAGCCAAGGGTGAGACCTATGGCTTACCATGGCCATGTTGGGGCACGCCAGAAATGAAACACCCTGGCACCCAAATTCTGTATAACGAAGCCAAACACGTTAAAGATGGTGGTGGTAACTTCCGTGCCCGCTATGGTGTTGAGCACAATGGCGTCAATATTCTTGCTGAAGGCACTTACTCTAAGGGTAGTGAAATCCAAGATGGTTACCCCGAATTTACCGCCGATATGCTCAAGCAATTGGGTTGGTGGGACGATTTAACCGAAGAAGAGAAAAAACACGCCGAAGGCAAAAACTGGAAGACAGATATTTCTGGCGGCATTCAACGTGTTGCCATTAAACATGGCTGTATTCCCTACGGTAACGCGAAAGCACGTTGTATCGTTTGGACCTTCCCAGATGATATCCCACTACATCGCGAACCACTCTACACTCCTCGTCGTGACTTAGTCGCTAAGTACCCAACCTACGAAGATCGTATGGTTGCGCGTCTACCGACACTTTATAAGTCGATTCAGGATAAGGACTTTACCCAAGGTTTCCCACTGACACTGACCTCTGGTCGTTTAGTGGAATACGAAGGTGGTGGTGAAGAATCTCGTTCTAACCCTTGGTTAGCCGAGCTACAACAAGAAATGTTTATCGAAATGAACCCGGCAGACGCTGCTGACCGTGGTATTCGTGACGGTGACAATGTCTTCGTTCATAGCCCTGAAGGCGCCAAGATCACAGTGAAGGCAATGGTGACGCCACGGGTTGTACCGGGTGAATGTTTTATGCCGTACCACTTCGCAGGGGTATTTGAAGGCGAAAGCCTAGCGAAAAACTATCCAGAAGGCACTGTGCCTTATGTGATAGGTGAGTCGGCAAACACCATTTTAACTTACGGCTATGACGTTGTGACTCAGATGCAAGAAACGAAGTCCAGCTTGTGCCAGATAAGCAAAGCCTAACCAACTTGATGAGGAGATAAGCCATTATGGCAGTCATGAAATTTTTGTGTGACACCAAACGCTGCATCGAGTGTAACGGCTGCGTCACAGCATGTAAAAACGAAAACGACTCCGCGCTGGAGTGGGGTATTCAACGTCGCCGCGTGGTGACAATTAACGATGGTCAACCAGGTGAAGCATCGATTTCAGTCGCATGTATGCACTGTACCGACGCTCCTTGCATGGCCGTATGTCCGGCAGATTGTTTCTACCGTACTGACGATGGCATTGTGCTGCACAACAAAGATACCTGTATCGGTTGTGGTTACTGCTTCTATGCCTGTCCATTCGGTGCACCACAATTTCCGAAGAAAACCGCCTTTGGTAGCCGCGGTAAAATGGATAAGTGTACCTTCTGCGCCGGTGGCCCAGAAGAAACCTTCTCCGAAGCCGAGCACAAGAAATACGGTGCCAACCGTATTGCTGAAGGCAAGCTACCTATGTGTGCAGAGCTTTGTTCAACTAAAGCACTGCTCGCGGGTGATGCGGAAGTGGTATCAAACATTTACCGTCAACGTATGGCATCTCGAGGCAATCCTAACGTGATTTGGGGCTACAACCCAAAAACCGGTGAGATTAACTAAGCAGAGTGAAGGTTAGGGAGTGATCCCTAACCTCTGGCAAGGAGTGAAAATGTTAAACAAACAGTTAAACAAATCACTGCGCAGTCTGTTTGCTCTGATGGTACTCGTGATGGGATTGGGACTTGGCTCAGTCATGAGCGCAGGCTCAGTACTGGCAAGTGATCAGCAATCGAGCCAACAGCAGGCGAAAGCGCAAACCAGCGAAGCCGATCTGTGGCGTGCGGTAAAGTCAGGTGAAACTGGCTATACCACGGCCAAAGGGGTCGAAACTGGGGTATTGATTAACGTTGCCGGTAACCAAGGTAAAGAAATAAGGAATCAATATATCACCCCGATTATGGCCTTGGCCGTGACGGGTGTGTTTGGTGCTTTCTTACTGTTTTATCTGGTGAATGGTCCTTCAAAACTCAGCCACGGTTTCTCGGGCAAGATGGTTGTACGTTGGTCAAAGGCAGATTTGTGGATCCATTGGATCATGGCAATTAGCTGTCTTGCACTGATGTTTACTGGCTTAACTATTATGCTCGGTAAGCATGTCGTGCAGGAACTGCTTGGGCCAGATATCTGGGCACCACTGATCTACGGTAGTAAAACTGTACATGACTGGGCTGGCCCCGTCTTTATCATGGCGTGGATTGTCTGCGTAGTGAAATGGATGCCACTTCAAACCTTTAAGATGTACGATCTTAAATGGTTCTTAGTGGTCGGTGGCTATATCAACTTTGGCCCATTCAAAGGTAAACACCCTGACAGTGGTTTTGCCAACGCCGGTGAGAAAATGTGGTTCTGGACACTGACCCTATTCGGGCTGTTTATCAGTGTGTCTGGCATCATGTTGGTATTACCCGGCTTAGACCTACCCCGTGAAGCCTCGATGGGCGCGCTGCTGATCCACTCGATCAGTGCCGTTATCCTGATTGCCTTTACCATAGTGCATATCTGGATGGCGACCGTACTCAGTGAAGGCGGTATGGAGTGTATGAAGTCAGGCTATTGTGATGAAAACTGGGCTATCCAGCATCACAACCTGTGGTATGACGAAATCAAAGCCAACGGCAGTTTGCGTTATAAAGACTAACGCAAGGGGTTATGCTTAACCCGATAAAAACACCTCGCACTGCGGGGTGTTTTTTTATCCAAACAAAAGCAACAACTTATTAACAAGCATTTTATTTTTGAAGTAGAAATCGGGCAATTTTGTCATCTCAAATAAACCGCCAAAGCATGAGCAAGTTAACGCTTTTGGATTAGCGTATCATCTTCTGTTACCGCAAACTGTTCTAGATCAAATCCTACTCAATCTTTTCCTACTATATTGCCGTCACGCGCGATGATTAACGGCAAGCAAGATGATTTTATTATCTTTTTCACCTCTAATCTTCACTTTTTGATAACAAGCACCACTCCTCGAAAAGTCGCGCCATCCCAAGAACCATAACCCCTATTTCAGGAGTCAGCATGAAGCAACAACCTAGCGATTTAACTCGCCGTTCTTTGCTTAAAGCACTCACCGTTGGCAGCGTAGCCGGCGCCGCAATTGCCGCTACCGGCATCAGTGCAGCCCAAGCCAGCGAGAGCAGCAAGGTAACAACTAAAGAACCTAAGGGTTACCACGAAACTGCGCACATTATCAGCTATTACGATAGCCTGCGTAGCTAATCTAGGAGAAGTCAGCGATGAAGTTAACTCGCAAGTCCGATGTCGCCAAAGTGGCCGACAAACCGACGTTAGGCATTAGCCGTCGTCAATTTATGAAGCAAGCTGGTATTGCTACTGGTGGTATCGCAGCCGCTTCTCTGATGGGTACTGGCATGATGCGCCGCGCAGAAGCCAAAGATGTACCGCACGATGCGCCTATCGAAGTTAAACGTACGATTTGTAGTGCCTGTGCCGTCGGTTGCGGTCTATATGCCGAAGTACAAAACGGTGTATGGACAGGTCAGGAACCTGCATTTGATCACCCATTCAACGCCGGCGGTCACTGCGCCAAAGGTGCTGCACTGCGTGAGCATGGCCACGGTGAAAAACGCCTGAAATACCCAATGAAATTGGTTGATGGCAAGTGGAAAAAAATCTCTTGGGAAGATGCGATTAACGAAGTGGGCGACCAAATGCTCAACATTCGTAAAGAATCTGGCCCAGACTCAGTGTACTTCATGGGTAGCGCTAAGTTTTCTAACGAAGGCTGCTATATGTACCGCAAACTGGCGGCCATGTGGGGCACAAACAACGTCGACCACTCTGCTCGTATTTGTCACTCTACCACGGTAGCCGGTGTTGCTAACACTTGGGGTTACGGTGCGCAAACTAACTCTTTCAACGATATTCAGAATGCCAATGCTATCTTCCTGATCGGGGCAAACCCAGCGGAAGCGCATCCGGTTTCAATGCAACACATTCTGATCGCTAAAGAGAAAAACAACGCGAAAATCATCGTCGTTGATCCACGTTTCTCTCGCACTGCAGCGCACTCAGATCTGCACTGTGCAATTCGTCCTGGTACTGATATTCCGTTTATCTACGGTATGTTATGGCACATTTTCGAAAACGGTTGGGAAGATAAAACCTTTATCAAACATCGCGTATTCGAGATGGAAAGTATCCGCAGAGAAGTGAAAAAATTCCCGCCAAAAGAAGTGGCGGATATCACTGGCGTAAGCGAAGAAGTGGTTTATCAAGCCGCTAAACTGATGGCCGATAATCGTCCTGGTACTGTGATTTGGTGTATGGGTGGTACTCAGCATCACGTCGGTAACGCTAACACTCGTGCTTACTGTATTCTGCAATTAGCCTTAGGCAACATGGGCGTATCTGGTGGCGGTACTAACATTTTCCGTGGTCACGATAACGTACAAGGTGCGACTGACTTAGGTCTGTTATTCGATAACTTACCAGGTTACTACGGTTTAACCTCTGCGGCTTGGACTCACTGGACCCACGTGTGGGATCTGGATATGGAATGGGTGAAGAGCCGTTTCGATCAAAACGCCTACTTAGGCAAAGATCCAATGACCACTCCAGGCATTCCTTGTTCTCGCTGGCACGATGGCGTGTTAGAAGACAAGAGCAAACTGGCTCAGAAAGACAATATCCGTATGGCCTTCTTCTGGGGTCAATCGGTCAACACTGAAACCCGTCAACGTGAAGTGCGTGATGCCTTAGACAAGATGGATACAGTCGTCGTTGTCGACCCATTCCCAACAATGGCAGGTGTTATGCACCGTCGTAAGAATGGCGTGTATCTGTTACCTGCTGCGACTCAGTTTGAAACACAAGGTTCAGTGTCTAACTCAGGCCGTTCTATCCAATGGCGTGAGCAGGTTATCCAACCTTTATTCGAGTCAAAAACCGACATCGAAATCATGTACCGTTTAGCGCAAAAACTCGGTATTGACGAGCAGTACACTAAACGCATCGCCAAAGAAAACGGCTTACCAGTAATCGAAGACATTACTCGCGAAATTAACCGCGGTATGTGGACTATCGGTATGACAGGTCAAAGCCCTGAGCGTATCAAGTTACACACCCAAAACTGGGGCACCTTCAGCAATAAAACGCTTGAAGCCGCAGGGGGGCCTGCGAAGGGCGAAACCTACGGTTTACCTTGGCCATGTTGGGGTACACCAGAAGCTAAACATCCTGGTACCCAAATTCTGTATAACCAAGCCAAACACGTAAAAGACGGCGGCGGTAACTTCCGTGCTCGTTATGGTGTTGAATACAACGGTCAAAGCATTTTGGCGGATGGCACTTACTCTAAAGGTGCGGAAATCCAAGATGGTTATCCTGAGTTTACTGCCGATATGCTCAAGCAATTGGGCTGGTGGGATGATCTGACTGCCGAGGAAAAAGCCGAAGCCGAAGGTAAAAACTGGAAGACTGACCTGTCAGGCGGTATCGTGCGCGTGGCAATTAAGCACGGTTGTATCCCATTTGGTAACGCCAAAGCCCGCTGTATCGTTTGGACCTTCCCAGACCAAGTACCTGTGCACCGCGAGCCGTTATACACCGCACGCCGTGACTTAGTCGCTAAGTACCCAACCTACGACGATATGCAAGTTCATCGTCTACCAACACTGTACAAGTCAATCCAAGAGAAAGACTTCAGCGGTAAATATCCATTAGTACTGACCTCTGGTCGTTTAGTGGAATATGAAGGTGGTGGTGAAGAATCTCGTTCTAACCCATGGCTGGCTGAGCTTCAACAGGAAATGTTTGTTGAAATCAACCCAGGCGACGCTGCCGACCGCGGTATCCGCAACGGTGAGTTTGTATGGTTAGAGGGCGCCGAAGGTGGCCGCATTAAAGTACAAGCCATGGTAACGCCACGCGTTAAACCAGGTGTGACCTTTATGCCTTACCACTTTGCGGGTGTGATGCACGGCGAAAGCTTAGCGCCTAACTACCCTGAGGGCACAGTGCCTTACGTTATCGGTGAATCCTGTAACACAGCACTGACCTATGGTTATGACCCTGTGACCCAAATGCAGGAAACCAAAGCGTCGCTCTGTCAGATCGTTAAAGCGTAAGTGCAGCTTAAGCTAGGAGAATTGCCACTATGGCTACAATGAAATTTTTGTGTGATACCAAGCGCTGCATCGAATGTAACGGCTGTGTCACCGCATGTAAAAACGAAAACGACTCCGCTCTCGAGTGGGGTATCCAACGCCGCCGCGTGGTAACCATCAACGATGGTCAACCAGGTGAGGCATCAATCTCTGTCGCCTGTATGCATTGCTCAGATGCACCATGTATGGCGGTTTGCCCAGCAAACTGCTTCTACAGAACCGATGACGGCATTGTGCTACATAACAAAGATGCCTGTATCGGTTGTGGTTACTGCTTGTACGCCTGCCCATTTGGCGCACCACAGTTCCCGAAAAAAGGTGCCTTTGGTAGCCGCGGTAAGATGGATAAATGTACCTTCTGTGCCGGTGGCCCAGAAGAAAACCACTCAGAGGCAGAGCGCCAGAAGTACGGTTCAAACCGTATTGCTGAAGGCAAACTGCCAATGTGCGCAGAACTCTGCGCCACTAAAGCCTTATTAGCGGGTAATGCAGAAGTTGTTTCGAACATCTTCCGTGAGCGCGTGGCTTACCGTGGTGCTAAAAACGCGGCTTGGAATTAATTCAGGTCACAGGATCTGTCCACAGACTTAGCTTGGTGCCTGCTTGCAGGCGCCACTAAGCGAGAGAGGATGTATGATGAACAAATGGTTCAAACACATAGGTTTAGCCATAGCACTGCTATTTAGTGCCGTGTGTCTAGCCAATGGTGGTGATGGACAGGCGATCCAACCTCAAGCCTCTGATGCCCAAATTTGGGCACAGCTGAAGGATGGCGCGACGGGATACACTACCTCACAAAGCGAGTTCCACGCACAGCCGATCAATACTTATGATCTACGGGTGTTGGAGCTACGTAGCGACTGGTTAGCGCCGGCTTTAATGGCAGCGCTATTCGGCATGATCATTATCTTTGTCTTATTTATCAAGGTGAACGGCATTTCTAAGCTACACCATGGTTTTTCAGGCAAGTTAGTGCATCGCTGGTCTAAATTCGACGTTTCTATTCACTGGTTAGGTGCGATTCCGTGCTTACTATTGATATTAACGGGCTTAACCTTATTAGCAGGTCGCTTCTTCTTCCAACCTTGGTTGGGCGAAGGCATCTGGGAAGCTATCGTCTATGGCGCTAAGCAAATCCATGATGTGATGGCGATTCCGTTTATGATCGGCTGGGCATTGATGACAGTGTTATGGGCGAAGAACCAGCTGCCAAAAATGTACGACGTGAAGTGGTTCCTGGTTGTTGGTGGTTACATCAACTTTGGTCCATTCAAAGGTAAACACCCTGATGCAGGCTTTGCCAACGCCGGTGAAAAAATGTGGTTCTGGGCCTTTGCCCTGTTCGGGTTAATCATTTCAGCATCTGGCATGTTGTTACTGTTCCCAAATCTTTTCGAACCAAGCCGCACCTTAAGCTTAATCGCGCTGGTATTGCACTCAGTGAGCGCCATCGTGATCTGTGCTTTCTCTATCGTGCATATCTTCATGGCAACGGTAATGTCAGAAGGCGGTATGGAGTGTATGGTGTCTGGTTATTGTGATGAAAACTGGGCAACCCAACACCACAACCTGTGGTACGACGAAATCAAAGCTAACGGCACGTTGAAATATAAAGAGTAAAAGTCGCTGAAAATAAAAAACCTCCACTGTATTTGTGGAGGTTTTTTTATGGGTAAAATAAGTGCGTTAACTCGAGCGATTAGAAGCGATACATCACAGAGACACCGATATTTCTGGGATCGATAATCGCGGCATAACCATCGGGGTAACTGCGGCTGGCGGGTTCATTTACCGTCAACGCTTGCTCATCAAACAGGTTGTTGACAAAGCCGCTAACTCTCCAGCTATCGGTTTGATAATCAAGGCTCACACGCGCCACGACATAATCACCCGCTATTCTAGATTCGGTATTATTAATATCCGCAAAATACTCGCCAACATAGTTGCCTGAAAAACCGAAAGAGAACGCATCATTCATCCAATACTTGAATCCAGCATTAGCAGTGATGTGCGGGGCTGAGTTCAACTGATTACCGATAATATCCCCATAGCTAGGGTCGGCTTGCTTGATTTCGCTATCGAGTAAACCTACGCCCGAAATAAACTGCCAGTTTTCAGTTAACATGGCGCTGAATTCGGCTTCAATACCGTAACTGACGGCTTTATCGATATTGGTAATTTTGCGGGCGCTATTAGACGCTTGATAACCATCAAAATCGTTGTAGAAGATATTAGCACTTAAGTTGACATCGCCATTGGCAAATGCGCTACGGCTACTCAGTTCATAGGTATTTACAAACTCTTCATCGTAGTAGTAATACTCGCTTTCCACCAAAGACAGCGCGCCACCACCCGAGTTATAACCACGACGAACACTGGCCGCTAAGGTGGTATTATCATTCAGCGCGTATTGCAGCACTAACTTCGGCAGGGTAACGGTATTGGCGTCATCGAGTTTTTCCTCAAGTAGACTACCTTGATAGCGCATGTTGAAGTTACGTAATTGCTCCTCACGCATCACGCGGCCACCAACAGTAATCCAGATCGAGTCGGCGAGCCCATAGGTGACTTCACCATAAACGGAGGCTGACTTAGTGCTGTCATCACCACTATAGATTGAGCTGCCAGTACTACCAAAATCTTGGCTACGTTTAAAATAGGCTAAACCAACAAAACCGTTGAAATCTTTGTCTTTGAGGCCAAAGCTATATTTGCCATCTACGGTATAACTCTTGTCCTCCATATCCACATATTGCTGGGCAGTCACGAGAGGCTCATAGGTTTCAAAGCCCCAATCGTAATCCATATAGGCGACTATCAGATCGAGGGCTTGCCCTTCCCCGAGGTCATAATCCACTTTCACTGAGTGAGTTGTCGATTTAGTCTCGATATAACGTTGGGAAATCGGCTTATATGCCCATGGATCGTCACCGGTAAAATAGTTACGCCCTGAGTCACCTTTCTCATCATTGTATGAAAAGCTGTAGAGCACTTTTAGGTCTTCAATTGCGCTCGGTTGCCACAAAAATTTGCCGCGCCAGCGATTGGTAATGAGTTCATTTTGATCAAATGTGGCGGGATTCGTCTCGTATTCCAAGCCTTTATTGTAGGTTTCGCCCGTCACATTTTGCCCGCTCACCCTAAATGCTAACTCATCATCGAGGATGGGGCCTGAGAGCATCACTGCACTGTCGATAAAGTTATCTTGATTGCGATAACCCACGCGAGCCGCGCCCTGCCAATCGAAGGTCGGATCTTCGGTTTTAATAAATACCGTACCGCCAATGCTGTTACGACCATTAATCGTCGATTGCGGACCACGGAAAACCTCAATTTGTTGAATATCCCACAGCCCAGTATCACCCGTAAGATCAGCAACAAAAGGCTCCGCCACACCATCGACTAAGGTTGATACCCGCGCACGAGCCCCACCGGTGAAAGAGTTAAATCCGGAGGCCGAACCATTACCAGAAACCCCACGAATATCGGGCACAGAGCCGGATAACACCACCACGTTCGGCACCTCAGATAAGGCACTTGAGGTTGATTGGTATTGGCCGCTATCGAGGGTTTCCTTATCAATCACTGAAATAGATGACGTCGTATCCTTCAGGCTACGCTCAATCTTTTCACCATAAACAGTAATTTTTTCAATCGGTTCTGAAGATTCCGCATCCACACCAGCATAAACGGAAGAGACCAGTAAACTCGAAACTATTGCGGCAATTGCACTTTTCTTAAACGCCCTGCATTTCATAAAAACCTCGACGGCACTCATTGATAAAAAGGTGTTAACTAAAAATGCCGACAATTTATCTTAAAACAACCTTAACCACAATTGATAATCGATATCATTTACATTCAACAAATCACTTTGTGATATAACGCAAATACATTAGGTATTGAAAGGAAAAACACTTTAAGTGTTAATAAGATAAGTCAGTTACAATAACTTTATATCTACAGATATTCGGCCACAAAGACTTAAGCAGTCACCCTATAGCGTTCTTCTGTTTCTGCCTATATTCTAAGTTGCTAATAGGAGGATTAGCGGAAACACGGAAACCATGGGTGATATTTCAAAAGCAAAATTGATGTACCTAGCGATAGGAGTGTTCATGGGGATCATTATTGGCAACCTATCACTATCGATAAGCAATTTATTTTTAGGAATTGCATCCATATTAGGCTGGTTAGTACTAATGGTCGGAATTCCTCCCTCTAATAGTCATCAATTTCGAATTGCAACTTTCTTTATATCAATCAGCCTACTACCTGTGTCGTGGTGGATTTATATAACGTCCAATTAAGCGCCTAGTGGCCATATTTTTGTCCTGTATTGGCGATAAGGGTTTCGATCACATGCTTACTGAATGAAGTGATAGTCGTGAAGCTAATAGTCAGTCGTAAATTCATGACCAACACTGGCGTCGGACGGTTATTCCGCGGGTACAAATCTTTTTGAATGCAGTTGATATTCTGCTTGTTCGTCCCGAGGTTAAACGCAATAGATACCAAAGTTTTCCCTAATCAGAGCAAAAATCTTCCCTCAGTAACTCTCGCCTTATCAATCCATAAATCGAGCGCTACCATTACAGGAATTATTTCAATACATCTGCCTGTTTCTGTACTCGGCTCGCCCAATATCCTGCCAGCATGGCGCCTGAGAGATTATGCCAAATTGAGAAAATCGCGCTGGGGACGGCGGAGACTGGGCTAAAAAACTTGATACACAGAGCAGTTGCGAGACCAGAGTTTTGCAGCCCCACCTCAATCGAAATGGTTTTACACACGGTGTGACTAAAGCCGAGCAAGCGGCAACAGGTATAACCCAAGGCGAGTCCTAAGCCATTATGTAGAAACACCGCGAGTAAAATCACAGGCCCCACCTGCGCAAATTGCCCCGCATTTAAGGCCACAATAATGCTGATGGCCAGCACAATCGCCACGATAGAAATAATGGGTAATGCAGGGGCAAGTTTAGCCACCCGCGGTTTAAAGAAGTGATTCAACACCACACCCACAGTTACTGGGATAAGCACGATTTTAACGAGGCTGACTAGCATATCCACTAAAGGAATAGCGACCATCTCGCCGATTAATAGCTGGATAATCAACGGGGTGAGCACCACACCCACTAAGGTGGATAGCGCCGTCATAGTGATAGATAAGGCGACATCACCCTTGGCCAAATAGCAGATCACGTTCGATGCCGTGCCGCCTGCCACGCTCCCCACCAGCACCATGCCTATGGTCAACTCCCGATTGAGCCCTAACAGTAAACTGATGACTAAGGCACTTAAGGGCATTAGGGTAAATTGCAAGATTAAGCCAGTGATAACGGCGCGTTTCTGCTTAAATGCATTGGTAAAATCCTGCAAATCTAAGGTCAATCCCATGGATAACATAATCACCACCAGCAACGGCACTATGCTGGTTTTTAATCCGCTAAACCATGCGGGCATCAAATACGCCGTACCCGCCCCGAGTAAGGCAAATAGCGGAAAAAAGCGGTTGATATTAACCAATGGGGATCCTCCGATATTTCAGGCGATTTGAGGAAATTAAGCAATGTCCGCAGGGATAATGACAGCCTGACTCCCTCAGCACAAGCCAAAGCGTCCACAAGTAAGAAGCTCAACTTTTTATCATTTCAGCCTTTCGATTGAGCTCTTAAGTTAATCGCTCAAATTCAATAACAAAGAGCCAAAAACCTCAGTAAATATGCATCTATGTTTACTAAAACATGATCTGCTTAACAAAAAGCCCGTGATTTCCTTGTTAGGAAACCGTAACTTATAACCAGTTCACGTTTTATTTACTCCATACGAGGTAGTCTAATTGCGCTAGGTGGTCGTGAATTACCTAAAGCAATTTTGGTGTTTACGGTTAGCACTCTCAGATAGGAATCGTTATGTCTTCAGTTATTCAAACGCTCAGCGGCGCGATCGCAACGCCTTATCAAGCGAATATTACCGTCCCTAACTGGATGCTCAGCTCGATGGAACGAGTCATGCAGTATTATGTCGATAAGAATCTTCGCCTTGATACGCTCTCCGCCGACATCATGCCCGCTCCGGTCGAAGGTAAAAAGTACATGCTTTATGCCCATGTGCCCTTCTGCCATACCTTGTGTTCTTACTGCACCTTCCACCGTTTTATGTTTAAGGAAGACAAGGCGCGCGCTTACTTTATCTCCCTACGTAAAGAGATGGAGATGGTCAAAGCCTTAGGCTATGACTTTGAATCTATGTACATTGGCGGTGGCACCACCACAGTATTAGAAGACGAACTCGCCCGCACCATTGAGCATGCAAAGACCTTATTCCCAAGCATTAAAGAAGTGTCTTGCGAGTCCGATCCACAGCATTTAGACAGCCCAGGCTTTAAACAACTCAAGGGCTTAGTGGATCGTATGTCCATCGGCGTACAAAGCTTTAACGATGACATTTTAAAAATGACCGACCGCCTCGAAAAATTCGGCACAGGTCAACAAACCTTCGACAAGATCATGGCGGCTAAAGAGCTGTTCCCCATTATCAACGTCGACCTGATTTTTGGCTTCCGCGGCCAAACCGATGAAGTGATCCAGCACGACTTAGACATGGCCTCACGCCTCGACCCAAGACAGATCACCACCTATCCACTGATGATTACGCACCAAACGCGTAAGAGTGTTAAAGGTAAACTGGCCGCACCACAGGCGGATATGGCCAACCAATATCGCCAGATCTTAAACAGCTTAAATGGTCAATATAATCAGTTATCTGCATGGGCATTTGGTAAAGCAAATGACGAAGGTTTTGATGAATATGTAATCGACTACGATGAGTATTTAGGGGTGGGTTCAGGCTCATTTAGCTTTTTGAATGACACTTTATACGTTAACACCTTCTCGCTACGTAAATACCAAGAGCGGATCGCCGCTGGCAAGATGGGCGTCGAGCAACAGAAGAACTACAACAAAAAAGATGTGATGCAATATCGCTTTCTGCTGGGGATGTTCTCCGGTCGCCTATCGCGTAAATATTTCCGCGAAACCTTTGGCGTTAACTTAGACACAGCCCTGTTTAAGGAAATGACCTCGATGAAGCTGATTGGCGCCATCAAGAACGACCCCACCGATCCCGATAATCTGATCATCACAGATAACGGCAAGATGATGGGCCTGTTAATGATGAAAGAGTTCTACGCTGGCATGGATAACGTGCGCGCGCAATTGCGTAAACCGCTCAAACCCTGCGATATGTAAGCAAGAGTAAAACCACTAAAGGCCCTTTATGGGCCTTTTTGTTAAGGTGATTTCGCGCTACTCTTGCCTCGGTTTATTCGCATTCGTGACCAACCCAGTAATAAAGGAGTATTCGTTATGGGTTTTACTGATCAAGAAAAACAAGCACTACTCGCCGTTAAGGGCGTTGGCCCGACTGTCATTAAACGCTTTGAAGAAATCGGTATTAGCTCACTTGCGCAGTTGGCCGAGCATGAGGTCGAGGATATCGCCAACCTCGTCGCTAGCATGTTACGCACCACTTGCTGGAAAAACAGCCCGCAAGCACGCAATGCTATTGCCGCAGCCATCGAACTTGCCCGCCATCAATAATCTTTTGATTTCCAATTCGTTGAGATATTTATGCCATCTTATTTACGCATCTTAGCTTGCACTCTAACCGCGTTGTTATTTAGCACATCGGTTTTTGCCAACGACAGCAGTTTTGGTGATGCCAATGGTTCAATCACCCTTAAATATCAGCCGCATATCAGTATGGACAAAGAGTCACTCTTTATCAGCGAGGCCGAAATCAGGGTCGATTATGTGTTTACCAACACCAGTTCGCAGGATCTTATCGTCCCTATCGCCTTCCCCATGCCGCCGATGTTTTTTGGCTCCGCCGATCACAGCAGCATCGATAACTTCACCCTTAAAGTGAATGGCAAACCCCAGCCAACCGAGCACAGGCTCGTCGCCCAACTTGCCGATAAGACGGATATTTCTGCCGAGCTTAAAAAACTCGGCTGGGGTGTAGAGGAAGTCGCCTATTTTGCCGAATATAGCAAAGTCCCCAAGGGCAAACCTGCGCTCCCCAAGGAATGGTTGGATGAGGAGCAACAAATCGCCTTTACCCTAAGCGATTACTTTGTGTGGGAACAAACCTTTCCCGCGGGCCAATCTGTCTCCATCAGCCACAGTTACACGCCTAGCCTCTCAACAGGCATCCCCGATACTGCCAATAGTATTATCGATACTTACACTGAACTTGCCTGTTTAGATGAAAGTGCTAAGCAAGGTATTAAGAAGCGTAATCTCGTCGTTAAACAAGACGGCGAAGATGTTGAATATGGCGTGGAATGGAGCCACCTTAGCTATATTTTGGTCACGGCCAATAACTGGCAAGGAGCGATTAAGGACTTTAAACTGACGCTGAAAAAATCCCAACCGACTGATCTCGTCAGTTTGTGTTTTGATGGTGAACTTAAAAAAACCGATTCACTCACCTTTGAGTTTCAGCAAAAAAAATTCACGCCAACGCAGGATCTCAGCATCCTATTTATCCGTAAACCGGATTTTGAATAATCGAAAAAGCCAGCTAAAAGCCTGTCTCTCATACACAAATCCCTGAACAATGCTCAGGGATTTTTTTTGAACTCATTCCCCGCATTGTGATCAGATCGTCTAGGGCTAAATATTCGAGGCGATTATGATGAAGATGATGGATCCAGAGCAGTGGGCGCAATGTCAATTTGGGCACGCAAACCTCAACGACCCAAGACGTACACAAAGACTTGTTTCACTGGCTACCTCTATTACCCAACAACCCGGAGTTGCCGTGTCCAGACTTCCCTTATCCCCCGCTGAGATGGAAGGGGCCTACCGATTTATCCGCAATGAGAATATTCAAGCCAGTGATATTGCTGAAGCGGGTTTTCAAGCCACCGCGCAGCAAGCTCGAGAGCATGACATCTTGTTAGCACTAGAGGATACCACCTCGCTGACTTACAAGCATGACAGTGTCAGGGAGGAGTTAGGTCATACCAATCAAGGGGATAAAAACCGTGCCATTCTGGCGCATTCAATCTTGCTGTTTTCACCGCAAAGCCAGCAAGTCGTTGGGCTGATTGAGCAACAGCGTTGGACGCGGGATATCACTAAGCGCGGGCAACGCCGCCAACATGCTACTCGCCCTTACGAGGAAAAAGAGAGCTACAAATGGGAACAAGCCTCCGCCAATATGTCTGCCCGTTTAGGCGAGCATATCAACAAGGTGATTTCCGTCTGTGACCGTGAGGCTGATTTGTTTGAATATCTGACCTATAAAACCCAGCACCAACAGCGCTTTGTCGTCCGCTCGATGCAGAGTCGATGCATTCAAGAGCATGCACACAAACTCTATGACTACTCGAACACATTACCGCTTGCAGCGACGAAATCTCTCCTCATTCCTCAGAAAGGCGGAAGGAAAGCCCGGGCGGTGACGCTGGAAATGAGATATGCCCGAGTGACCCTTAAAGCTCCAGCCAACAAACGCACTCAGGCAGACATCCCTCTGTATTACGTCAGTGTCGTAGAGCAAAGTCATCGTGAAGAAAAACTGGCATGGCACTTACTCACCTCCGAACCTATCACATGCTCGAAGGAGGCACTGGAGGTTGTCGGCTATTACGAGCGCCGTTGGTTGATTGAAGATTACCACAAGGTATGGAAAAGCAGTGGCACCGCGGTGGAAGAGCTGAGAATGCAGTGCCGTGAGAATCTGGAGCGTATGAGTGTGATACTGGCTTTTATCGCCACACGCTTACTCCAGCTTCGCTTTATGAAGGTATCCAAAGCGGAAGTGGCAGCACAATGTTGTGAAACGCTATTGGGTCAGAAAGCGTGGAAATTACTTTGGCTGAAAATGGAGGGACGTCCGTTACCTCAACAGGCACCCGATATGCAGTGGGCGTACGAGCGTCTGGCCAGATTAGGGGGTTGGAAAGATACCAAGCGGACAGGTCGAGCTTGTGTAGAGGTATTGTGGGAAGGATGGTTTAGGTTACAAACCATCCTTGAGGGTTACGAATTGGCCATGTCTCTCAATCACGAAGACTTGTGATCAAGAGACAGGCTAAAAGCTGGCTTTTTGTATTAAGCGACTAATTTTAAGCGCGGTTAAAAACTATAGGTCATACCTAACCAGTAACGGCGACCATCTTCAATATAGCCGTACTCATCTTGAGTAATCTCTTTATCGAAGGCGTTATAGATACCTGCGCTGAACTTAATGCTGTCGTTAACGCGATAGTTCGCACCCAAATCTAACAGCGTATAGGACGGCGCAATCAAACTGCTTGAGGAAGGCCCTGTGGTTGGTTGGCTCTCTTCACCACGATAGTTAACCCGCAGCCAAGTGCTTAACTTATCTATCGGCTCATAGTTAACCGACAATTGCACCAGATGTTTAGGTAGCTGGTTCAATGGACTCCCTTTGTAAGCGCCCGTTTTTTGCTCCGAATCGGTATAAGTGTAGTTACCCGTGAGCGCCAAGTTGCTGAGGATTTTATAGTCGATACTCAGCTCAACCCCTTGGGTGACTGCCTCATCGATATTCACATAGGTGGTTGGGTCGGAACCAAACTGATTCGGCCCATCAGTACATTGAGTCGCAGGGCAAGCGACACGGGTGATCTTGTCCTCAAACTCGTTATAGAACACGCCAGCACTGGTGGTGATGGAATCGGTAAGGTCGGTGTAAATCCCTAGCTCATAGTTTACTGAGGTTTCGGGTTGTAAATCCGGATTACCATACATATTGCCGCCTCGGCTCACCTGCCCCCAATCTGGCACGGTTTGCCTTAGGCTCGGTGCCCTAAAGCCCGTCGACACACCGCCTTTTAAGGTAGTGTGCTCGGTCAGCCCCCAAACACCATAAATCCGTGGACTAAGGTGGTCACCAAAGTTTTCATCATCGTCTAAACGCAGGCCCAAGGTTAAGGCAAAATTATCGACAATACGCCATTCATCCTCTGAGAACACCGACCATTGACGGCGACTAATATCGGTTAAGTCACTGACCTGATTGCCAGTTTCATCGGTGAGATCTTGATAATTGAAAGCAGCACCAAAGGTGGCGGTATGGCTTTCACCTAGGGTGGCGATCACACTGGTTTGAGCATCGGTATTCTTGATTTTCATCTTGCGGGACTTGTTATCGTACACTTCGTGCTTGATATAAGTATCCGAGGTGCCAAAGTCCCAACGTCCGGTGTGAGATAGCGAAATCGTGCTGTTTTCATACTCGGTTGTCGACGATGCAGGGCAACCACTGCGGCCACAACTGGCCCCCGGCGCTAATGGCGCAACGGTTTTCCCTAAGGTGCTATCCAACTCTTGGTTGGCGATACCGACTTCCAACATGATGTCATGGTCTTGATTCGGCGTAAGGGCAAATCTGGCGGTGAGATTATCCGCATCACGGCCTCGGTAACCACCGTAGATATTATCTTCTTCACGCTGGGTATATTGGCCGTATAACTGCACGCCGAGCAGATCTTTAATCAAGCCACCGTTCACAAAAAAGTTGCCCTGATACACATTGCCCGAGGCCGACTTTTCCTGCAGCGTGGTGTCGAGGCGCAGTTCCCCCTGCCACTCATTGGGCACTTTACGGGTAATGATGTTGATCACCCCACCAATGGCGTCAGAGCCATAAAGCGATGACATGGGGCCGCGGACAATTTCAATCCTATCGATTGCGGCGAGCGGCGGTGTCCAAGCGCCTTCAACACCAGGACCATCGCTGTTGGTGCGTGTCTCGCGGGAAGACTGACGCTTACCATCGACGAGGATCAGCGTGTATTGGCTGCCCATGCCCCGCAGACTAATGTCCCGACGGTCGGCACCACCAGTCACCACCACGCCAGGCACCTCTAACATTGCGTCGGTTAAATCACGGTAAAAACGAGTATCGAGATCCTCACGGGTAATCACGCTAATCGATGCCGGCGCGTCACGCACTTGCTGCTCAAAGCCCGATGCGGTGACGACAATTCTTTCCATCATCTTGTCTTGATCGAGTACGGCATCCGCCAAAGCCTGAGTGGCTGGTAGCAATAATGCGGCAGAAACTAGCTGTGCGAGGATCTTTTTACGACGTAACAACATAACCAACAAATCTCCCTTGACCGTCTGTAAATGATAATAATTTTCAATACGCCAATGTATCCCTATGTTACAATCGGCTCAAGTTAGACTTTGAGTAATCACTTGTAAGAGTTGCTTAAGAATGAATAGAAATATGGTCAAGGGCATGATCGTGTTTGCCGCCATCGCGGAAAAAGGCTCGATGAGCGCTGCGGCAACACAGCTTAATCTGAGTTCATCGGCGGTGAGCCAACAAGTCGCAAAGCTTGAAATGGATATGGGAATTAGTCTGTTTCACCGTAATACCCGCCACCTGACACTCACAGAGGCGGGCACGTTATTTTATGAAAACTGCATTAAAATCATAAAAATAGTAGAAAGTACTGAACATCAGCTGCATGCATTAAAGGGCACTCCCTCGGGGGAGCTTAAAATCGCCGCGCCAGTCGGTTTTGGTGGTGGTTTACTCAGCCTGCCATTAGCGCACCTGTTGGCGGCTCATCCGCAGATCAGCCTCAATCTGCAATTGCAGGACGGCCCAATTGATATAGTTAATGAAGGAATCGATCTGGCAATTTGCATCGGCCCGCTGTCGGATTCAAACCTTATCGCTCGCCCCTTGGCGGATTGGCGCATGTTGCTGTGTGTGGCTCCGAGCTATATTCCCCAGCATCAGAGCCTGCAACACCCTGACGACTTACAAGGATTCAACCGTATTAGCCATAGCTATGCTAAACCCGAGTTCTTAACCCATTTACAGACTCAAGAGCGAGTCGAACTCTCAGCCCAGCGCATCAACGTCAATAATATGCAGACGCTTATCCAACTCACTCTCGATGGATTGGGCTATGCCGTATTGCCAGAGCCCGAGGTGCATCAATACCTTGCATCTGGCCAACTGGTAACACTTTTACCCGAATGGTCGCTACGCACCTACAGCGTTTATAGCGTGACCTCGGCGCGGGATAAACAGCCCGCCAAGGTGAAAGAAGCCATCACTGCGCTCAGCCATTATTTTAGCCAGATGGATTTTAGCCAGAGCCCAGCATTACTGACTCAACCCAGCGCCAGCGAGCGCACGCCGAGATTAGCCATCCCCGCCTAAGTACTCGTAGGCATGCGTTTCATTTATCAGGTGAGTTAGGGTATGCTGTTTTATCGATTTGATTAAGCAGTAGTAACGCAATGCAAGATGTGGCCTTAGTGTTAGAGGGCGGCGGCCTGAGGGCAATTTATACCGCCGGCGTGTTAGATGCCTTTTTGCAGCAACAATTGCACTTCCCCTATGTGATAGGTGTATCGGCGGGGGCGATTTATCCCGCTTCTTATGTTTCACGCCAATTTGGCCGCAATTTAAAAATTCAGCAGCAATATCTGCGGGATAAGCGCTACATGGGGCTACGCCACTGGTTGGCCACGGGTAATTACGTCAATACCGATTTTACCTATAAGCGCATGGCCTATGAGCTACTGCCTTTTGATTTTAAAACCTTTTTAACCAGTGGAACCGAGTTTAAGGTCGGGGCATTTAATTGCCAGACAGGACAAACCGATTACTTTGGCATGGCCGATTTTCAGGAGCACGACAAATTGCTCGACGTGCTGATCGCCTCCTCTAGCCTGCCTTTTATGGCCAATCCCTATCGGATAAACCACCAAACCTACCTCGATGGCGGTATCGCCGCGCCCATTCCGGTAGCGAAGGCGCAGCAAGAGGGCTATAAGCGGCAGGTGGTGATCCTGACTCAGGACGCAAACTATCGAAAATCGCCGATGAAGTTCAATTGGTTAGCTCGCAAGCGTTATCAAACATATCCAGCAGTGGCCGCTGCGCTCAAAGTACGCCACCAACGTTATAACCACTCCCTCGATGAACTCGCCCAAAGTGTTGCCAGCGGCCATACCTTTGTGATCCGCCCTGCTGCACCACTTAATCTCTCACGACTTGACCGCAATATCGATAAAGTGACCGCCGTATATCACCAAGGACTGGCGGATGGTCAGGCGATTTTGCCCAAATTGCAAGCTTGGCTAAACACTGGGGCAGATATCAGTTAGTGAGCGAAGCGCTGACTTTGTTAATAATCAGCTCCCGTAACCATTTATGGCTGAGATCGTGTTCGAAATGCTTATGCCACATCAGTAAATATGCACCGGGGATCAGTTTAATCGGCGAGGGTAAATACTTAAGATCAAACGACTTCATCACCGCTAAGGCATAACGGGAAGGAGCGCAGAGAATCAAATCGCTTTGCTCACACAGGGCAAGCGCACTCTGGAAGTCGGTCATATTGACCGCAATATCTCGTTTACGCCCTTGGATTTGCAGCACATCGTCTAACAACCAATATTCCAAGCCACCAAAGGCAACCTGTAATTGGCGATAGCTTAAAAAGGTATCGAGATTCCATTCCTGCGATAGTGCAGGATGGTCACTGCGCATCAGACACACTATGTAATCCTGAACCAATTCAACATAATGGATATCGTCCGGAATATGGTTTACATGCATGGGCGAACGTTCATCCCATTCGCGGCAACCTATGGCGAGATCGATATCGCAGCGCATCAATCTTTCCATGGTATCCAGCCGCCAGGTTTGGCAATTGATGCTCACACCGGGCGCCTGCGCCAATAGCGAAGGCATAAAGTGTGGGAACGTCAGCGAATAGGTCGTTTCGACCAGATGCATCCGAAATTGTCTTTGGCTTAAGGCGGGCTCAAAACTATCGGGCCGAGTAAATTGCGCTAATTGCTGTAAGCATTGGCGTAAGTCGGGCGCCAGCGACAACGCCTTGGGCGTCGGCTTTAGCCCGTAGGCGGTGCGCTCGAATAAAGGGTCATCAAACACTTCACGCAGGCGAGTCAATTGCTTACTCACCGCCGACTGACTTAAATGCAGCCGTGCCGCTGCGGCCGTGACACTCTGCTCCTCGAGGAGGATTTCTAGTACGGGCAGTAAGTTTAAGTCTAAGTGTTTTAGCATTTAACCCCTCGCTTTTAAGGGACTCCACCTCAATTTTTGCGGCAACTTCATCAGCAGCAGCGACAGTAAAATCACTAAAATCCCCGCCCACTGCCGCATATCTAAGGTTTCACCCACAATCAATACGCCTAATGATACGGCAACCACGGGATTGACTAAAGCCACCATCCCCATGATTTCTGGCCCTAAATTTCGCATTGACCACAGCCAAGCCCAATAAGCCACCGCGGTATTGGCGGTAGCCAACCAGATTAACGAGGGAACCACATCCATATTCGGTATCTGTGGCGGCCCCGCCATAAACCAAGCCAACGGGATCAACATCAATCCCCCCAAGAGTAATTGCCAAGCGGTCAGCACTAAAAAATCGCCCACATCCCAGCGCTGCATCCAACGGGAAGAAAAGGCAATCAGAGTCGTCGCACTCAACATACACAGGACACCAATCGGGTCGAGATCCGCCGAGGGATTAAGCAATAAAATCACTCCTGCAAGGCCCATCAAACCGAGCAGTAACCACTTCATCCCCGGACGTTTTTTATCGATCAGCCAAGCGAGGATCAAAAAGATTAATGGCAAAGTCGCCCCCAGCGTACCCGCGACGGCGCCGGGTAGCCGATAGGCGCCAATAAACAGCAGCGCAAAGAAGGCGCCAATATTACAAAACGCCAGCAAGCTTAATTTAGACCATGCCAGCGTCGGCAAACGTGGGCGCAGCATCAACAGCAATATGCCCGCAGGCAGCGCGCGCCAAACCGCCACCCAGTAGGGCGACATATCCTGTAAGTAAAGACTCACCAATGCATAGGTAGTCCCCCAAAACACTGGGGCGAGTAACGCAATCACAAACGGCATAATGACTTCTTAAAAAGTATCTTGATATTGAGATATATTACTTTGAGAGAATAAAACAGGCAAGTGCTGAGATAAGGTTAATAGGGAGAAAAGAAAAGGGACTAGCGTTTATGCCGCTGTAGATATGCGCACGCAGAGCTGTGCTTAAGCCTTGTTTGCCGTATAATCGGGCGTCATTTTTTATAGGCGGGCAAGCATGTTCCATATCGCACTCTATGAGCCAGAAATCGCACCCAACACGGGTAATATAATTCGCCTTTGCGCAAACAACGGCAGCCAACTTCATCTAATTGAGCCACTTGGATTTGATTTTGAAGAGAAAAAACTGCGCCGCGCGGGCCTAGACTATGCCGATTTAACCAATGTGACTCGCCATAAAAACTTTGAGGCCTTCCTCGAGGCCATGGCTGGCAAACGCATTATGGCCTGTACTACTAAGGGCAGCCGCCCGCATACTGAACTCAGTTTTGCTAAGGATGACGTGCTGCTATTTGGCCCTGAAACCCGCGGTTTACCTATGTCGATTATCGAGTCGATCCCGACCGAGCAGCGATTACGCATCCCCATGGCGGCCACCAGCCGCAGCCTCAATCTCTCCAATGCCGTGGCGATTATCAGCTACGAAGCTTGGCGTCAGCTCGGATTTGAAGGCGCAATTTAATACGCAGGAGGATTAGGCTGGACTTCACCAGCCAATTTTCCAATCACACAGCCATCCACGCAGAAAGATTGCTTTAACTCAATTCACACCAAGCCAGATACCTTTGCCACTAGGTGTGAGTTGTCATTGTTTCTCCCGTAACACGCCGCAGTTGTATTTAACAGAGTTGTCCCTATAGGCTCGACGACCACACTTTGTGACAATATGCCAGCAATTTCACTGCAACTGACAACGGCTTACATCACTCCGAAAGTAGTCTTATCTCAGCAACTCCCAATCACTATGGGACGATATACCTCGTTTGAAATACCCCATTTTAGAAGGAACTAGCGCAATTTATTACCCCTATGCTGTCCATGCGGCGATTTATGGTTCTTGTTTAAGCCATTTTAAATCGTACAAGTTGTAGGCAAACTGAAAGTGCATTATGTTGTTGATTTAAAATGGGTGGCTAGATTTAATTTCCATCGAGGTATTATTTGAGTAATCGAGCGTTTGAGAGAAATTATATCTTAATCACTTTCATACCAGTATTGATGCCAGGTTTTATTCTTTATTGTCTTATTGAAGGAAATATAGATAAGGCATTAATACTTTTGAGTATTTTTTGCTTTTCTCTGTATTGTTATTCACGTAGTTCAAAGATCATTCGCACTGTAGAGGGGTTCATCTCTAGGATGGTGTGGTGCTGTATTTTGTTATCAGTAACATTAGTTATCGTAGCAATATCTCCTGAAGCTAAAAACGCATTCGCAGGGGCCGTTCTATTTTTGTATGTCCCGAGTTTGCTTATTAGTATTTTTGTGCTCAACAGAAGTCGGCCAGCCAAAGAGCTTAAGGAAAAGCTGAAAATTATTTATAACAAGTACTAACTAAAAATACTTGTCTTTGAATGTCACTCCTACGCTCAGAAGTGAATTTTATGGGTATCCAGCCAAGATCATACAACATACTCAAAACTGCCCGTTCGGGTATAAATTAGTCGGCTTAATAAGATGGCGCGACAGGCGTCATTTCTATCCCACGAAAGAGCTGATAGCGGTCTATATCATCGTCTAAATATTGGATATTTTGCGTCCACTGCCATGCCCCTTGGGGCGATTTAGCTTCGAATAACAGTTGGATTAAGGCGGCGCGCGCATTCACGACTCCCTCGCCCAGCAGGGAATAATCGCCATTTTGTTGATATAAACTAAAGACTTGCTGCTTTTCCTGCGAGACACCGTCGTAGTAGGTTAACAGCACTTGCTCGCCTTGCTCCCTAAACCACCATGTCTCGCTGTAGGGAGCGTGCGTTCCTACACTTACGGAGAGGATCAACTGCCGCTGATCATGGGAACAAAATCCATTGACCGTCACTTGTCTAGGGGTGTCACTTGCCTTAGCAGCATTGCCCTGCCACTGCCCCACCATTTGCGGGCAAAAAGCTTTAAAACTGACCTTAGCGGCTTGCGCAGGAAAGATAGCCAAGCTGCCCAAGGCGAGTATCAATACATTTTTGATCAATAGCTTGCCCAGTTTTTGCGGGATGATTAACGCCATATTCAAGTCCTATTTCGATCTCCCAATACATTAGCGTTAAAACACCTTAGCCACAAATACGCCATAACACTTTGCGCCATACCCAACATACCTTGCCATCAAAATGTCCTCAGTGGTTACAGTTACTTACATAAAAGTCACTCTTGCCACCGATAGACTCAGTTTGATTTCATGCTCAGTTTCTATACTGTGATGTTTTACGGGAAAAATAACGATAACACTCTGAATGATAAGGAGACATCTAGTGAAGAAGGCAGGCATTTTACTGCTTAGCTTACTCATGCCTTTCAGCACGGCATTTGCAGAAGCAAGCAAACCACTCTCAGTCGAATTACTTTGGCAACTCAAACGCATAGGTAACCCAGTGGTGTCCTCCACGGGCGAGCATATTATTGCGCCTGTGACTGAATACGACCTTAAGGAAGACAAGGGTTCAACCCAACTGTGGCGCTTCGACGGTGAAGGTAAAAATAACCGTGCGATTACCGCCAAAGGCTTAAAAGTCAGCGAGCCGGTGTTTTCGCCAGATGGTAAAACCTTGGCTTTTATCAGCGAACGTAACGATGATGACGCGGGCCAAATTTACCTACTACCTATGGATGGTCCGGGAGAAGCCAGCAAGCTCACGGACATTCCCACCGGCGTCAATGGCATCAAGTGGGTTGGCAAGCATTTGTATTTTATTAGCAATATCTTTCCTGAACAGAATTGGGAGCAAATGAAGGCCCAGCTCAAGACAGATAAAGATAATAAAGTCTCCGCCCGCCAGTGGAATGCACTGCCCTATTCGCAGTTCGATCATTGGTTAGATGAGCGCCGTCAGGCCCATGTATTTAGGATCCCAGCCACAGGCGGCGCGGTTGAAGCCGTGACTCAGCCTTTAGGCCATGAACTGCCACGCTCAAGCCAAAGCAGTTCAAGCTATGATATCTCCCCCGATGAGAGCTTAATCGCCTTTAGCGCCTATGGTTCGGATAATCGGGTTGATCCTAAGTTAGATTTGTTCCTCGCCACTATAGGCGGCAGCAAGGCTGAAAACATCACTCCAGAAAACCCCGCGCCGGATCTCAATCCATCCTTTAGTCCTAACGGTAAAACCTTGGCCTTTACTCGCCAAAAAATTACCGGATTTTATGCCGATACCGCAAGGCTAATGCTGCTGGATGTAAGCAGTCGCAAACTCACCACGCTCACCGCGGATTGGGATCGCTCAGTGTCTGACTTCAACTGGACACCCGACAGCAAGGGGTTCTATGCCAGCATTGATGATGCCGCCACTAACCGTATTTACCATATCGATGCCAAGAGCGGTAAGGCCAAGGCCATCACCCAAGCTACCGACTTTAGCCAACCTGCTATCGCTAAAGATGGCCAGTTGATTGCGACCAATCAAAGCTTTTTGTATCCAGCGCGTTTAGTCAGCATCAATCCTCGCAATGGTAAAACCGAGCGTTTAGAACAGTTTAACGATGATATTTTAAAGGATGTCGATTTAGGCACCTATGAGTCGGTCACCTACAAAGGTTACCAAGGCCAAGACATTCAAATGTGGGTGCACTATCCTCCCGGGTTCGACCGCAGCAAAAAGTATCCGCTGTTTATGTTAATCCACGGCGGTCCGCACAACGCCATTAGCGATGGTTTCCACTACCGCTGGAATGCGCAAACCTTTGCCTCTTGGGGTTATGTTACCGCGTGGCCAAACTTCCATGGCTCTAGCGGCTTTGGACAAGAGTTTGCCGATGCCATTAACCCAGATTGGAAAAACAAATCCCTCGAAGACGTACTCAAAGCGGCAGACTGGTTTAAGCAACAAAGCTGGATCGATAGCGATCGTATGGTCGCCGGCGGCGCCAGTTATGGGGGCTACTTAACCTCGATTATTTTAGGCCAGCCACATCCCTTTAAAGCGCTGCTGATCCATGCCGCGGTATACGACATGTATTCACAAATGTCGGCGGACTTTGCCGTCCACAGCACCCGCTTTGGTAACTACTGGGATAATCCTGAGCTGTATAAAGCGATTTCACCCCATTACTTTGCCGCCAACTTTAACACCCCAACCTTAGTCAGCCATGGTCAGCTCGATTACCGTGTGCCTGTCGGCCAAGGTTTTGAGCTATTCCGTACTCTACAAACCCGTAATGTTGAATCGCGGATGATTTATTTCCCCGATGAAAACCATTGGATTATGAAGCCTAACAACTCCATCTATTGGTATAACCAAGTGAAAGATTGGATGGCTCACTACGCTAAGCCAGGTGCGCAATAACGCCTAGAACCTAGAACCTAGAACCTAGAACCTAGAACCTAGAACCTAGAACCTAGAACCTAGAACCTAGAACAGAAAAACAAAAGGTCTGCACTCTGCAGACCTTTTTATTGGGCAAAATAACTAACGCCAGTAGTTATTGACCAAAACCCACCGCATTAATATCGACGGTTTGTACTTGGCCATACTTGGCAGCTATCGGCGCAATCTTGCTGGCGTTGCCGATCAGCACAAACTGTAAGTCCTTTTGCGGGAAGTAAGTTTTCACTAACCTTTGAGTCTCTTCTAAGGTTAAACCGTCCACTTTAGCTTGGAACTCATTGATAAACTTATCATCGAAGCCGTACAGATACATGCCAGATAAGAGTCCTGCCAATTGGCCCGAGGTTTCGAACTTAGGCGGGAACTGACCTTTAACATAGGCTTTAGCCGAATCCAGAGTCGCTTGGTCGACGCCTTTTTCCCATAAACGAGCATAGGTTTTCAGGGCTAAATCAATCGCCTGTTGAGTGGTTTCCGTCTTAGTGAAGGTGCTAATGGTAAACACGCCCGAGTCGGTATAAGGACTAAAGCCGGAGCGCGCGCCATAGGTTAGCCCCGCATTCACCCGCAGCTCATCGTTCAGCCAAGAGGTAAAGCGACCACCTAAAATAGTATTCACTACCGTTAGCCCCACATAGTCAGGGTTATCACGGCTAATGCCTAAACCACCGATAACAAAGGTAGTTTCCATCGCATCTGGCTTATCCACCAGCAGCACTTTGGCCTCAGTTAACTTAGGTAAACCTTGGTTTAAGTCGGGCTGAACGAGTTTTTCGCTGCCTTTCCACTGGCCAAAAGTCTGGGTTAGCTTGGCCTTCATCGCCGCCACATCAAAATCCCCCACCACAGTTAATGCAGTATTGGTGGGCTGATAGTAGCTCTTATGGAAGGCGCGCAGCTGCGACACTGTGACTTGCTCAAGAGACTCGCGATTACCCGATGAGGCATTACCGTAAGGATGAGCACCGAACACCAGTTTATCGAAGTAGCGACCAATCACGGCGCGCGGGCTTTCTTTATCCTGCTGTAAACCCGCAATGGCGCGCTGTTTAAGCTTATCGAACTCGGCCGAATCAAAGTCGGGGCTTAATAACGCGGCGCTGAATAGGCCGAGCATCACATCGGTATCTTTCGCCATAAAATCGGCGGCCAGATAACTGCCTTCTTTATCGGCTTCTGCCCCTAAGCTAGCGCCGAGAAAATCCACTTGTTGCTCAATCTCGGCCTTGGATTTACCCGCCGCGCCAAGGAGTAAACCTTGAGCGGTCATTTGAGCGATACCTGCTGTGGTGTCGTTAACCGCCCCGGCACGCACGACCGCGTTTAGGGTGATTAACGGCACTTCGCGCTGTGGCATTAAATACACGGTAAGGCCGTTATCTAGCACTAACTTGTCGTAACTTGGCATGGCAAAGCTGCCGGTATCGACGCGTTTGGATGCAGTGGTGGAGGCGCAGCCGGATAAGGCTAAGCTAGTGCCTAGGGCCAATGCGACCACTAACTTCGTCGGTTGCCAAGATGATTTGACAAAGGATGATTTTACAAAGGAGAGTTTCATTGCTATCGATTTCATTGAGAGTTCTCCTCGTTTGCCGCCAATACCGCGACCGTGCGATTCGATTTGCGTAAATAGGTTTGGGCAACACGTTGGATATCCGCAGGCGTTACCTTGTTATAGGCCTCTGGCGCATTAAATAACTTGTCGTAACTGCCAAAATACATTTCATAGGTGCCGATAGTGTTGGCCTTACCATTAATGGTTTCCATCGCGCGGTAAAAATCCATCAACTTGATATTTTTAACTTTATCTAGCTCTTGCTGGCTAACGCCATGGGTCGCAATGGCATCGATTTGTTCAATCAGCGCCCGCTCTAGCGTCGATGCTTTCACCTCTGGCGTAGCTACACCCATGACGTAAAAGAGATTGGGATCGACCGACATCGGCATATAGGTTTGCGCTTCTAAGGCCACTTGTTTATCCACCAGCGCTTGATATAAACGCGAGCTATTGCCTTGGCTTAAAATCGAACTTAATAAATCCAGCGCATAAAAATCTGCGTGAGTCGCTGCCGGAATATGGTAAGCCAGCATCACATTAGGCGTACTGACCGAGGCTTTTTGAACAAAGGTACGGCGCTCACCCTTTTGCTCAGGCTCCACGGTACGCACGGCCTTTGGCGGTGTTTGCGCAGGAATAGGCGCAAAGTACTTGTCGGCCAAGGCTTTTACTTGGGCAAGCTTCACATCACCCGCAATCACCACGACCGCATTGTTTGGCGCGTAATAGGTCTTATGGTATTGCACTAAATCTTCCAAGGTCCAAGCGGCGATATCCGATTCATGACCAATCACAGACCAAGAATAGGGATGCGCTAAAAAGGCCACGCCTTTAACTTCGCCTTCAAGGGTATTCCAGTTAGAGTTTTCAAGCCCAGTTGAACGCTCCGACTGCACTACGCCACGTTCGCTTTCCACCATAGCGGGATTGATATCTAAGTTGGCGATACGGTCAGCCTCAAGGTCGAACATGGTTTCCAGCGCATTGGCTGGGAACCAGTCGGTATAAACCGTCATATCCTCTGTGGTGTAGGCATTGTTAGCCCCGCCCGCGGCTTCCATAGTGCGGTCGAACATCTTCGGGCCGTATTTTTTCGAGCCATTAAACATCATATGTTCGAAAAAGTGTGAAATACCGGTAATCCCCGGGACTTCGTTACGGGAACCGACTTTCCAAAATAGATACATGTTGGCATTGGGAATAGAAGAGTCCTCTAGCACCATGATTTTCATGCCGTTATCTAGCGTGAAACTCTTAATATCTTCTGCCGTGGTGGCCTGTGCTTGGCTTAGGGGATTAAAGAGTCCCATCGCCAATACCAGCGCCGATAGCGTGCGCTTCATCTTGTTCGCTCCTTGCTGTAAAAATTCACATAAGAGGGCATATTGATTAACAAATCAAGGGCGAAAAGATCTTCCCGCCCAATTTTTTGTAAGCTCAAGTTATACCGAAAAGCTGACGGAATAAGGCTTAAGCGGTTTATTGCGCCTTCAGTGCCGTAAGGGCAACCTTAGTCATGGCCTCAACACCAACTTTTAACGCGCTTTCATCCACATAAAATGCGGGCGAATGGTTACTGGCCGCCGTTTCAGGATCTGTTCCCTTTGGCGTTACCCCAAGGAAGAAAAACATCCCAGGAGACTCTAGGGCATAGAAGGAAAAGTCCTCGGCACCTGTGATTAATCCTGGCTCAATCAGCATCTTATCGCCGACCACGCTGGCAAGCACGGGGCGCATACTGGCGACCAATTCAGGATTGTTCACCACTACGGGATAACCTTGATGGATTTCGGTTGTCGCGGTGGCGCCTAAGGTTTTTGCCGATAATTCGGCGATTTCGGCCAAGCGCACCTTAATATCGGCACGCATAGGCTGGTCAAAGGTGCGGATGGTGCCAATCAACTCGACTTCATCAGGAATAATATTCGAGCGAATGCCGCCATTGACCGCGCCAAAACTCACCACGGCAGGCGCTTTGGTAATATCCACCTGACGACTGACAATAGTTTGCACATTGGTAATAATTTGCGCCGCGGCCACAATAGGGTCGACACCATTCCACGGACGCGAGCCATGGGTTTGGCGACCTTTCACTTTGATCGTAAAGGAATCTTCACTCGCCATTGCTGGGCCGCTGCGCACCCCAATCATGCCGCTTGGCATACTCGAGGTCACATGCATCCCAAACACTTGGTCGGGTTTACGCTTGGCAAACAGCCCTTGTTTGAGCATTAATTCCGCGCCGCCCTCTTCGCCATCGGGCGCACCTTCTTCAGCAGGCTGGAAGATAAACATCACATCGCCGGCAAGGCTATCCTTCACTTTCACTAAGTTCTCGGCCACGCCCATCAGCATGGCCACATGGGTATCGTGGCCGCAGGCATGCATCACCCCTACGGTTTGACCGCGATAGGTATCTGTCGCTTTAGAGGCAAAGGGCACATCGACGACTTCGGTCACGGGCAAGGCATCCATATCAGCGCGGATCGCAATCAAAGGGCCGGGCTTACCGCCCTTTAACTTTTCGCCTTTCAAGATAGCAACAACCCCGGTATGGGCGATGCCCGTTTGTACTTCTAATCCGAGGGATTTCAGATGCTTTTCGATAATTTTGCTGGTGCGAAACTCGCGATTAGATAGCTCTGGATGCTGGTGTAAATCTCGGCGCCAGTCGAGCACCTTTTGCTCCACACCCGCCGCCAGCTTAGCCGCATCGGGCTGCGCCGCATAGGCAGAACTTAACCCTGCCCCCAGCAAGCTCAAAGTTAGAGCAGAGGCGAGTAAGCTCTTGGTGAATCTTGATGTACTCACACCGAATGAACTCACATAAGGTGCAAAGGATGTGGCGACAGAAGATGTTGATAAAGCGCGCGATACCGAGGATACAGTCATAGCGATAACCTATTGTTGTTTTTATAAGCTATCTAAACTACACGCACATCACAGAATTGTTAATAGATTTAATAGCAAGGCTTGTAACGAAGAATTAATGTGGGATAAACACATCATTTATGGCCGATGACAATCCACACTTGGACGCATAAAAAAGGGCCTCCGTTAGAAGGCCCAAAGACAAGGTACTACTTAAAGGTGAAGTTTACTTATTAACATTCCATTTTTGACGTGATGCGGCCATCAAGCCAAGCATCAGGATGGCAAGCCAACCCAAGCTACCGCCATCGCTCTCTTTAGTCTCTTCAACAGGTGGTGTTGGAGGTGTTGGTGGCGTAGGTTCTACACCATCAGAGTTCACGACTAAGTTAAAGCTCGTTTGCACCATGTCATTTTGATAAACCTTATCAAAGGCTTTCACTGTGACAGTGGTTGTACCGTGCCAATCTTTTTCGGGAGTGATGGTGACTTGGTTACCATTAACAACTGAGGTGATATGCGCGCCTGTGACTTGGATACCATTAGCGGTATTTTCTTTGTCTTGCACTAGCACCTCAAAACTGATGCTGGTGTTTTCAGCAACAGACATATTGCCGAGTGCACCTATCGCAAGGTTTGAAGGTACTTTGAGGCTTCCGCTAGAGGTCACACTACTGCTGCCAGTGTAATCACTTTTAGCAATAATCTGCAGATCTTGACCTACCGCTTTGGCGCCAACACGAGCCGAGAATGATAGTTCGATTGCTGTCGCTTCAGGCCCTGTGTAGTTAGCACAGACCACTAAGCCTTCTGCAATTTTCTTATCCAGATCGTTAAAGGCAAAGCCATCACCGATATAACCATACGCAGGGCCAAAGGTGCCACGTGGTCCATAGTAACCATGTAAACCAATTGAGCCTAAATGCGCTTTGTTACCGGTTAATTTGTCATAGGCAAAAATAAACTCATGTTCACCAGGGGCAAAATTAAGCTGAGTTGAGGCTAATAGCTCAAAACTGTAACGGGCATCGTAATCAGGATCATGGTTAATACCAAAGGCAAAATCCTGACGCATATTGTCCCATTCAACAATCAGATAACGTCGGTCATTGGTAACAGCAAGCGATACGCCGTCCATGCTTTCGGTATCCAAATTATATTCTGGGATGGTAACACCATCTCCACGCCATAACGGAGCAATCACAGTATCGGGGAAATATTGCTCTTCCATTGGATAGTGAGCAGCCCAGAACAGTGGTAGTTGATCGAGCTGAATAAATCCACCAGGAGAAATACTTAAGGTATCTTTGTGTGAATACTCTTCTGGATTGTTATACAGCGGGATACGATCAATACCAAATGCGCTTAATGGCACAGTTACCGTATCATTCACCCGACCAGCAATTGCCGCTTCAGACGCGATTCCAGCCTCGGTAAATAAATCCAAATAATAAGGATTTGAACCGATTGGAATTCGGCAGCTCTCATCGGTATCGCTCGTGGTGAAGAGATATTGACGTTTTTGCGCATTGCTCGCCTGTTGCATCGCTTTCAGGGTGATTTGCTGTGCAGCAACAGTCAGGCCGGCTTTAAGATCTTGGTTATTGCTGTTCGCTTTTAGCGTGTTAGGCAATAATTGCAAACCTTCGGGCAGTGTTAAGGCAATATTCACATCGCGCTCTAATCCGAGTAGGTTTGGTGCCATCAGCATCTTAACCTCAACAACATCGCCTTCTTTGGCTTGTTGTTGGCTGGTCGTGATACTGACATCATTGCCCTCATGCACTAAATGCACGGCCATTTTGCCAATGTTGCCAACGTTTTGCGCACCATTACCGACTTCAACCAAGCCGTATAAGCGATCACCCGCTTTACTGCCTGTGACAGACCAGTTCATTTGCAATTGGTAAGGATCGATACCATTGGTACTTGCTGGCCCTGTTACATTCAGTTGCTTAGTATCAGTGTCGGAGATAATAGCCAGACTCGCTTTAATGCTGTCTTTGGTATCAATCTCGTCTCCCCATGGGCGCTTAAAGTTACCTAACATCACCCAGTAACGGCCTGGCGTTGGATCATTGATCGCGCAATAGTCGGTAACATCGGTATAGGAGTAACAAATCGCCTCGTCATACCATTCCACTTTGCCGTTGCTATTCAAGTCCATACCAATATCTAAAGACGTTGATGCAGCATTATCTGCAGAGACTTCTTCCCATACGATGCGGCGAGTGCCTTCTGGTACGTCAAAGAAATGCACCGAAACACCCGGATTATTTTCCAATGTTTCAGGCTTTGTAAAGTCAACATAGGCGGCATTAAGTTTGTGCTCTGTGACTGTACCTGCGGTTAAGCCACTCACTTTGACATTCAGCGCGCTGATTTCTTTGGTCATCAACTCTGGTGTCAACATAGTGCCAGTATCGCGGTGGATTTTTCCTGCGACAATTTCAGGCAAGCTAGAGCCAGTAAAACGTGCCATTACGGGCAAGTATTGATCTGGCAAACTGGCATCCGTCGGTTTCAGGTCAATTTTACCAAACACTTCGTTTGAGGAAGAGTTAGCGTTGACAGAGGTTACATCGAGGATTTTCGCCGTTACCATAATACTTTGCTGCTCACCCGCTTTTAACTTAATCGTTTGCGGATAAACACTTAGCTCAAGGAAAGGCGCGCCTTCTGTGGTAATTTCGGTCGCACTCACGTTCCACTCACCGTCTGTCGTGGCAGTAAAGGTACGCATCCAAGTGCAGCTACTTTTACATTCCGCATTGACTAAATAAGGCACGTTTAACGCGGTCACATCGCCACCTTCCATGGGGTTGGCGGCGCGATAATTATCACCATTTTCATCCATCACCAGACCCGCTTTTACCGCTCTGGCTACGTTAATCACTCCGCTACCCATATCGTAGAAAGCTGCATCCACTAATTTTGGCGGATTATCGTAGGTTGGAGCTTTACCTAACACGGCGGTGGTCATCAGTGCCGACTGGATCATCGCAGGCGTCCATTGTGGGTGCGCTTGGGTTAATAACGCTAAAGCGCCCGCCACATGTGGACCTGCCATAGAAGTACCACTAATGGCTTCATAATCACTCGGTGAGGGATACAAGCTAAAAGGCATTTCGTCAGAATAAGCAGCAAACACGTCCACCCCGGGGGCTGACACGTTTGGCACCATTACATTGGGGTTAGTGCTACTTGGACCACGGGAGGAGAAGTCAGCTAACACATCGGCTTCGCGCTCAGTGGTGATAATCTTACCCGCAGTGATGGTGACTTTAGGCTCTGTGGTGTTGGCAATCCATTCAACAAGCTGATTGCCTGATGCCGCGTCGATGTGCATTCCAGGGATAGGGAAAGGGTTTAAATTTAGGCTATTCGCGCCAGTACCATCGTCCCAAGATACGGCGTTATATAAAATAATCCCACCTGCACCGCCCGCAGCAACGTTAACACCTTTCTGTACGCGAGCATTTTCACCGCGCTTACATAACACGATATCATCGCTATTGAATGTGCCAGCTGGGAAAGGAGCCAAGCACAGTGGATCACTATAGGTTGCGGCATCAACTAAACGGCCAGTGATATCTCCCGTTACGGCATAACCTGCCATTTTATTAGGTGCGTTTTCACCTGCAAAAGTGAGCGAGCCTTCAACAGGTTCAATTTGGCGACCATGGGTACTGGCAGCAACGGATGTTAACCAAGGCGAGACATGGTCGATATAGCCTGGGCCATAGCGTCCCCAGTTACCCGCCGAAGCAGCAACAGAGATCCCCGATTCACGCGCAGCTAAAAACGCCATTTCAACGGCATCGTACCAAGGCAGACTTTCAAGTCCACCGATAGAGAAGTTAATTACATCGACGCCGTCGATAATGGCATCTTCAATAGCAGCGACTAATGCATCGCCAGGACAACCACCGTAGTTTTCGCCATACGAACCACCACCGGGATAACACACTTGGTAGGCAATAATGTTGGCTCTTGGGGCAACGCCTGAAATTTCGGGGAAGACTAAAGAGGTATCAAAACCATCTGATTTTTCATCAGTTCCACTCAGTTTAAAGGGCACATTGTAGAGCACGTTACCCGCAACAGTACTGGCAGTATGTGAACCATGGCCGTTGTAATCTTCACCATTGGGTGGGCGTTTATAATCCACTTCCCACGGTGGCAGATCGGGTTGGAAAATCGGATCTTTATAGGTATCGGTAATCATATCGTAAGAACGTACACCGATAAGCTTACTGTTACACATCAAAGGATATTCTTGGCAGTCGCCCAGATAATTGCCTTCGCCTAATGGGTTGACGTGCTTATAACCGTCTGCCGAAACTGCGGCAAAAGAGGGGTGATCTGAGTTAATCCCAGTGTCGATAATACCGGCAATAATGCCCTCACCACGCATCGCAACGCCGTCGGGAGTGCTCGTGCCCTGCCAAATCATATCAGCGCCAATATGCTTAGGGCCGACATCGGTGAATAATTGATATTCCTTCGCCCGAGTCACCGCTTTAACATTGGGCAGCTTAGCCACTTCAGCGGCTTGCTCCTGAGTTAACACCATGGTCATACCGTTTAGTGCCACATTAAAGCGACGCTTTATTTCAGCATCTGGTGCAACACGCTTGATTTGGCTAGCGGTTTCATCCTGAGAGCGCGTTAAAAAAGCTTGGTAGTTTTTAACGGTTTTGCTCTTTAAATCGATTGTCCCAAAACGCTCATTAGAACGTATTGCGGGCTGATTGCTACGAGGCGACGTGGCGGCAAACTCAGGTCTATCACCCTGATAAAGTGAAACAGGAGCATCCATTAATTGAATAATATAGGTATGCGTTCCATCAATGTCCTTTTCCCATGCAAATGGCGCCTTATTGCTACTCCCATTTACAGCGCGATGGACGTTCATACCAATTTGACCCGGTCTATTAGCGCGATTCAAAGCCGGATGGGTTGGTTTATTTTTATTGGCTAATATTTGTTCGGGTGCCAGCTTGATACCAATAAGTTTTTGCTCGGCTTGGTTCCTATCTAAAGGATTGGCAACTAACGTCCCTATTCCGGTCGCATATAGCGCCGCAAAGGTCATTATGCTGATCTTCTTCAATTTCATTACTCATTCCTTGTTAGATTTATGTTGCAAATTTGTTATTTGCAGAATGAATAGTTACCGTCAGCAATACTTTAAAGCCAATGCATTTTACGTATCAGTTGATGACAAAAAACTATACGAGAACAGCGCCAAATAATTAAAAAATCAAAACAAACACTTACTCATAATTGTTAATTATTCACATGAAGATAAAGATACAAATTGTCACCAACGTCTACTTGTCGATACTGAGCCACAAGGGTATGTTGCACACATGTTGTAATTACTTGACAAATAACTTGTGATTGAGTTTAAGCATCTTAAAAATTTCCAGATTTTAGCCAAAGAGCGTAATTTTCAAAAAGCTGCCCAAAAATTAAATCTTGCTCAACCTTCATTAAGCCGAAGCATTCAACGACTCGAACATATACTGGGTACAGAGCTGTTGCTGAGGGGAAATCAATCAACTTCTTTAACCCCTGCTGGGGAGCTCGTTCTCAGCCATAGTCAGCATATTTTGCAAAACGTCGAAGCCCTTCGAAAAGAATTACACTATATGCAGGGTAAGAGCAGTGGCTATTTATCAATAGGTGCAAGCCCTGTACCGGCAAATACCATTCTAGGGCCGATTCTCGGACGTTTTTTTGAGCAATACCCAGACATTCATATCGATCTCGAAGTTGGTACCTGGCAACAACAACTGGAAAAATTGCTACGCGGAGAACTCACACTATTAATTACTGATGTTGAAGGTGAGATTATTGGCCACGAAAGCTCGATACAATCCTTTAATTTACCTTCTTTTGAAGCGGTTTTTTGTACCAGAGCTGGACATCCGTTGACGTATTTAGATCGCTTAACCCTAGAAGATATTCGTAAATATCCACTCGCCATACCCAAAAACTTACCTTATGGCGTCAGTGAACAATTTGGCGATCTGTTTAATAAATATCGCAATGACTTTTCGGGATTATTACATTACGATTCTTTCCCACCGATAAAAGGCGCCCTATTACACTCTCAAATTGTCGCATTAACACCACAAATCACCTTATTTGATGATGATATTAAGCATGCGGTACGAGTGATAACCCCCATCGATATGCCTAAACTAAACGTATTCTTTAGTGTGGTAATGCTTAAAAACCAAATCAGTGCTCCCGCAAAACGCCTTTTAAGTTTGCTACTTTAAGTGATATTTGGATTTACTACGGAAGATACAGCGCACTGACATTAAAATGAGTATTAAAATGAGCGTTAAAAACAAGATAACACTCGATTAAGCTATAGATAATTTTTAGCCATACATTCTGTCAAATATAGTTTATTAACCTTGGCATTTATTACGAATGCAGAATTAGTTACGCTCAGTTAAATGATCAGACAACGGTAAGCGTAACGCCAACCACACCTTGCGGTGTGGCTGGTGATCAGTAAGGCAGGAGTTGCTGTAGTTTCTCTTGGGTGTTGGCTTTGGGTAGCTCGGTTAATAAGCGGCATAGGTAATCATACGGCTCCAGTCCGTTGATTTTTGAGGTCTCGACCAGGCTGTACAGTGCCGCACTGGCTTGTGCTCCCGTCTTGGTATTAGCGAACAACCACGCCTTGCGACCAATCACGAACGGTTTGATGGCGCGCTCCGCACGATTGTTGTCGATATTCAGACAGCCATCATCCAGATAGCGGACAAGCTTGGGCCACTGATTCAGGCTATACGTAATAGCCGCTCCCAGTAAACTTTCTTTCGTGACACTCTCGCTTGATTTATCCAACCAGCTTTTGAATTGCGCGAGCAACGGCTTGGCTAGCGTTTGCCTGGCTTCATATTTCTTATCAGGCGGCGCAGTTTTTAATTTACTCTCCAGCGCATAGAGTTTCTGGATATGGTTAAGGGCCACATCGGCCTTACCCGTTTTGCCTTTGCCCTGCGCTTTTTGGGCTTCGACGAACTTGCGTCTGGCATGCGCCCAGCAGCCGACTAAGGTTGCGTGGGTTTTCTCATATCCGGCATAACCGTCGACCTGCAGATAACCGTTAAACCCCGCCAGGAAGTCGGTGGGATGTTTACTGCTGCGACTATCCTGATAATCAAACAGCACGAGCTTGGGGCCGGTACTTTTTTCTAAGCCACAGCCATATACCCACATATAACAGGTGCTTTTCTCAACATCCAGCACATTAACCGTGGTTTCATCTGCCCACAGCACGGGCTGTTTCAGAAGCTCAGCTTTCATTAACGCCAGTAACGGTTTCAGTTTCTCTGCACAGCTTATCAGCCAGCGGCTCATCGTTTGACGGCTAAGCTCAATACCGGCCTGATTAAACAACTGCTCCTGACGATAAAGCGGTAAGCCATAGTGCATTTTGCTGCTGATGATTTGGGCAAGCAGACTCGGTGTGGTCATGCTCTTAGGGATAACCGCCGGTGGCACATCGGCAATTTTAATGTCGACCTTGGTGTCCGTGGTTTCACACTGCCGGCAGCTGTATTTCAGCCGCACGTTTCTGAGCACCCGGATTTGTGCCGGTACGAACTCGATTTGCTCACTGACTTCCTCACCCATTTGATGTAGCGCATGGCCACAGCAAGCACAGGTTTTATCGTCAATGTCATGGATAACATCAACGCGCGGCAGCTCAGGGGCAATCCGTGGGCGGCGTGGCTTAGCAGCTTTCTTAGCGCTCTCGGTCGTCTGAGTATCTGGCTCTGTCGCTACTGACTCGTCTTCAATAAGCTGTTCGGCCTCATTTAACACCTCGCCTTCACCTTCATAGGTTTCACTGCTGGGGCTAAATTTCTGGTACTTCTTCAGGTTGTAACGCTCCAGCAACTGCTGCAACTTGTCCGACAGTTGCTGGTTAACCCGCTCTAATTTGGCGATGCGTTTATCTTTTTGCGCCAGTTTGCGCTCAAGCTTTTGCGTCTGCTCAAGCAGCATTTTCTTGAGCAGTGCAACGTCATCAGGTAAGGATTGAGGTGTCTTTTTCATGGCCGCTATTGTAACGGCCAATTTAGCTAAGTGCTTGGTAAAATTTAGATTGTTTTGGATGCGATCATAAGGATTTATAGCCGATCGTCATATCAGCCCACACTCTGGTAATGCAGTGGCTGATGGGCGGTGATTTTTTGGATATCGACACCTTGCAACAGCCAATGCCATTGCTGCTCGCTAATAGACAGTATTTTGCCAGGCATCTGCCGTGGCCAGCGGAACTTGTCTTTTTCAAGCCGTTTGTACCACAGGCAAAACCCGGTGCTATCCCAGTACAGTACTTTTAACCGGGTACGCTGCTGATTACAAAACACAAACAGTGCGCCGCTAAATGGCGAGAGCTGCATCTCTTGCTCGACCAGCAACGATAAGCCATTAATGGATTTACGAAAGTCGACCGGCTGTTTATGCAAATAGACCTTAGGCACATCGAGGAACATTTTCATGGTCAGAGCGCTCTTAGCAAGGCTGCTAACCACTGTGCATCGGTGCCGGCTGGAAACTGCAATTCGATATCGCGCTTGCGTAGCAAAATGGATTGATTCAGCTGCAAACCCTGTGGCGTCAGCTCAACAAAGCCACCGTCATCATCCTGAAACGCCAACAACTGACGCTTGCGATAACTAAAATATGTAGGAATGATGCCCTGACGTTTTGCAAATTCAGTTTGGGTGAGACCACTTTGGGCTTGCTCGGCAAACAAGGCCAGCCATTGTTCTTTGGTACGGTGCATGATGATTACCCTGGCAGTTGATAATGGCAGACAGGGTAAAGTTGATCAGTTAGGATTGGAATGTGTGGTTGGCGTTACGCTTACAGACAACGAGGAATAGATATCCTTACCGGACAAGATTTTGGACAAAAGCGAGCAACTTGTTGCCAGTCGAGCGCCCTACGGGCGCATTTTTGATGGCGACCGTTAGAAGCTTTGAACATAACTCAAAATTTTATTTGCTTTATTTATCGCTAAATCTTTAAGCTTAGGATCGGAAGCTATATCAAGCCTATATTGAAGCCAGGAACATATAAACCTTTTAACTAATTTATCAGCATCAATAAAAATTACATCTGAAGATTTACTGACACTGCATTTTGCAGACCCAGTTGTATAAAAAATTTTCTTTGCGCTAGCAGTCGCTTTTATGTTGTGTCGTGATTCAGCAGTTGCTGTATGCACTAAACCACATCTCGCAGCCCATAAATCGTCAGCAGTGCAGTCCAGATTTGTATCAGGGTCAATATATCTTTTAACCCAATCCTTGAAATGTGCTCCATTTGATTCATTGCCAGCAAACGTTAACCAAGCCATCTGGTCAATAGCTGCGAAAGTTAGCGTAAGCATCGCTTCAACATATCCATGCTGATGTAGAAGGTTTATAGCTCCAATCGTTTTTTCCTGAAACGAATCCAAATGTTGCATATGCTTTCCTTAGCCTCTAAGGTCTTAGTATTTTTTCGCATGCGCATTTACCTCATTAGAACAATGAAAACACGCAAACTCATGAGTATAAAAAGAATAAATCTAGCCACCCAATATAAATCAACAACATAATGTACTTTACGTTTGTCTACAACTTGTAAGATCTAAAAATTGCCTAAATGAGAGAGCAAAAGTCACAGGGGCAGTATCTGAGGCAATAAATTGAGTTAATTCTTTCAAAAATAGAGTGTTTTATACGAGGTAAGTTATCCCATCGTGTTTTTGTGAAAAATAAGTCGGCCACCCATTTTAAATCAAAAACATAATACACTTTTAGGTTACCTACAACCCGTTCTGGCTCAAATGGTTTGAACAAGAGCTATCAAACGTGGCTAGGACTGAATCTGAGGCAATAAATTGAGCTAATTCATTCAAAAATGGTGCATTTCAGGCATGGCAAGCCATCCCATAGTGATTGAGAGATATTAGGCGGTGATTATTTTCGAAGTTATACAAGTCGTTGTCAGTTGCAGCGCAAGTGCTGGCAGCTTGATGCAAAGTGCCGTCGTCGCTTTTCGAGATGTTCGCAGTAATCGCTCAGTTCTTGCAATGTGCCTACTGGACCGTGAAATAGTTTGCCAAACTCGGTGGTCAGTTTGAGCCAGTTCTTATGGGGGATATTAGCCAATAAATCTAGCCACCCAATATAAATCAACAACATAATGTACTTTACGTTTGTCTACAACTTGTAAGATCTAAAAATTGCCTAAATGAGAGTGCAAAAATCACAGGGGCAGTATCTGAGGCAATAAATTGAGTTAATTCTTTCAAAAATAGAGTGTTTTAGACGAGGTAAGTTATCCCATCGTGTTTTTGGGATGCAAGGTAAGCATTGCTTTCGAAGTAATATAAGCAGTTATCAGTTACTGTGAAAATGCTGACAACTTGCAGCAAAGTGCCGTCGTCGCTTTTCGAGATGTTCGCAGTAATCGGTCAGTTCTTGCAAGGTTCCCACAGGACCGTAAAATAGCTTGCCAAACTCGGTTGTCAGCTTAAGCCAATTATCATGGGGGATATTTAATCTGTTCAGTATCTTACCGCTACTTTCACTGATGCTTCCACGTTTATCGTTGCGAATAATTCGGCCTGTATCATCCACCAATTGAAGGTAATCGGTTAAGGAAAACGCAATGCCATTGGGTTGGTTGTCGCACTCGTTACCAATAAATGGCAGGAGATTGCTCGGCTGCTCACCTTTTAATGCGGCCCGAATACGTAGTTGGATACTGGTATGGTCGGATTGTTCTAGTGTATCAGCAAGTTGCGCTCGAATCGGATTCAAATCAACATAGGCCATACAGGCTAATACCGCAGCTTCATCGAGTAGGGCTTGAGATTTAAAACGACCTTCCCAGAAACGACCTGTACAGTTATCCTCTTGATTTGCTTGTCTTGCAATTGGTTCGTTGAGGCAGCGCATAAACCATGAAATATCACACAAACGACTACGATAAAGGGCGATTGAATGCTTTAATCTGCTCACCTCATGCGCTTCAACCAACTCACCTTTTGCGAACTTTTGCGTTAACGCATCGCCTTTAAACAACTTATGCCACTGCTCAAGCACTTCGCGGTCAGTCCAGTGATTTGCCGTCTCGATATCGACTCGTAGCACCAGATGCAGATGATTCGACATCACCGCAAAGGCCGCCACATCAATAGCAAAAACCGCTTCAAGTTCAAACAGTAGCGATTCTACCCAAGCGCGGCGATGGTCATAGTTTTTACCCGAGTAACTATCATCGCCACATAAAAAAGCCCGCCGAACAACTCGGCTACAGCAATGGTAATAAGGCGTGTCTTCAAGGCTTATCTGGGTTCTACGAGGGCGCGGCATACAAACCTCCTTGTTTAATGCTTAACCAAAGCATAGTCGGAGATTAACTACCGCGCGATTCGCGCGATTAAGGTTGGGTGTCCGATTGTCTGCGTGCCTGCGTCTCCGATTGCCTGGTGGGTGAAAGACACCATCGAACTCAGTCAATACAACCAAATCGGTGCGACAGTGCATGAGCAATTACCCAAGGATGCGCTTGTTATTATTGGGCTTACCATAGATCCTGAACTCGAGTCAGAGCTCGAAATCATGGTGATTGCAACAGGAATTGGATTAGAGCAGACAGCAAAGCCTGATCCTGTGCAGATTGTTGATGATAGCTATATCAATGTGCATGATTTTATTAAACGTCCAGCCCTATATGCGCCAGAACCGCTGCAAGCTAAATACGATGTGGATAATTTGCAAATCCCAACTTATCTACGCCAGCAAAAGCCTTCAACGCATTAATTAACCTGAACTCGGGATAATTATGCATGATGCAAAAACACCACGTCTTTATCTATCACTTCGAGCCGCCAGCCGTAATGCTCGGCGAGCCATTGAAAGGTGGCTTCGGAGTAAAAGTTAATATGAGTGGGATCATTTTTATAATGCCAAGCGCTAAATGCCGTGGGATTAAGCACTCGCTTGGTCATCACGGCCAAAATGCCTTGAGGTTTGAGCATCCCCTTCAACAGAGTCAGCAAAGCATAGGCATCACTCACATGCTCAATAACTTCGGTCAGGGTAATAAAATCGTATTGCCGAGTCAGTAACTCGGGGTGGTTAGCGTAATAAAGATCGTAGTTCTCGACCCGATAACCCCGCGCTTTGGCCATCAGACTTAAGACTTTGCCTTCACCACAACCAAAATCGAGCCCTAACGCCGATGGGGTAAAGCGGGTCAACAAAGGAGCGAGAGTTCTATCTAAAAACTGCTGATAACCGAGGTCCTGTGGGTGATTTTCGTGCTTGTCATATTCGGCTTTTTCGGCTTCAGAGCTTAGATAAAACTCGGCGGGGACACTCACCAAAGCACAGCGCTGGCATTGTTGGTAACAACGACGTTTATCTTGATGATAAGCCACTAAATCGGTGCTATGGCACAGCGGACAGGTATTCAACAGCAGTTCCTAAAAAGTCGTAAGGCAAACGGCAGAGATTGCCTTTAAATAGATCGCGATTAACAGCTAAGGTTTAGGGATTTTACGCTCTTTGGCCGCAGCTTCCTTGGCTTCTTGCAGATATTTTTGCTCACGGCTTTCCCTTTCATCAAATTGCTTTTGCGCCTTGAGCTTTTGTTGCACTTCCCAATCCTGCGGATTGGTTTGCTGTTTTATTGTTTCTTCCCGTGCTGAGGTTGTTTTGGCTGCTTGGCGCGCCTTTTCAAGTTGCAGTTGTTCAATCCGCTCAGAGTCGATACGCGCCTTATCAGCCCTTTGCTCCAAGGTTAACCGAGGTTTGGGTTGTTCAGCCGCCACGGAGAACACCGCGGCGAGACACATACCTAAAACGATAGTTTTGACTAGTCTTTGCATCCTACACCTTCTCTAGAGTCCTTAATTCACAAATGGCCAGGCCAAACTGAGCCTGCATGGCAAAACATAGCATAAAACATTATTTTGCCGTGATGAGTTAGCATGATTTTCGCTGAAGTAAATCAAATGAACCTATCTTAAACTGTTATTTTTTAATTTATATTTGAGCAAAACATCGATTCGGTTTATTTTTAACCCCATATGAATGATGTACGATTTGATATAAACAAAAACTAAGGGAAAGGATGTGACCTTAATCTGTGTCACCGAGGGAGTATCCTAATGATTCGATGGCAGCACTTGCTAAATAAACTCACAACAGATGATCCGCTGTTGCAAGAGAAAATCTCTATTTGGCGAGCCCATCCCCATAAAACACCCCTCGCGCTGATCCAAGGCTTTAGTTTTATTAGCGCAAACAGTGCCACCTTAGACTACTTTGGTACTGAATATGACACCTTTGTCAATGCCACACCTTATGATTTTTCCCCTAGAATTCAATCATCTGGGCGTAACAGTGTTGAATTTGCGCGGGAGATGATCCTTGAAGCCGTCTCGGGGGTTAATGTCGAATTCAGTTGGCTCCACCTTAATCATCAAGGGAATGAACTGCCCACCCGAGTAAACCTCTATCGTTGTTATTTACAGCAACAACCTGTTGTACTGGTCGAGTTACAAGCATTAAACCGTAGAACTCAAGTCAGGCCAGCCATTGCCGATGGTTTTGCCCATATCCCGAAAGAAATCCTCTCGACAACCTTGGAAGAAAGTGCCGAGGCCGTTTATATCACCGACACCGACAATAAGGTATTGGCGGTCAATAAGGCGATGTGTCGTATTTGTGGCTATAGCGCGGAACAATTAATCAATAAAACGCCCGATTTTTTAGAAGCCAACCCGCTTAATCTCAGTGAACAAAGCGAGTGTTTGCAAGCCTTAAAACAGCGCGGGTTTTGGCAGGGTGAAGCCTTAAAACAACGCTCAGATGGCAGCACGTTTCCCGCATGGCAGAGTAGTCGGCGCATCGCTGCGGATGGCATTCAATATCATGTGAATATCTTTAGTGATATCAGCACCAAAAAACTGCTCGAGACGCAACTTACCACCCGTGCCATGTATGACACGTTAACGGGGTTACCAAATCGTTTTCATCTGAAACAGATACTTAATGGCGCACTTGAGAAATTAAAAGACGATCCTCTCGCCCTCGGCGCACTGATGTTTTTAGACCTCAACGGCTTTAAAAATATCAATGACAGTTTTGGTCATTCAATGGGCGATAGAGTATTGCAACTGGTTGCTGCACGCTTAGAAGCGGGTTGCATCGAAAAAGCAGATATTGCCCGTATGGGTGGGGACGAATTTACTTTAGTACTACAAGATTGTTGTTGTAAGGAAGAAATACAAGAGTTCGCAGAGCAAATTTTAAGTTTATTCGACAGTCCGTTCGAAATCGAAGGGCAAAAGTTTTTCCTCGGTACCAGTATTGGTATCGCGCTGTTTCCTACACACGGTGATCAGGCTGGCCAACTGATTAGTTTGGCCGACACCGCCATGTATTGCGCAAAGAAGAACCAGCCTCATTTAGTGTTTTATGATAAAGCGATGAGCCAAGCCGCTGAGCTTAAATTAAAACTCATCAATAATCTCAGGCATGCCCACAGTTTAAAGCAGTTTAAACTCGCCTATCAGGCCATTGTGGATTTGCACACCAACACCCCCATTGGTGCAGAGGCACTACTGCGCTGGCAAAAGTCTCCCAGCGAGCATTATGAGGCAGCTGAGTTTGTGCCTTTATTGGAGGAAACGGGGCTCATTGTCAGCATAGGACAATGGGTACTCGAACAAGCCTGCAAGCAAGCATCACTATGGCGCGCACAATATCAGCCCGATTTTAAGATTTCGGTTAACGTCTCTCCGTTGCAATTAGAGCATGTAGACTTTGTCGGCCAAGTCGTCAGTGCGCTGGAAATGGTCGCCCTTCCCGCTGAAGCCTTAATTTTAGAAATCACCGAATCTGCACTGCTACGCCAACCAGAACAGGCTCGCTATACGCTAGAACGTATTAAAGCCTTAGGTGTAGGCATTGCCATTGATGACTTTGGTACTGGCCTTTCTTCTTTAAGCCGCTTAGGTACCTTGCCCATTGATAGTGTCAAGATTGATGCTGAGTTTGTTCTACGTTTGAATGATGTATCAGGCCAAAAACTCTGCCATGCCATTGTGCAATTAGCACAGGCGCTCAACATCCACTTTGTGGCAGAAGGCATTGAGACACAACAACAAAAAGACATTATTACCCATATGGGACAAGGCTTTGCCCAAGGCTTTTTATTTGGTTATCCAAGTTATGTTGAGCAGTTTACTCAGTCCTATTTAGCCGAGAAATACATTGCTTAAATAGAGACAATTAAAGGCGCTTAAACACAGTGACTGATTGTTTATTAAGATAATATAGATTGGCTATCGATAGGCTCGATAGCCCTGCCAGCACACCATAAAATATGGAATCACTCCCCTGCAAAGCAATTGGCTGGCAAAGCTATCTCATCATTTGCCGTGCAAATGAATCGTCACTATTAAACCTTGTTTTACGTTACGTTAGCGTGATCTGAATAAGATTTTAACTATTTTAATTCGTACAGAGTCTCAAAAATGCAAAAAATGAAAATCACTTGTCGCAATTCTAAAAAGTGAAATTAATCATAGCGCAACCTCACCTCTGCGGGCATCGACTGCAATCGCATCGCAACCATAGCATCAAAGGCGACCAATAACGGGTTCACATCTAAACCCTCATCAAGCGCTTTTAACATGTAAGCACACGCCTCTAAGGTTGAGAGACTATCGCTGCGGCTTGATTTGCGGATCTTGTATCTTGACGTATAGCCTTCGGCCAAATGCACTGCCGGAAATTGTGTTAACCATGGATTTAATTGCAAGATTTTAAAGGCTTTTCGCCAGGTTCCATCGATTAATAGCAACACACAATCAGCGCATATAGACTGACTTTCAACACTCGCGCTCCGCTCTGAGGGATATACAAGATAAACAGGGCACTGACATCGGCTTAATTGCTCTCGCAGCGAGGCAAAATCCGCTTCAGACTCACCCACATACACTTGAGTATTGGGTATCACTAGGCTTAACACCCTAACACTATTCTTTTTATGTTCGACTTCAGCGGGGTGCTGTAATACCAACAACTGCGTCTGCGGTTTTATCTGCTGTACATGGGAGCATAAGCACGCATTGATTGGATAACAGCAAGTAGGGCAATAGTGGCGGCTCAAAGCGAGTTCTCGATAAACAATTTCTAGCAGTATAGCAGCTTGAATTATCAAGAATCACATCCAGTTTACTGGTTGAATCTAAAGCATTATTGACAATAAATTAACAAAGTGTATCTTCCGCTAACAGGACGCAACGACTGATAAAAGTCTCCACTACTGCCGGAAACCGCTCTCAGTCAGCATAACAAAAGGAAATGCAATGCTTATTAAAAGACTTAACCTCGCCCTTCTATTTGCTCTTGCCAGCTCAACAACCTTCGCCGCAACAGATAATATTTATCAGCACGATGCAAGCTTAGATTACGTTAGCTCAACGGAAGAATTCAGTGAGGGTACTTGGAATGCGGGTTACCGCTATTACTTTACCGCGGTGAGCCAAGAGACGACTCCCTATGCACTTAGCGGATTTTTAGCGCAAACATCTAATATTGGTGCCAAATATGCTGGTTTTGAGGGCGACTTAGATGCTTATGGAATGAACGGCCAATACGTGTTTACCTCCAAATGGTTTGTAGGTGCGAATTACCAAAATCTAGGCACAGACTTATTTGACAGTGATACTTATGGTGTCTCAGTAGGTTATTACTTCAATTCAACTTCAAGCGTTTACTTGGGTTATACCAAGAGCGACAAAGACTATGATATTGGCTTTGATGACAGAGCGAGTGCAGACCTTGATACCTTGAGCCTCGGTGTTCGAAGTTTTCTTCCATTACAAAGCACCGCAGGCGTAGATTTAACCGCACAACTCTATTTTGGCCAATCGGAGTTCACGGTAAAGAATACCCCTAACGGCGATGTCAGGGACAGCGATGAAACCACAGCGCTTATGTTGTCAGCAGATTGGTATCTCACACGATCTTGGTCTGTAGGCGCCAATTATAGCGTCCAAGAAGAAACCGACCCTTACGGTATCAACACAACATATCATTGGCGTATTAGCGATTCATTTAGTGCCATCGCCCGCGCCTCAAAATCCTTCGAGCCCGATGAAGATGGCGTTAGTTTAAGCTTGGGAATTAACGGTCGCTTCTAAAAAAATGCCCGTAGCTATGGTCAAATAAGCTACGGGCAAAGGGTGTTTCTTTAATTAGCCGTTTAGGGCGTATTAATGCTCTGCGGCTAATTGCTCTTGGTGCCAGTGGTCGAATCGGCTTAACGCCATCATTGACAGTAAGCCGATAGAGAAAAATCCCATCACTAACGCCACCGCATAGGGTGCAGTCAGGCTTGTTTGCTGAACTAGGCCTGCGATCACTGATGCGCCACTCATTTGGATAAAACCTAACATTGCCGTTGCCGTTCCCGCTCGCTCGCCAAAGGCAGAAAGCGCCATACTGGTTGCTGGGCCTAACAAGAATGCAAAACCAATACACAACAACATCATAGGCAACATAAAGGCAAAAGCAGCAGCCATTCCTACACTCGGGCCAAAGGCTTGCGCTGTGACAATTAATATCGCCGAGAGCACCAGCAGTGCTAATGCGAAGATCGCGGTGGGACGATTACCTAATTTACGGATCACTACTGGCGCAACAAAACAAGCGGCAATATTGACCAATGCATTCAATCCAAATAACCCACTAAAGGCCAGCTCGGATACCCCTAAATGGCCAATAAGCCACACGGGTGAGTAGGACACATAACTTAAAATCGCCGCCATAGCTGACATACAAGCAAAGGCATAGAACAGGAAATGGGTATTGCTCAGTACGGGTTTATAACGGCTCCAACGGTACAAAGGTCCAGTACTCACGGTATTGGCTGGGCGAGTTTCCGGTAAACGGTAGCCCACCAATAGCATCATCAAAATCGCGTACAAGGTCATAAATACAAAGGTTGATCGCCAGCCAAACTGCATGGCCAATAGACCCCCTAAGGTTGGCGCCAGAGCAGGGATCACGCAAATAGCCCCATTTAAGTAACTGTAAATCTTGGCGCCTTCTTTTGGTGAGTAACAATCGCGCACTGCACTAAAGACCACAATGGAGGTCGAACAGGCAGCCAAACCTTGTAATACCCGGGCAATTTGTAACCAATGGAATTCAATCGCGGCGGCCGCAAGCAAACTGCTGGCGCCATATAACAACACGCCAAAGAGTGCCACAGGGCGACGACCATAACGGTCTGCTAATGGGCCAATCAATATCTGCCCAACGCCCATAGCAAATAAAAATAATACCAGTGTCGACTGCACTTCGCTGGCAGATACGGCGAACTCTGCCGCCATGGTGGGCATAGAAGGTAAGTAAATATCAATTGCCAATGGGCTGAGTAGCACCAAAGACATCAAAATAGGTAACAGATTGCGCCGCATAACATGTATCTCGGTTTAACAGTAAAAGGTATTTCAGTGGGCGGTAGTTTAAATAACTCAAGGTATGAACAGAAATGGTATAATTTCCAAAGTGAATTTCCTTTGAGGAATATCTATGAATCTCGACAACTTAGCCAGAATCGACCTCAACCTACTGGTGATATTGAAGGTTTTGCTCGAAGAGCAAAGTGTCACCCGCGCAGCGAGCCGATTACACATTAGCCAGTCGGCATTGAGCAAGAGCTTGAATCGCCTGCGAGAAACGTTAGATGATCCCCTATTCCAACGTACTGCCCATGGCCTAAAACCCACAGCACATGCGCTCAATATTGGACAAAAGCTGCCGAATATTCTGCAGGACTTATATCAACTGACTCAGCCACCGACGTTTACTCCAGCCAGCAGTAATCGGCAGTTTTCCTTTGCCATGGTCGAAAGTGCCTACGAAACCTTGATCCCCTATTTTATAGGTCCACTATTAAATAGTGCGCCCAATATCAAGCTCGATTCCTATGTCTGGACCGAAAAATCTATGCATGACTTGCAGCAAGGGCAAATTGACTTTGGGATTTCAGGACGGGATCTACACCCACTCTCAGATTCACACACTGACCGACTGCCAGAAGGCATTGCCTGCCAAACCCTGTTTACCGATAGACAGGTATGTTTGGTGCGCCAAGCTCATCCCTTGATGGCCGCTCTCACCTCGCCCCAATGGGATTTATCCTTGTACTTAGAGATGGCGCATGTGCAAGTGCGCTGTGAAGGGAGTGATTGGTGGGCGCTGGATTATTTTCTGGCAGACCTAGGGCACAGGCGCAAAATTAGCACCACAGTACCAGATTTTTATGGCGCGGCGAGTGTTTGCGCCCACAGTGATTTGATTTTTACCTTACCTTCTAGCTTTGCCCTACATGCCTGTAAACTCTATCCATTAAAGCTGTTGCCTTTACCCTTTGAGTTTATGCCAATGGCCTATGTGTTACTGTGGCATCAACGTAATGATGAAGATCAAGGCCATAAATGGATGCGCGACACTATCTGCCAAAGTGTCGAAAAGCTGATGCTGCCGAAGGGTTAATTGAGTGACCAATAAACAGCCCAGAACACTGACGTATTCTGGGCTGTTTTATTCAAGCAAACTTACAGAATAAACGTCGCGACCTGCGCATTAAGATCATTAGCACGCGCCTTTAATGCCTGAGCTTGGGTCAGATCCGACTTCGCTGCTTCGGTAATTTCGTCGGTCACATCCTTAATGGCCACCGTATTTTGAGTGATTTCACCCGTTACTTGGGTTTGCTCTTCAGCTGCGGTCGCAATTTGGCCTGCCATATCCGAAATCACATGTACGGCTTGAGTAATCTCCTCCAGTGCCTTCGCTGCGGCATTAGCATCTTCAACACTATGACCCGCTAACACTTGACTGCTTTCCATCAAACTCACCGCCTTCGCCGTTGTACGTTGCAGAGTTTCAATGGTCGCATGTACTTCTTGGGTCGAATCTTGTGTTCGGCGCGATAACACCCGCACTTCATCGGCCACCACCGCAAAGCCACGGCCCTGCTCACCCGCACGGGCAGCCTCAATCGCCGCATTGAGGGCTAACAGGTTAGTCTGCTCAGCAATCCCTTGAATTGTCGCTAAAATGCTAGAAATCGACTGAGCGTGACGACTTAAATCTTCAATGACCTCAGTTGCTTGAGTGACTTCATCCGCTAAAGAATTAATCGAACTACGGGTCTTATTAACTAACTCTTTCCCTTGGAAGCTGCTCGCTGCTGATTGCTGCGCAGCTGTAGCGGTATTTTCCGCATTCGCGGCAATTTCATTAGTAGCACTTGCCATTTCGGTTACTGCGGTCGCGACCATGGCAACTTCTTGTTGCTGGCGCTGTAATTCGGCCACGGCAATATGGTTAGTTTTGAGGCTACGCTCTGCGTCCGCATCCAGTTCACTTGCCAACTGACGAATATGGCTGATGAGCTGATGCTGACTGCCGACAAATCGATTAAAGCTGTCGGCCAGTACGCCCACTTCATCTTGCGTATCAACCTCAATACGTTGGGTTAAATCGCCATTACCATCGGCAATACGCGCTAGCGCCTGCGATACACGTCCAAGCGGACCTAGCAATAGATTCACTAACCAAGAAATTGCCAATACGCTCAGTAATAGCATTACGGCCGACAGCCCCAATTGGGTCAGCAGTAAATTGGTTAATGGCGCCTCAAGCGTCTCTTTGTCCAGTACTATCACTAATTCCCAATCGGTATTGGGAATATCGACACCCCAAACTAACTTATCGCGGCCTTCGTTTTCGAAATACATTGGCAGCCATGTGCTGGACTGACGGCTCTGCTGGGGTAAATTATGATTAAGGTCGTTGTCAATATCGCTAACGGGTTTCATCGCCTTAGAGGCATCTTTGTAAGCGATGACAGTGCCATCTTTGTGCAGCATGATTGCATGACCATTGGCTGGTAAGGTCATGCGATTGACACTTTCAACCAAACTCGCAATCGACAGGTCGCCCCCAACCACACCTTGTGAAACCGCCTGCGCCATAGTGACCACTAACACATTGTAAGCTACGTCAACATAAGGTTTGGTGAGAATAAGACCGCGCTCATTTATCGCTTGTTTATACCAAGGGCGCGCTCTCGGATCGTAACCCGTACGGTCTATGCTTGGATCGGAGTCCAGCATCTGCCCCGCTTGTGTACCGTAGTAAGTGAGTTGGAATCGCCCCGAAGCTTGCGCCTGCTGTAATGCATTTAAACTGTCACCTTCAACTTTAACGGCTAACGCCCCTACGATATCCTGACGCCCAGCTAACCACTCTTGAATGCGCTCAGCCTGTTGATCACCCAGTCGCTGCACCTGCTCCAAACTATTTTGCAACAACAATGACTTTTGACTGGAATAACTTTGCCACGACAGCAAGCCAATCACGAGGGAAAGCGCAATCACGACCGAAATCAGGATCTTTTGTTTAAGCGAGTATGAGTTCATGTTGGTATCTACGGTTTTACAGCTTTGAAGGAAGAAGTGGTAAGACTGGCTGGCACTTACTGTAATAAATTTACAGTGTTAGCAAAAACCAATCAAAAATTCGGCTAAATTTTCGCACATGTTACAGCGCAAACAAAGAATCACTCGTCACCAAATTAATAAATAATTAAGCAAAAACATAAAGATAACCAATTAAAACCTGAGCAATACCAAATAACAACCCAAAGTTCACATCAACCACAAGCCACCAACAAACTAAAGTCATGGACGTAAAAGAACGTAAATTAACCCAAATTAACGTGACCCAATCCGTTTATTTATTGCACACTGAACGTCCATAACATTGGGGAAAGAGGCTTCTATAACATAGCAATTTGACCAAGCCCGTTATCAAATACTGGGCGACTCACCTTAAGCCTCACCCATTTTGATTAGGAGTTCTTATGATTTATCAACAATTTCAACAGAGCCCATTTCAGCCACGCATTTCAGGAGCACGGGCTTGGTTAGCGATGGCAATCAGTGTCAGTCTAATCTGTTTATCTCTGTTTTTATTACCTTTTGTGCTTTTATTTGGCGCAATTGCTCTAGGCTGCTTAGTGCTATTTAGTCGTATTTATGTAGCGCGCCAATTGAGTAAGTTTAATCGTGAGCAAGCGCGCCGAGCGCAGGCACAAGCGAGCGAGGCGACTAGCCAAACGTCAGCGTTTAATCAAACCGCGAATGTTGTGCGTGAACCCCATGCAACTGAGTACCGAGGTCGTATCTTTGAACATCAAAAAGAGGAAGAGTAGCCCTCAGCGCTTAGTAGGTCTTTTGCACGATTAAGGGTATGAATTTCACCGGGATCTTGAGTGATCTTCATTACAGTATCGATTTGTAAAACAAGCGATTGCCAAAGAGGCTCGATGATCTCAGCCTCTTTGCTATTAGCATGACGGCGCGCTAGATTTAGCAGCGCCGCAGAACCCACCACATCAATGCGCCCCAAAATGCCGTCGGCCAATGCCATACTCAGCTCAATCATGGCAGGCACACTGTGACCATATTTAATGACCTCACGCAGATAGCGCTCAGCCTGACTCACATCGCCACCCAAGCCACTTTCATCATTTAGCATATGTTGCGCACGGGTAAGCATGGCATCGAGCTGACCTTGCTCTGCCGCTTCGGCCATCCAATACTCACTCGCGATAGGATCTCGCTGACAACCATCACCATTGGCGAGCATTAAGGCCAAATGATATTGGGCATGGGGATAACCCGCCTGCGCCGCTTTACTTATAAAATGATAGGCTTGCGGTAAATCCTTGGTTTGATAGTAAAGCACACCTAAATTCGCCATGGCTTCGGTTTGCTCACCTTCGGCCGCCAGCTGTAAAAAGTGTTTCGCTTGGGCTAAATCCGGCTTAAATGACTCACTGCCCACTAGGTAGAAATAGCCAAGCAGCGCCATCGCATTGACCACGCCCGCCTCAGCCGCAATAGCTATCGCAGCCTCGCCTTTAATGGCATCGGCCTCTCCCTGATAGCCATGGATTAAACTCACTCCATGCTCATAGAGGGCTTGCATATGGGTTGGGGCTGCAAGGGCAAACCAGTAGGCGGCCTTAGCAAAAGTATCACTGGCTTTTTGTGCGACAGCTTTTACTACTGGGCTATCGTCTTCAGTGCCATAGTACTGATCGACGAGGGCAAGCTCCTGCTCCTTAAGCATTAATGCTTTGGTTTTAAAAGAGATCCCCACAAGATACTGCGCATTGGAATCATCCTCCATTACCGCGCGGTAACAGAGATCTTTAACTGTTATCGCATCGCTGGCTTGAAAGCGGTATGCAGGCGCCTCGCAGCCAACCACCTTCGGATACAGATGCTCGACTAAAGCGAGTACATCTTTAATGGCTTTTTGGGCTAAGGCGAGTAACTGCTCTTGGGTAAGATGATATTTTTCAGGGTGAGCGCCACGGTTACCATCAGCGCGCAGGCGATGCAACGCTCTGGTGGTCTTCACATCGATCAGCCGTTTTTGATTTAACAGCTCAATACGATCATAGAGATTGGGGCTAGCAAAGGACACCACTTTACTCTGCCCTAGCAAGTCAGTCAGCCTATGGGTAAAACTGCGAATATGCAGTAATGACTGAGTAGGCACATCCTGCACATAGTTTTTAGCATTGAGGTAATCATCAAGAAGCGAGGCCGAAAACCCTTGGATAAATTCACTATCCAGTAACTCAGCCTCAGTCCCCATAAATCCTTACCTCAAATTGAATTTGCTCAGTTGATATTATTCCGCAGTTGGCTTTTTAGACACCATATACAAACGGAACAATGCCAAGTTTACGAATAACCCAATAAACGCCATAAAGGTATCCGCGAGCAATTGCACAGGCAAGCCACCAAAAGATGCCGCTGCTGAAAGCTGGCTACCAACCACAGAAAGCGGTAAGTAAAGCATCAATAACGCAATGGTTTTTAACACAATCGGGCCACTAAAGCTAAAGCTTGCTTTAATCGCTTCCAGCGGTGTTAAACGCTCAACTACCACCATAAAGTTCACATAGGCTAGGCGAGCAAACAGATAAAAGCTAATAACGAGTCCCACTAACCACATAGGGCCAAACGCTGCAAATAGCATCACTGGCGCTAAAATGGCCAGTCCAGAGAATACGCCAGCTAAGAGTAAAGGTGGCACAAAGGGTAAACTGGCCTTCAGTACCATACCTGCTGATGGGTTATGCCCTTGGGATCTCAGTTCTAAAAACAGCGTTAACGCCGCAATCAATACCGAGAAGAGCAGCAGAAGGAGCATCATAGCGATCATGTGTGATGCGCCAAACTGCGGGTTTTCCAGATCAACTTTGCTCATCTCTGTGCCAAGCCATAGCTGAATACCAACCTGCACTAATAACAGTGGCACCGTCAGCATGGCAAGCTGAGTGAGATGATTACGGAAAAAGTTATAAGCTTCGGTCAAAATTGCGGATAGTGACATGCGCCTTTCCAAAATAATTGAAGTAAATTAACACCGTGAATTGTCGCTAAGGATACCCAAAATCCCGCCCCAATGCACAACACAAATCACCTGAGTGAACCGTAAATCACAGAAAAGGGCTGCAACAAAAGTCTCAAAGCCGTTACACTGTCCACTTTATTGCGCGCAAACCGTCAAAGGATGCCACTCTATGAAACACACTTTCACACTCTCTATTCTGATTAGCGCCACACTTTTAGCCACTCCCACCAGTGCAAGCTGGTTAGATAACCTTGCAGGAACACCAGCAAAAACAGAGAAAGTGACCACAGGTAGCGTCACCCAATCCAACGCATTAGTTGGCAGCGTGATGTCGCAACTCGGACTGAACCAAACCCAAGCCGAAGGCGGTTTAGGAAGTCTGTTAGGCCTAGCACAATCGAGTCTAGGTTCGAATGATTACACCAAACTAGCTGCCAGTATCCCTAATGCCGACAGCCTATTAGCCGCAGCACCTAAACTTGATGCGAACTCAGGCGTTTCTGGCCTGTTGTCTAAGGCTGGCAATATTGGATCTTCTCTGCAAGGTAGTGCAATGGTATTAGATGCCTTTGAAAAACTGGGTATTTCTAAAGAATTAGCCATGCCAATGATCAATATTGCCAAGTCTTATCTTGAGACAAATGGCGCCGAAGGCAGCTCAGATCTGCTGATGAAGGGTTTAAATACTCTGCTGTAAATGTCGCCCCACCCTAAGCCTATGCTTAGGGTGAACTTTAACGCAAAAAATCACTCTATCTAGTTATTCCTTCTTGCCAGAGCAGTGCCACTTTATGATTGCGAAGCTGAAACGATTCCTTCAATCCCACCCCCACGCCATCTCCCCAGAGGAGAAAGCCCACCAGCTAAAATTAGCGGCGGCGAGCATGTTGCTCGAAGTGGTATATGCCGATGAAACCCTCGCCGCAGAAGAAAGAGCACTATTACCTAAGCTTCTGACAGAAACCCTATCGATGTCGGCGCAGGATGCTAATGATTTAATTGAAGAAGCCAAAAAAGCCCAAGGTAATGCCACCTCATTATTTGAGTTTACCAATACCATTAATGCCGAATTTAGCTTGGAGCAAAAACAGCAATTATTACTAGCCATGTGGCAGTTAGCCTATGCCGATGGACAACTCTCCCAGTACGAAGATCAAATCATTCGCCGTACTGCTGATTTGCTGTATCTCAAACACAGCGAGCTTATTCAGATGCGTAATCAGGCCATCGAAGCCCAAGTGGCACGCTAAAAGCAAGCCATAAAAAAGCATGAATCGCAGTACTGCCATTCATGCTTTTGAATCAAGGTTGTAGATTGCCGTTTCCTGTTCCAGCTGGCTTAGGCAAGCGCCTTACCAATTTCAAAACCGACGCCTCTTAGCTCCGTTAACTTAGACCGAAGCCCACCCATTTCCATTTTTAAGCCTTTTTTAGTCGCAAGCTGCGATAGCCAACTGGTTTTATCGTCATCCTCAATAGTGTCCCAGTCCGCTAATACTTTGTGGGATAAACACAACAAAGCTGCCAATTTAGAAAATGGATTCGAATCCTTAGGATGATCTTGGTAGAGAATGCCTTGCACCAATGCAGGGGTAAATTTCCAATTTTGAGCCAACAAAGCACCAATATCGGGGGAATCATAACCGAGGAGTTCTCGCTCAAAAGCATGCTTATCTTTACCCTGTGCGACAGCTTCGTTAATTTTTTCAGCATCTTCAGGGGAAATTGCCGCAATCAATAAATCACCAATACGGTGAAGGATGCCGCAGGTAAAAGCCTCGTCGGGCTGAACGCCGCACCGTTTGGCCATCTCTTGATTGTAGAGTGCAATTTCGAAGGTTTGTCCCCAAAACTGCGCTAAATCAACACCATTGCATTTAGGCACCGCCCCCATCACGGCAGATGCTAATACTAAGGTACGCAAGGTTTGCATTCCAAGGCGTACTACGGCTTCATCAATACTGCCCACCTCGCGACTGTGGCCGTAATAGGCGCAGTTAGCTAATCTGAGTACCTTGGCACTGATCAGGGGATCATGGGACACCTTAGTCGCAATATTTTTTACTGTAGCGTTGTCGTCGTTAACGACATCAAGCAGTTCACTGATTGCTTTAGGTAAACGGGGCAACTCATCAACTCGACTCAGTAGCGCAGCAGAATCCATATTTATTCTCCTTCTAGATGAATGATCAAAATATAGAACACAAAATCTCGCCTCGCTCTTAAGCTTATGAACACTTATGAGTTGAATGTGCAGCTTTTCAGTCAGTATTCAGCAATCGCAATCTTAGTGAAAATTCAGCCCGCCAATCATAAGAATGCCTCTGCAACACAGCAAAAATCACAGCAATTCACGCTTTGCGTTATAGGTAAAGAGATTAGACTTGCTCAATACTTAACCTTATTTGTAAATAAATATTTCAAATAATAAGCAATGGATGTTATAGATTAAATATTGTTCATCAATTGTAAGGAAGCACTATGGGCCAAAATGCACTTGTTAATCGCACCGGGATTATTATCGTTAGCGCACTGATCACCTTAGGTTTGTTCGTGTTTATGGCGCAACTTATCCATAATCCACAGCCATTGAGCGGACAAACGTCAGATGCGCCGCAAATCAATATTTTGATGAGCGAGCGAACACCCATTCCTCCGAAGGAAAGTCGCCAACCCGAACCGCCAAAACCCATCCCAACAAGGGAGCGGGTCACAACGCCGGGCGAAAGTGCTGAAGTGGTCGAATTTAGCCCCCAGATTTTTACCCCAGAAATGCCAACCCAAACGACATTCTTTAACCAATCGACTATCACCGCTGAGGCCTTACCCGTGGTGCAAGTGTCTCCTCGCTATCCGATTGAAGCTGCACAAAATGGCAAGGAAGGTTATGTGGTCGTAGGCTTTGATATTACTGCGGATGGTACCGTCAGCAATGTGCGCGTGCTCGATGCTAACCCGAAGCGAGTGTTTGATAAGGCGGCGCTTTCAGCAGTGCAAAACTGGAAATACAAACCTAAGTTTGATGCGGGCAAAGCCGTACCCCAATTAAATCAACAAGTACAACTCGATTTTAAACTGGATCAACAGATTTAAGACTCGCAGATCAGCACGCTTAAAACCTTGCGTGCTGATCTGTAATTATTTGAATGACATCGGGATTAAGCAACCTTGTTAACCGCCAAGGCCCGCTTACGACTAATATGGCTCTTTTGCCACCACAAGAATGGGGCGACAAATAGGATTAACGCAAATACATAGGCCATGCTAGCCCCAAGCGCGATACCTAACGCTAAGCAGAAGCCACAACCTAATACCACTAAAGGTAAGTTGCTACGGGGCAATAATTTAGCCGCAGCTAACATCGCCATTAAGTAGATCACGACGAACACCCCGTTACTCCAGGCAATAAGATGTTCGAGTTCCTGACCCGTGATGTGAGTCAACACTATCACACTCGCCATCACGCCGAGTAAGGCCGCCAAGGCACGGATCGGCACACCATGACGATTCTTAACCGCAAAGCAGCGCGGTAAAATACCTTCGCAACTAAAACTCCATACAAGACGCGCGGCGCTGGCGGCATAGACGTTTACTGTGGCAAGGCCACTGGCAATTCCCAACACACCAATTACTTGCGCACCGTATCCCCCTAAAAGCGCATCGAATACACCAATCATCGCCACGCTTTTGTCAGTTGGCACTAACAGTAAAATCAGTGTGCAGGCCACATAAATAATGCCTACCAGCACAGTGCCCATCATCATTGCAGGGATCATATCCTGCTGTGGGCGACGAAAATCATCGGCAAGATGAGTCATGGCTTCTATCCCTAAAAAGCTCCAAAAAGCGATACCTGCGGCAATCATCATGGTAGAGATTTCTGGTGAGCCATAGCTGGCAAGTGAGGTTAAATGCCCAGGCTGAAGACTGCTTGCGCCAAAGAGCACCACCACAATGGCGACAATACAAAGGGTTAAGCCGAATTGCAATTTGGCCGACACTTGAATGCCACGAAGATTGAGCAGGAACAAGCCAAAAATAACGAACACCTCAGCGCCCACCTTGGGCCAGCCATCGAGGGGAATGAGTGCATTAACAAACTGGAAAGTCATCAAAATCGCAGCAGGCGCGCCCATCGGCACGACCAACAAAAAAATGAGTCCGATAGTACGGCCTGCGGTACGCCCAAAAGCCTTTTCCACAAAATAAGCGGGACCCGCAGCATGGGGAAAGACACTCGCCAGCCGCCCAAAAATCAGCGCCACTGGAATAATGGCTAAGGTGAGGAGTGACCAAGCGATAAGCGCACCAGCATGGGCCTTGTCGATTGTCATTTGCGGGAGAATAAACACCCCAGTGCCCAGCAAAGTGGTGGCCATCAAGCCTGCACCTTGCCAACGTCCTATAGTTCCGCTATGTGAGTTCATCTGTTAACATTCAATGGTTTTGAAGCCGTCAGTATAGTGAGATTTTACGCCGCAATCTGCCGTCAATTTCGGTGTTCTTAGTGGTAAACGCCAGCACAATGACGGTAAAAAGCACTATTTCAGGCAAAATGACGGTGTAACTCAAGGCCTTATACTGAGTTGTACTTTTAGGCCGCCTCACTTGTTATACCCATTTTTATCGGAGTCCACGTTGGATAAGTTTGATACCGCCATCATCGATTGTTTGCGCCAAGATGCTCGCCAAAGTGTTTCCAGTATTGCAGAGCAGGTCAATCTTTCCCGTAGCGCGGTTGCCGAGCGGATAAAAAAACTAGAGCTAACTGGCGTGATCCGTGGCTATCAGGTATTGCTGAGCGAATCGCAAAAAGAGGGAGTGTCGGCCTACTTCGAAATCCAACATAAATGTCCCCGCTGCGCCGATGTGGTACACGTGTTCCATGCAATCCCCGAAGTAATTACCTGCCGTGGTATTTCCGGTGATATGGATTTACTGGTGTATGTCCATGCCCCATCAATGCGCCGTCTTCATGAAATCCGCGAATATATCGATACTCACACAGATATCATCAAGATTAAAACCCATGTGGTGATGAGCGAGTGGATTAATAATACTGGCGAGTAATCTTGCGTGCCCCAAACAAGAAACGCCACCCCTAAGGAATAAAGGTGGCGAGGCCCTTGTGGAGGCAGGGCAAACAATACCTAAATATCAAATATGGCTTCCCTTCCCAATAACCTCCCTGTGACAGCAAATCGCGACAAGACAACGCACCTTTAATCACTTCAGCCAGCGTTATTAAAGGGAGTTAGCTCACGGTGCTTCCTTAGACACCGCTTCGCCATTCACCGTAATTCCTTCTTATCTATAACATTGAGCCAACCATGCTCAATCAAACGACCGTCATTTGCCCCGTGTAGAGAATAAAGTTACGCAGCAGTAGCACACCAATCAGACTTAAGCATGCGGTGCCTGCTACATAGGCCCACTTACGCTTTGACGTGGCCGTCATAAACAGGTTCATTGCCAAGGGGCCCGATAATCCGATCCCAACAATGCCAATCCAGAAAACCCATCCCCAGAAGCCATAACCTATCGCATTGAAAGCCGCAAATTTGCTTTGACCGCCTGACAACACTAAGCCCATAAAGAAGGTAAAAATCAGCACTATCTCCACCAAAATCAATGGGATTTCAACCTTATGGATAAAGTGAACTTCCTTGGCGTTAGGATTAGCATTAAGCAACACCCCACCCAGCAGAGAAAATGCCGCACCGGATGAGAGTCCCGAAGCCAAAAACAGCAGTGGCAATACGGGGTTTTTCAACATCGGATAGCCGGGTAAAGCCGAGAGTAAAAAGCCAGTATAAGCCCCCAGCGCGAGGGAAAAGATCACCAATAAACCGGTAATCGTGGCCTCGAAGCGGCTAAGCCAAGCTGTCAACTTCAGCACTATGGGAAAGCGACTCTCACACCATGCATCAATAGGTTTACGGAATAACAAACCAATCCACATAAACATAAAGACTTGGTAGATGAGCAGGATCAACACACCCATCGACATCACAGACTTAGGATTGTAGAAGACTAATATCTTCCAAAAATCGAAGGGCTTAGTTAAGTCCAATACCAAGATGCCCAAACCCGCCATCACCGCCACGGGCGCCACAATACAGGCCGCCTGCACAAAGCCAGACTGGTAGGCATTATGTTTCAACACAAAATGCTTGAGTAACACCGCAAAGAACATGGCGCCAGCAGATGCCCCCGCTAAAAACAGGTAAATTGCAATTGGCCAATGCCACACTAGCGTATCAAAATGTAGGGCGCTCATATTGCCACCTCCCCTGATTTAGCCACAATGCGGAACAGTTTTGGCCGAGTGCCGAGGTCGACCTTAGCCCTTTGGGTTGGGTTAGCCTTTAGCACTTGTACCACCTGAGAAGTGGGATCTTTTAAGTTGCCAAAGACCAATGCCTTAGTCGGGCAGGCCGCGACGCAGGCAGGTTGTTTACCTTGGGCGAGGTTTGTCTCACGGCAAAAATCGCATTTGTCCGCAGCGTGGGTAACAGGATTAATAAAACGAATTTTGTATGGGCAGGCTGCAATGCAATATTGGCAACCCACACACTTCCAAGCATCTACCGCCACAATGCCAGTCTCTTTATCGATAAAGGCGGCACCCGTCGGGCAAACATTGACGCAGGGCGCGTCTTCACAATGCTGGCAAGACTTACGACTGAAGTGATAAAACTGGTTCGGATATTCCCCATAGGGTCCAGTTTGCTCTATTTTTAATCGGGCAACACCCTCGGGCACTTGGTTGGTTTCACGGCAGGCAACTTCGCAAGCTCGACAGCCAATACACTTAGTTTCATCGTGGATCAGTGCGTATTTCACACTAGGTTCGGCTTTAGCCTCATTTGAGGCATTCACAGTAGCCAGTAATGTGCTACCCGATGCCCCTGCCAATAAGGCGCATGCTCCTTTGAGAAATCTTCTTTTTGAATTTTCCATAACCTTACTCCTGCTGGCCTGTATGGCAAGTACGGCACAGCTCACTGCGAACCTTAGGCGTCATCTCTGCCATAGGATCGGTTGGGCTATGTAATTTATGGCAAGCGGCACAGGCCACTTTTTGGGCATGCACATTATGCGTCCACTCTTGGGAGCTGAGTTTGGCTGGCATATGGCATTTTTGGCACACCTTTAATTGCACAGCAGCTTCGGATGCCTCATTTAATCCAAAAACCACTAAATCATTTGGTTTTTTGGGATGATCACCTTTTTCACCATGACAGCTTGAACAGGTCATTTTCATGGCATCCTGGCCGTGATGCCCTAACATTTGACCATTACGCTTATGACACTTCATGCAAGCATCACTATTAATTTGCTTCGCGGGTTCAGCACTTGTTGCGGAAAAACTGAGCAGCAATGCCATTGCACCCAAGCGTAATGACCACAGCCATTGTCGTGTAGACATAGCGAGTCCTCATATCAATTCATTGGGAAACAAAGAGGAAGTCAGGGTTCGGAGAACTCCGAACCCGACGAGCGTGGTCAAACGGCTAGCGCTTGCTTGAGACTTGTTGCATCCCACTGTTTATGCTGATTCATTTCAATAAAACCAATATTGAATTTGCTGAATAGCTTTTTCATGGGTGAATTGATTTGCTTACCGGCGTCGCTGATCACCATTTTGACTTCTGAAGAATCATGGTCAATCAACACATAGTCGAGACGGCATTCATGGTTTAAATCAGCATCGTGCTGGTCCATGTCAAATACAGTGTCGAGTGGAACATTGCAGCAGACATCGTATTTGCCTTCAACGACAGTTTTTAGTGATTTAAAAAAGTTGAAACTATCTTCATCAAATAACACTGGTTTGAGTTTCATTTCATGATGTGCAGCCTCTTCGGGATCCGCCCTAAAAAACTTAATGCAAGTCATGACAAACATTACAAACACAAATGGCACCGCTACGAATAGTACGAAGTACATAAACGCATAGCTGAGAATGACTGAAGTATTCATATACGCCTCCAATAACACAATTATATTTTTGTTTTCTCCTTTAAAGCACCTTCAGTATTATTGCAGACGGGATTTATTTTTTTGATCTTGATCACATGTTTAAATTCAAAATTAAACATAAACAACAAGTTAGGATACAGGACACATTACTGTATAGCGTAAATCTAAAATGCACATATTGATAATAGTTAATTAAAAAAATGAAATTGGCGTAACTGAATATCAAAAATTAAAATTTCAAATTAGTTTAATAATATTTTTTGAAATATAAAAAATCAAATTCTAAACCTATTGTTACATATAGATAAATTTAAGGTGCAAAACTTGGGATGGATTTCACATTAAATTAAATTAATAACACCATAATTAGGTGTTCTTTAAAGTATTTACTCAATATTAAGGAATATAAAAAATGCATATTAGTAACATGGATGGCCTCGATATTCTGAGTTTAAAAATACTTGTTTCATTATATGAGAACAAGTCTGCAACCTATGTATCAAAGGCATTAGATATCCCAGCCCCCAAAATAAGTCGTAGCCTTAAAAACCTGCGAGAAGTATTTGGTGATGAGCTTTTTATCCGAAAGAAATATGGCTTATTCCCCAATGAATTTGTCACGCACTTATACCCGATAGCGAAACAAACCATTGAATGTACAGAGAAGTTTCAAAAGGTACGAGCAGCCAATGTCAATCATGTTAAAACACATGTTGAGATTGCCGCCCCAGGCCTTATTGCCTATGCCTTCCCTAAAGCCTTAATGCAAGCTATCAAAGAAGAGCAAAAATCTATCCATATCAATATTACCCCTTGGTCACTGCATACCACGCAGGACATCATCAATGGTGATACCACCCTCGGTATTTGTTGCAATAAGAGTACCGCAGATGTCGCAGCCTATGGAGACAAGTTACAAACCACAACACTGCAACGTATGGGTAAGGTGTATCTTATTGCTAGCCGAAATCATCCCATTTTTAAGCGAGAAATTACCTTAGAGACGATTGCAGAGTATCCCTATGTCAATACTGATCTCGGTAATCCCAGTACTCGCCTTAGCCCATATCAAGAATTCTGTATAAAAAATGGTATAAAACTCAATACTGAAATTACCATTACCAGTATTTCTAGTTTGTTTGAATATTTAGGAGAGAGCCAAACTATTTCTTTATTACCCTACCGAGTGGTTTATGAAATGGTGGCAGAAATACCCGAACTGCATACCTGTCAATTATCACAACTTGAGGCAGAACGTTTATACGCCGACACCGAAGCTCCGACGATCTTCTTGGTGCAAAAGAATCAGCCCAATCGCGCTAGCGAAGAGCTGGTGTGGCTCAGTGAACAAATAAAGAAAATTGTTGATAGCATTATTTAGCGATAAAGACTTAACACGTTTTCATCTTATTATTCGAGGTGATAGGCATATTGTGCCTTAGCTTAGGCTCCACCTCACCGCTCCTCCGTGTCGTCCCAAGTTTTGTTAAGACGGGCATACATCTTAATCGTCAAACACGTTACACTAGGCCCATCTTTATCCTGATCGATCTTGCTATGCGAACCGAAAACACAGCCACACTTAATCTCATGTGGGGCGCACTGATTCTGGAAGAATTAGCACGTCTTGGTGTGCAGCATGTCTGCATGGCACCAGGCTCACGCTCAACCCCGTTAACTCTTGCAGCAGCCCAGCAAACCAAGCTGAAACGTCATTTGCATTTCGATGAGCGCGGCTTAGGGTTTATGGCACTTGGATTAGCCAAAGCCAGCTCTGCGCCCGTAGCTATTATTACCACCTCTGGCACGGCCGTCGCTAATCTTTATCCTGCAATAGTCGAAGCGTGGCTCACCCATGTGCCTTTAATTGTCCTTAGTGGTGACAGACCGCCAGAATTACTCGGTTGTGGCGCCAACCAAGCCATAGTGCAACCAGCCATTTTTGCCCATTATGCCCAGCAGGTGAATCTCCCCACGCCGGATGTACACATTGCACCGCAGATGTTGCTCACCACGCTTGATGAGGCCGTGGCCAATCAAACACGCCCTGTGCATATCAACTGTATGTACCGTGAACCGCTATATCCGAGTGAATTAACTGCCACAATTCTCGATAGCGAATCGCCATACCTCAAGCCGCTGCAAACCTGGCTGCAACAAGCACGTCCTTACACTCTTTATGGTAAGCGTGAACAATTAAGCAGCCCGAGCGAAGATGCCATTATGCGTTTCGTCCATGGTAAGGGCGTAATCATCGCGGGTACGCTCACGCCAGAGCAAGATCCACAGCAACTCATTGCGCTATCTCAAAAAATTGGCTGGCCGTTACTGACCGATGCTCAGTCGCAACTGCGACAACATCCGGCGGCGATTGGTAATATTGACCAACTACTGCAACATCCTAAGGCGCGCAATCTGTTACAAGAGGCAGACCGCGTGCTGGTGTTTGGTGGACGCTTATTGTCTAAGCGTTTGATTGCTTACCTTGCCGAACAAAACTGGCACAGTTACTGGCAAGTGCTGCCGCAGCAAGATAGGCTCGACCCAAGCCATAACGCTAAACACATTTGGCACGCCAACGCCGCCCAATTTGCATCGCTTAACTGGTATCGCTCTTCATCGGCGAATTGGGCTAATACCTTAGTTAGCTACAACGATGAATTGCATAGTTTATTCGTGCGCAATATTGATCAAGGTGAGTTTGGTGAAGCTCAGGTTATCCGCGCGATTGCCAATACACGACCACTGGAGCAGCAATTGTTTATCGGCAATAGCCTGCCGGTACGTTTGTACGATATGTACGCGCCAGTGAGCTGCTGCACTGCCACCACTTACACTAATCGCGGCGCCTCGGGGATCGATGGCTTACTGGCCACCGCCTGCGGTATTGCAGCGCACCAAGGTAAACCGACCAGCTTGATTATTGGGGATTTATCCCAGTTGCATGATCTCAACTCCTTTGCCATCGCCCGCAATTTAACCAGTCCGCTGGTGATCATTATCCTCAACAACGATGGCGGTAATATCTTTAATCTCTTGCCCGTCCCCAATGAGGAACTGCGCAGTGATTACTATCGGTTAAGCCATGGTCTGGAATTTGGTTATGCCGCCGCTATGTTTAATCTTCCTTATAACCAAGTGGATAACTTAGCCGACTTCCAAAATAGCTATAATGAAGCGCTGGATTATCAGGGTGCTTCTGTCATCGAAGTCACCGTTAGCCAACACCAAGCCAGCGAGCAGATCGCCGCGCTGAATTTATGGGTGAAACAAAGCTAATGCCGACCGTGGCCCGTTATGGAGAGACAGCACAGCCAAACTTGGTCCTGATCCATGGTTTTTTAGGATCGAAGGCCGATTGGCTACCGCTGATCCCTAAACTCAGCCAACATTTTCACTGCATCTGCCTCGATTTACCCGGCCACGGCGACAATCAACCAGAAATCGCATCGACGCTCACTGATGGCTTCGACTTTTGTGTCCAAGACATTATCAGCCGCCTCGATCGCCTCGGCATTGAAGCGTTTTACCTCTATGGGTATTCCCTCGGTGGGCGGATTGCCTTACATCTTGCCCAAGCTTATCCGCAGCGAGTGTTGAGTTTGTGGCTAGAATCCTGTCATCCCGGGCTGACAAATACCGAAGAACAAGCCGCGCGCAGCAAGAGCGACAAGCTGTGGGCCAAACGGCTGCAAAGCTTGAGTAGCGTGGATTTTTTACAGCTTTGGTATCAACAGGCCGTGTTTGCCAATATGCCCGACAAGGCGCGCAATGCCTTGATAGCAAAGCGCGTGGCGCAGCTCGACCAACATCCCAAACACATACTCAAGCAAATCTTTTTGGCTACCTCACTTGCCCGCCAAACTTCACTTTGGGATCTACCTGCAAGCCTTGCTTGCGAATGCCATTTTTTTGCCGGCAGCCAGGATGCTAAATTCACGGCGATCGCAAAGGACTGGCAAGCACAACAGCCCATCATCTTGCATCAGATTGAACAGGCGGGGCATAACATACATCAAGCCAATCCTGCGGGATTACTCGCCTGTATAAAAAGCTTAATCGGCAAGCGCTTGCCTTAAAGAACCACGCAAACAGACCGCCTTTAAATCGATAAAGCGTTAAGGAAAATATGATCTTAACTTCACTTAGCTTGTATTTATATCGCCTGCCCTTAAACCGCTTTTTGCCTGTGGGTAAACAACGCATTGACTACAGAGCAGGCTTAGTACTACAGGCAAAAGCGCAAACCGAAGGTGAAGTGCGTGAGCAGTATGTTGAAATCGCGCCACTCTCAGGGTTCGATATCGACCAACAGCCATTATTAGGCTTTAGCCGTGAAAGCCTCGATGAGGTTCAACAGGCCTTAGTGGCGCTATTACCCAAGCTGCAAAACCAATCAATTGATTGCTTGCTCGAGCAGGCCGAAGCGAGTTCCTATCCGTCCATTGCCTTTGGCTTAAGCCTGCTACATGCCAAACTCAGCGGAAAACTCGATACAGTGCGCCCAGTTACCACCACAGTACCGTTGATTTACCAGCCAACAGATGCGCCCAAAGCCGAGTTGATAGCTAAAATCGCCAAGCTCGATAGCAGTGTGCGCTCAGTTAAAGTGAAGGTTGCACAAACCTCCATGGAAGATGAGTTAAGTTTGATTTATGGCATCTTAAGCCAAAGACCGGAACTCAAGCTGCGCTTAGATGCCAACCGTGGATTTAGTTTGGAACAGGCCCTCGACTTTGCCGCTTGCTTGCCACTAGATAGCATTGAATATATTGAAGAACCTTGCAAACAGCCGCAGGATAATCGCACTCTGCATCGCACCATTCCCCTGCCCTATGCCCTAGATGAATCCCTCAATGACCCAGATTATCAATTTGTGATGCATGAGGGATTAACGGCATTAGTCATCAAACCCATGCTACTGGGCAGTATTGAAAAACTTCAGCGCCTTATCGACGAGGCGAACAGCCATGGCGTGCGCTGTATCTTAAGTTCCAGCCTTGAGGCCAGCTTAGGTATCAATGATTTGGCCCATTTAGCCGCCATACTGACGCCCGTTGAAATTCCTGGGCTCGATACGTTAGCCGCCTTTAGCCAAGACTTAATCGTACCAAGCGGCAAGCCCCAAACTCTTACGCTTAAATGCCTTAAACTTGTAGCCAGTACGCAGCAGGATTAATCGACAATGTCCGAATCTAAAGCATTGGCCTCATCCCAATCTATTTCACAGCAAGGTATTTCGCCATTACATAGCGCCGCGCTCACGCTCCCTGAACAAACCGCGGTTAAGTGCAATGGGCAAGACATCAGCTACGCGAGCTTAAGCCAAATGGTGCTGGGATTAGGTGAGCAGCTCACGCGCATCGGCGTTGGTCAAGGGCAACCACTGGCGTGTATCAGCCGTAATAATCTAGAGATGATTTGCCTGTATTGGGCCTGCGTGGATATTGGCGCCATCTTTTTTCCTATCTCACCGCGCTTTCCGCTGGCGCAAGTTCAAGGGCTTATCGATAGCCACCAAATCCCTTTCTATTGGAGCGAAGATGAGCTGGCTTTATCAGGCTGTCATCAACTCACGCTAGATTTTAGTCTAGGCGTGGCTCCAAACGCTGGCCTAACCGCGACAGCTTTTGATATTTATCGTCCTAGTAATGTGATTTTAACCTCTGGCTCTAGCGGCTTTCCCAAGGCGGCCGTACACAATCTTGCGAATCACATTGTTAATGCCGAGGGCGCCCGCAGCCTGATCCCACTCATCAAAGGTGATGCTTGGTTATTATCATTACCGCTGTTTCATATTGGCGGCCTTGCAATACTCAACCGCTGCGCCCTAGTCGCAGCGACTGTGGTGCTGCCGGATCTCGCTCTCCCGCTACAGGCGCAAATCGAGCGCGATGCGTTAACCCATATGTCCCTCGTGCCGACCCAGTTAGTCAATTTGCTCACTGACAAACAGGCCTCGCTCAGCAGCATTAAAGCCCTGCTACTGGGCGGCGGCGCAATTTCTATCGATTTACTTAAACAGCTCGAACAGCGGCATATTGCCAGCTTTACCAGCTACGGTATGACGGAAATGGGCTCGCAAATCACCACTGGCCCCGCGCTGAGCGATGGTACGAGTGGCAAATTACTGCCAAGACGCGAGCTTAAGATTGTTGATGGGGTGATTTGGGTAAGGGGAGATTGCTTATTTATGGGTTATCTCGCTGATAAAGGAATAGAAAAGCCCCTTGATGCCGACGGTTGGTTTTATACCAAGGACAGAGGCGAATGGGACGAAAACGGCAATCTCCGCATTCTTGGCCGCGTCGATAATATGTTTATTAGCGGCGGCGAAAACATTCAACCAGAAGAGATTGAAGCGGCACTCAAACTTCATCCGCTAATAGATGAGGCAATCGTCTTCCCTCAGCCCGATCCCCTCTTCGGTCAGCTCCCAGCGGCTATCATCCGCGGTGACATTTTCCACGCTAAGACTATCAGCAGCGATGCAAGCCGCAGCCACACCAGCCAAGAGATGAGTGCGATAGAGGCCGAGCTCGAAGTCTTTCTCGCCGACAAAATCGCCCGCTTTAAACGACCGCGCCGCTATTACCCTTGGCCAGAAAATGCCGAGCAAACAGGCCTAAAAGTGAATCGGCAACTTATCATCAAGCTGACTGCATAACTAAACTCAGCTATTTTGTCGGGAGCACTGCGCAACATTAAAGTGAGCAAAAGTCATCTCATTAACATTGCATATCTTGCTTGTATTAGCCCTCAGTATACAACCTGTTAAAATCGTCACTTTCAATATCAATAGGAAAAAATCGCTGAACAAACGTATGCTCATCAATGGGCCGGGAGAAACAAAAGCCCTGTCCAACAGTACAACCCAGTTGTTGCAATATGGCCAACTGAGAGTTTGTTTCGATTCCCTCGATGACTAACTCCATATTAAGTGCCTGAGATAACGCAATCACACTTGATATCGCAGCCTGACATCGAGGTTCAACACCTAACTCCCTAACAAAACAGCTATCTAACTTAATTTGCGAGAATGGCAATTCACATAATCTCGCGAGAGAAGAATGAGCCGCGCCAAAATCATCTATTGCTAGCTCGAAGCCCTGCATGCGTAACCTAATCAGGTTTTCCATATTCACCGCTGGAGCAGAAAGCAATCCTGTCTCAGTAATTTCAAGCGTGATGAACCTTGAATGGAGGTTAAATCTCTTGGCGATATCCACAATACGATAAACCAACTTTGTCGAATTGAGCTGGGAGATATCGAGATTATAGGCCATTGAAATATGATGATTTTTTTGATGCAGCTCTTGTTGTAACCGACAGCCTTGCTCAAATAATTGTAAAAACAATTCGTCGAGTAGCTCATAGCCAATCAGTGGCTCAATAAACACGGCTGGGCTAAGCGTGCCAACTTCAGGATGAATCCATCTAGCTAACACTTCGACACCCGCCAGACTAAAGTCTGTGACATCGAATTTAGGCTGATAAAAACCCACAAATTGATGTTGCTCAAGTGCTAACTGAAAATCAGCTAATGAAAAATCTTTCGGTCTAATTTCAATTCGAGAAGAGGACATCACTTTACGTTTTTGAGTACGAGAATAGACAAACTTATCCAACATACTTTGCAAGTTTCCAATAGAAGGACTTTTACTCAAATCGCCAAGATACTCAAAATTAAGCATTTTTATCATCTGCGATACAGCTCGCCTTAATTCCATATCGATACAGCTAAACAAAGCTACTGCGTGGATGCTGTATTTAGCCTTCGCCTTGCGCAAAAACGATAAGCCATCTATTCCTGCCATCATCAAATCACAAATAACAATATCAGCACTATTGTGAACATCGAGCCAAGTAAAAGCATCCTGAACGCAGCCAAATGCAAATACCTCAACATCAGCAAACGAAGCTAAGTTATATTCAAGTACTGCACGCTGAAAGGGATGATCTTCTAAGACTAATACCCGAATCTTACTCATCAAATGTCCTTCAAATCTAACCATCTAAAATCTCATAGTATCCTTTCAGAATGAACTACAGCTTCCAGTTGCAGATAAATAGCTATACTTAGATAGGTTGCGCCACAAGTCGCTACAAGTTGCAACATACGTAAAGGGCGCCACCTAAATGTTATGAGTAGTAAAAAATAGTTCTCATTTCGTCTATCCTACGATAATTTTAAAAAAGAAATGCCCGAACACTGCGTAGGAAATATCCGAATAGCTATCTAGTATTTCCTACAAGAGCTTACAAAGGATAAAATCTGTACATAATGGTTATGGAGTTTTATTGATGAAGAAAAAAATATTAATAGTTGATGATCATCCGGTTGTAATCTTGGCATTGAAAATTATTCTTGAGCAAAATAACTTTAATATTATTGGTGAGACTAATAATGGCGTCGATGCTCTCAGGTTAATTAAAGAACTATCACCAGATGCTGTTATTTTAGATATAGGAATTCCACAACTTGATGGACTGAAAGTAATTGATAGATCACGAAGATTAAATAATAATCCACCTATATTAGTATTAACCGCACAACCATCAGAGCACTTTGTTTCTCGCTGTATTCAAGCGGGAGCATCTGGTTTTGTTTCAAAACAAAAAGATTTAACAGAAGTAACAGGTGCATTAAAAGCAATTCTTTCAGGGCACTCCTACTTTCCAATATTGGCAAATAGCAATGTGATATCAAAGTCTAGCCAGGATGAAGCCGAACTAATTAAAAAACTCTCAACTAGAGAAATGGTTGTATTGCAACAACTCGCAACAGGGTTATCTAATAAAGAAATTGCTGATAGGATGTTGCTTAGTAATAAAACCATCAGCACTTATAAAACTAGACTTTTAGAAAAACTAAACGCTAAAACACTAGTAGACATAATAGAAATTGCGAAGAGACATAATTTATCATGAAAATTGCGACTATAATAAATCCAATTATTATAATAGCCATCACTATATTATCTTTTCACAAACCAACTGCACACACTCGATAGTGATACTTTTTTACTGAAGGGACATCCGAATCTAGAAGCTGAGAGTACAGCATTAACTAAATCCGAAGAAGAATACCTGAGAAAATTTAAAATCATAAGAATTGCAATAACTGAGCCTAATTTCCATCCCTATGATGTTGCTGATGATGAAAGTCAATACTATCAAGGGATTAGTGCAGATTTCTTACAGCTAATAAAAGACTCTCTCCATACACAGGTTGAAATTATCCGTTTTAAAGTCAGAGAAGACGCAATTAATGCAGTCAAAAATGGAGATGTGGACTTACTAACCACAGCAAATAGTTACGAAGAATATAACGGGTTAAAGCTATCCATACCCTATATCTCAGATCGTCCAGCATTATTTAAAAATACGTCATTAAATGCTGAGGTCAAAACGATCTCAATGGCATATGATTACTTAGCAGATAAAGTTGTTAAAGAATACTTCCCGAATAAAACTATCATCAACTATCCAACAAAACAAGCAGCAGTTGCTGCTGCGGCTTTTGGGAAAACTGATGCTGTTATCATGGATTTATCTTCAGCAAATTACATGATAAATAACACATTTTACAAGAGGCTTCAGCTAGACGATTACTTACATATCGACTCAAAAGGCATTGCATTTGCAGCTAGTGATACCAATGATATGCTTCTAGAAATTTTAAATAAAGCGATAAAAACAATATCTAAAGATGAAAGCCGACTAATTCGTAAACGATGGAGTGGAGGTGGATATATTATTCCAGAAAAAAGCGAATTGCCTATATTTAATGAAGAAGAAAAAAACTGGATCAAAAGGAATGGAAAAATAAATGTTGTCTTTAACGAGTATATGGCTCCTCTATCCTATCTTAATAGTTCAGGACGTCCTGCAGGATACGCAATTGAGATCTTGGAGTTATTAAGATTATACTCTGGATTAGATATTGATTATACATCTTCAAAAGACTTTAATGAGCAGCAGGAACTAGTTTTAAAAAGCAAAACACCATATATCACCATATTAACACCAAATAAAAACAGAGCAATTTTTTTTGACTTTTCATCAGAATTTTCCAGCTCACCTTACATTATTGTCCAAAGGAAAAACAACGTTGAAATTAATGATCCGATAATAGCAATACCCCGTGATCATGCTATTGAAGAATATACTAGACAATATATTAAATTTAAAGAGATAAAGCTAACATCTAACTTTATCGAGGCTCTAGATACAGTAAAGAACAGTGAAGCTGATTACACCATTATACCATTAAATATTGCAGACTATTATAACCATGGCTATTTTGATGACATACTTGAAGTTAAAGAGGTGGTGGAGAAAATTCCGACTGCCGCGGCTAACTTTGCCGTGAAAAAGGAAGAGCACATACTGGTTGACATTATTAACAAAACATTAATTGCGATACCACCAAACGAACTACAAACTTTAGAAAATTACTGGAGAAGTAATTCTCTACCAGCAAAACAGACCTGGAAAGATTATCGTTACACAATTTATACCATTTTAATTTCATCATTAATTTTAATTTTAGTATCGATAGGTTGGACACTATACACTAGACAACACTATAGACAGCGGCTAAAAGCAACAAAAGCTCTTGATGGGCAATTGTTATTTATGCAACAGATCGTTGATGCTATACCACACCCCATCTATGTAAGAAATAAACGACGTGAACTTACTATGTGTAACGAAAGTTACCTTAGAACATTCAATTCTTCACGTGAAGAGTTATTGCACAAAACAACTATAGAAGGAACTATTCGTGCTATTGAGGCACCTCTGGTTGATAAGGAATATATACAAGCTTTAGAGGACGGCATTCCCATATTTAAAGATAGAGAGTTACATATTGACGGTGTAAAATATAATATTTACCACTGGTTCAAATCCTATGGTGACGATGCTGGAAATATTGAAGGTATTATTGGCGGATGGATAGATGTTAGTGACCGAGTCAAATTAATTAAAGAGTTAGAAAATGCAAAAGAAGTTGCAGATACGGCAAGCCAAGCCAAAAGCACTTTCTTAGCGACTATGAGCCATGAAATCAGGACCCCAATGAATGCTATAATTGGCATGTTAGAGTTAGCGCTTAAGAGTCCAAATTTACCAGTTTCGGAACTAAACACGATTAAAGTAGCTTACGACTCTGCAAACGGCTTACTTGAACTTATTGGCGACATTCTTGATATAGCACGCATTGAAGCAGGGCAATTAACATTATCTCCAGTAAGAACCAATTTAAAATCAATTGTTACTTCCGTGGTTAGGGTGTTTGAGGGACTAGCACATCAAAAAGGCTTATCACTAGAGCTTAACTTTGATACTCATATTAAAAATGATGTGCTAGTAGATCCCATGAGGATAAAGCAAATACTATCGAATTTAATCGGCAATGCAATTAAATTTACCGCAGTTGGCAGCGTACAAATATCTGTCAGTTGTGCGAATCTAAGTAACAGCCAATGTTGCTTTATTTTCACGGTTATAGATACAGGCATAGGAATTTCACCGGAAGATCAGCTAAAACTCTTTATGCCATTTTCACAAGGTCATGAATCCCATAATAAATATGGTGGAACCGGATTAGGATTAATGATTTGTCGTTCATTGTGTGAAATGATGGGTGGAACATTAGAATTAAAAAGCCAGCTCAACTCAGGAACAGAGATTAGAATGGAGCTGAGATTAAATTTACTCGAAGAACTACCAAAAATAGTAGAAACACAGATAATAGATTATCATAAGGAAGAACAATCCTATAATATACTCATTGTGGACGATCACCCAGCAAATCGGTTATTACTTGCTCAGCAATTAAAATTTTTAGGTCATAATGTTATTGAATCTGACAATGGAAAATCTGCTATTGATCTTTTTAAAGAAAACGAAATTCAGTACATTATTACTGATTGTAATATGCCTGAAATGGACGGATATGAATTTTGCAAGAATATAAGAAATATTGAAAAACACTATAGTAAAATTGCTCCTATTATAATTGGCTATACTGCTAATGCTCAAAAAGAGGTTAAGGAAGCATGTTTAAAGGCAGGAATGAATAATTGTTTATTTAAACCTATTAGCTTACAAGAATTAAGTGATGCACTATTAATTCACAACCAAGTTTATAATAGTGATATTTCCGAGATCAGTTTTTCACCTGATGTTGTTAATAACCTAACTGGTAACAATAAAGAGCTGATTATAAAACTACTTACTGAACTTACTAAGAGTAATAAATCAGACAAAGAGACTTTAATCCAAGCTAAAAAAGGTATGGACTACCAAAGAATTAAAGATATTGCCCATAAAATTAAAGGCGCTGCAAGAATAATTGATGCGAAAAGACTTGTTGCATGTTGTGAAATCCTTGAGCAATCAAGCCATAACTCACTTGAAAATGATTTCTTATTACTCATTGATACGCTAGAAAAATTAGACAATGAAATTTCAGATTACATAGAGAAAAACAATTCTATTGAATAATTTTACTAAAAAATTTAAGCCAAAAGAGCACTGATAGCCCTTTTGGCTAATTTATTAACTTAGTATGTCTCGAGTTTATAAAACCATCATCATCAATGTAGTCAAACTTAATTTTAACATTTTTAGAATTTAACACTTTGTCTTGACTAACTATGTTAATGGATTTGCTAGAGAATGGCGACAAGGTTTCTGGATAAATTTCAACATCATTAAAACCATCTGAAATCGAAACCTTACTATAAACAATAAAAAATGGTGAATCATTTTTTATTGTTAATTTATTATTATCAATAGAAAAATATTGTTTATCAAATCTTGTATCCTGCTGCATTTTTAATTTAATTGGCCTTAAAAATACTTTTATTTGTGTTCTTATGGTTAAAATCATCAATTGATTATCAGAACTAGATACATCGTTACCTGGCTGAGGCGGTATTTCATAAATGTTGAGCCAATACATTTCCTCCTGATCACGCTTTTCACTATGATTCAAATTGATTAATCGAATGCTCTTATGTTCTCCTGGAGAGAACTTTAACATCGCTGGTACTGCCATTATCGGTGCCCTAGTATTTTCTGGCGTAGCATTGATATCACCATCATCAACCCATAATTGAGTGATCACAGGAAAGTCGTTCGTATTTGCCAATGTTAACTGTTGTGCCTGCTCATTGTCATACATAACGACTCTGGTTTTATTGATAACTACGCCAGCGATACAGTTTGTGCTGACCAAGATGAAGCCAATAATAGCTATTTTACTGAACACGAATAAGTACTTGAGCCTGTGCATAATATTTACCTGCTGTAACAGTCTCACCTGGTATTTTGGTTAATTTGGCCGTATAGGTTTCGTGCAAAATAGTGACCTTATTAACCGGATCATAGTCAATATTTGTACCAATAAATTTGCGCCAACCATCCTTACTGGAGTCATATATTCCCGTTCCAAGATCTGGGTAGGTCTTAATCACAAATGGTTGCGTAAGACCGTCTTCACGTTCCAATATCACCCCAACCCCTTGTGCATAACCAGGACTCCCATAATTCTGGCTCAACAGATGACTCACCGCGGCTTGATCCGTTAGTCCCATAGCTTTAGCCCTATTAAAACTATTTGCATCAATCTTAAAGCCAACAGCAAAATTTCCAGCTTGGGTGCCCGAAACAAAATCTCCCTGACACCTGTAGCTCAATGACATATTGACGTTTACAGAGTGACCTTGTGCTAGTTCATTAATTGTTGCTGCTGGAAAAAGGACATAGGGAGCAACACTACTTACTGAGCAAGTTCCAGGAGTACGTCTTACTAGCATTTGTTGATAAAAACTAATATTGCCTGGCCATTGCGCGTACCAACCAGGATAATGCGATATATGGTCGATTCCCTCCGTGGGATGAGTTATTCCAGGGCCACCAAACGCGATATAACCCGCAGGTTGATTATAGGTATAAGCACTCTCGTATGGCCTATTAATAGCGCTGCTGCCACTAACACCTCTAACATCCCGGATCCTAAATAACTCTACCGTAATATCAGTGAAGTTTTTCGCTTTCACTAAAATACGCCCTTGTGCATCTCGGTCTAATCCTGTCATTGCGCGCTTTTGCCATATACGCGAAAAATATTCACCACTCTGATTATTTTTAAGCCTCGCAACAACATTTTTTATGTATGTTGAATATCCCTTATCCACACCATCAGCAACACCATCTTCATACATACCACTATATGCATTGTCCGCATTTACCGAATAGTATTCAAAGATTTCATTCTCATCCGCTGCATCGCAACGAAACAGTACCTGTTCAGGATCATAACCTCCTCTTTGCCCGTAAGTAATAAACGGTACTATTGATGACGCTAACATGGTTCCATTAGGTTGGAATGCGGTATCCGAAATATGCACTATGGGTAAATTGAGGTCACCACGATTAGGGTCATGTGCACCATCCCAAATTGCGGTTTTACCGTACAGTGGATCTACATAGGCTCCATTGGTTGGACTCGTGGTAGTGGTAGAGATACGTTGACAGTTCGCATGCGTACCACTTGTGATTAATAGTCCCGAAGCCAACAAAAAAGTGACAGCAAACTTATAACGATTTTCGTTAGTTACACTCTTAAACATATCCTATTCACTCCTAGATGCTTGACTGACAATTAACAGGCATACGCACCAGTTCGGACAATAACTCAACTTCTGATAAGGCATAATCAAAACTGCAAGTTTGTTCACTCAACTCACCCCAGGTCACTTTTAGATGCCCGTTAGCAGTAGGAGTCCGGATATAAGCCATTCCTGCTTGGCCAACCATACCTAATATTTGGCCATTTTCATCGACCACTTCCGCACCTATAGGAATAACACCACCACTGGTCTTTTGAGTCATAAATAACACGGCATAGCCTTCGCGAGTCTCAAACTTCAACTTCACAATTGCCCCAGCATAAGGCGCAATCTGCTGCTGGGTCTCGAGTAATTCGGATGTACCAAGCATGTTTCCGGAGTCCAACGTCACGCGGTTCATTCTATAGGGGGTCAATGTTGGTATAACGGCATAACCGGCGGAATTAACTTCAGTCCCCCAGCTATTAATCACTTTTGCCCCATTTGCACCTTTGGCTTCAACAATAGCGAAGGTATCACTTAAATTTTGGCTTAATGTCAGACCGCCGGCATGAGCAACAACAGCGCCACTTATTCCAGCACTCATTTGTTGATAGGAATCTGCTATTGAGTAACTGCCCGAAAGCGTTGCTTGGCTAAATCGCTTCTGTGTATTCACTCCAAGGCTCTTACTTGTACCATCATCACTCTGTAATGAAGCATTTACACCATACGTCCAAGATTGGTCTTCCAATACAGTTCCAGATACGCCCATGTTGTAACTATTCATTCCGCGCGATGAATGGCTGGCTCCCATATTGACCATGTTTGATTGCCGACTCCCCAAGGGGATAGAAAGAGTCAAACTCAGCAGATCTTCCTTGGTTCGTGAAGCGTTAAAATCTGTTAACTGGTTAAGATAGTCATCGTTATAAGCATACTGCACTGGGACTTGACTCGAATATTGACGAGAGAATGTTAGCCCCAAACTCCATTGACCAAGATTGACTGAGTACCCAAGTTGCAGCTGGTCATCATCATCTCGGCCATCTCTATATTGTCGTTTAGAGCCGCTGATATACAGAAAGCCATATTCATCAAGACTTTGGTTAATACTCAAACTCATCTCGCTTCGTTGCTTATAGGTCTCAGATGTAAAAATATCTGATCTTTCAAGCGCTTTTCGTACGCCTAAAACATCATTCAATTCGCGGAACGACTCAGTTGAATAATGATATCCAGCAAGCGCTACAGAGGTCCCCGTCTCAAAAGAACGACTATAGTTAACACCTAAACGCCAACCATTCTCCCAATCATCAAGGCCCGCTTCCTTCGAGAGCCGAGAAGAAGAGTGAACAGCTGTAATACCAACAGCTCCCCACTCAGTCCTGAAGGATCCCCTCATAAATCAGCCATAGCATAGCCATATTTGAGCAACTGATTGGCGAATAATACCCAGGCCGCCAGCAATTCTTTCTCCGTGATTTGATAATCAGGCCGCCTGAGTACCTCCAATCCCAAGCGAATCGTTGAGAGTACCGTTCGATGCCCAATGGTATTGGCCTGAAAATGCTTATCCCAGCCCTGTTGCTGTGCGTGTAAACCAACTAGCCACAACAGGCATTGAACCATCAACGCTATCAGTAGGATGATGTCGAATCGCTCTGGACTGTTGGTACGACTTTGGCGTAAGCCAAAGCCGTATGCCGGGCTTTTGAGGTCACGAAAGGTTTCCTCTATTTGCATACGTTTGGCGTACAGGTTTACCAGCTGCTTTGGGCTCCGAGATTCTGGTGGTAAATTGCTGGCTAACACCCAAGGCTCTTTCGCCGATGTTGAGTACGTTTTTGCCGATGGATGGTGGCAATTAGTCCTCGTTGAACGCTGATTTGTACGCCCCTTAGGTTTGCTACGATAAAGCGTGAGATGGCAATTGATAGGGTTAGTTTTGGTCAAGGTCTTACAACCCAGGCTCTTCGCTTGACCGTTGGCCAAGTCATGTGTACTGCGAACTGCACGCCAATTTTCAGCGCCAATATCTGCAAATTGAACTGTACCGCGAATACGGCTTAGCCAAAACCAACCATGCGCCTCAACCTCTTTGTACCAAGGCACTTTGAACCCCGCGTCAGTCACGATGAGAGGGGTAACATGCAAAGGTAAAATCTTGGCTAAGTCCGCTAAAAAACCGTTGTGGGAGGCCTTAGAGCATTGTTCTGATAGGGGATAGGACTTCTCATACAGGGTAATAGAGCGGCCATTGAAGGCTATTGAGGCGCGCAGAGCCATGATGCGTTTATGCTCTCGGATGTCTGACCAATCGACGAGCACAATCGGCATAGGGTTACCAGAACAGATGAGGCTGGCATGCCATTGGTAGACAGCTAACCGTTCTTGATGCAGATGCGTGTTGCCGAGCAAACGATCAATGCGCTTGATGTTGTGCTTGGTTCGGGCCGTGGTTGGTAAATTTCGACCTAACTCAGTCAAGGTCAGTGTCTTACATTCAATCAGTGCCTTAGAGGCCAGCATCAAGCTGTTTAATCGTTTTAGGTGAAGTTCTGGGCAGTATTGGTGTAAAGAATGTTGTAGAATATTGGCTTCGCGCATCTTGTTGTCCAAGTGTAGTTTTTGGAGAAACCATTTGATCATGCAACAAGATGCGCTTCCACCCTAATTTGATGATTTATTTGTAAATCATCAGGGGATTCTTCAGCACTCAGTCCCCAAAACCGTTCCAAGACTGAGTGCATAATAATCTTCACCAACACGTCCACCCGAATTTAGGGTAAGCATATTGTTAATGCCGTACTCATAATTCAATTCGATAAAGTAATTACCAGATCCTAAATAATCTACATCACCAATAGATAATGTATATTGTGAATGACCTTCCCGAATAGAACCAGGAACTGCACTAAACGGAATAGTAAATTCAGAGATTTTGCCATCGGCCTCTGTCACTTCTACTATCAAATCACCTTCATAACTCGTTGGATATAAGTCATTGATCAAAAATGGCCCCGCTGCAACAGTTGTTTGGTATATTGCTATGTCATTCTGTTTAATAACAACTTTTGCAGTAGAATTAGCTAATCCTCGTACAACAGGTGCATAACCTCTCCGCGAGTCAGGTAGCATTCGATTATCCGTCTGCAACTGAAATCCAGTAAAAGGTAAACTCCCAAAGATATTGCCTCGTGTATATGAATCACCAAGTAATAATTCACTTCCTATATGAGGCAATGCGCGCATAGCATAAGTTCTTATGGAATTAAAATTATCTTTAGAACTGCCATCATAATCATTGTAATTATAGCTAGATTGATTTTTAAGGCGCCATAAACCAATATTTAACCCAGAATTAAACCCAGTATAAAATGCGCGCATATCGCCGCCATTATCCGAGCCATTTGTCTGATAAAGATTGCTATTATAGCTAATATATCCTGCAGTCTCTCCCATATCCCATAATTCAGGATGCACATATCCTCTAGGGGACTTTTGCATATAAGCTTGGGGAATTGTTATGTCTAATTTTAATCTTTCAACATCAAATTTAGCTGTTGCACCATTCACAGTAAGCTCAGGTGCTTGACATTGTTGCTCTAATAATTCTTGATTGATATAGGTAGAAATGACTTGTGATATTTTCCAAAAATCAGCATCAAGACATGGATAGATTTCATTTTCATCTTCACTTATAAAATCAACAACTTGTCGACTTATACGTATGCCATTAATATAGATATCAACCTGATATTTCCCTGGTGTAGCCTGTCCTACCGTATTAAAACGGGCGAGGTAGCTATCTCCGTAGCCACCACCAAAAAGCAAGCTATCATCGAAAGTAAACTCCTGAAAATCATCCTCTTTAAGCTCGTCAGCAATCAATAATGGAGCAACACCAAAATTGCAATAAAACAAGCCTAATAAGGATAATTTTGTAGCCAATATAATGCACTTTCTCATAATAGACATTTCACTTAATTTTATTATTTTATTTCATATTCATACTTTATAAATCCACCAAAATCATTAACAATAGTGAATTTAACCTTCATTGGATGAATAGAAACGAACTGTTGATTATGAACCTTAACAAGCTTATTCCATTTTGGCTCAACCATATCAACTGGAATTTTAAGCTCTTGATTGCCCGAGATAAGTTTCACGTCCACAAATGAAGCATAAAAAGGCGATTTATTATTAATGTCCACCTCTACACCACCATTGATTTGCTTTACGTTAAAGCTAATTTCTCTTCCAATACTTTCAGGGTTTGATTTAATTTCTACTGGCCTATAAAAAATCTTGACTCTATTTTTAAGCATAACTAACATCTGGTTTTCACCCGCATTATCTTTAGATATTGGGGGAATTTGCAAAAAGTTAAGATAAAATAAGCTTTCCCGATCTTTAGGAAGATTATCACCACTGTATATTAAGCGGAATAATTGTCCTCGATTAGGCTCTATTCTAAAGATCGCTGGTAACGCTAAAAATGGACCATCTGCATTTTCAGGAGTAGACTCAGAATTATTAATATCTGTCCAAACCTGAACTACATTTGGAAAACTATCATTATTTCTTAACTGAACACTACGCTCTGAAGGATCCCCTCATAAATCAGCCATAGCATAGCCATATTTGAGCAACTGATTGGCGAATAATACCCAGGCCGCCAGCAATTCTTTCTCCGTGATTTGATAATCAGGCCGCCTGAGTACCTCCAATCCCAAGCGAATCGTTGAGAGTACCGTTCGATGCCCAATGGTATTGGCCTGAAAATGCTTATCCCAGCCCTGTTGCTGTGCGTGTAAACCAACTAGCCACAACAGGCATTGAACCATCAACGCTATCAGTAGGATGATGTCGAATCGCTCTGGACTGTTGGTACGACTTTGGCGTAAGCCAAAGCCGTATGCCGGGCTTTTGAGGTCACGAAAGGTTTCCTCTATTTGCATACGTTTGGCGTACAGGTTTACCAGCTGCTTTGGGCTCCGAGATTCTGGTGGTAAATTGCTGGCTAACACCCAAGGCTCTTTCGCCGATGTTGAGTACGTTTTTGCCGATGGATGGTGGCAATTAGTCCTCGTTGAACGCTGATTTGTACGCCCCTTAGGTTTGCTACGATAAAGCGTGAGATGGCAATTGATAGGGTTAGTTTTGGTCAAGGTCTTACAACCCAGGCTCTTCGCTTGACCGTTGGCCAAGTCATGTGTACTGCGAACTGCACGCCAATTTTCAGCGCCAATATCTGCAAATTGAACTGTACCGCGAATACGGCTTAGCCAAAACCAACCATGCGCCTCAACCTCTTTGTACCAAGGCACTTTGAACCCCGCGTCAGTCACGATGAGAGGGGTAACATGCAAAGGTAAAATCTTGGCTAAGTCCGCTAAAAAACCGTTGTGGGAGGCCTTAGAGCATTGTTCTGATAGGGGATAGGACTTCTCATACAGGGTAATAGAGCGGCCATTGAAGGCTATTGAGGCGCGCAGAGCCATGATGCGTTTATGCTCTCGGATGTCTGACCAATCGACGAGCACAATCGGCATAGGGTTACCAGAACAGATGAGGCTGGCATGCCATTGGTAGACAGCTAACCGTTCTTGATGCAGATGCGTGTTGCCGAGCAAACGATCAATGCGCTTGATGTTGTGCTTGGTTCGGGCCGTGGTTGGTAAATTTCGACCTAACTCAGTCAAGGTCAGTGTCTTACATTCAATCAGTGCCTTAGAGGCCAGCATCAAGCTGTTTAATCGTTTTAGGTGAAGTTCTGGGCAGTATTGGTGTAAAGAATGTTGTAGGATATTGGCTTCGCGCATCTTGTTGTCCAAGTGTAGTTTTTGGAGAAACCATTTGATCATGCAACAAGATGCGCTTCCACCCTAATTTGATGATTTATTTGTAAATCATCAGGGGATTCTTCAGCACTACGCTCTTTAGCATCACTAGGATAAATCACTCGAGTATTGGTCATCACAACACTTGCACTCGATGGGAAAACGATAATTAGTAATGAAATTAGAACTGATAAGCGCACAGATAAAGGAAGAATTGACATATTATTTCCACAAAGCCGGAGTGCTCACTCAGAGAGCTGAGTGAGCAAGATCAGAATTTAGCTTTAATTACAGGTAAGAAATCGCGTATTGAACAGAGCTAACTACAGTACCTGCAGTTGCCGCACCTTCAGCATAATATTGGACAGCAAAGTCATGTGATGCAGTGCTATCACCAGCGGCTACGTTTAAACCATCAACAGTTGCAACACCAGTCAAATCAACAGCATTACCACCAACAGCATCTAAAATTTGTAGTGATACGTTTGTTGCAGTCCCAGTGTTACCTAAGTTACCAGCTACAGTTACGCTGTTACCAACAAAAACAGTTTTAATTGGAAGAGCTTGAGTAGCATTGATAGTACAACCACTTACTGACAGAGTGAATGGAGTTTCACCAGCAACAGAGCCAGCGACAGCTAAATCAGCAGTTGAAACTGTTGGTAATAATACCGTTGGATTAGCGGTTGCACCATTGATAGCAACTTCACAAGTTTGATCAGAAACTTCACCTAAGAAAGTAATAGTATTATTTGCGTGAGCATTAGCGCCAAATAAAGCAGTTAAAACTAGTGCAGAAAGAGTTAATTTTTTCATCAGAAATTCGATCCCATAAAATTGTTAATGATACAATGGGTTTACTTATTAAACCTGCGTATACAATAGCAATAATATCCAGCAGTCCCCATAGGACTAACCTTGCACTGCTGTAGGAAATGTCTGATCAACTAATATCAATTATATAGGCAGCCTTAAATATTATGACTGCCTATAATTAAACGAAGTTTCTATTAGTTATAATTAAATGAAATCATCACTTCATTTCTATCCAACTGATTAAAGACCAGTGAGTTTATTTGGCTAAAATTAGTAGGAATATTTTTGGCAATGCCATCAAGAGAAGATACTTCGGAAAAATTAAAGGATATTAGTTGAGTGTCGAATTGATGTGTAGATTGATTATAACAACTGATGGAAGATAAATCAGAGTAGCAACTAGGTTCTGCCCTGAAGGATCCCCTCATAAATCAGCCATAGCATAGCCATATTTGAGCAACTGATTGGCGAATAATACCCAGGCCGCCAGCAATTCTTTCTCCGTGATTTGATAATCAGGCCGCCTGAGTACCTCCAATCCCAAGCGAATCGTTGAGAGTACCGTTCGATGCCCAATGGTATTGGCCTGAAAATGCTTATCCCAGCCCTGTTGCTGTGCGTGTAAACCAACTAGCCACAACAGGCATTGAACCATCAACGCTATCAGTAGGATGATGTCGAATCGCTCTGGACTGTTGGTACGACTTTGGCGTAAGCCAAAGCCGTATGCCGGGCTTTTGAGGTCACGAAAGGTTTCCTCTATTTGCATACGTTTGGCGTACAGGTTTACCAGCTGCTTTGGGCTCCGAGATTCTGGTGGTAAATTGCTGGCTAACACCCAAGGCTCTTTCGCCGATGTTGAGTACGTTTTTGCCGATGGATGGTGGCAATTAGTCCTCGTTGAACGCTGATTTGTACGCCCCTTAGGTTTGCTACGATAAAGCGTGAGATGGCAATTGATAGGGTTAGTTTTGGTCAAGGTCTTACAACCCAGGCTCTTCGCTTGACCGTTGGCCAAGTCATGTGTACTGCGAACTGCACGCCAATTTTCAGCGCCAATATCTGCAAATTGAACTGTACCGCGAATACGGCTTAGCCAAAACCAACCATGCGCCTCAACCTCTTTGTACCAAGGCACTTTGAACCCCGCGTCAGTCACGATGAGAGGGGTAACATGCAAAGGTAAAATCTTGGCTAAGTCCGCTAAAAAACCGTTGTGGGAGGCCTTAGAGCATTGTTCTGATAGGGGATAGGACTTCTCATACAGGGTAATAGAGCGGCCATTGAAGGCTATTGAGGCGCGCAGAGCCATGATGCGTTTATGCTCTCGGATGTCTGACCAATCGACGAGCACAATCGGCATAGGGTTACCAGAACAGATGAGGCTGGCATGCCATTGGTAGACAGCTAACCGTTCTTGATGCAGATGCGTGTTGCCGAGCAAACGATCAATGCGCTTGATGTTGTGCTTGGTTCGGGCCGTGGTTGGTAAATTTCGACCTAACTCAGTCAAGGTCAGTGTCTTACATTCAATCAGTGCCTTAGAGGCCAGCATCAAGCTGTTTAATCGTTTTAGGTGAAGTTCTGGGCAGTATTGGTGTAAAGAATGTTGTAGGATATTGGCTTCGCGCATCTTGTTGTCCAAGTGTAGTTTTTGGAGAAACCATTTGATCATGCAACAAGATGCGCTTCCACCCTAATTTGATGATTTATTTGTAAATCATCAGGGGATTCTTCAGGGTTCTGCCACCTCACCTCGAAATGTAAGAGTACTAAACTCTGTTGCAGCTACCACTGAATTCAAACCCACAATGAGTAGTGCAGCACTACAGAGCTTGCCCCAAAATGTTAATTTTCTCATAAAGCACCTCTTCCGGCGTTAAGGACACATGATAAGTATCGGCCAGAATAGAGATGTCTGAAGCTAATTTTTCAAAATTAACAACAAATTATTTACTATGAATAACTGATTAAATTTTGAGATGACACACTAAAATTTAATATAAATATGAAATTTTAAACTTTAATTTAGTATACTTCCTCCATAAAGCTCTGAATTATTTAATTCTATCGTGTGTTTTTTCCACTGAATATAATAGATATTTGATATATTACTCGGCAATAGCCAACGAACTCTATCATCCTCTAAGAAGTATGGAATTTCATTAAAATCAAGAAATTCAACCAACTTTTGCAATGAAAATTGGCAAACAACAACAATCGATCCTAAAAAGTCGCTTAGGGTAATATCTCTCATATCACAGGGCATACCCTTGCTTAATAGCCAAAATAGGCTCTGCTGATACGCCTCAATCGAGGCCCCATTTCTGAAAGCAACTCCCCAACCAGGCTCTGAAGATAGGGCTAATTTGGAAACCATAGTGACCATAATTATCTGACCTACATATTGATGAAAAAACCGCAAAATGGGTATTAAACTTTGCCATGTTAGATTTGAATTCCCTGTTGATTTTATCCATAACGACTCAATCTAACTCCCTAAAGCATCCTTACCAAATGACAAAGCCAAACCCATAATGCGGAGAGCAACACTATCGATATCAAGCTTCGATAATCACTTTTGAATGAGGCTCAAAAGTAAACATATTTTAAGAAGGATTCACTAGAGAATGCTGTAGGATAATTCCGTTAATAACGACGAAAAACCTTAGAAAGAGTTAAATATGCTATAAACAAACTAATTTTCACCATCATTAGTGAAATCTAGACAACAAAAAACCTGCCGAAGCAGGTTTTTGATATCTTGTCTTGAAAGAAAACGTAGCCTAATTAGGCTTCCATACAAGCCTTAAGCTTGTTCATGGCGTTTTTCTCTAACTGGCGAATGCGCTCAGCCGAGACTTGATAGGTTTCTGCTAATTCCTGCAGTGTGGTTTTATCATCATCTAACCAACGGGCACGCAGAATGTGCTGACTACGCTCGTCTAAGGTTTTGATGGCCGATAATAAACGACCTTGAGCATTGGATTCCCAGTTATCGTTTTCGATATTTTCGGCTAAATCCGATGAATGGTCCTCAAGATAATGCACAGGGGCAAAATCCTGCTCATCATCGTTATCACTGCTCAGGTCAAACGCAGGATCCTGCGCTGCCATACGTGATTCCATCTCAGTCACATCGGCCTTAGATACACCTAAGTTTTCTGCCACCATTGCGACTTCATCATCGCTAAACCAACCGAGGCGAGTTTTCGCTTTACGGATATTAAAGAACAACTTACGTTGTGCTTTGGTGGTTGCAACTTTTACAATGCGCCAGTTTTTTAGCACATATTCATGAATTTCGGCTTTAATCCAGTGCACAGCAAAAGACACTAGACGGACGCCCACATCGGGATCGAAGCGCTTAACCGCTTTCATCAGACCGATGTTGCCTTCTTGGATCAAATCCGCCTGTGGCAGACCGTAACCTGAATAGCCCTTGGCAACATGCACCACAAAGCGTAAGTGCGACATAATCAGTTGCTTAGCCGCTTGCAGATCACCCGTTTCCTGCAAACGCTTGGCTAACTCATACTCAGTCTCAGCGTCTAACATTGTCATGCTAGTCACTGAATGGATATAAGCTTCTAAACTACTGCTGCCCTGAGGGACTGTTAGTGCCATTGATTGCGTTTGAAAGGTCATTCGCGCTCCTACTTTCTTGCTACTTATCAAATATAAGTCGATTTCATCCTGTGGCTTAACTCAAAACACCTTAAGGATGAGCTGACGAACTATCGGCTAATTGACAGAGTATGTCAACCTTCGCTCGTCTGGGATGTTACTTTTAACCCCGTTGAATAGACATTGCAAGTGAACAAAAGTTCATCGCTTGCCTTATCTAGCCGCATTTTTAAACGATAAGCGATTGATCATTAAGAGGGTTCAATCGCTCTTAAATGTTGTCGTACCGAAAGGTAAGAGCCCAGCCAACCTAAGAAGGAGGCTAAGCCCACTAATTGTAGCAGTTCGGTAAAGGTCAGAGACTTCATCTCTAGCTGACTACCATACAAACCAAGCAATTCGGCTAGGGCAGAATCCAGATACCAAACCAACAAGTTAATAATAAGCCAAGCTAATACACCGCCAATCACTCCGTACCAAATACCGGTATAAAGGAAGGGACGTTGAATAAATGCCTCGGTTGCTCCGACTAACTTCATCACTTCTATTTCACTACGGCGATTCATAATGGCTAAGCGAATCGTGTTACCTATCACTAATACCACCGCCAAGACGAGTAACGCCGCAATCGCCATTACCGTGCGTTCGAGTAAACGCACCACAGCCTGTAGCCGCTCTAACCATTCAATATCTAAGCGACCAAAACTGATTTCAGGCTCACGCTCAAGCTTAGTCAATAATTCGCGGGCTCCCACTGGCGTAGAATAACGCTGGGTTGGTGTCACGGTAATTACCGCGGGAAGCGGATTTTTATCAAGATAGGCTAACGCTTCACCAAATCCAGATAGACGCTGAAACTCCTCAAGCGCTTGATTGCGGTCGATATACTGTACCTTTTCCACTTCGGGATAAGCGCGGATACGCGTTAACAAACTTTGAATAGTCTGCTCGCTGCGATTTTCATCGATAAAAAGTGAAATCTCCGCCGCGCTATTCCAAGAAGTGGTAATAGTCTCGGCATTTTTAACTAGCACTTGCAGTGCTGCGGGCAAGCTTAAGCTCACCCCAAGCACCGCCATCGTCATCAAAGAAGAAACGGGACTGCGCCATAACTCGCCCATACTTGCCATGGCTTGCTGCACATGACGAATAAAAAACATCACGATGCGCCCTGAAATGGGCAACTTACTGCGCGTTAATTTGGCGTTATCACTCATAGCGCATTACCTCGAGCAGTCGCGTGTCCATGATGCAATTCCTGGGCACCGAGCATACGCCCTTGCTTCAAGGTAAAAGTGCGGTATTTCATCCGCGCGATCAGTCCCAGATCGTGGGTGGCAATGAGCACGCTCGTGCCTGCATCGTTAAAGGTTTCGAATAGGCGCAAAATATCCATCGACAATTTAGGGTCCAAGTTGCCCGTCGGTTCGTCGGCCAGCAATAGTGGCGGTTTATTCACGATCGCGCGGGCGATACCGACACGTTGCTGCTCACCACCGGATAACATGATGGGGTTATGGCGCTCTTTGCCATATAAACCCACCATATCAAGCGCGCCAGCGACCCGTTTGCGGATCTCGCCATGGGAGAAACCTTCAATCACTAATGGTAAGGCAACATTGTCGAATACGCTTCTGTCCATCAATAGATGATGGTTTTGGAAAATCATCCCAATATTGCGGCGCAAATAGGGCACGTGTTTGGGGCTAATTTTGGCAATATCGTGGCCATTAATCGCCACACGGCCAGTGGTGGCGCGCTCGATCACTGTGATTAATTTCAACAGGGTACTCTTACCCGCGCCCGAATGGCCGGTTAAGAATGCCATTTCACCATTTTGTAGATGAAAATTCACTTCCTCCAGCGCCATTTGGCCACCAGGATAAATCTTACTGACCTGCTGAAAATCAATCATAAATTAGCTATCCGCTTTCTCTTGAGTGAACAAGGCATCAATAAATTCTTTAGAATTAAAGGTACGCAAATCATCAATTTGCTCACCCACGCCAATATAACGTAGCGGGATTTTAAACTTATCGGCAATCGCAAACACCACGCCGCCCTTGGCGGTACCGTCGAGCTTGCTGATGGTCATGCCGGTAACGCCAACGGCTTCTTGGAATAGCTGCGCCTGGCTAATCGCATTTTGGCCAGTGCTCGCATCTAAGGTCAGCATCACTTCGTGCGGCGCTTCTGGGTCGAGTTTCTTCATCACTCGCACCACTTTCTTTAACTCTTCCATCAGATGCGACTTGTTTTGTAAGCGACCCGCTGTATCAGCAATTAATACATCAATTTTTCGGGCTTTAGCCGCTTGCAGCGCATCAAAAAGTACCGAGGCACTGTCGGCGCCGGTATGTTGGGCTATCACAGGGATATTATTGCGTTGGCCCCAAACTTGTAATTGCTCCACCGCTGCTGCGCGGAAGGTATCGCCCGCCGCTAACATCACAGACTTACCTTGGCGCTGGTATTGCTTTGCCAGTTTGCCAATCGTGGTGGTTTTACCCACACCGTTAACGCCGACCATAAGAATCACATAGGGGCCGTTAGCATTTTCAGGCACTAATGGGATTGCCACAGGATCGAGTGTCTTTTGCATTTCATCACGCAGCAGATCGTAGAGTGCTTCGGCATCCTTTAATTGCTTGCGCGACGCGTGTTCGGTCAGGCTCTGAATAAGGCGTGAAGTAGTTTCGACACCCACGTCGGCGATTAAAAGCTGTTCTTCCAACTCTTCAAACAGTTCATCGTCGATTTTTTTACCACGGAATAACCCGATGAAACCGCTACCAATATTTTCGCTAGTACGCATTAAGCCGCGTTTTAGACGCGCGAAGAAGCTTTCTTTGGCGGGTTTTGCCTGAGGTTCGGGTTGTTGCTCAAGGGGTTGTTCAGCTTGGACCTGTGCAGCGGCAAGTCGCTCTGCTTCTGCTTGGGCTTCAGCGGCCTGTTCTTCGGCAACACGCTGTGCCTCTGCTTGGGCTTTTGCGGCTTGTTCTGCGGCGACTCTTTCCGCTTGGGCATTTTCAGCGGCTAACTGCTCTGCCTGCGCTTGCTCCGCTGCTAAGCGCGCGGCTTCAGCCGCCTGTTGTTCGGCTAAATGTGAAGCTTGTTCTTCGGCAACACGCTGTGCCTCTGCTTGGGCTTTTGCGGCTTGTTCTGCGGCAACTCTTTCCGCTTGGGCATTTTCAACGGCTAACTGCTCTGCCTGCGCTTGCTCCGCTGCTAAGCGCGCGGCTTCAGCCGCCTGTTGTTCGGCTAAATGTGAAGCTTGCTCTTCAGCAAGGGCTTCCGCTTCTGCTTGGGCTTTTGCGGCTTGTTCTGCGGCAACTCTTTCCGTTTCTGCTTTTTCGGCTGCTAATTTGTCGGCTAGAGCCTGTTCAGCCGTGAGGCGAGCAGCTTCAGCTTGCTGCTCAGCTAATGCATCTGTTTGGTTAGTCTGCGATGGAGTAACGACTGGGGTTTGCTCGACAACCTCATCTTGTGATTTATCTTTACGAAACCAGGAGAAAAAACCTTTCTTTGCCATGTGTAATTCCAGCGCTCTACTTCAGTGTTGAATTTAAAATAAGACCCTGCCGTTATACCAGATTACCGCGGCAATTACGCCCAAAAAGTCGGCAATTAGTTCTGCTCTATCAGCCTTCTCACCTTTTACTAGGAGTTTGATATAAAATAGTGGCCTTTATAAAGGTGGCATAGTCTACCACTTTCTTTCTTCAGGCAAAATCACGGGGGCACTTTGGCTAATAATCGTGCAAACAACAAGCAAGTGACCAAGAGTCAAACGGCCAACAAGAAAGCCGGTAGTGGCCAAGTGCGGATCATTGCCGGGCAATGGCGTTCACGCAAACTGCCTATCCATGATTTAGACGGCCTGCGGCCGACCACAGATAGAGTCCGCGAAACCCTGTTTAACTGGCTTGCCAATGATATTGCCCACGCAAGGGTGCTCGACTGCTTTGGTGGCAGCGGCGCCTTGGCGCTTGAGTCTCTCTCACGCTATGCCAGTTATGCCAAGATTATCGAGTTGCAACGTCCTGCCGCCATGCAACTTAAAGCGAATCTCAATACCCTCAAGTGCGACAATGCCGAGGTACTCAACGCCGATACTCTAGTCGTGCTGCAAAATGGCTGCGAGCAAGGGTTTGACGTGGTGTTTATCGATCCACCTTTCCGTAAAGGCTTGGCAGAAAAAACCATTCAACTATTGGATAGCAAAGGTTGGCTTAATGATGGTGCGCTCATTTATGTGGAGATTGAGTCGGAATTAACTCACATGGCAGTCCCTGCGACTTGGCAACCGCTCAAAGACAAAACCGCAGGACAAGTTAGCTATCGCTTATATCAATACCAAGCCGAAGATACTCCGGCTGACACCGAGGAATAGCATGTCGTTTCTGATCAATATGGGCAAAGCCATTACCTTAATCGCGTGGCTGATGATGGCTTATAACCTTGTTATGCCTTTTGCTGGCAATATCGGCATTATTCTCAATATCTTGCTCGGCATTACTTGCTTGATGCATTGCTTCCAGGTTGCCATCTTCCATATGCTGTTTAAAAATCTGCTGACGCTGCGCAAACAAGATTATCTGCAAGTGTTTATCTTCGGCGTATTTAGTTTATTGAGCTATCGTCGACAGGTGTTAGCGCAGGCGTAAGCGCACTAAACCTTTGTCGAAAGGCACTCGGGGTTAGGCCGGTAATACGAGTAAACGCTTTGCGACAGGCGCTCACATCCTCATAGCCAACTTGGTGCGCTATGGTCTCGAAACTCAGTAGACTATTTTCGAGTAAGTCGCAGGCCTTTTGGATCCTGAGTTTTTGTAGGTATTCATTAGGCTTATGCCCTGTCGCTTTCACAAAACGTCGCAAAAAAGTTCGCTCGCCCATACAGCACTGCTGCGCCAAAACCGCAACACTCATCGGCTCACCATAGTCGGTTTGTAGGCGATTTTGCAGATTCAAGATCACAGCATCCCCATGATCTCGTTTAGGTAAAAACTGTTGGTAATAACGCTGTTCACGCCCACCAGTGTCGATAACAAGGTACTTACCCAGTTGGCGCATGACTTTCACATGGCAAAACTGCGCGACTAACTCTAGCCCCAAGTCGAGCCACGACATCATGCCAGCAGCCGTGATGATATCGCCCTCGTTAACCATGATTTTTTCGATCTCGAGTTTCACCTGCGGATATTGGGTCTCAAACGTTTCCACTAGCCCCCAATGGGTTGTCGCCTTGCGGCCATTGAGTAAACCCGCTGCGGCCAGCACAAATGCTCCCGCACAGGCAGAACAGAGAATAGCTCCTCGGGCATGTTGCTGCTGTAACCATAATCGCAATGAAGGCGCTGCATTGAAGTAAAGCTCAGTCTCGATGCTCGGCGGGATAATCACTAACTGATAGCGATCTTCGAGATTCATCTCCTCTAGGGATAACCGAGTCACAGCAAAGCAACTTGAGCCTAGGGATTTATTTTCGTCAGCTAACATCAGCTTATTAGCCACCAGCAACATCTCTTCTAAGCCAAATACGGCTGAAGTTAAACAACCGGGTATGGCTAATATCGCCACTTTTAATGGGGATGGCTCGGCAAAATTTGTCAATTTAAGCACCATAGATGTCATTTCTGCCACTCTTAATGGCAATGAATCTACCGCAAACTCTCCTTCGAAGACATCTTTTGCAAGAGAAAACGAACAGGAGAAAAATATGTCGAGCTTAAACCAGATCCCAGAGAACAGCGCCTTAGTGATTATTGATGTGCAGAATGACTACTTTCCCCATGGGGCTTACCCACAATGGCAAGTCGATGAGGCATTAGCGCGCACCTTGCACTCAGTGCAATGTGCCCAGCAACAGGCAATACCGATTATTCTCGTGCAGCATATCGCCGATACTGCTCAGGATGACGCCCCCTTTTTTAACCCACACACTCAAGGAGTTGAAATCCATCCAGCGCTTTTAGCTGAGCTACCCAATGCCCCAATTGTGGTAAAACAATTTGCCGACAGTTTCGATGGCACAGAGCTAGCCAACTTACTCCAAGATATGCAAATCAAGCATTTACTCTTATGCGGTATCATGACTCAAAACTGCGTGACCCATACAGCGCTATCACCCGCGGCACAAGCCTATTCAGTGCAAGTGATTGTCGATGCCTGCACAGCTCCCACGCAAATGGTGCATCAAATTTCGCTAAGCGCCTTGTCCCGCAGAGTGGCATTAATCAATAGCCAAGACTTATAAGACGAGAAAGCAAAAAACCCTCGAAAGAGGGCTTTTTATTTGAATATCAAGCTATTGAAGCGCTAAACCTTATCCTTTTGGATAGGGGTGAGCAACACCTTTGTGGCAGTCCACGCAGGTCTTTCTTGCTTCAGGATCTTTCTTGAAGTTGTTGGTGTGCATTCTCACAGCCATTGGCTTCATTGTTTCAGGTTGATTTTCATAAATACGAGTATGGCAGTGTTGACAGTTAGCAGAGTCATTACCACGGAAGTAAGCTAAAGCTTTGTCAGCTTGCTCTTTGCGGTTTTCGTCTAGCCAAGCTTGAGTGTTAAAGCCATCGATAGTTAAGAAACCGTATAAGTCCTTAGATACGATGATTTTCTTGATCAAGTAATCCACTGGAGCATGTGGTAAGTGGCAGTCTTGACATTGTACGGTCACACCAGCACGGCCACCGCCATGGGCAGAAGCTAACACTTCATTTTTCAATGAGTGGTTGCTATGGCAGCTCATACAGAATGCGTCTTCACTCGTCGCATGTAAGGTTTGTTGGGTTGCAAAGTAGCCCACAACACCAATAACGATACCAACAACCAGTAGCGCTAGGATGGAATATTTCGCGCTGGGTTTAAATAGTGCACGCCAGTTCATCACTCTATCTCCGAAAATATGGTCAAAATTAGTTTTTATAAGACTATTTTATATTTTTTCATTTATTAGAAATTTGATTTCAAGCCTAAAATGCCGATTAATGTAAACTTAAAAGCGCAAAATGAGACTTAGCTCTAACTCTGAATAATACGACTCGCTAAAACCAGCTTAGCAGAGCATTAGGGTACTTCAACTCTCACTAATACATTCATCATTATGCTAAGCGACAAATGATTAAGTACTACCTTAAGAAGCTAAGGCAATGAAATCATTTTTAGAATACAAAAATGTGATCAAGACGACATTTAACCTTTGCTATAAAAGCCTGACGCCTAAAACTAAACTCAAAATGAAACTTTTTATGCAATTTGTTGGTCTTTAAGGATAGGTACATTGGCAACGGTTTTTTTTATGGCTAAGTTTTGGATCACCATAGCACTGTTATTTTCACTTATCGCTCAGTCGGCGATGGTGAATGCTATGCCAACTTCAGCGATGAATGACTTTCACGATATATCCAGCATGCAAATGGTTGATGGCAAAATAAATTGCACTATGCCCGATTGTCCCCCAGACGAATGCATGTTGCATTGCCAAGACTCTCTTACCAACCATTGCAAAACTCATTGCGTTGCACAGCTTTATCTCTCAACATCACAACCACAACTCGCGTTGATGAGTCATGCTAGTAATCGTATTACGAACAAAAGCTGGGCGATTCAAACCGCCGACCTTGGGTTGACCACACCACCACCCAACTCCGATTTGCTATAACCGATCTTAATCATTAAATCGATTCAATCGCTCGTGAAGCTGCCACCACGATTTGGCGCTCACGCGATCACGCAAATTTTGGAGTTTATTATGAAAACGACCTTATTTAGTAAAATTTTCGTTGGCGTTACATTCGTCATCAGTACTATTGCTATCAGCATGACGGCGAGTGCTGCGACCTTGAAAGGCACTGATACACTCAATGTGGTCAGCATTAATGGCCAAGCAACTAAATCCTTTAAACCAGTACAACTACCTGAAGGTAAAGTGCTAATTGAAGTAAAATATCAAGATGTATTCAGTTATCGCGCCGATGATAGTGGCACTTGGGTGAAGTCTGAGCCTCTATTCTTTACCCTGGATGTTGCACCGCAGTCGAATTACCAGATCAGCACTCCAACATTAACTAGCGAGGCTGATGCCAAACGTTTTATCAATAACCCTCGCATACAGCTCAGTGTAGATGGTGCCACATCACTGCCACTCGTCTTGCAAAATCACAGTCAGTTAATGGCAGAGATCTTGCGAAATCAAGTCGCTAGATAATCCAACCTTAGGAGCGATGAGCGGAGGCATTAACTAAAATGTGAGTTAACGCATTGCAGCATAATGCCTCTGTGCTAGAATCCAAGCGTTCATTATCTGGAATTATTATGCATCAAACACTTAGTCGTTATTTATTAGTCATATTCACTTTACTCGCATTGGTCGGGCAAGGTGTTGTGTCTAATGGACACGCTATGGTGATGCGCTCAATGGAAATGGGCGCTATGGTTCATAGCCTTTCCAACCAAGGAATGGATCACGCGGCAATGATGCAAATGAACACCGAGCACCACGCAGACGCCAGTGCAATGGCCAATACAAATTGCTGTAACGATCAAATGCTTCCCGGCGCAAAACAGCATTGTTGTAATGGCACCACGTCCTGTCTTAACGATTGTGGACATTGCTTGACGATCTCAGTTGCTGGTACGCTTTTCAGCCCACATCTTTGGCCAAGTGTGAGTCTGAGTGATACCCCTATGGCCACTCCTATGCCTCATTTCCACTCTATCTCTTTATCGTCGGCCTTCAAGCCACCGATAGCCTAGTCCTAGCCTCATTGTGCCCTTTTTTCAGGGCAAACCAAGCTAACTATTTATTTTGCCGTTTATTGTGGTGCCCTCTTCTCAAGCACCCAGAGTAAAGCTAAAACGTTGACTGTGCACGATGCTACCCATGGCATCAATTTTGAGTATGCACTCAAGAAATAAGCTCAATCACGTTTTTGCACTCATATTCGGCCCTAAAACCCGATGGAGTGAATAATATGAAAACCTTAACTAATCTTGCCTTAGTTGCATTTTTAATGACCAGCACCAGTGTGTTTGCTACAGCAACACCCCATGAGCATCACCACAACAATGCCGCGCCACAGGAACAAGCTGTAGCCTATGTTTGCCCAATGCATCCCGAAGTTACAGGTAACAAAGGCGATACTTGCCCTAAATGTGGCATGAATTTAGAGCCTAAAGCGACGACAGAAAAAATGGCTGACGGTGCAATGCACAAAGATCACGCGCACCACTAAGCTAGGCTGGAGATGAGGCATATGAACCAATTTTACAAAGTACAAAAACCGTGCACTAAGGCTGTGTTGATACTCAGTAGCCTTCTGCTGGGCACTCCTTGGTTAACCCAGGCTCAGCTTGTTGATCCTGCGACTCAATCAGAGGCGGGGCATCAGCATAACAGCAATAGCGCCAATCAAGTCAAAACATATACTTGCCCTATGCACCCTGAAGTAGAAAGCCATGAACCCGGCCGCTGCCCTAAGTGCAATATGTTCCTCGTTGAGAAGGAAGAAACAAGCAATACTGCACAACATGACGAACATCAAGCACATACACAAAATGCCAACGCGGCTCAAGTGTTTGATACTCCAACACCTAAAGCCAATAACTTAGTCAAAAATCAAAATTCTGGCGCAACGATTAAGTATGTGTGCCCAATGCATGCCCACATTATTAGTGATTTTCCAGGCACTTGCCCTATCTGTGGGATGAATTTAGAGAAGGTCGAAACAGGCGGTAATACGCAGGAAATTAACATTAATGTCTCTGGCGGTATGCAACAAGCACTTGCCCTTAAAGTCGCCAACGTTGAGCGCGATACCCTATGGAAGTTTGTCGAAACCGTGGGTCAAATAGACTATGACGAGAGCCAGATCAGCCATATTCATGCCCGCGTTACTGGCTGGGTTGAAAAGCTAATGGTTAAATCCATGGGGGATACCGTCAAAAAGGGGCAGCTACTTTATGAGATCTACTCACCCGATTTAGTCAATGCTCAGGATGATTATCTGCTCGCCTTAGATACAGCGAAAACCTCCGGTAGCCAAAGATACCAAGATCTGGTTCGCAGGGCAGGCTTAAGGCTGTCGTTCTTAGGGTTTAATGAACAACAAATCAAACAATTAGCCAGCTCACGCCAAACCCAATATCGAGTACCGTTTTACGCACAACAGGAAGGTGTTGTCGAAACACTCTCCATCCGTGACGGTATGTATATTGAGCCTTCTACTGAAGTCATGTCATTGGTCGATCTTTCTAAGGTATGGGTCATCGCCGATGTGTTTGAAAATGAACAAAGCTGGATTAGGGTTGGGCAAAAAGCCGAAGTCTCTGTGCCCGCGATGAATATCAACGGTATAGAAGGCACGGTTGACTATATCTATCCCGAGCTAGACCCTGTTACCCGTAGTTTGAGAGTGCGCGTGGTACTGAATAATACCGATGTCTCTTTAAGACCCAAGACACTCGCTAAGGTTTCGCTCTTTGGCGGCCCAAATAAGGATGTACTCGTGATCCCACAGGAAGCGCTCATCCAAACGGGTAAAGAAAACCGCGTAATAGTGAAACAAGCCGATGACAGCTTTATCGCAAAAGCTGTCACTGTAGGCATGATGAGCCAAGGCAAGGCCGAGATAGTCTCGGGCCTAAGCGAAGGTGAACGTGTCGTCACCTCAGGGCAATTCCTGCTCGACTCCGAGGCCAGCCTCAAGGGCAGCCTGATGCGTTTAAGCAGCGGTCATCAGCACTAGGAGCGCATTATGTTGAAATATATTATCGAGTCCTCGATCAGACAAAGACTTATGGTGTTAATTATCGCCATCATGGTTACTGTCTGGGGCGTGCAGGAGTTGCGTAAAACGCCGCTCGATGCCCTGCCGGATTTGTCCGATGTGCAGGTGATCATTAAGACCCCTTATCCAGGGCAAGCACCAAAACTGGTTGAAGAACAAGTGACCTACCCATTATCGACCGCCATGCTAGCCGTACCCGGTGCAAAAACCGTGCGGGGTTTCTCGATGTTTGGTGACTCTTATGTGTATGTGATCTTCGAAGATGGCACCGACATCTATTGGGCGCGTTCACGGGTGTTGGAGTATTTAAGCCAGATCAGCAGTCGCTTACCTCAAGGGGTACAACCCTCACTCGGCCCTGATGCCTCAGGTGTGGGCTGGGTGTTTGAGTACGCGCTGGTCGATCGCTCTGGCAACTTAGATCTCTCGCAACTGAAAAGCCTACAGGATTGGTATCTCAAACTTGAGTTGCAAAGTGTTGCCGGTGTCTCCGAAGTCGCAACCGTCGGCGGTATGGAGCAGACCTATCAGATCGTGCTCGAGCCAGACAATATGGCGATCTATAAACTCGATATCGCCACCGTCAAAGAGGCGATAGAAAGAGCCAATAGCGAAGCTGGTGGTTCAGTGGTCGAAATGGCCGAAGCCGAATATATGGTGCGCGCCAAGGGTTATCGTCAAACATTAGCTGATTTTCGTGAAATCCCATTAGGGATTACTAGCCCTTCCGGAACAGCTTTACTACTCAAAGATGTCGCTACCGTGCGTAAGGGCCCCGCTGCTCGCCGCGGTATTGCCGAGCTTGATGGTGAAGGCGAAGTCGTGGGCGGCATTGTGGTGATGCGGTACGGTGAAAACGCGCTTTCCACTATCGATGCGGTTAAAGCTAAACTGGAAGAGCTAAAAACAGGTCTGCCTGAAGGGGTGGAAATCATTCCAACCTATGACCGCTCTCAATTAATTCAAAAGTCTGTCGACAACCTATTCAGCAAAGTCATTGAAGAAATGTTGGTTGTGGGCTTGGTTTGCCTATTATTTTTACTGCATGCACGCTCAACATTGGTCGCGGTGATTACTTTACCGCTGTCGATTCTTATTGCCTTTATCGTAATGAATAAAATGGGGGTGAATGCCAATATTATGAGTCTTGGTGGCATCGCTATTGCCATCGGTGCTGTAGTGGATGGTGCGATCGTCATGATCGAAAACCTACACAAACATTTAGAGCACTTTAAAACCGAACATCAACGCGAACCGTCGGTTAAAGAACACTGGGAAATTGTTAGCGCAGCTTCTATCGAAGTGGGCCCTGCACTGTTTTTCTCACTGATTATTATCACCTTAAGTTTTGTACCCGTATTTGCGCTAGAAGCGCAGGAAGGACGCTTATTTGCGCCACTGGCTTACACTAAAACCTTTGCCATGGCGGCAGCGGCATTATTATCCATTACGCTAGTGCCAATTCTGATGGGTTACTTTATTCGTGGAAAAATTCCTAGCGAGCGCAGTAATCCCATCAGCCGAGTGCTAATTGCTCTGTATCAACCGTCGTTGAAACTGGTGCTGAAGTTTCCAAAAGTAACCCTACTAATTGCTTTAATAGCACTGGCCAGTGCTTGGTATCCCATGACTCGTATGGGCAGCGAGTTTATGCCTGCGCTCGAAGAAGGCGATTTACTCTATATGCCAACGGCATTGCCAGGCATTAGCGCCAGCAAAGCCGCCGAAGTGCTACAACAGACGGATCGTTTGATTAAAACCGTCCCTGAAGTCGCTCGCGTATTTGGTAAAGTGGGGCGGGCCGAAACGGCGACAGATCCTGCGCCACTCACCATGCTCGAAACCACAATCATGCTAAAACCCCACAACGAATGGCGTGAAGGCATGACCTTAGATGGCATCATTAACCAGTTACAGCAGACGGTAAAAGTGCCTGGCCTCACAAATGCTTGGGTGCAACCAATTAAGACACGTATCGATATGCTATCAACGGGCATTAAAACCCCCGTAGGCATTAAAATTACCGGTGCAGATGTCAATGAGCTGCAAGCCCTAGGCACCAAAATTGAGGCTATCTTAAGCAAGGTCCCACACACTAAATCAGCCTATGCAGAACGGAGCGGTGGTGGACGCTACATCGACATCACGCCAAAACTGGATGTTGCCGCTCGTTATGGTATGTCATTACAAGATATTCAGGATGTAGTGCGTTACGCCATCGGTGGTATGGATATTGGCGAGTCCGTACAAGGTGCTGAGCGTTACCCTATTAACCTGCGCTATCCAAGAGAGCTGCGTGACAATATAGAGAAACTGCGTGAATTACCCGTGATCACTAAATCGGGAAATTACTTACCACTACGCAATTTAGCCGATATCGAAATCACCGATGGTGCACCAATGCTCACCAGCGAAAACGGGCGCTTAATCTCTTGGGTATTTATCGATATTGAGGGCACTTCTATTGGGGAATACATTAACACCGCGAAGCAAGCTTTAAATGCCGAACTCAAAATGCCGCCCCGTTATAGCTACAGCTTTGCGGGCCAGTACGAGTATATGCAACGGGTCGATGCCAAACTAAAGCAAGTCATCCCAATGGCATTAGGAGTCATCTTTATCCTACTGATGATGACCTTTGGCTCTACCATGCAAGCGAGCATGATCATGCTGAGTCTACCCTTTGCCTTAGTCGGCAGCACTTGGCTATTGTATCTACTGGATTACAACATCTCTGTTGCCGTCGCTGTTGGTATGATTGCCCTTGCTGGGGTGGCAGCAGAATTTGGGGTGATTATGTTGGTCTATTTAAATAACGCCATCAAACATCGACAGGAGAAAAACCTTTACCACAGCGTTGAAGACTTAAAAGAAGCCTTGATAGAAGGTGCGGTCATGCGGATACGTCCTAAAGCGATGACAGTTGCCACCATCTTCTTCGGCCTACTCCCCATTATGTGGGGCGCAGGTTCGGGTAACGATGTGATGCAAAAAATCGCCGCCCCAATGGTCGGCGGAATGGTAACAGCACCAATACTGTCGTTGTTTGTACTGCCGGCACTGTATCTTCTCATTTACTCGCGTAAATTAAAGCAAGACGCAGTTCACTGATAGTACAGGCATAAAAAATCCCCCAAACCATAATAGTCTGGGGGATTTTTATTCAACCGCATTTAAAAAGGGTTATTGAACCGTGTTAACAAACACAGGGTTAGAATAGAACCACAGGTCGTTATAGTTACGATCATTAATCTTGTTATACCAAGACTGTACCGATTCACCTTCAGCTTGATTAATCACAGCTGACTTCAAAGGATTACCTCTTTCCGTCAGATTAGCTTGGTTATAATCTAAATTAGTCCCACGCAGACGGAAATATTGATGCCGATCCGCGATAAAACTGTAACTCATACTGTAGTAGCCATCGGCATCTTTATGCCAGTCGGCACGAGTAAAGGTTTTAACGACTAAGGTTGAATCGTTTGTTTCTTTTCTGTAAGCCGCGGTCCCAGGCTCAGCACGCTGACCCACGTTACCCGCAATCAAGTCTATGTGGTTTACACCAGGGTTAATTCCAGCATAAATTTCATTACCTATATCGGACTCTTTATTATTCAACGCCGGACTTTTAAAGCGAATAGTGAGTGTTAACTTATCGCCAGGTTTAGCCACTAAAGTTTGTCCCATGGTGACACTATTCTTATTGCCATTTTCAAGCTTAAAATCCAAGGCATCGATCAAGTCACCAAACACAGAAAAGCTATTGCCCGAGCGTAATCCCTTCAAAAGCGCTGTAGTATCTTTGCCATCGACCCAAGTGTAACTTTTCGCATATTCACCGGGATAATAACTACTAGCGTAGGGAGTACGTGTTTTGAAGTGGATATCCGAGTTACCCATGTTCCAAATTCGACGACCTTCACCCAATAATGCATCCCACCAGCCACCGACCTCAGCAACAACCGGATCGACGCCGCCGTACACTCCACTACTACGCTCACCATAGTCACCACGGTTACCACTGAACTGGCCACCGACAAGACCTTCAACCATAAAGAAAACATTCGGAGCAACATCGTTCAGCTCTCTAACATCTTGAATCGTATAACTGGATAAATAACGACGAGGATGATTTAGCATCCCGTAGCTGCTGTCTGGATAATGAGTCTCTAACCACTTCAAAGCAGCAATAGCATCCTCGTGAGTCTTATTTTGACGGGTATCCCCCGCAGCCGTCCATGCAGCAACATCTTTGGGATCAAAGTTCGTAATATCATTTTTACTACTAAATCTGTACTCAAAGGTCTTAACCGCAGACAGAACTTTGGCTTCATCACCTAAAATACCAATGTTAAAGTGCTCATGGGTTGGCATATCCCACTCAAAACTTGAATAAGCAATCTTGCCCTCATAGTTAGGCATGTTCTTCTTTAAACCGGGAATTTCATACTGAGTTAACGCATCGTAAAACAGTAACCCACCGACGTCGTTATCATCATTATCTTGACTGTTGTTACGCATATGATTTGATAATGAAACATAGTCTAAACCGAAGTCACCAAAGGCCCATTTTAGAATATCAGACTGGGTTTCACGAGCATCCTGCGAAACCGCAGTGTGAACGTGTAAGTCACCTTTTAGCCAACGCCCACTGGGCTCAATGGGTGTAGGATCAGTCTTATCAGAGTCAGAATTACAACCAGATAGCACTACTAGAGACGATAATAAAACAACATTGAGATTTATGACCTTATGCATGAATAACCTCTTTATATTCAAAAGTTTTAGCAATAAAACCCGAATATAAGTCGAATGCATGACACCCTAATGACACTGATGTTTGCGATCCATAAAATAAGCCTCTCAGTTTACAACGCTTATATGTACCATTAACGCAGCGCACCACAGAATTGACTCGACTCACTGCTGTAGAAAGGATGCCATCACATGACTAAGCCATCTTGTTTAATCATCAGCCAAATATGGCCACAAAGACTTTTCCTTAAAAAACGATTACATGTTTTACTCGCTTCGTTCAGTTTATGCTCTGCACTAATCATGTCAGCAGCACCCGCATATGCCGTCCCCGCCACAGGGGAATTTATTGCCAATAAACGCTGTGAGTTGTTTCAGTCTAAAAATAAACAAACCAATCCCGATGATTGGCAGAGCAATATCGGTGAACGTTATCCCGTTACGGAGATTTTAGGAAACAGCGTCAATCCTGACTGGATTCGCGTCCGCACCAATGCCATCAGTTCACCGTTACGCTGGATTAAAGGTGATTGTGGACAATACAATACCAATGTAGCGACGGCAGAGACTTATCAGCCAAACTCAACCAAAGAGCCTGCGCAAACCACTACAGCCTCTGATATCAAAGCCATCAATCGTGAAAGCCTAAAAGAACGAGGTACGCTAGAGAAACGCCAAGGCCATGTGTGTCAAATCGAAGATAATTATGACTCCCATGTGCTCGCCTTAAGTTGGCAAAGCACCTTTTGTGAACTCTATGGCAGTCGTAAAGCAGAATGCCGCGCCTTAAGCCAAACCAGTGATGCGCCTCAATGGCAACACTTTAGCCTGCATGGCCTCTGGCCTAATCGCCAGCAATGTGGCACTCGTTACGGCTTTTGCAGCAGCGTAAAACAACAACCAAGTGATTTTTGCGATTATCCTGAAGTACCACTCAATGCCTCTGTGCAAAAGAATCTGGAAGAAGTGATGCCAAGTGCTCGCTACGGCACCTGTTTAGAACGCCATGAATGGTGGAAGCACGGTACCTGTCGTAATCAAGACCCCAATGACTATTTTTTACTGGCGACTCAGCTGACGCAGGAAGTCAATGCCTCGACATGGGTACAACAATTTATCCATGAAAGAATTGGTAAAAAAGTCACACAACAAGAGTTGAATCAAAGCTTTGATACTAGCTTCGGTAAAGGTGCACACACTAAGATCACGCTTGATTGCGCCAAGGGACTCTTAAGCGAAATCCGGATTAATCTTCCACAAGAGATCAAGCTATCAGACTCAATTCCGAGCCTACTTGCTAAAGCACCGAAGGCGAAAAAGACTAACTGCCCAGACCCACTCTCTATCGACAAACCAAACTAACTTAACCTGAACTTGGGGTAACGAGTGTCGAAAAAATCTAAATTTAACAAACCAAAACAATGCCATAAGCTATTGTTTTTAAAAAACAATTTTTCTGACTGAATGCGCAGATTTTTGTGCATATCAAGGCGCTCTGTCGTATGCCATAGCGAGCTATGGTTAGACAGAGCAACGCAGAGAGGCCCGAAAGATGCCTATTCAGCGGCGCTACTTATTCCTAGCCCAGGTTAACTTATTGGTTTTCATTTTGGGATAGGTGTATTACCGCGAAAGTAGCACCTTGGGCGTCGGCAATCACCGCAAAACGTCCCACATTAGGGATATCGCTTGGCGGCACGCATAGCTGTGCGCCCAGCCCCTGCGCCTTAGCGGCAAAAGCATCACAATCCGCCACCACAAAATAAGGCATCCAATGGGCGGGGATCTCGCCCCATTCCGGCATCATTTTCATCATGCCCCCCATAGACTGACCATCAATTTGCCACTCGGTGTAATCGATGCCGGGCACATGACTGGGGAGCGCGGTCCAAGGAAACACTTGAGTGTAAAAACTGGCTTCGGCGCTAGGTTCACGGCAAGCCAGCTCCACCCAACACAGGGTATTTTCTTCACCTTGGCGACGTGAGCCCGAGTGATTTTTCGCTTGCCACAGGGCAAAGCGCGCGCCTTCGGGATCGCTCACCTGCGCCATCACGCCCGCATCCCCCACCACATGCGGCCCCATGTGCAATTGCCCACCCGCAGCCAGGATGGCGGCAACCGTCGCTTCGATATCCTTAACCGCAAAATAGATCCGCCAATGGCTAGGGATCTGTGGTTCCGACTCAGGGATTTGATACATGGCCCCTAAATCGTCCCCCTCCAGATTGAACAGCGAGAAATGACCATTAGGAATTGCCATTTCCACCGCATTCCAACCAAACAGCGCATGGTAAAAACCCTCTGCACCCTGCCAGTCATGGCTCGCCAATTCAACCCAACAGGCCTGTCCCTGTGCGTACTGAGTAATCCTCATTGCAGACTCCAATCAAACAGATAATGTGTTCGAGTTAAGCTGGAGTTTATGCAACTGTCCAGTTTTGGCGGTAAAAAGATGAATACAAAGAAAAAGCCCTCAATTTGAGGGCTTGATTTGCGAGCGAAATACTTAGGAGAACTGCGGTAATAGATTCGCCATCGCGAGTAGATGACAAGCACCCGTCACAACACCAAACAACACTACAAGGATAATTAACGGCGTGCCACCAAAGACCCTAAAACCTTGATGGTTAGGGAAGAGTTGTCTCGACTTGTAGGCCATCAGCGCTGGCACGATAACAGCCCACACGGTTGCCGCTAAGGCTGCAAATCCAATGGCAACTAAAAAGCCATCGGGAAACAGCAAACCAAATATGGTGGGCGGCACAAAGGTGACAATTGCCGTTTTCATCCGGCCAGAGCGCGTATCGTCGAATCCGAATAAATCGGCCAAATAATCGAATAAACCTAAGGTCACACCGAGGAAAGAAGACGCCACAGCTAAATTAGCAAACAGGGTTAACATGCTGTTTAACCAGCTGCTTTCCATTACCTTTGACAGGGCGCCGACTAACACGCCCATATTGCCACCCTGGGCAATAATCTCACTAAACTGGCTGCGGGGAATATTGCCCATAGTGGCGACTAACCAGCAGGCATAAATGATCAGCGCGATAAAAGTCCCGACAAAAATGGCTTTGAAAATGGTCGATGAATCTTTGCCATAATACTTCACCAAACTCGGCACATTTCCATGGTAACCAAAACTGGCTAGACCAAATGGCAAGGCCGCCCACAGATAAGGCATAAAGCTTTGCTTTCCATCCGGTTCGAGCAACTTAGTCACATCGATTTCGATCAGCAAATTACCAATCGCGAGGAAGAAAGTGATGATCATCCCGCCGAGCATAATGGTCGTAATACGATCCACCGCCTTGGTACTGATCAACACGATACAGGCGAGCACGACAGCAAATACTAATCCGGCGACACTTTGAGGCAGCTCAATCCCCATACCTTGGAGGCTATGGTTAACAATCGAGCCACCGCCACTGATGTAGGCGTAGGTTAAGATGTAGAGCACGAAGGCAATGGACACCCCATTCACGATCCGCCAAAACTGGCCTAAAGTTTCCTTGGTCAGGGTATCGAAACTCGCTCCCGGCTCGAAATGCAGGTTGGTTTCGAGCAGTAACAGTCCCGACATCAACATGCAAAACCAAATACCGAGTAACATCAGTACCGAGTAACCAAACCACATGCCAGCGCCCACGACAGGCAAAGAAAACATCCCCGCCCCGACTGTGGTACCGGCAATAATCATGGCACCACCAAGCAAAGACTTGCCCACCGGCTTATTCTTCGCCGCATTCATATGGTTAGCCATTAAGCGATATGCTCCGCGGTCACGCTGGCGACAATCGTCTGCCTTACAGAGGCTCTGAGTAAGCTATTAGCTTGATCGCGAATGCGCTCAACATCAGATTTATCTTCCTTACCAGAGAAATAACCCAACTCTTTTAGCTTAACACTCAAGGTGTTATAGAGTTTCTTATCGTAAAATTCTGGTGCGGTAATTCCATGCAGCGCCCCTAAACGTTGGGCAAGCAGATGGCTTTCAGACTCGAGATCCGAACGCTCCATCTTAGGTCTGTGGGCCAGCAGATTGAAGATAATGGCATAGCGTTGCAAGGTCTCACTAACGCTGCCAGCCAACAATAACATTTGGCTGGTGTGCTCGGTCACAACCGACAACATATCGCTTTCCTGCACTAGACCTTGCTCAATAAACAGCTCGAGCACTTGATTCACGTAGCTTGGGAGATCTTTGATCCCCATAAACAACTCCGCCTTCAATAACGGATAAAAGTCGTTCACTATCCCAAGGATTTGCGCTCTTGAAATCTGTTTATTATTGATTAAACAGCTGGCAATTAATGACGGAATAATAAATAAGTGAATGATATTATTGCGATAGTATGTCATTGACGTCGCTTGTTTTTCATCAATTGACACTATCTCACCCAAAGGATCGGCGTTGATGGAGAACTTGTTCAGCTCTAATCCTTGTTGTACTAAGTGCTTGCCATCACCTTCGGCAACCGACGTAAACGACGTGTAAGGCACACGCTTAAGCAGGGTCAGGTATAAATCTAACTGACGCTCGAGCAAACAACGCTCTAAGGCATTTTGCTCCGACGCCAACAACACTAAACTGGTCAAGGTAATAGAGCTGGCGGCAGCGGCGTCGTTAATCCGCGTCATCACCCGATTTGCTAACACGTTCACCGCTGGGGTTAACCAAGTCGGTTTTTGCTCAGGATCATCAGCCACTTCACTGCGCCAGTTTGGTGCCGTTTCATTCAAGAAATTTTGCAATGTAATCGGCTCACCAAAGTTGACATAACCTTGGCCAAAATTACCTAATTTACGAATAGCACCAAAGACTTGCCATACAGATTCTTTCTGTTTTTTCTTACCGCTTAGCTCTTTGTGATAGGTCGCCACTTCCATCACGTGATCGTAGCCTAAATACACAGGCACTAAGGTGACTGGGCGTTCGATACCACGCAACACACTGTTGATCGTCATAGCGATCATGCCCGTTTTCGGCGCCAATAGACGACCGGTACGAGAACGGCCACCTTCAGAGAAATACTCAACCGAATATCCCTTAGCAAACAGCTGATCGAGGTATTCACGGAACACGGCCGTATAGAGTTTGTTGCCGTTAAAACTACGGCGAATAAAGAAAGCCCCGCCACGGCGGAACAGCGGCCCCGCAGGCCAGAAGTTTAGGTTGATACCCGCAGCAATATGCGGTGGCACCATACCTTGGTAATACAGAATGTAAGATAACAGCAGGTAATCCATATGGCTGCGATGGCAGGGCACATACACAATCTCATGACCATCGTGGTGTAACTGCCGAATATGCTCGGCACCTTTGATGTTAATACCGCTGTAGAGCTTGTTCCATAACCACGTTAAAAAGCGCTCGGCAATACGTACGAGACTATCGGAATAATTCGCCGCAATTTCATCAAGATATTCAATTGCCGTTTCACGCGCTTGGGTTTCAGAAATCTTCTTGCTCGCGGCTTCTTCCTGAATCGCCTTGCGTAAGGATTCAGATTTCAGCAAGGAATGGAATAACGCCTGACGATTAGGCAACACAGGCCCCGTCATCACCTTACGTTGGCGGCGGAAATGTACTCTCGCTACTCGAGCCAATTTATGGGCAATGCCCATATCGGTACCATGTTCGTCGGCCATGTAACGCAGCGATACCGCATTAGAAAATTGCACAAAGTTATGACGACCTAAGAATAAGATCATCAAACACTTGCGTAACCAAGTAGGGTTCTCGCGCTCAAGCACTGCCGCCTTCATGGTGTCGTCTTCTTTACCCGGAGTACGACCCCAATACAGACTCACAGGCACCAGCTGGATATCTAACTCTGGCTTTTCCTTATGGACGGCCAACAAACGCATAAAACATTCGAGGAATGGCTCATTACTGGCGCGTTCACCAAATAAAGGCTTACGACCTTCAAGGCATACCACCCGTGGCGCCACAACGCCATTCACCACCAGCGGCTCGTAAGGGCTTGGCAAACCAAGTTTCGTGGTGATCTCGCTTAACGCAGCAATATCACTCAGGGATTCTGTTTTCATTACATAAGCAAGCGGTCTGGAGGCATCCAGATTCAGATCGGCAAAGGGATCCTGTGGCACAACAATAGTGTGCACTAAGTGCTTTTGGATCCAACGTAATGATTTCAACCAAAGAGAGTCTTGTTTAGGCATTATTCTTATGCAATGTAAGTACGTTCATTAGCCCCATAGAATACCAGATTCTAGAGAATATACCCAAACAACCTAAAGATGCAGGATTCAGCTGCTGATTTTAATGACTTAGTAACGCACTTTAGGCGACACCATTTATTGATACCGTGCAAATGGCATTCACCCCATAGATGACGATTACGGTTATTTGCAGATCTAGCTGACCAAGTTAAAAGTGGTTAATACTTGCACTACCAATAATACTGTATATACTAACAGTAACTGTATAGAAAAACAGGAAAGACCATGAGACCGTTGACGCCACGCCAAGCCGAAATTTTAGAGTTGATTAAACGTAATATTGCCGAGACTGGCATGCCACCCACTCGGGCCGAAATTGCCACCCGTTTGGGTTTTAAAAGTGCAAATGCCGCAGAGGAACACCTTAAGGCATTGGCGAAAAAAGGCTGCATCGAGATCATGCCTGGTACTTCCCGCGGGATCCGTCTCCCTGTAGAGGAAGAAGATAACCGCGAAACAGGCTTGCCACTTATCGGCCAAGTGGCAGCGGGTGAACCGATTCTCGCCCAAGAGCATGTCGAACAGTATTACCAAGTCGACCCCAGCATGTTCCACCCTGCTGCCGATTTCCTGCTGCGCGTAAAAGGCGACAGTATGAAGAATATCGGCATCCTTGAGGGTGACCTGCTTGCCGTTCATAAAGTACAACAAGCGCGCAATGGACAAGTTGTTGTTGCTCGCGTTGACGATGATGTAACCGTAAAACGCTTTGAAAAAAAAGGTAATTTTGTCTACCTACATGCCGAGAATGAAGACTATTCACCGATTAAAGTCGATTTGAGTTTCCAAAGTCTAACAATTGAAGGGCTCGCCGTAGGGGTGATCCGCAATGGAGATTGGCTATGAACAAACTATTAGGTAATGCCCCGCGTCACCCCGGTTTATGGCTCGATACGGTTCGAGATACAGAGACCGACTGGCAGCATACATCAATAGTCACTATGCCAACTCAGAGCCAAGGGCGCCAAGAGCTGACACAGCTGAGCAAACAACTTGCCCAACTGAGCCAACAGGGAAGATGGATAGTGCTCATCAACCCACCTAGTATTGGCTACAAGCAGCTATTAGCAAACGCAGGTGTGCGTATGGATCGCGTACTATTGGTTCACGCAAAAGATGAGGTCGAAACCCTTTGGGCGATGGAAAAAGCCTTAACCAGTGGCACATCTAGCGCAGTGATTACTTGGATTAACGCCCTAGATACTCGCGATAATCGTCGCCTACAAATTGTAGCAAAGAGCGCACGTGCAATGGGTATCGTGCTTGAAGGTTCAACGAATGACCAACCTTCTAGCACCAATCTCACCCAATCGACTAAATTTACTCAACCCGCATTTTTCAGCTCTGTTCATTAAAAATTTTTCACACCGTATTTAGCCTTGAAAGCCGCCTCACCTGTGAATGTGAGGCTTTTTTTTGGCAATTTTTCAGACAATTAGAAAAAGAAGTGATCTTGATCAATTTTTAAACAGCAAGTATGTTTGATTTAGGCGCACATGATATATCGCCTGTTTAGGCAGAAATATCGCGTTATTTTCGAATATCGCTCGCCCACAAAAATTGAGAATAATGGGTTTATTCAGCAGTATGTGCCAGTGTGGCTAATACCAGCAGTAACAATACTTGATCATAAGTAAGCCGCCAACGCACGTTGAAGTCAGAAACACTTTTTTGGGAACTGAAGAGTTTGCATAGAGTTGAGACTTACTGTGTTGCTCTTCTTTGTAGTTGCTATTTGCAATTAGCAGAGGAGAAGTCTTGTGAAGCAATGGTTGTATTGTTTACTCGTGGTGCTATTCGCCCCACCGTTGGCCGCAGCAGACATGCGGTTCAATATGACGCCTGGCGTAACAGAAATCAGTGGCAAGGTATACCACCTGCACATGACGATTCTGTATATCTGCTGCGCGATAGGCTTAGTGGTTTTTGGCGTGATGATTTATGCCATGATCAACCACAGAAAATCCAAGGGCGCGGTCGCGTCACACTTCCATGAGAGTACAAAAGTTGAGATCGCTTGGACGATAATTCCCTTTATCATTCTGATCTTAATGGCGATTCCGGCAACTAAAACTCTGATTGCCATGGAAGACCCCAGCAATGCCGATCTCACGGTAAAAGTCACAGGATCGCAATGGAAGTGGCATTACAGCTATTTCGATCAAGATATTGAGTTTTACAGTATTCTCGCCACACCAAGACCTCAAATCGAAGGTAGTGAGGCCAAGGGAGAGCACTACTTACTCGAGGTCGATAAGCCCCTTGTCCTGCCTGTAAATAGAAAAATCCGCTTTCTGATGACTTCTGAAGATGTTATCCATTCATGGTGGGTACCAGATTTTGCAGTGAAAAAAGATGCTAACCCAGGGTTTATCAACGAGGCGTGGACCCGTATCGATAAACCCGGCATTTACCGTGGCCAATGTGCCGAACTTTGCGGCAAAGATCATGGATTTATGCCGATAGTGGTTCAGGCACTGCCCGAAGCCGAGTTCGATGCTTGGGTTGCAGAACAAAAACAAGCCGCCAATGCCGCAGCGCAAGCCGCACAAGCCGCCTTATCGCAAACACTGAGTAAAGAAGAGCTGATGACTCAGGGTGAGCAAGTTTACCTTGGTCACTGCGCAGCCTGCCATCAACCTAATGGCGAAGGTCTAAAAGGCGTATTCCCTCATCTCAAAGGCAGCCCCATAGCTACCGGGCCGCTGAGCGGTCATCTTGAAATCGTGCTCAATGGTAAAACGGGTACGGCCATGCAAGCCTTTGGCAAACAATTAACGCCCCAAGAAATTGCCGCAGTGATTACCTATGAGCGTAATGCGTGGGGCAACAACACGGGTGATGCGGTGCAAGCCAAAGACGTTGATGCCCATAAATCCGGTGGCACCAATAGCGAACCAGTAGCAACGACTCAGCCCCCCTCAACCACCGATGCGCCCAAAGCGGCGACAGAGCCCATCGCCAGTGTCGATCCCGCGAGTCTTCCCACGCTCAGCCATGATGAACTGATGGCCGAAGGAGAAAAGACCTATGCCACAGTTTGCGCCGCCTGCCACCAACTAACGGGTGCAGGTATGCCTCCCGCCTTCCCCGCCCTTGCTGGTAGCACTATCGCAACGGGTCCGGTCGCCAATCACATCGATATAGTGATGCACGGTAAACCGGGCACGGCGATGCAGGCATTTGGCAACCAACTCACGCCACAACAACTTGCTGCCATCATTACGTATGAGCGCAATGCGTGGGGCAATAATACCGGCGATACAGTGCAACCCGCTGATATTGCTCGCCATGGACTGTAGGGGATTAAGATGAGCACACTGACTCAAGATCAAATTGCCGCCCATGATGAACACCATCACGGTGCACCTAAAGGCATCATGCGCTGGTTACTCACCACTAACCACAAGGACATTGGCACCCTGTACCTATGGTTTAGTTTCATAATGTTTTTAACCGGTGGTGCGATGGCCATGGTGATCCGCGCCGAACTCTTTCAGCCCGGATTACAACTCGTTGAGCCTAACTTCTTCAACCAAATGACCACAGTGCATGGGCTAATCATGGTATTCGGCGCAGTGATGCCAGCCTTTACCGGACTAGCTAACTGGTTAATCCCGATGATGATTGGTGCGCCTGATATGGCGCTTCCACGTATGAACAACTGGAGTTTTTGGATCCTGCCCTTCGCCTTTGCAATATTGTTGAGTTCATTGTTTATGGAAGGCGGCGGCCCTAACTTTGGTTGGACCTTCTACGCACCACTCTCGACCACTTATAGCCCTGACAGCACAGCATTATTTGTATTCTCGATCCATATCATGGGGATAAGTTCGATCATGGGTGCCATCAACGTGATCGTAACCATAGTTAACCTGCGCGCGCCAGGAATGACGTGGATGAAGTTACCACTGTTCGTATGGACTTGGCTGATTACCGCCTTCTTGCTGATCGCCGTTATGCCAGTACTCGCTGGTGCCGTCACTATGGTGTTAACCGATAAGTTTTTCGGTACTAGCTTCTTCGAGGCGGCAGGCGGCGGCGATCCTGTGATGTTCCAGCATATCTTCTGGTTCTTCGGTCACCCCGAAGTCTACATCATGATTTTGCCATCATTCGGCATTATCTCTGCCATAGTCCCGGCTTTCAGCCGTAAACCATTATTCGGCTATGCATCCATGGTGTATGCCACGGCGAGTATTGCGATTCTGTCCTTCCTCGTGTGGGCGCACCATATGTTCACCACCGGTATGCCAGTGTTTGCAGAGTTATTTTTTATGTACTGCACTATGCTGATTGCCGTGCCGACAGGGGTAAAAGTGTTTAACTGGGTAGCGACCATGTGGCGCGGCTCACTGAGTTTTGAAACCCCAATGTTGTTCGCGGTGGCCTTTATTATTCTGTTCACTATTGGCGGCTTCTCTGGCCTGATGCTCGCCATCACGCCAGCCGACTTCCAATACCACGATACTTACTTTGTGGTGGCTCACTTTCACTATGTGTTAGTCACTGGTGCGATTTTCTCCATCATGGCGGCGGCCTATTACTGGCTGCCTAAATGGACCGGGCATATGTACAGCGAAAAGCTCGGCCAGTGGCATTTTTGGTGTTCGGTGATTTCGGTCAACGTGTTGTTTTTCCCGATGCATTTCTTAGGTCTTGCGGGTATGCCAAGGCGTATTCCCGATTACTCGATTCAATTTGCCGATGTAAATCAAATCGTGTCGATTGGGGGTTTTGCGTTTGGGCTATCTCAGCTGATTTTCCTCGTGCTGGTGATTAAGTGTATTCGGGGCGGTGAAAAGGCGCCCGCCAAACCTTGGGAAGGCAGCGAAGGCTTAGAGTGGACCCTACCAAGCCCCGCGCCCTATCACTCTTTCACCACGCCACCCGAGGTGAAATAACATGCAAGGCCAACCCCATCAGCCCAACATCAAGTCCAACCGTAAGCTCATCAGCCTGCTGGTGCTGGGCTGCCTTGCGATGTTTGGCTTTGGGTTCGCCTTAGTGCCGCTCTACGATGTGCTATGCGAAAAACTGGGTATTAATGGCAAAACCTCTAATACTGCCAGCAGTTATCAGGCGATCACTGTGGATAAGAACCGGGTGGTAACGGTGGAGTTTATCTCGCAGGTGCAGACGGGCATGCCGTGGAAATTTGAACCACAAACGAAACGGCTCGAAGTGCATCCGGGAGAACTCATCCACACGGCATTTCTGGCGCAAAATGTTTCGAATAGAGCAATTGTGGGCCAGGCGATTCCTTCAATTTCGCCCGGCCAAGGCGCAGCTTATTTCAATAAAACCGAATGTTTTTGTTTTAACCAACAACACTTAGCCGCCGCGAGTCGCGCCGAGCTGCCGTTGATCTTCTTCGTGGATCCTCAATTACCCGAGTCTATCCACACCTTAACCCTCTCTTACACCCTCTACGACATTACCGACAAGCAGTTAGCGTCTGCCATAGAGCAAGGAGCTGCAAAATGACCACTAAACATGAGACTTACTACGTCCCCGCCCAGAGTGCTTGGCCGATTGTTGGTGCTATCGGCTTGTTTTTAATCGCCTTTGGGGCGGGACATTTTGTACATCAACTCAAATCTGGCGCTTCGGGTGGCGGCTATATTTTACTGGCAGGCATCGCCGTCATCCTGTTTATGCTGGTTGGCTGGTTTAGAACCGTGATCAAAGAATCGATGACGGGCCTCTATTCCCATCAAATGGATAGTTCGTTTCGCCAAGGCATGAGCTGGTTCATCTTCTCAGAGGTGATGTTCTTTGCCGCCTTCTTCGGTGCCTTATTTTATGCCCGTATGGTCGCTGTGCCTTGGCTAGGCGGCGCGTCCAACAATGCCATGACCCACGAAGTCCTGTGGCCACACTTCGAGGCCGTTTGGCCACTCGTCACCACGCCTGATGGCACCAAAACCGAAGCCATGCCATGGAATGGACTACCCTTAGTCAACACCATTGTGCTGCTGACTTCCTCAGTCACGCTGCATTTTGCCCATATCAGCTTAGAAAAGGGTAAGCGTTCGGCCATCACCCTCTGGCTAGGGCTCACGATTTTACTGGGAATTAGTTTCCTTGCTTTGCAGGCGGAGGAATATAGCCATGCCTACCATGAGATGGGGCTAACGCTCACCTCGGGCGTGTATGGCAACACCTTTTTCCTGCTGACGGGTTTCCACGGCATGCATGTAACCTTGGGCACTATCTTTCTATTAGTCTTGTTTTTCAGAGTGTTAAAAGGCCACTTTAGTGCGGATAAGCATTTTGCCTTCCAAGCAGGCAGTTGGTACTGGCACTTTGTCGACGTAGTTTGGCTCTGCCTGTTTATCTTTGTTTATGTGCTTTAAATATTCGTTGAAACAATAAGTTGAAAACTTAAGGCGTGGGATTGAGACCAAGCAATCCAGTCCCCAAAGCCACCAGCAAGAGCAGGATAACCAGTACAGAAAACATCACCCTACGGCCCAAATAGCGGCTCATTGGCACCGGGTGTTCAGCGGTTTGGTCGTCACCTTTAACCATAATAATTAAGGCTCTGCCTAGGTTAAAAATGATAAACAGCAACAGCAGTACTAAAACACACTTAAAAATGAGCGGGATGTTCATACGCTATCCTTATGTTTTGCTCGCCAAATTGATTTGGTTACCAAGATTTATTTGGTTGCATAGGGGTGTGTCGTTACTACTGATATTGACTGTGGTGGTATTCGTGGTTTTGGTCAAGCTAGGTTTGTGGCAAATGGATAGGGCAGTTGAAAAAACCGAACTACTCGCACAAATGGAGGCAAGACAATCCGCTGCCACACTCAATCCTGAACAGCTCATAGCTGAATTGGCTAAAGGCAGCGTCACGGGCTACCGCTTACAAGTTCAAGCAAAATCCGCGAATCCACAAATCTGGTTGCTCGACAATCAGGTCTATCAAGGGCAAGTGGGCTATCTCGCCTTTCAGCTACTGCAAATAACGTCAGCAAATCAGACAGATAATCCTGTTCAACCTTGGCTGTTACTCGAACTTGGCTTTATTGCCGCTAAATCCCACCGAGATGCCTTGCCCGAAGTCAGCCCCATAGTCGGTGAACTGGTTCTTACAGGCCGCCTCTATCAAAAACAGATTAATCCCTTGAGCCATCACTTACTGGCAGAACCCTTCACCACGGAACAAGGCGAACGGATTCGGTTTCAAAATCTCAATCTACCCGAGATGGCACAAATGTTAGGACATCCCATCCTACCCGCGGTGTTACAACCCGATGTCTTACCCCAATTACAACCAGCGCAAACCTTGCCTCACCCTTGGCAGCCTTTCCCCCTCTCGGCCCAAAAACATTGGGGTTATGCATTGCAATGGTTTGCCATGGCAACAGTGTTTGCGGGGCTGATGGGTTGGCAAGCAATGAAATACCTCAAAAAATCACGACAACGGCATCAAGCCGATAAGGAAGCGACTAAGACCGAGTAACAGATACCAGCAAGATTTTAATAAAAAACAATAAAACAAAGCATTAGGGACAATAAGAGGAGCAAATATGGACTCCCAACAAACAGCCAAATACCGCGCATTGGGGTTATTGCTACTGACCTTTATCGCGCCTGTGGTCATCGCTAAGTTAGTGCTGAGCATGCATTGGTATCAAGGCGGCTCCACCAACCACGGTGAGCTCATCAGCCCAGAAACCAGCTATACCAGTCTTGGCCTTAACAATCCTCAGCCTAAGGAATGGCAACTACTATATTTATTGCCCGCAAAGTGCGATGAAGCTTGCCGCGAGCGCTTGTATATCCTGCGTCAGAGCCATACCGCCTTAGGGCCAGATCAGGCTCGTGTCGAACCGCTTATTCTTGTGAATCCAGACAGTGACTTAAACGCATTAAGCAGCTTTAACTTCAACACTCAGCCCGCCAGCCAAAGCCTCAGCCAATGGCTTGACCAACAACAGCTGATTATTGTCGATCCACTCGGCGCACTCGTGCTGCGTTACCCCCAAGTGCAAGGCAAGGCGGCACATTTAGCTCAGGGTAAGGCCTTGGTCGCGGATCTCCGTAAGTTATTGAAACTATCGAGGGTAGACTAATGCAACTGACTTGGCTCCTCCGCGTCACCATAGTCTTTACCCTGTTAGTAATTTTAATGGGGGCTTACACTCGGCTCTCGGACGCAGGACTTGGCTGCCCAGATTGGCCCGGTTGCTACGGCCATATCAAAGTGCCCACCCACGACCATGAGATCTCCCATGCCCAAACCCTATTTCCCGACCACGATATCCATCCCGAAAAAGCTTGGCTCGAGATGATCCACAGGTATATTGCGGGCGCCTTGGGCATCCTCGTCTTACTGGTTTTTATTCTCTGCCTAAAAACATCCGAAGCTCCCAAAAAACTGCCTTTGGCCATAGTGTTACTCATCATATTTCAGGCGGCGTTGGGGATGTGGACTGTGACGATGAAACTAATGCCGATTGTCGTGATGTTCCATTTAATTGGCGGCTTTAGCTTGCTCTCGCTCCTGCTATTGCTGTATCTGCGAACACGTCCGAGGCGAATTTTCGAAACCGCTGATATTCACAGTCAGCGTGCTGCGGGCGCAGGATTTAATGGCGCCCATGGTTCGCGAATAGGCACGAGCCTTAAATTCATTGGCCAGAGTAAACACTTGCCGAAACTGGCGCTGTTGAGTCTGCTGGTGCTTATCGGCCAAATCATGCTCGGTGCCTGGACCTCCTCCAACTATGCGGCCCTCGCCTGCACGGCCTTGCCGATTTGTGAAGGTAATTGGATGGACAACCTCGCTATTGCCGATGCCTTTTCCCCTTTCCAAGGGCAACACCCAAGCTTTGAATTTGGCGTATTGGATTACCATGCTCGCATGACCATTCATATCGCCCACCGCGTTGGCGCCATCATTACCGCCAGTCTATTGTTGTTGCTCGCCTATCGGTTATTTTTCAGCACCCAGCTCAAGGCTCTAAGCCTGTTGTTGGTCGCCTTAGTGATACTGCAAGTCAGTTTAGGGATTTCAAACGTGGTGATGCATTTACCACTAGGGATTGCCGTTTCCCACAATGGCGGCGCGGCATTATTGCTACTCGCCCTAGTCGCAATTAACTATTTTCTTTGGCATAAGCCATCTTCAACATCGAGGGTTTAACCATGGCAAAACCGCTCTCAATCAGTAGTCACCCTAGTGTTAATGTGGCTTGGCGTGCCTATTTCGAGATGACCAAACCTAAGGTGGTGGCTTTAATGCTACTCACCGTCTTAGTCGGCATGTGTTTAGCCATGCCCACCATACTGCCAGTCAAACCCTTAGTGGCAGGCTTGCTCGGCATCGCCATGATGGCGGGGTCGGCCGCCGCCTTAAACCATCTGATTGATAGGCGAATCGACGGCATGATGGCACGCACTTATAACCGTCCGCTGCCCAAGGGCCGAGTCTCGGCGACGAGGGCGTTGTTGTTCGCGGCACTCTTAGGCAGCCTAGGTTTTGTGATCCTCTATGTTTTTACTAATCCGCTCACCGCTTGGCTCACCTTTGCCAGCTTGATTGGTTACGCCTTGGTTTATACCACCTATTTAAAACGGGCCACCCCGCAAAATATTGTGATTGGCGGTTTGGCGGGCGCGATGCCGCCTCTCTTGGGTTGGACGGCGGTGACAAATCAATTCCATGGTCATGCGCTATTGCTCGTCATCATCATATTCCTGTGGACGCCGCCGCATTTTTGGGCACTGGCGATTCACAGACGCGCAGAATATGCCAAAGTAGATATTCCCATGCTGCCCGTGACCCATGGGGTAGAATTTACTAAGACCTGTATCTTGCTCTATACGATTTTGCTGGCGATAGCTTGTCTATTGCCCGTATTAGTCGGGATGAGTGGACCGCTCTACTTTGTGTGCTCAAGCTTGCTCAGCACTGGATTTATCTATAAGGCGTGGCAATTAAAGTATCAGGATCGTGAAGGACTGGCGATGCAAGTGTTTCGCTTCTCGATTTATCATTTAATGTTGTTATTTATGGCATTACTGCTCGACCACTATCTTTGGGCGTAATGTGCAACGCTCGATGGGCATAGGACGGGCATGGCCTGAGGACAAAATATGCAACAAAGAATCTCCAACAAGATCTTAGTGATAGCGATTCTATTAATAGGATTGGGAGGGCTATTTGCAGTGAAGTTCAATCCACCTAAGCCCGTTGAGTTAGAGAGTGGTTTTTTGTTTCCAGAGGCCTTCGAGCTAGCGCCCTTTGAGCTTATCGATCAACAGCAACAACCCTTTACCAATGCGAATTTGAAAGACCAATGGAGCCTATTTTTTATTGGTTTTACTTACTGCCCCGATATCTGCCCAACTACCTTAAACAAACTCGCCGCCGCCTATCCTGAGCTGAAAAAAATTGCGCCCATTCAAATCGTGTTTTTATCCGTGGATCCGAAGCGGGACACCCCAGATAAACTCCTCACTTACGTGAATTTCTTTAATCCTGAGTTTAAGGCGGTGACGGGTGAGCAAACCCAAATATTCCCCCTCACCCGCAGCCTAGGACTCACCTACGCTATGGTAGGTGAAGGAGAAAATTATCAGGTCGATCATAGTGCGGGCTATGTGCTGGTTTCCCCTCAAGGCACGCGGGTAGCGGTGTTTAAACCCGCAGTCACCTTAGGTAAAGCACCTCAGATTCTAAACGAGGCCTTAATCAGCGACTTCGATAAAATCGTCAACAGCTATAAACCTAAATAGCCATCGCAGATGAGACTATTCTTTGACCCAAGAACCGTCGTCTTTCGGTCTCACCCAAGGCTGAGAAAACCAGTAAAAACCATTGCGCGTCTTACTTGGTGCCGTACAGTTGTAGCGCGAGCGGCCAGCAGGCAAGGCTAAATCGGCTTGAATGCTAAACTCGTTTTCACTTAACCAAGTAGGTGTTTTAGCGCCTTGCCCTTGGATATAACACATCACTTGCTTGGCCGAAATATCGCTCATATCGAGCTTCACCTTAAGCTCGGGGCGCCAATTTCCGCCCTTAAGCTCAGGATCGCTAGGTGTTTGCTCAAGCACTGGCATATTGAGACTGTATAACTTGGCTTTTAGGCTCTTTAAATCCGCATATTGCCCCGCCACAGGGAAGCGCGGCAGCGCCGTGAGTGGCGAATAAGGGCCTGCCGCCCCTGACTGTTGGCCAAAGGCAACAAAGCCGTTTTCGGTCAACATGTCTTGAATCGCCTGATTGTATTCACCATAGGGATAGGCCAGCATTTTAAAATTCTGCCCAGTCGCCTCGCGAATCGCATTTTCGGTGTCCTGAATATTGGCCTTAATTCGCGCCAACCATTGGCTTTGAGATTCATTGTCCAGCCTGCGGATCAAATGCTCATGGGCCCAGCTGTGGTTAGCAATATCGGCCCCTTCCTTGGAGAGCGTGATGAGCTGCTCCCAAGTCATCATCTCGGTAAACTTTTGTTTAATAGGCTCAATTGCCACAAATAAGGTGTAGGGAAAACCAAATTCCTTTAGGATGGGATGCGCTGTGGTCGCAATGCTGTGATAACCATCATCGAAAGTAATCGCCACCGTTTTGACGGGTAAATCTTGTTTGTTTTTTATCGCTTCGACCACCTGCGATAACGGAATCACCTTAAAGCCATCATTAGCCAAGAACTGCATTTGCTCACGAAATTGTGCAGGCGTGACGCTCGTCGCCGCCGGCGTGGTTTCTGACACATGGTGATACTGTAAAATGACCACGGCATTGGCCGAAAAAGTCATCAACCCGAAGAGTGCCAATAACGCACGTTTAACCATAATGTGAATACCTCCAATATCAATGACTACTGCAAAATCTACCGCACTCGCGCTGCTGTTTAATGGCGCCCAAAATCGCCAACTGTTCGCGCTTGCACTGCCGATGATCCTCTCCAATATCACGGTTCCGTTATTAGGATTAGTGGATACCGCTGTGATAGGGCATTTGAGTGACGCCTATTATTTAGGGGGTGTCGCACTCGGGTCAACGATTATCACATTAATCATTTGGTTATTAGGCTTTTTACGAATGGCGACCACAGGCTTAGTCGCACAGGCCTATGGCGCAAACGATACCGCGAGCCAATTAAAATTGCTGGTTCAAGGCGCGATGCTGGCGACTGGACTGGGTATCGCGGTGATCCTATTGCAGCTCCCGATATTGAATTTAGCGCTCGGCCTCTCCGAGGCGAGTATGGAAGTGGAGCGTTATTGCCGAGAATATTTTCAAGTCCGCGTTTGGTCGACGCCATTCGCCCTACTCAATTTAGTTATGCTCGGCTGGCTCCTTGGCCGGCAACAACCCAAGGCGGCGATGTGGCAGCTTATCCTCGCCAACTTAGCCAATATTATCCTCGATGTACTATTTGTAATGGGATTCGGCTGGGGTGTAAAAGGCGCAGCACTCGCTTCAGTATGTGCCGATATCACCGCCTTTAGCGTTGCACTCTACATGGTATTACAACAGCTTAAGCTGTCATCTCAATTTAAATTTGACCAATTGCGTGTCCATCTGACGTTTGTCGGTTACGGCAAACTGCTCAAACTCAATAGCGATATTTTTATCCGCAGTCTATGCCTGCAAGCTGCCTTCGCCTTTATGACCTTTCACGGTGCAGGCCTTGGGGACAATACCGTCGCAGCCAATGCAGTGTTATTAAATTTACTGCTATTAATCTCCTACGCCCTCGATGGCATCGCCTATTATGCCGAGGCGGAAGTGGGCAAAGCCTATGGTCAAAAGCGCGCGCAGCAATTGCATGAAGCCGTGGTGCTGGCCTGGTGTTGGTCTGCCATCACAGCAGTTGGGTTTACACTGATCTTCAGCCTTTGGGGAAGCCATATTATCGAACTGTTGACCAGTATTGATAAGGTCAGAACCACAGCACAGACTTATCTGATTTGGTTGGTATTGCTACCGCTTTGGTCTTTTAGCTCTTACCTATTCGATGGCGTTTATATCGGTGCGGCGCAGGGTAAAGTGATGCGTAATAGCATGATTATCGCGACATTTGGCGCCTTCTTCCCGACATGGTATTTACTACAATCGCTATTGCCTTCTGAGCAGGCTAACCATGCTCTGTGGGCGGCCATGACGGCCTTTATGTTAATGCGAAGCCTGACCCTTGCTGCACATTATCGCTTTAGTAAGACATTTATTGTTAGTTAACTCAGTAAAGACAGTAGCTTACTTAGGTTTGACCGATTAATATACGCACAACTTTTGTAATATAAATGTGATATAAAATGAAAAGGATTTTACCTTTGTTACTCCTGTGGCTAAGCCTGCCACTGCTTGCTCAAACAGTTCCTCAGCTTCCCGTCGAGGCCTTTGCCAGTATTCCCGATGTCAGCTCAGTCCAACTGTCGCCCGATGGTAAAAAAATTGCCTCTATCGTTCGGGTAGACCAGCCCAAACTTAAGGGTACCGTTGTCAGCATCCTCGATTTAGAAACAGGTGCAAAAGACGTTGCAGTTCATACCGATAATCAGAAGTTTGTCCTGCTGTCATTACAGTGGGCAAATGACACTACTTTGCTGATTAGCGCTAAGTTTCCGGCAAACCGCTACGGCACACCAACGACCGAAACTCGCTTGGTGAAGTACGATTTAACCACACGAAAAACGACGAGTGTTCTTGCCCGCAGTGTTGTGGAGCGACTTAGTTGGATTCCCCAACATCAGGGACAGATTATCGATATGATGCCGGATGATCCCGATCATATCTTGCTCGCCCTCGATGGTATGGGCGAAGCAGTGGGAGAAGATAGCGTGCTTAGAGTCAATCTCTCTCAGGGAAAATCCGCCTTTATTCAAAACGCTAAGCGTAAAGTCATCGGTTGGATTGCCGACAGGCAGCACAAGGTCCGAATTTCCATCTATAACGATGACACTGAGTACCGAATCTACGAACAGCCCGAACAAAAAACCGAGTCTCGCTTACTTTGGACCTTTAAAGCCTTCTCCGAAGACAGTATCTGGCCACTGGGGTTTGATGCAGACCCAAATATTCTGTACGTACGCGCCTATCACCAAGGATTTGAAGCCATTTTTAAGGTGAATTTGACTGATCCTAAGCTCACCAAAGAGCTGGTGTACGCCAACGAAAATACCGATGTCGAAGGCGACCTCATCTATTCAGAATTAAAGAAAAAAGTCATTGGGATCAGTGAGGGCGATGGCGAAGAGTATACCTTCTGGGATCCTGAATATGCGGGCCTACAAAATGGGCTGAAAGCGGTATTACCCAATGCGCACAACTTCATCACCCAATTTAGCGCCAATGAACGCCGCTATATTGTCTACTCCACCAGCTCGACTCAGCCAGGCACCTATTACTTTGGTGATCGGGATGAAAAGGCACTGTTTCCAATAGCCGAGAGATATAGCCAGCTCAGCAGCGAACAACTCGCCGACACTCAATATCTGAGCTACGAAGCGAGGGATAAACTCAAAATAGATGCTTACCTTACTGTGCCTAAAGGCCTTGAGGCGAAAAACTTACCAACCATCATCTTCCCCCACGGCGGCCCCATTAGTTACGACAGTAATGACTTTGATTATTGGGCACAGTTTTTTGCCAACCGTGGCTACGCAGTATTCAGAATGAACTTTCGGGGTTCAGCAGGCTATGGCTATGAGTTTATGAAAGCCGGCCTAAAAAGCTGGGGACTCGAAATGCAAAACGATGTGGAAGATGGCACGCGTTACCTAATCAATCAAGGGATTAGCGATCCGCAACGTATCTGTATTGTCGGCGCGAGTTATGGTGGTTATGCAGCACTAATGGGCGCGGCGATGACCCCCGACCTATACCGCTGTGCGGTTAGTGTGGCTGGCGTAACAGACGTGGCTTACCTAGTAAAATCCAGCCGCCGTTTTACCAATTATGAAGTCGTTAAAGAACAAATTGGCGATGACTTTAGCGCCCTCTATGAACGCTCACCCGTCAGTAAGGCCGATAAAATCACTATCCCAGTATTACTATTGCATGGCGACAAGGACCGAGTGGTCAAGGTGCAACATAGCCGCGAAATGTTCGACGAACTGAAATCACGTAAGAAAAACGTCGAATATATTGAGCTTGAAAATGGTGACCATTATTTAAGTAACAATGACCACAGGTTAACCACGTTCAAAGCACTGGATAAGTTTTTAGCCGACAATCTGAAAACCCAGTTGTAGCATCACAGCCAAATATAAAAAACGCGACTCAAGGTCGCGTTTTTTAATTCAGCTCAACACAAACTTAAGCGTAAGAATGCTCACCGTGTTGGTGATCGGTTACGTCACGCACACCGGTTAATTCACCTGGGAACATATCTAACAGTTGTTTTTCGATACCATCCTTTAAGGTGATATCCACTTGCGAACAACCGTTACAACCGCCACCAAACTGCAATACCGCAACGCCTTCTTTGGTGATCTCAACCAACATAATGTTGCCGCCATGGCTAGCTAATTGTGGGTTGATTTCTGATTGGATCACGTATTCGATACGCTCCACTAAAGGCGCATCACCCGCAACTTTACGCATTTTCGCGTTTGGCGCTTTAAGGGTTAATTGCGAACCTAATTGATCGGTCACAAAGTCAATTGAGGCTTCTTCTAAGAAAGGTGCACTCTTTTCGTCTACCATGGCGCTAAAGCCATTGAATGCTAATTCAATATCATCGCTTTCAACGGCATCAGGTGGACAGTAAGACACGCCACACTCAGCTTGTGCGGTACCTGGGCTTATCACAAATACACGAATATGAGTGCCTTCAGGTTGATCTGCTAACAACTTTACAAAATGGGCTTGAGCCGCATCGGAAATCGTAATCATGGAAACCAGCTCCGTCAGGGGATACCTGAGTGTTTTAGTAAGAATTAGCCGTATGATACTCCTAGTCACTCGCGCTTTGTAGTCCCTAGGGTAGCAAGTTCTGGAATTTTGCAAAATCCATCACGCTTTAAATGCAGCAACTTAACATGCAAACCACTAATGTATGACTATCGCGACTCTATGTTTTCACCTGCGATATCTTCCAACAAGCCTGGCGCTTCGGCTCGTGCAAGACACCATATTTGAACATGCACGTATCGCGCTTCAAATAAACGGGCGATTTCCGCAACCGTCGTGCCTGTCGTCACCACATCATCCACTAACGCAATCCGTTGATAGGCAAAATCGGCATTTAACTCAAAGGCATCCTGTAGATTTCGTCGCCGCTGCGCGCCATTGAGTCCAGCTTGTGGGCGGGTATCTTGCAACCGAACCAATCCGTCACTGATCAGAGGGAGCGAGAGCTGCTTCGATAACTCATGTGCGATGAGCCAAGCTTGATTAAATCCGCGCTGCCTTAATCGGTTGGGGTGTAAAGGAACTGGTACTATGGCCTGTGGTAGAGTGGTTAATCCTTGCTGTTCAAGCTGACCGACGCGCGCCACTAAGGCTTGGCACAATAGGGGTAAGGCGGCGAGTTGTCCCTGATATTTGATAGCGGCTATCCAAGGGCCAAAGCCTTGATGATAACTACAAGGAGCGATGACTTTTCGCGGCTGATGCTTTTGGCATTGACCACAATATTCCAGCTCAAGTTGCATGGATTTGCCGCAACCTAAGCAAATGGGGCTGTGATACAAGCCAGTTTGCAGGCATACCTGGCAAAATCCTGCTTCCGTTGAATTTAGGGATTGGTGGCACAGTAAGCAGCGGTTAGGTAAACTGCCTGCCAAGCAACGATGCACCCAATGCGAGACTAAGCGTAATAGCTTCGCCCCCTGTTGCGACCAAATCCATTTGCTATCGCCCGACATACAACATCCTATTTGAGGTATTTTAGTGAACGCTACAACGTCTACTCATCATCCACTCCATATCGAAACCATTGGCCAAGGGCCAGATCTGGTGATGATCCACGGTTGGGGGGTTAATAGCGCCGTGTTTACGCCGCTGCATGAGCAACTGTCTGAGTATAGAGTGCACTATGTCGATCTGCCGGGTTTTGGCTTAAGCCAACCGATAGCGGGCGATTTATCTGCTTGGGTCGATGCGTTAATCAGTAGCTTACCCGCCAATGCAATTTGGGCTGGCTGGTCGCTGGGCGGTTTAGTGGCAACTCAAGCTGCCATTCGCTATCCATTGCAAATTAAAGGGTTAGTCACTATCGCCTCTTCCCCCTGTTTTATGGCAAGGGAAGAAGAAGCATGGCCCGGTATCCCGCCACAAGTACTCAGTATGTTTGGCGAACAGCTTGGGCAAAATTTACCAAAAACCATTGAACGTTTTTTAGCAATTCAAGCCATGGGCAGTGAAACAGCCAAAGACGATATCAAACAGCTACGGGATTTAGTCTTAGCTCGCCCACTTCCCGATGCTGCGGCATTAACTCAAGGCCTTGATATGCTGAATCAAGTTGATCTGAGACCGCAGCTATCGAGCATCAACCAACCTTGGCTGCGGATATGGGGCAGACTAGATGGACTCGTGCCCAAACGCGTCCAACCTAAAATGCCAACAGCAAGCCACATCACCGATGTGATGCTCGCCAAAGCATCCCACGCGCCATTCGTGTCACATAGGCAAGAATTCTTACAAGCACTCTTACCTTGGTTGGCACAATTCAAGGACTAATGCTTTATCTTTGTGCAATTAGTGGCTAGTATTTAACCATTAAGGCTACAAGGAATTTTTCATGCTGCTTGTCAGTAACTACCCCCAGGTTCCGCTAGCGACGACCAATGTCGCGACGGACTCGGCTCGGGTCGACAATCAGCTAAAACCAGTGGTTATCCCACCTCAGGCTGCGACTAAAGGCCATGAAGAACGCGCCTTTAACCCGCAAAATGAACGTACTGCAGACCAAGCTCAGCAACAGGCTCGATTACTTGAGCAAAATCAGCAACAAGTTCAACAAAAGCAGCAGCAACAGCAATCCTCGCAGCAACAGAGCCAGCAACAGCAGGAAAAGCAAGCTCCTATTGTTGCCGCTGATCGCGCGCTTCCCAAGACATTAAAAGTGCCTGTACGCGGCCCAGCCGCGCTGCAACGTAAGGATATTCGCCTCAAAGTCGGCCAACAAAATCCGAGACCAGCCAATACCAATGCCAAAATGGGTACAACAACGGCTCGTCAACCTATTCAGGGCGAATCACCTCAGTTTTATCAGCAGGTTGGCCAGCGTATTGGACAATATTATGCGCAGCAAACTCAGCCTGAGACCGAACCATCTATGTCGGCTTGGATTTAAAAAATGCTGATTTGAAAGATAAAAAATGCCGCTAATCAGCGGCATTTTTTATTCGGTTACTTACCCGAGCGATACAGCTCTTGCTGGTAGGCTAGGCTGCCCCACAGGGCCCAACTTAAGGCCTTTTTCTCTAGCGCCTGCGCCGCGGGTGCATAAGGCGTTAAGTGCTCAGTTTTTTCATCATATTGGAAACCTTGCGCCGCTTTCTCTGGCTGCAGGATCACCACATCCTTGCCTTCCATCAACGCAAAATTTTTGTCGTATTGCATCAGTGCACGTCCAGGCCAATCATCGCTGACCTGAGTTAAGTCACGCCCTAACATAGGGTAAGAGTCTGAAATACCAATCAAAGATAACAAGGTTGGCGGTAAGTCGATTTGACTCACGATACGGTGATCGCGTTTTGGTGCAACATTATCCCCAAGGATTAACCCAGGAATACGGAAACGCGATACTGGCACCAGATCCGCACCACCGACTCGACTGTCATGGTCAGCTACCACAATAAAGACCGTATCCTTCCAGTAGTCGGCATTTTTGGCCAGCTTAAAGAACTCACCAATTGCATAATCGGCATATTTTGCCGCGTTATTACGGGTTTGTTTAGGTTGCTCATACAGCTCAATACGGCCATCGGGGAATTCGAATGGATCGTGGTTACTCGAGCTAAACACTAAACTAAAGAACGGTTTACCTTCGCTATGCAGACGCTCAAACTCACTATTTGCCTTACGCATTAAATCTTCATCAGAAGCACCCCAAGAGCCGACAAACGCAGGAGATTTATAATCCTTCTGATCGATAATGTCGCTAAAACCATTCCCGAGGAAGAAGCTACGCATATTGTCAAAATGGCTCTCACCACCATAGATAAATTGGGTGGTATAGCCGTGATTTTTTAACAATTCAGCGATACTGAAGAAACCCGTCTGGCTCTTGCCTAATTTCACCACCGCACGGGCTGGCGTAGGGGTAAAACCAGTCGTAACAGCTTCAATTCCGCGCACAGAGCGTGTGCCAGTGGCGTAGAGATTATCGAAATACCAGCCTTCCTGTGAGAGGGCATCGATATTTGGCGTTAACGGCAAACCACCTAAACTCCCCACAAAACGGGCTCCCAGACTTTCTTGCAGCAGGATCACTAAATTTTTAGGCTTTCCGGTATAACTGGCTTGGTTAAAGCTCAGAGAGGGAAGTTCATTTGAGGTAAACGCACTCTCAGGGCGACCGCTCTCCTGCCTAATGACCTTGATAATCTCATCTTTGTCCAAGGAGCCATACACCTTAGAAGCATCTTCCTCACTGCCCATTTGTTTGATCGCAAATACTAAAGAATAAGCGGAGTTAATCACTAAGGAGTTTACTAATGGATCATCGGCAAATGCCACCATCGCAGGGTTAATCGGTCTATGACCTAAGGTTGAACGCGCACCCAATAGGGTCAAAATGATAACCAGCACGGCTAACACCGGGCGCCAATACCAACGGGGGAAACGGAGGTTTTTACACAACTTACCGCTCAATACCCAGCCGCCCCATAGGGTTGCGATACTCAGCACCACAGAAAAAATCAGCTCAAGCTTGCGTCCCGCCCACAGCATCGACAGCACTTCTTTGGGATAAATCAAATACTCCACATACAAACGATTAGGGCGAATGCCGTATTCCTCAATAAAAGCGGGCGTTGATACTTCGAGGAATAAGATAGTCCAGAGGCCTATGGTTAGCCATAAACGCAGAATCCATTGCCATGCTCGGCCAATCAAATGATCGCCCGAAAATATCGCCGTACCTAAAGCAGCCACACCCCATAACCAACATAGGGTTGCAATATCGACACGAATACCTTGCAGCAACAAATGCGACCAACCGTCAACAGCAGCTACACGTTCGCCCTGCCACAGGCCTAAACCGATTCGGCTAGCGGTAGCAATAGCCAGTACTAACAGACTGAAAATAAGAATGACGCGAAAGGGCCCGTGGGCGCCCTTGCGTCCACCAGCAGATAAACCTGACTGCATGTATTACCCCAAAAACATTAAACGCACACTCAGCTTTGGAGTGTCAATTTGAAAAATTACCAGAAGTTGCTATATGACAACCGATCTGGCTTAAGGTTGCATTAAATTGCCGCCTTTATATTACCTGTCGTAGCAAACATGCAACAATTTTGTGATTGAGGGGTAAAAAATGTCGACTCGGGCACATGCTAACACCCGAGTCGCATCGAGATGACTTACTTTTTCAGCTTAGCGAAAGCATCAGCAAAGGCATTGCCCATCGCCGCATTGACAGGGGCTGGCTTGGGTGCTGACCGCCCAGACTGAGGTTGTGATGATTTGTGCTGTGACGCTTTGTGCTGATTCGGTTTGTTACCCTGATGCTTACCCTGCACTGGCGTGCGAGTTTGCGACTTACTCTGATCAATCGCCTCATCCAGACGCATACTCAGGCCAATTCGGCGGCGCTCCACATCCACTTCCATCACCTTCACTTTTACCACATCACCCGCTTTGACCACGGTATGGGGATCGGTAATAAATTTGTCGGTTAATGACGAGATATGCACTAAACCATCTTGGTGCACGCCGATATCCACAAAGGCACCAAAGTTAGTCACGTTGGTGACAACGCCTTCAAGGATCATCTCAGGTTTCAGATCCTTAAGCTCTTCAACCCCATCTTTAAACTTAGCGGTTTTAAACTCGCCACGGGGGTCACGGCCAGGTTTATCCAGCTCGCTAAGGATGTCGGTCACTGTCGGCAGACCAAACTCAGGAGTCGTAAACTCCTGCGGTTTGATGTTGCGTAATAATTCTGAATTGCCAATAAGGCTCGCCACATCGACTTGTTTGGTCTTGGCAATCGTTTCGACCAGCGAATAGGCTTCCGGGTGAACCGCTGACATATCTAATGGATTATCGCCGTCACGAATACGTAAAAAGCCTGCGGCTTGCTCAAAGGCTTTAGGGCCTAAACGCGGTACTTTTAACAGCTCTTTACGATTTTTGAAGGCGCCGTTGGCATCGCGGTAATCCACCACGTTTTTGGCCAAGGTTTTATTTAAACCTGCAACTTGCGATAGCAAAGGCACAGACGCCATGTTTAAGTCCACGCCTACACCGTTTACACAATCCTCGACCACGGCTTCGAGCGAGCTAGAAAGCTGGCTTTGACTCACATCGTGTTGATATTGACCAACGCCGATAGACTTAGGCTCAATCTTCACCAGTTCCGCTAAGGGGTCCTGTAAACGACGGGCAATTGAGACCGCACCGCGAATCGAAACGTCTAGCTCAGGGAATTCTAATGCCGCCAGTTCTGATGCGGAATACACCGAGGCGCCCGCTTCGCTCACCATCACTTTGGTCAGCTGTGGTTGGCTGTCCTTGAGGCTGGCGATCAACTCAGCCGCTAATTTATCGGTTTCACGGGAGGCGGTGCCGTTACCAATCGCGATTAACTCTACCTTATGCATTTGCACTAAGTTGGCGAGGGTACGAATCGACTTGTCCCATAAATTCTGTGGTGCATGGGGGAAAATCGTGGTGTGTGCCACCAACTTACCCGTGTTATCCACCACGGCGACTTTAACGCCAGTACGTAGACCTGGGTCTAGGCCCATGGTTGCCTTGGCGCCCGCTGGCGCGGCCATCAGTAAATCACCCAAGTTACGGGCAAATACGTTAATGGCTTCCGCTTCGGCGCGCTCACGCATTTGCGAGATAAACTCGGTTTCCATTTGCAGGGCAATTTTAATTCGCCACGTGGCAGTAACGACCGTTTTGAGCCACTGATCCACACTGCTATCGCCCAGCTTTAAGCCTAAATGCTCACTAATAATGACTTCACAGTAACTGCCTTGACCCGCCTCTGCACCGGGATCGGCATTCATCGATAATGACAGGAAGCCTTCATTACGGCCACGGAGCATAGCTAAGGCGCGGTGAGATGGCACTTTGGCCAAAGGTTCGTTGTGCTCGAAATAATCGCGAAACTTCGCGCCTTCCTTCTCTTTGCCGGCAATAACACGGCTCTCTAACACACTGTTTTGGCTTAAATGTTCGCGAACTTTACGCAGTAATTCCGCATCTTCGGCGTAGCGCTCCATCAGGATATAACGGGCACCTTCCAATACCGCTTTGGTGTCGGCAAAACCCGCTTCTAGATTCAGATAACCCGCAGCCAATGCTTCAATATCGGCATTGCGATCCGCTAACAAGGTTTCGACCAGCGGCTCTAATCCCGCTTCAATGGCAATTTGGCCCTTAGTGCGACGCTTAGGTTTGAAGGGAAGATACAGATCCTCGAGACGCGTTTTACTATCGGCGCCTTCGATTTCCCGTTGCAGCTCAGGCGTTAATTTACCCTGCGCTTGAATGCTGGATAAAATCACCTGACGTCTGTCATTCAATTCACGCAAATAACCTAAACGGGTGTACAGCGTACGTAACTGGGTGTCGTCTAAACCACCAGTCGCCTCTTTACGATAACGGGCGACGAAGGGAACAGTGGCACCATTGTCGAGCAAATCTATGGTGGCAGTGACTTGATGCTCACGAACATTGAGTTCCTGAGCAATAATTTGGGCAATAGTCTGCATAAATAAAGTATCGTGCCTAACGGTTTGATTAATCCTAATTGCGCCCAAGATACCACAGGCGCAGTCGTTGTTTCATATGATGCGAGCGATTTGCCGCTGAAAATCGCCGAGAGTTTGATCTCGCGAGGTTTATTCCCCCTCGTCCGCGAGCGCCGAGTCAAGCAAGGTGTCGAACGGCGTATAACGGATTTCGTTGATATACCATGTCTTTGGGCCAGAGGGCGTTTGCACCACCACTTCATCATCAACTTGTTTGCCGATAAGCGCCCGTGCCATGGGGGAATCAATAGTGATATAACCCAGTTTAGTATCGAGCTCATCTTTACCGACAATCCGATAACGCACGCGCTCACCCGCGTCGTTTTCAAGCTCAAACCAAGCGCCAAAGTAAATTTTGCCTTCCTGCTGCGGAGAATAGTCGACAATTTTGAGTTCTTCGAGGCGCTTAACCAAATAGCGAACACGACTATCTATTTGACGCAAAAGCCTTTTGTTGTAAGTGTAATCCGCATTTTCACTTCGATCGCCCTGCGCGGCAGCCTCTTGCACTTTGAGGGTGATCTGCGGGCGATATTCCTTCCACAGGTATTTTAATTCTTTATCTAAGGTCATCCAGCCTTGGCGGGTGATCAAATGCGCTTTCATGTTAAGACTCTATAGTTAACTAAAACGAGCATAATTTTAAACAGGCATGGCACTGATGATACTCAGAGTCGCCGCCAAAGTTAAGGACTAGCAAAAAGCACCGCTGCCAGAAATGCCAATTTAGTTACAATTTCATATGTATAGTGAATATATTCAACGATTCCCATGCAATTTCATTTGCTTAGTATTAACATGAGTTGGCAATTTGTCGCATTCGACCGTGGTTGGCTTACATCATGAGCTAGTCGCTCAGATTGAATCCAGCTATATTAAGCGCATTCTTGGCAGATTCGTTTTCAATTTCAGCCAGTTAATCTTTGTTGTATGACGGCATAAAAAATAAAAGCAATAATCCGAGCAATTTAAGGACATCCCATGGGACAAGAAACCTCGAAAATCCTCGTTGTCGATGATGATATGCGCCTACGAGCACTACTCGAGCGTTACCTGATGGAGCAAGGCTATCAGGTACGCAGTGCGGCCAATGCTGAGCAGATGGACCGTTTACTGGAGCGAGAAAACTTTCATTTGATTGTGCTCGATCTGATGTTGCCCGGGGAAGATGGCTTATCTATCTGCCGTCGTCTGCGTCAACAGGGCAGCACCATTCCGATTGTTATGCTCACCGCCAAAGGCGATGAAGTCGACCGCATTATCGGCTTAGAACTCGGTGCCGATGATTATCTGCCAAAACCCTTTAACCCGCGGGAATTATTGGCGCGGATTAAAGCGGTGATGCGCCGCCAAATTCAGGATGTGCCCGGCGCGCCCGCGCAACAAGAAGCCGAAATTAGCTTTGGTGAGTTTTCCCTCGACCTAGCTACCCGTGAGATGTACCACGGTGATGAAGCCATCGCGCTGACCAGTGGCGAATTTGCAGTATTAAAAGTGTTAGTTACCCATCCACGGGAACCGTTATCGCGGGACAAACTGATGAACCTCGCCCGTGGTCGTGATTATTCGGCGCTCGAGCGCTCGATTGACGTGCAGGTATCGCGTCTACGGCGCTTAATTGAAAAAGACCCCGCTAATCCGCGCTACATTCAAACCGTGTGGGGATTAGGCTATGTATTTGTACCCGACGGTGCCGCCCGTCGATGAGCTGCTTTTGGCCTGTTGTTGACGCTTTTTTGGTACGACTATGAAACTTAAGTGGTGGCAGCGACTCCTTCCACGCAGCGCCTTTAGTCAAACGGTACTGCTAATTGGTTGTTTGCTGCTGATCAATCAGCTGGTGTCCTATGTCACTGTCGCTGTGTATGTGTTGAAACCCAGCTATCAACAAATCAACCAGTTAATCGCCCGTCAAATCAATCTGTTATTTGTCGATGGTGTCGATATCGGCCGCGAGCACTTAACCATAGTCGATGCGCTCAATGCCAAAGTCCGCGACGATGGCATGAAGGTGTATAACCAACAGCAAGCCCGTGAAGCGGGCATCGAACAAGCCACCTACTACGGTTTTTGGTCATCACAGATGTCAGAATATCTCGGTGGAGATGCCGAAGTCCGTGTCACCCACGGCAGTGTTTTGCAAATTTGGATCCGCCCACCGCAGGCGCCGTCTGTGTGGATTAAAGTGCCGCTGATTGGGCAAAATGTTTCCGACTTGTCGCCACTGACCTTGTACTTGATGGTGATCGGCGCACTCAGTGTTGCCGGCGGATGGTGGTTTGCTCGCCAGCAAAACAGACCATTAAGGCGCTTACAAAAAGCCGCGATCTCGGTGTCCCGTGGCGAGTTTCCCGATCCTTTGCCGCTTAAAGGCTCCAGCGAACTGGTGGAAGTCACCAACGCCTTTAACCAGATGGCCCATAGTATGAAGCAGCTAGAGCAAGATCGTGCACTGTTGATGGCGGGTATTTCCCACGATTTGCGCACGCCGCTGACCCGCATCCGCCTTGCCTCTGAGATGATGGTTGAAGAAGATCAATATCTTAAAGACGGTATCGTCAACGATATTGAAGATATGGATGCCATTATCAGCCAATTTATTGCCTATATTCGCCAAGATCAGGAAGCCAGCCGCGAGCCCGGGCAAATCAATAAACTCATTCAAGATATTGCCCAAGCCGAAGCCAACCGCGACGGTGAAATTGAAGTCGTGCTGAGCGATTGCCCCGAGGCCTTATTTCAAGGGCTGGCGATTAAGCGGGTGTTGAGCAACTTAGTTGAAAACGCCTTTCGTTATGGCTCCGGCTGGGTGCGGATAAGCTCGCAATTTGACGGCAAACGCATCGGCTTTAGCGTTGAAGATAATGGCCCTGGGATAGATGAATCACAAATTCCTACACTGTTTCAACCTTTTACCCAAGGTGATATTGCCCGTGGCAGTGTCGGCTCAGGGCTTGGGCTCGCCATCATCAAACGAATTATCGACCGCCACCAAGGCCAAATTACCCTCTCGAATCGCGCCGCAGGCGGTTTAAAAGCCCAAGTTTGGCTACCGCTAGAATAATCCCCAAATCATAATGACAACGCTGACATTTGATTGGTTCTGTCATATTTATGTCACGCGAAATTCATAAACTTTAGGCAGTTAACTTACCTTAAGTTTCCAATGAAGATTGCATCATGAAGATTTCGACCTTGTCACGTACTGCTTCGGCGCTGTTGTTATTGCTTGCGGCATTATTAGCAGCAGTAGTACTTTGGAGTAGCGATCAAAGACAGCAGATTGAGCAACAAACCCAAGTACTCCAAGGCCTGCAACAGGACTTTCTCGTAGGCGTGCGCCGCGATCTTGATGGCTATTTAACCAGCGGCAACGCGACCCAACTCGAAGAAGCCAAAGCCAAGCTGAGTAAAATCAAAAACCAACTCAGCGAACTCAACCTTGCCGCATCAGGCAATGCCGATGAGGAATTACAGGTAGGCCTGAATCAATTCATTCAAGACTTAGACACTAAATACCGCGCGGCGGGCAAACTAGCAGGTAACCCAAGACAACTGCTGGCCCACGCAGAATCCGAAATGCTCGACTATAACCGCAGGCTTGGTAGCTATGCCGACAAAGGCTTAGCCGTTAATCCAGCAATAGCCGAGCAATATTTGCAATTAAGCCGTGACTTTCCCAGTATTGTTTATCAACTGTCGCAGCTTACCGATGGCTATCTCATTGATAAAAATCAGCAACTTAAGAATATTCTCGACAGCACCAGTAAAGCGCTTAACCAATGGCGCGATCAACTCAACACCCTGCCATTAATCGGCGTATATGAACAACAGGAAGCCGATGAATTTGCCCTCGGTGCAAGTGAGCCGCAGCAAATTGAAGTGGGCGAAAATGATCGCAACGAGCTGCTAAGCCTTGCCAATCGATACAATAAAGAAGTCGCCAACACCCACCAATTGCTGCAAGCCAATCAGGAGATGCAAGCGCAATTAATTCAAGCGATTGGCAGAGTTGAACAGCAGCTCATTGCCCTCGGTGAAGCCCAAGCGGCCAAAAACCAACAGCTCAAATATGAGTTACAAGTCATTCTTTATGCGATGGTTTCGATTATGGCGCTGTTTGCTATCGGCTATTTAATCCTGCAACAGAACCGCGTGGTTAACCCCCTTAAACGCCTCAATCAAGCCTTTATGCAATTAAGCGAGTCCAACAGCCGTGAACGTTTGGACATCAATCGCCGCTGCGAAACCGGCCAAATTGCAGGGCATTTTAATCAGCTACTGCATCGTTTTGAACAGGAAGATGAACTCCAGCGCCAACAAATGACTAAGGTTTCTCAATCCTTAAGTCAGCTGGTTGCACGCATTACCCAACTGTCGCAGCACACCGAACACACTCAGACCATAGTCGCCGACACGCAGTCGCAAACCGAGCATATCCGTAGCCTCGCCAATGAGGTCAGCCATACCTCGGCCATTGTTGAACAAAGCGCGGCCGAAACCATGCGCCAAATGCAGTCGAGCCAAGCCGAGGCCGAAGCGGTACTGAGTGCCACAGAGCAAACCCAAACGGCGGTTGGCCTTTGCCATGCCTCGCTCGAAAGTCTTAATAACTCGGTAGCAGATGTGGCTAAAATCATTGATGTAATTGGCAATATCGCCGAGCAAACTAATTTACTGGCACTTAATGCCGCTATCGAAGCCGCCCGAGCAGGCGAGCAAGGTCGCGGTTTTGCCGTGGTCGCCGATGAGGTGCGCAGCCTTAGCCAACGTACTCAGGTATCGTTAAATGAAATTGTGAAAATCCTGCATCAGCTCACCCAATCTAACCTTGCTCTCGGCGAGAGTGTCGATGGCATTGCCCAAGCGACCAATAGCCAAAAACAGCGGGCACAGAGCCTATGGCAAATGGCACAAACCGCACAAAATCAAGCGAGTGAAATGGCCAATACCGCCAAACAAGGCTCGCTCAACGCCAAGGAACAGGTGGATTACCTCGATGAATTTGTTCGCAGCATGGATAACCTGAAAGACCAAGCGCAAACCAGTTCGCAGCAGAGCGAAGTCATCGCCCAAGAAGTGCAGCAAAGCGTGGAAAATATCGAAACCAGTTTAGGTATTGCCGACAGTCGTGTCGTGCCAATGCGTGCGGCTTAAACTTAAGCACATAAAAATGGCAGCAAGAGATCAATCTCGCTGCCATTTGCAGGGGTTAACGAGCATTAGTCGTCAATGCGGCAACTGTGGATTTGCATGCCGTCAAACTGACATTCCACATTAACCCATTTACCATCAAAGGTTGCTAATGAGGCATCACTAGCATGGTAACCCCACAGACTGTTCTGGCTCACCTTTCCGGTTAACTCCAGTTCATTACTCTGCTGTTCAAGATCAATTTCCTTCACTAGCCATTGGCCATCGGCTAATTCAACACCTTCAATTTGCAGCCATTTTTGATCAAGGGTTGCAAGGGTTAAGCCATCATCAAACTGGGTTCTCGCGTCGATAATAAAGGTAACGCCATTAATTTGTAGCTGGTTATTGCTATCGAGCGTAGCTCGCCCTTCAAGCTCAAACTTGTTACCTAAATCGGGTAATGGGTCACCCGCATCTGAACTTTCAAAGTCGACCTCTTTGGCCCACAGGCCCTGCGCAGTAGATTGAATATCCACCTCTAGGCGCTTACCTTCCAGCAAATTGGCGCGATTACCATCTTCAAATTGAGTCTGTTCATTCACATAGAGTCGTGTGCGGCTATTAAGCTCAAACTGGCTCTTGTCTTGGTTAACCCAAGTTACTGTGCCCTCTAACTCCATCTCGTTGAACGTCGGCGCATCATTCGCATCTTCCACCTCGACTTCATGGGCCCTAAATACGGCGCCTTCCAATTTACCTTCAACCTCAACCCACACGCCTTCGGCGAGCTGCCCCTCTGGGGTGATACCAGCGTAATCGATCAAGGCTGAGCCTAGGCGGAATTGCTGCGCAACAGGATCAAGCTCTGTTACTCGACCTTCGATTTCAGCAATTGCGAGATTCGGGAAAAGGTTAATCGACTCTACCTGCCATTGTCCGACCACTGTGGGGTAGCCATTTACCGCTACCCAATCGCCCTTTTTATATTGGCTAGCTGATGCAACGGCTAACTGTATGCCATTGACCGTAATATTATTTTGATTGATGGCACTGATTTCACCGACCAGCGCAGGATCGACAGCAACCGTTTTAGCCTGCTGACCTTGGTTAACCAAATCTAGGCGCATCCCCACTTGAATAGCTTTTGCATCCAGTGGCTGTTGTTGATAACGAATATCTGCATTGGCGATATTAATCTTGTATCCATTCACAGTGATCTGTTGATGGTCTGCGGACACTTGAGTCACAGTCCCCATCACTTTAGCGGGTAAATTCGCGGGAGGTGGCGCCACATCCGTTGATGAACCATCGCTACCACAGGCGGTTAATAGTAATGCGCTAATACCTATACCTACTAAGTGCTTATTCATTTTTTCTCCCTTATTTACCTTGTTAAATCAACGGCTGGCATCTTAGTATGGGAAACGTCAAGCAAACGTGAAGAAATGAAGATAAGCAATGAAAGTATTAATTGTTGATGACAATCATGATGTTATAGAAACAATCATGGACTATTTAACCCTCGAAGGCATTATTGCTGACTGCGCCTATCACGGTGAAAGCGCCATCAATTTAATACAGCAAAACCATTATGACGTGATCATTATGGATATTATGATGCCCAAATTAGACGGTATTCGTACGGTCAAAAAACTGCGCGAAGAGCTGTTTTGTAATACGCCGATTTTGTTCTTAACCGCCAGAGATAGCCTGCAGGACAAAATTGACTCCTTTACCTCGGGCGGTGATGACTTTTTAAATAAACCCTTCGCCATGGAAGAACTATGCCTGCGTCTACGGTCACTACATAATCGCGGGCCGCGTTTAGATGTAGGTATATTGCGCTTTGGTGAAATCAGCTTAAATGTCGCAACGCAGCAAGTATGCCGCGCGGGTAAGGAAATCAAGCTGAGTAAAATCCAACGCACGATTTTGACGCTACTGCTCAAACATGCCCCCGCCATTGTGAGTAAAGAACAAGTTATCGATGCGGTTTGGGGTGACGAAGCACCCTGTAGCGACGCGCTTCGTAGCCATATTTACGGCCTGCGTAGTGCATTGGATAAGGGCTTTACAGATTCCAAACTAGAGACGATTCATGGCCAAGGTTACCGACTCCTCCCCTAAGCCATTACCGAGCTTATACAAAAAAATTCGCCTAACGTTTTTAGTGCTAACGAGCCTAATGTTCGCGATTTTCTGGGGTTTGATTTATATCGCCGAAGAACAAATTGAGGTCATTAGCCTTGAACACAAACTGGCGACCGAAACCCGCGAATACCAAAAAAACTATCAACGATTTGGCGATAAAGCTCAGCTCCCCGATATCCACGAACTCACCACCTATTGGAGCAAAGAGTTTGTGCCGCAATGGCTGCAAGCTTATCAACAAACGGGTTTTTATGAGCACCAATTGGGCGCCGAAGATAAGCACTTTTTGATTTCGCCGCACCCATCAGGACAAGGTTTATTGTATGTGGTGTATAAGGATGATGCGGATGACTTTCTCGATGGATATGAGGACAGGCTGCATATTTTGATATCCTTCTTCGGGGTAGGTTTACTGCTGTTCATCATGGCCTATGGCTTATATTTTGTGCGGCTACTATCGGCACCATTTTTTGAAATTGAACGCAAAATCAATGCGCTGACGCCAGAGGAGCCAAGCTTTATCCCTAGCACGCCCTACCGTGAAACCCGCCATATAGAACAAACGCTACTGGAAAATAAAGCCAAAATTGCCGCCTATTTTACTCGGGAGCAGGAGTTTAGCCGCTTTGCCTCCCATGAACTACGCACGCCCATTATGGTGATCCAAGGCTCGACAGAATTACTTAAAAAACTGCCAAACAACGGGAGCGAAGCTCAGCAGCGGATCGCCAACAAAGCCATTGCCCGCATTGATTACGCAAGCCAACAGATGAAAACCCTCACCGAAACCTTTTTATTATTAGGTAAGGAACAGATTGAATCGCAACACTATGACCAAGTTGATTTAGCCGCACGCCTTACGCAGCTATTAAGTGAAATGGCGCAGCATTTTGCCAAACACGAAATCCGCTATCAGCTCAGCGTTAACCAAAATACTGCCATTTGCGCACCGGTGAGTTTTGTGGACATAGTGATAGGCAACTTAATTAAAAATGCCTTTAACTACAGCAGTGGCGATATTGAAATCACGCTGAATAACAATCAACTAACCATAAAAAATCCGCTTAGCCACCACAGCGCCGAGCCCACGGGCTATGGCTGTGGTTTGATTATTATTGAACGTATCTGCGAGCGCATGGGGTGGCACTTTTTGGCCCAAAGCCTAGGGAATGACTATCTGGCAACAATCCAATTTATGGATAACGGCGAGCCACAACAGCATCTAAATGAATCCGCTTAAATTCTTCACAACTGCTTCACGCTCGTCTTGGCATGATACTCGCCGTAGATGAGTCGCCCAGCGGCGTAAGATTAGAAAGAGGACATTTAGATGAATAAAATCACCTTAAGCATGTTAGCAATCACATTGTCATTGAGTGCCTTGTACAGCCAAGCTGGATTTCAACCAACAACGGGCGAACCCCAATTACGTGGCGGCTTTCAAGGCCCCAGCGCACGGCAAATTATTCATGATGTCGTCAGTGCGCTCAATGCCAGCGATGACACTCAAGTGGAGTTAACCGGCCATATCATGTCTTCAATTGGCCACGATGATTATATTTTCCGTGACAGCACGGGCGAGATTAAAATTGAAATTGACGATGATCTGTGGCTCGGACATACCGTCACGCCTGAAACCCAAGTCATTATTCGCGGTGAAGTGGATAAGGACTGGTCAGAAGTCACTATCGATGCCGACAGCATTCAACTCGTTCAATAACCGTATAAAAAAGCCCGAATAAAAAGCCAGCCTCATCTAGGCTGGCTATTGTTCTCGCTCAAGCAAGCGGCACATCAGCCCCATAAGCGCAGGGGCATCCGCTTATCTTAACTTAAAGCCGCCAACACCACTTCGGCCTTGCTCACCTCGAATGACTTAGGTGCTTCAACATTCAGTAACGTTACCACGCCATCATCGATAATCATCGCATAACGTTGTGAACGCACACCGCCAAAGCCTGCAGTATCCATCTCGAGTCCGAGCGCCTTAGTAAAGCTGGCGTCACCATCGGCAAGCATCAGTAACTCAGACGCATTTTGCGCTTCGCCCCACGCTTTCATCACAAAGGCATCGTTTACCGATACACAGGCAATTAAATCAACGCCTTTGGCTTTAAACTGATCGGCCAGCACCACATAACCTGGCAAATGTGCTTCAGAACAGGTTGGAGTGAAAGCACCAGGCACTGCAAATAACACCACTTTTTTACCCGCAAACAGCTCAGTAACTTGATGATTTACCATGCCATCTTTTGTTAATTGGCTTAGCGTCGCCGCTGGTAATTTTTGACCTTGAGCAATCATGTCTCTCTTCCTTTAGTTAACGTAACTTGCCCATACTAGCCCGAATCCGACAGGATAAACACCGAGAGAAAAAGGGGATTTGTGCAGAGGATTGATTTTGTAGCCAGTGTTTTTGCTGGCAATAAAATGCGTCTGTTAGCGTCTGTGACTGCAAAGATGGGCAACCGCATCCTGTGTTTCTTGCGAAAACAGCGCCAATTGCTCATCAGTCAATACACCATGATGTTTCAAGGCTGCTATTTTAACGACCGCATTACTACGCTTAAGATCATCAAACATCTCAGCGATGGCATTATCTTCTTTGTTAATCACTTTCCAAAGAGCTAAGTAAGCCTCATGCTCCCGACCTTTACGGGTAGATGATATCTGCTCTATACGCTCAAAAATTGTCTCGCATGCCGAATTGAGCAAACTCTGTTTGAGGCTGCTGAGCCTCTTCCAATCTTTTTCAGATACAGATGACATCTGACTGTTCTCCTAATACATGAGGCTAATAAATGAGGTCGCCCAAGATAAAACAAGCACATAATGCACTTTAGATTTGCCTACAACTTACTCAGGCTAAAGTGGCTTGAATAGGGTCATTAAAAATACTTGGGCAGCATCATAGGCAAAATCGACGTTTTAAGATGGGTGTCCACTTTCTTCCTTCTTTATTCCTTTACTTGGAGATGTGCCCACTTCTTTCTGTCGTCACAGGGCAATGAGAAATGGGTCAATCAGCTAAGTAGTTACAACCCATGCATCGTTGTGCTGAAAATAATCAAACAGAAATACAGCTTGCTCCAAGCCATAAATAAAATGCTTTAATTCATTGAATTGCATACGTTCGCTCAACTCTACGCCCAAGTTTCCAATTAATACTTGGTTAGCCAATAACTCGTGAGCGGCATGGTTTCGATCTTTGACGACTTGCTTTAGTAGCTCTGTATAATCGGCTCGTAAACCAACAGTTTCTAGTTTTGCTCGCGACCGCCCAAGTGTGAGCTTTTCCGTTTCCGACTCAGGTATGCCAAAAGATTCCTCTAAAAGTTTTTTTAAGGCAAACTCGAGAATTTGTGCCGTACCAAGGTAAATTGAGAAACATTCTAAGAAGGACTTATCATTGTATTTCTCCATTCGCCGGAGTACTTCACTTTGTACATCGCTACCTGATAACTCTTCTTTTTCGTAGATCGAAGACATTACCCTTCCTTGTATACATAACGATTTATATCGTGCGCTTGCGCCTAATCTCACCTCTGAACACTTGGTAAAACTACACACAACCCACTGATTTAAAATTTGATTTCCACAATAGCAAAAATCATTCTGGGTAGAAAGTGCGCAAACGCATGATTTCTGCTTGTTTTGCGGTATGCATTTTGAAATAAAAAAGCAGCGTATCGATGGATACGCTGCCATGTTAAGGTGAGACCGACTTCTTACTCTGCGTGTATAGTCAGTATGGCCTTTGATAAACTCAGTCAAATTGCACATCAAAATCAAATCTTAAATAAACTCTTCACGTTTACGCAGTACAGCCAGTAGCCCTAAACCAAGCAGAGCAAAGAAAGAAACTGCGCCGCCTTCTTCGACAATAATTACCTCACCAGAGCTATCGCGGTCACGACTTTCTAGCGGCAAGGCATATAAGCCATCGGTATCATCGGCGCTAATGGTCGCAACAATATCGCTATAACCAACCTCATAGACATCGATTAATACATCGTAGTGATCCGTTTGATAGCCAGTGTAGAGGGTCGTCAGCACTTCGTAATCATCCTGAGTCGAGTCACCGTAGATGGTAAACACGTCCGTGGTGTAGTAATGCACCCAAGGGCCACCGTTACGACTGAGGTATAACTCGGCAAACAGGTCGGCGCGTTCATTAAGATATGCACCAAACACATCTACATCGAAGGTTACGCTAAAGGTTTGATAAAACCCATCGTAATCAAAGTCTTCAAACAAACGGCTGCTGGCATCAAAAATCGCAAAGCTGTGATAAATAGGGGCGCGATAGGGATCTTCAGTGGCGGCGCTTGAACTGGGGATCGGCTGACTCGTATGTTTGGCGATCACTTGTTCGCGAGTCATGGGGGTTGCACCCATCAATTGTACTCGCTGAACATTCGCACCTTGTGCCGAGAAGGACGGTGCCAGCGATTTAACCGCAGCGGCAGTAGCTTCCGCTACACTTTGAGCGGGAGCCGACTGTTGCAATAGGCTTAAGGCTTGCTGCTCTTGCTTGACGGCTTGCTCGGCATCGGCCTTTTTCATCATCCCAATACTTGCTGCACTAAAGGGCGCCAAGTTTGACTCGTCGCTCGGCTGCGCGCTCACCATTGTCGATGCCAGTAATGCACTGGCCAATACTACAGCCTTCACATAAGTCGTGGTTGCGATAACTTGTTGTTTCACTGTGTTCATCTTGAATACCCCATTGGATAATCCGCTCAAATTGGTGACATTAGAGGGCACTCAAGGTGAACATAAGCTGAACATTAAAATCTGCTCTATTTCAGAGCAACAATGCTGTTCAGCCTTAATTCATCTGCTGTGGTTAACACTACTAATATGTCACAGGATATGACTCCTGATATGTAAAGAGGTTCGATGAGGATTAACTCGATAAAATCTCACGAATCACAGTGAATTTTAAAGGAATTGTGTTTACCAATTGGCTGATCTCTATGTGTTTGTTATGGTGATGAGGTATTCTTAGTCGACTCGATAAGCTATCAAGCTCGCCACTTACTTAAGATCGCCGAACCTGTACGGGTAACAGATATGAAACTTGGTTTGACACTGACCCTAGTCGCTTGTTTATGTGCCTCCTTTGGCTGCATAGCGGGCAATGATAAACACGATGATCGCAATCAATCGCGCGACCAAGGCGTTAAGAATGAGCAGCGCCGCCTTGTGGTGAATAGTCCAGACCAAGCCGTGGCTATGGTGCAGCGTCAATATCGAGGCAAAGTGCTCAGCGTGCAGTCGAGCGGCTCAGGCTATAGAGTCAAAATCCTCAATAATGATGGCCAGGTTTTTTCAGTTTCGGTGGATGCCGCTACAGGACGCGTGTCGAGGAATTAATATGCGACTCTTACTCGTTGAAGACGACGTAGCACTGCAAACCAACTTAAAACAGCACTTGCTGGATGCCCATTACAGCATTGATGTCGCCAGCGACGGCGAAGAGGGCTTGTTTCAAGCCGTTGAATATAACTATGACGCCGCCATTATCGATGTCGGTTTACCTAAACTCGACGGTATTAGCCTTATCCGCCGCATTCGCCAAAAAGAGCGCGCTTTCCCGATCTTAATTTTAACCGCGCGCGACAGCTGGCAAGATAAAGTCGAAGGTCTCGATGCCGGTGCCGACGATTATCTCACTAAGCCCTTTCATCCCGAAGAATTAGTGGCTCGGCTCAAAGCCTTGAGCCGCCGCTCGGCAGGTAAGGCAAGCCCAATCATCACTAACGGCCCCTTTAGTTTAAATACCAGTAGCTTAGAGGTCCGCAAAGGGGACGAACTCGTCACGCTAAGCGGCTCTGAATACAAGCTATTTGAGATCTTTATGCTGCATCAAGGTGAAGTGAAATCTAAAACAGCACTCACCGAACATATTTATGATCAGGATTTTGACCTCGACTCTAACGTCATCGAAGTCTTTATCCGCCGTTTACGCAAAAAGCTCGACCCCGATAACCAATACAATCTAATCGAAACCCTGCGCGGCCAGGGCTATCGTTTAAGAGTCATTGCTCCTGAGCAAGGTACTGATGAGTAAACGCGCGCTTGCCTGGCAGTTGCTCAACTCCTTAAAGACTCGGCTCGTCCTTAGCGCACTGTTGTTTATCTTGGTGCTGCTGCCGCTGATTGGGGTCGCCCTCAATGACGCCTTTGCTGAACAGGTAAAGAGTGCCGCTAAAAATGAGCTAAGTGCCTATGTATATTCAGTATTAGCGGTAACTGAAGTCGAAAATAAACGGATTTTTATCCCTGAATTAGTGCTCGAGAACCGCTTTAACCTTATTCAATCAGGGCTTTATGCCATAGCCACCACCGAAGATGCGGAGCATAAACAGAGCATCGTCTGGCATTCGCAATCCTTTATGGGCATCACGCCACCAGCACAGTTCACCATTCCGCCAACGGGCCAAAGTGCCTTTGAGCAAATCGACCTCGCGGGCGCGCCACACCTTATCTATAGCTTTAGTGTGAGCTTTGCCAGCCTGAATGAAAATGTGCCAGTGACTGTCCATATCATTAAAGATGAACATGAATTTCAGCAGCAGATAGCTCAATTTAATCAACAGCTTTGGACTTGGTTACTGATCTTAATTCTCGTGATGCTGATATTTCAGCTGAGTTGGTTGATTTGGACCATTAGACCACTGGCACGCTTTACCCAAGAGCTGCATGATGTGGAACAGGGTAAATCAACCCAGCTGAGCAGCCAGTACCCCAGCGAGTTACAAGCGGTGGCGAGGCAGCTCAATATCTTGCTCAATACCGAACAAACCCAGCGTAAGCGCTACCGCAACGCCCTTGCGGATTTAGCTCATAGTCTCAAAACACCACTGGCGGTGATTAAAAGTCAGGTGGATTTAAGTGAAGCCTCGAGTGAGCAAGTGTCGAACATCAGTCGCATCATCAGCCACCAGCTTAAACGCGCCCAAACTGCGGCGGCCGCCTCATGGCATTTAGGGATTAAGGTTGATGAGGTGGCCAATAAACTGCTACGCACCTTAGCCAAGATTTATCGAGAACCGCAAATTAACCTCGGTGGCGAAATCGCTGAACAAGCGGTTTTTAAGGGCGATGAAGCCGATCTCACCGAGATTTTAGGTAACTTACTCGACAATGCCTGCAAAGCCGCTAAATCAACGGTCAAATTAACCGTCACCGGCGATGCTTATCAATTGCAACTTTGTATCGAAGATGACGGCCCAGGGATCAGCGAAACCCTGCAAACGCAAATCTTTGAGCGCGGGATCCGCGCCGATTCCTATCATCAAGGTAACGGCATAGGTTTAGCGATTGTCCGCGATTTAGTGGATAGCTATAACGGTCGAATTTCTGTTTCCCGCTCAGAAAATTTAGGTGGCGCCAAGTTTACCGTTAACTTTACTCATTCTGCTTAATCTTTTATTTTCAATGCCATATATCGTTTTATTGGTAAGAAAATAAATCCACAACACGCTTTTGCCGCACAATATACTTTCAGCTTATGTTCATATTCACGCGCCTATGATGCCAATAACATCCTCAAATAGGATTATTGGAGCGAACCATGAACAGATTATATCGATGGAAATGGCTAGTGTTATCGGCGGCTTTAGTTGCTCTGCCTTTCACCGCGCCGACGCAAGCTGCGGGCGTATCCGTTAGCCAAGGTTCAAGTGCTTCACTGAGCCAAGCCGAACTCGAGCAGATGCTTGCGCCTATTGCCCTCTATCCCGATAGTTTGTTGAGCCATATTTTGATCGCCTCAACCTATCCACTCGAAGTAGTACAAGCGCAACGTTGGTTGGAAGATCATCCTAAGTTGTCGACTGATCAAGTGATGTCTCGCACCGAAGACAAGGACTGGGACCCGAGTGTTAAAGCCCTAATGGCTTTCCCCAATGTCTTACAGAAAATGAGCGAAGATTTGGATTGGACCCAAAGGCTTGGCGAAGCCTTCTTGGCCGATGAGGCGCAAGTGATGGACGGTATTCAATCACTCAGACAACAGGCGGATAAAGCCAACAGTTTAGCCAGTATGGAGAATATGGCGGTAACTCGCGCCAATAACCAGATCATCATCGAGCCTGTACGCCGCGAAGTGGTATATGTGCCCTATTATGACCCCCGCGTAGTTTACGGTACTTGGCGTTGGGGCGTGGCCTATCCGCCAGTATATTGGGAGTTTGGCGGCTATGTTGGCTACCCTTACCGCCCAAGCCATAGCTACTTTTACTGGTCGCCTGGTATCCATATTTCCTTTAACTACTTCTTTAGCTCATTTCATTGGCATCACCATAAAGTCGTCGTGATAGATCACCATCACTCCCACCATTATCGTCCACGGGAAAGATACTCGGTCAGCCATGGCGCTCAACCTTGGAAGCATAAACCCGAACACAGACGCGGCGTGGTTTACCATAATCCCGTGGTAAAAGAACGCTACTACGCTGACAGCAAGTTCCGTGGCCGCGACTCCCACTCCAGTGGCAGCAGCCAGCACTTTACCAGCCAGTACTCGAAATCAAGGGAACACCAAGACACACGTTATAACCGCGACAACAAGAACTATGACAAGCGCCAAGATAAGGACAGAAGCAATAACCTAAGCCGCGATAATCACTACAGCCGCGAGCGGGCGCCCAGCTTTCAGAATACTCAAGCCGAGTTAAAAGAGCGCCGCGTGGCACCGACGAACTCGGCGCAAACCAAAAGGGAAGGTTACCAAAAAGAGCGTAACGACAATGTCCGCAATGATAATCAGGTAAGGCAAATGCAGGCTAAGGCATCGCGGGAACAAGCTAAGGATATCTCACAAAGGCAGTACCAGAGTCGAGACCAGCAGCCGCGTAACGTCGAGACTCACTCTCAGCCACAAAGACAGGAAGCTCGCCCCGAGGTAAGACGCGCCGAACCGCAACGTATCGAGCAGCCCCGTCAAGCACAGCCAAGACAACGGGAAGAGACGAGAGTAAGGCAGAGCGAACCCCGCCAAAATATGCAAGCATCACGCAGTGTGGAGCGTAATCAAGGCCGCTCAACTCAGAGCCAAGAACGTCGCCAGCGGGAATAAGCAAAGATCAAATATAACAAAAGAGCGCGAAGATTCGCGCTCTTTTTGATAACTCAGTCGTTAAAACTTTAGGGTCAAGGACTGGCCTTCTCCCATACCTTGCCACTCGATGGTAAGCTCCATTATCTCATTGATAATATGTTCAAAGTCAGATTGTGAAATCTCTGGGATAGCTAGCTTTCGGTTACTACAGGCCTGCTCGAGTAAATAGATAAATCCTGCATAGCTAGGCGTATCAGCAGACCATAGCAGAGATTGCAATGCTTCGACGATCGATTCGGTTTGCCAAATGTCAGTTTTATCAGCAACCGCTAAAGAAGCTTCGTTATGCTCAAGGGTGAAATTGATATCGGCACCAGCACGTATTTGCGCGAAAAAAGCCCCTTGAATCCGCAGGCGTTTTTCAACGACGTAGTGAATCATATCGTGGGGAGCAATCCCCTGCTCAGGCATCTGAGTTTGTGTGGCACTACCATCCATGCGAACACAACGTAATTGAGCGTAACGGGTCGAACCTTTAGTGAAGATAACTTGCATAGCGCTGTCCTTAATGTATCCATGTCCTATCGCCAGACTGACTCAAGTATAGTGCTAAATGGATAAAAAACGGCCTAAAAATTGCGTTCAATAAAACGCAAACAATCATCTGCAGATAAGGGTTTACTGAAATAATATCCCTGCACCAGATCGCAACCCATACTCGAGAGTAATACCAGTTGGGCCTCGTTCTCGACTCCTTCAGCCACCACGGTTAACCCTAACTCATGGGACATCGAAATCGTGGCCGCGCTGATTGCCGCATCGTTTGGATCATTTTCAATATCCTTGACAAAGGAACGGTCGAGCTTAAGCCGATCTAAGGGCAGCAACTTCAAGTACGAGAGTGACGAATAGCCGGTGCCAAAATCATCAATAGCCAATTCAATCCCATATTGACGCAACTCGGCCAGCAACTTGGCATTTTGCTCAGGATACTGCATGGCGACACTTTCAGTGATCTCAAGCTCCAATGCTCCCTTGCCAAGATCATATTGAGCTAACACATTGATAATATCAGCAACTATGGTCTCTTTACGCAGTTGATGCGCCGATAGATTAACCGCCATTCGCAAGTCTTTCGCGCCCTTTTTACGCCACTGCGCCAGTTGTGCGAGTGCTTGCTCTAATACCCATTGGCCGATGGGGATAATCATGTCGATCTCCTCGGCAATAGGAATAAAGCGATCGGGAGCAACCAATCCCAATTCAGGATGCTGCCAGCGGATCAACGCCTCAACACTCACCATTTGTCCGGTGTTGATATCGATCTGCGGCTGATAATGCAGCAGTAACTCATCACGGGCAATGGCTTGCCTGAGCCCAGTTTCAATTTGCTGGCGCTCAGTCACTAAGGTATTCATTGCAGCGGTGAAAAACTGATAGTTGTTTCGCCCCGCCGCCTTGGCGCGGTACATGGCCATATCGGCATTTTTCATTAACGCTTCAACACTATCACCATCGGTTGGGAATAGGCTGATGCCTATGCTAGGTGATGAATGTAGGGGCTTGTTATCTATGATGTAGACTTGATTCAGACCGCTGCGCAAGGCTTCCGCCACCTTAGCGACGCTATCGTGATCCGTATCAGACAACACCACGACAAATTCATCACCGCCTAAGCGCGCGACGATATCGTCACTGCTTACAATACTCTTTAAGCGCCGCGCCACTTCGAGCAACAACATATCGCCGACATGATGTCCCAGGGTGTCATTAATATTTTTGAAATGATCCATATCGATAAACATTACGGCAATCTGGGTTTGGCTGACAAAAGCCTCCTGAAAAACCATCTCCAAACGCGATTGCAGACTCAAACGATTCGGTAGCAAAGTTAAGGAATCATGATGCGCTAAGAAGTGAATGCGCTCCTCATTCACCTTGCGTTCGCTGATATCGGTAAAACTGCCGATGTAATGGCTGATTGCCCCAGTTTCGTCGCGCACCACAGACATCATCAGCCATTTCGGGAAATCATAGCCATCTTTGTGGCGATCCCACACTTCTCCTTGCCAAAACCCCGTTTGCTCAAGCGCGGCTCGCACTTGAGCATCAATGTTTTTATCGGTTCGAGCGGCTTCAATAAAACGACAGTTTTTACCTATGATTTCATCCCTTGAGTAACCAGTAATTTGGCTAAAGGCGCTATTAACATCCACGATGACATCATTGGCATCGATAATAGTGATACCTTCCCCACTTTGCTGGAATACCTGTGCCAGCAAGTTAACTCGGGCAATAGTTCGCTCTTGCGCGGTAATATCTTCCACAATAAACAGGATAAGCGGCTCACCATTAGCTGCGGCCACTAAGGAGCCATTCAGTCTGACGGCGACTAGCTGTCCATCTTTATGCCGATAGTGCTTCTGATAAGGACCATAACGGCGTGTTTGCTTGAGGCGTTCGAGCTGCTCAGCCTCAGTCACTTGGTAACGAATCGGGGTAAGATCCCAAGGATCAAGCGCCTGAAGCTCCTCTAGTGTGTAGCCCGTAATTTCAGTAAATGCTTGGTTAATGGCGACAAAGTGCCCATCCTCAAGACGTTTTAACACATGGCCAACGGGTGCCTTATCGAATAGGTTACGGTATTTTTCTTCGCTCTCGACGAGGGTGGCTTGAAATGCTTGGTTACGCGCAATCTCCTTCGAAAGTGCCATAGTTTTTTCTGCCACTTTATCCTCAATCCGATGACGCTCACCGGAAGAGATTAATGTCACACCACTCACAACGGCACAGGTGATAAAGGCTAAAAGTAATAGCAACAGTGACAGACTGTAAGATTCACCCATCAGTTGAGCATACGACTCGTAAATCACAATATGCCATTGCCTATCGGCAAGCGTTAAGTGGGCCTGATAGTATTGGCCTGTTTTATCGCTATGTAACTTACCAGAAAAGGTAGGAAATTCTTTCTGACTATTCGCATAGAGCAAGGCTCCATCAGCACTCATATCCGTTAGCCGCCAATGCAAACCTTTTACCTGTTCGACTTTATTGATGATGCTTTGGATATCGATCACCGCCGAACAAAATCCTTTAATGTTACCAACGCGATCGAAAGAAGGCACCAATAGTAGCGTGCCTCCAAGGCCATGAGGATCTTCAGCTAATTGGATTTTGCCTGTGATGACCGGCGCAAGCGTTGATCTCCCTTTTGCTATGGCTGCCGCCCTCGCAGACTCGCTGTTGAGATCTAATCCAAGTACGGTGCGACTGCTATACATAGGTTGCACATACTTAACAGGCACAAGCCAGCCGTCGGCGTTTGGTTTGCCCCCCTCTAAATATTTGATATTGAAAGGTCGCCCCAGCTCAGCTGTGGTTGCAGACTCAAAACTCTGTTTATCGCTCGCCGCAATCAATGGTGACCAAGCCCAAGCCTTGAAGCCATCTAATTGGAGTCGATTACGTTTACCGAACTGAATAAATTCATCTTCCGTGACTATTTCACTGTTATCAAACAGGCTGGCAAGGGCAACTAATTGTTGTAGATTGGTTCCCTGAAAAGTTTCCACACTACTGATAATCGCATTGGATTGAATTTGAAACTTATCCTGCAGTTGCTGCCGCTGGTTCATATCTGCGTAATAATAAATCCCCACGCAAAGTAAAAAACCAATCACCAAAGGTAGTCCTGTTTGAATCCGCCTTGAGCGCCAAATGGGTCGCCGATCAAACACTAATATGGTTAGCGGGATAAAAATGACCGCTCCAAGGAAATCGCCCATCCACCAATTGAGCATACTGGTAACGAGATCCGAACTTGGAATCATGCCGTAAACTGCAAGTGCAGCATTACCCAATAGAGAGGCAATAATACAACCAGCACTGAGACTAACCATTGATTTTATAACAGTTTCTGGTTTATCAAAGGTCAGTAAAGGATCGATGTATCGAATAATTCGAGCAGAAATAATGGTCTGTAGTAACGTGCCCAAGGCAATACTGACGGGCAACCAACCGAGATGTAGTTGGCCACCTATATTGATATTAATCAGCAGTGACCCGATAAAAACACCCACCCAAGGTGTATAGGCTTTCCATAGCACGCACGAAGCAATCGCTATTCCAGCAGCAGGCCAGATTGCCGCCGAATAACCGGGCGGCAAAGCGATCATCAGACCAATTTTACCGACAATAAAGTAGGCTAAGGCAATGAATAAATTGATCTTTACATGGTGAGCAAATGCTTTGATATATAATCCCTTTTTATTCTGTTAACGAGCAGAATGGCCCCATAATGCCTTAATCTATAAATCAATCTCAAGCCTAGTAAAGGCAGTTAGCGAACCAAGTATTGAATAATAGTCGCCTTATCGCCGAATTTGGACACCTTTTACCATGCTGTATCTGTTAAAAGTTCAGACTCAGCACCTAGGGCGTGTTGACGCGTCGAGATTAGATTTTGTTCTTTCTGGCAAGCACGTGCTCGCGAAACGAGGAATGATGTGTCGTTATTCTACTCCAATGACGAACGGCTCTTATGGCAGAAGGTAAGAGCAAGGACTTGCCAGGCGAACCCTTCGGGCAGCATTTGGCTGCAAAAATAACCCTGAAACATCAACACGACCTAGTCACATGCTTATTTTTTGTTGAAATAAACCTGCCATTCACTGTAGGTTGCCCGCTAAATCGGCAAACATGCATAGTCCGATTCGAGCACAATCTCCCCAATCTAGCCTTAAACAGGCTAAATATAACCTCAATATTTTGCAAACAACGCTCACAAATCCCATATATTTTGTGAGCTTAATAGGTTTATTTTAAGTTAAATTTGTATAAAAAATGTATAAACACAGTTTTGATTAAGGTTTTTTTAATGCAAAAGCCCTTTTGTGACCTAGATCCACTTTCAATCAATCCCCGCTTCTTGTTATCCTCCCGCCCGCACAAAAAAGTTGCAGCTTGAATTTTTATTCAGCCAACAATTCTTCTCGCTCAACGCCGGACCTGTTAATTGAAATTCGCACTCAGCCAATTTTGCGCTGAAGGATTGAATCTCGTTGCGAGGTTCTCCCACTTCAGTATGACAAACTTAGCCCTGCTTTTTGGGTTACTGTTTGTGCTGCCCGCAGCTGACTTAGTGTCAGTGATGGTCGGCGGCTGCATCGATATTGGCGAATTAATCACCCTAAGTGATGGCTTTTTAATCGAGTTCTTCGGCGCCACGCTGCTGAGCATTTTGCTGCTCAATCCCCAGATTATTAAGCAATTGTGGAATTTGTTCGACAATGGCTTCAAGTTTTTCAACAGCTTAGATTTAACTAATGCTGCCCTGTTTTTAGCACCCCCAAGGCTAAAATCCCTCGAGCACCTTGCACACGGTTGTCGCGCCCCACCATTGTAACTCTCTGTTTTAAAATTCAAATTTAGCATTAAGCGCTGAAAGTCGATCCTCAATCTTGCATTGGGGTGGCAGGCATTTTTTGTGCCGCGCTCGAGCCACTTTCGGATTTGCCTTCGGATAACGCCGCTCAATGCTACTGCCAATCTCTCTGGGCAGAGTTGTAAACCTTAGGGTTAGAGGAATCTTCCTTTGTTAATTCGAAATTTAAGTAAAGTAGCATTCGCGGCGATAGCCCTGATGCTCGCAGGCTGTGATGGCGGCGTATTGGATCCCAAGGGCCAGATCGGTGTCGATGAAAAGCACCTGATCATCATCGCTACCCTACTCATGCTGATTGTGGTTATCCCCGTCATCTTCATGACTTTGTTCTTCGCATGGAAATACCGCGATGGCCGAGATCATGAGGTTTACGCCCCTAAATGGTCCCATTCAAGCGCGATTGAAACCGTGGTTTGGATTGTGCCTATTGTGATCGTATTGATTTTGGGCGTGATCACTTGGGGTTCAACCCATGATCTCGACCCTTACAAACCACTCGAACACGAAGCCAAGCCAATTACGGTTGAAGTGGTTTCTATGGACTGGAAATGGTTATTTATCTATCCAGAACAAGGTGTTGCATCGGTAAATGAACTGGCTTTCCCAACCAATGTACCAGTGAACTTTAAGATCACCTCTGATACCGCCATGAACTCTTTCTTTATCCCGCAGTTAGGTAGCCAAATCTACTCAATGGCTGGGATGACGACTAAGTTGCACCTGATTGCCAACGAACCCGGCACCTATGACGGTATTTCCGCTAACTATAGCGGCGCAGGTTTTGCGGGCATGAAGTTTAAAGCCATTGCCACGCCAACGGCGGCCGACTTCGATGCTTGGGTAGCCAAGGCAAAACAACAGGCGACGAAGACCTTAGACTCTGCGACTTACCAAGCCTTAGCACAGAAGAGTGAAAACAATCCTGTTGAATACTTTGGCTCAGTTAGTCACGGCATGTTCGATCAAATCGTTATGCAATACATGCACATGGACTCAAACGAGCACATGGCAGGCCATGAAGGTATGGAACACATGAGTGCCGACCACAATATGGCTGGCATGCACCACGATATGGCGCATATGGCGAGCGAACAGAAGATGGCCGACATGGAAAGCTCAACCCATTCTGACACTTCATCAACAGAACACTCATCCACTCACCCAGTGGAGGCGGAGTAATCATGTCTTTTCTCGGTAAATTAAGCTTAGATGCGATTCCGTATCATGAGCCTATTATCATGGTGACCCTTGCGGTTGTTGCCGTGATAGGCCTGTACGTCGCAGCCTTGATCACTAAACACAAAAAATGGGGCGTGCTTTGGCACGACTGGTTAACCTCGGTTGACCATAAACGCCTCGGTATCATGTACATAGTGCTTGCCTTCATCATGCTGATCCGCGGTTTCTCCGACGCCATCATGATGCGAACCCAACAGGCACTGGCCACCAATGGCGCAGCAGGTTATCTGCCGCCTGAACATTACGACCAAATCTTCACTGCCCACGGCGTGATCATGATTATCTTTATGGCGATGCCATTTATGATCGGTCTAATGAACTTAGTGCTGCCACTGCAAATCGGTGCCCGCGACGTTGCCTTCCCCTTCTTGAACAACCTCAGCTTCTGGCTAACCGCCTCTGGCGCTGTGCTAATCAATATTTCATTAGGTTTAGGTGAATTCGCCCGTACCGGTTGGGTAGCTTACCCGCCGTTGTCTGAGCTGGCTTACAGTCCGGGCGTTGGGGTTGATTACTATATCTGGGCGCTGCAGATTTCGGGGATAGGGACAACCTTAACTGGGGTTAACTTTATCGCGACCGTGCTTAAGATGCGCGCTCCTGGCATGAAGCTGATGCAAATGCCCATCTTCACTTGGACTTGTACTTGGGCCAACATCCTGATCGTGGCGTCGTTCCCGATCCTGACCGCGGTTTTAGCGCTGTTAACACTCGATCGCTACATGGGTTTCCACTTCTTCACCAATGATGGTGGTGGTAACGCCATGATGTATATCAACCTGTTCTGGGCTTGGGGTCACCCTGAAGTGTACATCCTGATTTTACCTGCGTTCGGTATCTTCTCGGATGTGATTTCAACCTTTACCTCTAAGCGTCTGTTCGGCTATTCCTCCATGGTATGGGCCAGTGGCGCGATCTCGATCCTCGGTTTTATCGTGTGGTTACACCACTTCTTTACCATGGGCTCGAGCGCCAACGTCAACGCCTTCTTCGGCGTGATGACTATGGTGATTGCGGTCCCGACTGGGGTAAAACTGTTTAACTGGTTGTTCACCATTTACCGCGGCCGCCTGCGCTTAACGGTGCCAGTGCTGTGGACCTTAGGCTTTATGGTGACTTTCACCATTGGTGGTATGACGGGCGTGTTATTGGCCGTACCTGGCGCCGACTACGTACTGCACAACAGCTTGTTCCTGATCGCTCACTTCCATAACACCATTATCGGTGGTGCAGTGTTCGGTTACTTAGCTGGTTTTGCTTACTGGTTCCCGAAAGCGACGGGTTTCCACTTAAATGAGCGTTTAGGTAAAGCGTCATTCTGGTGCTGGCAGATTGGTTTCTATGTGGCCTTTATGCCGCTGTATGTACTCGGTTTTATGGGTATGACTCGCCGTATCAACCACATTGATAACCCAGCATGGAACATGTGGATCTATATTGCTGCCTTGGGTGCTTGCATCATCATGGTCGGTATCATTCTGCAATTCGTGCAACTGTACGTGAGTATCCGTGACCGCGACCAAAACCGTGACACCACGGGCGACCCATGGAATGGCCACACGCTGGAATGGTCAACCGCATCACCACCACAGTTCTACAACTTTGCTAAGTTGCCACAAGTATCTGATATCGATGCCTTTACCGATGCCAAAGAAAAAGGCACCGCGTATCAACGCCAAAAACACTATCAGCCAATCCATATGCCGAAAAATACCCCAAGCGGTATCTTAATGGCGCTGGGCATTACTGCCGCGGGTTTTGCTGCGATTTGGCACATTCTGTGGCTCGCGATTGTGGGCATGGTGGGCGCGTTTATCGTGTTCTTATTCCGAGCTTATAACAACGATGTCGACTATTACGTTCAACCCGATGAAGTGGCACGCATTGAAAATGCTCACTTAAACAATGTAGTAAGGGGCTGATATGAGTGTTGCAATCCCAGCTGATTTAGACGTTGCTCACGCCGAGGAGCACCACGAGCACCATGACACGGGTGGCAACACCCTATTTGGTTTTTGGCTCTACCTGATGACCGACTGCATCCTGTTTGCATCGGTATTTGCCACCTACGCCGTGCTCTATATGAACACCGACGGCGGTGTATCGGGTAAAGACATTTTCGAACTGGACTTTGTGCTGATCGAAACCGCAGCCCTGCTGCTCAGTAGTATTACCTATGGCTTTGCCTTGATTTTCGCTAAGCGTCACAACAAGGCGGCAACCCTCACTTGGTTAGCTATTACCTTTGCACTGGGCTGTGTGTTTATCGGCATGGAAGTCTATGAGTTCCATCACCTGATCGAACATGGCAACGGTCCACAACGCAGCGCCTTCCTGTCATCTTTCTTCACCTTAGTGGGCATGCACGGCTTGCACGTGACCGCAGGGTTAATTTGGATGGCAATCATGATGATTGAAGTCGCCAAAACGGGCTTAGGCAATCGCAGTATCACTCGCCTGAGCTGCTTAAGCTTGTTCTGGCATTTCCTCGACATCGTGTGGATTTGCGTATTCACCGTTGTGTACTTATTGGGAGCACTGTAATGGGCGCACATACTCAATCCCAGCATAATAGCCATGATCATAGCCATGGCGCAGACGATCTGGCCGCCAGCATCAAGTCCTACTTAGTCGGTTTTGTGCTGTCAGTGGTGTTAACTGCCATCCCATTCTGGGCGGTAATGACCCATCACTTCGAGCAATCGACAACGCTTGCCATCGTCGTTGTCACGGCACTGGTGCAGATTTTGGTACACCTTAAGTACTTCCTGCATTTGGACTTCTCTAAGGAAGGCAAGATCAACACCTTCTCCTTCCTATTTACCGCACTGATCATCGTGATGGTGGTTGGCTTGTCGGTATGGATCATTCTCGAAGCTAACGCTTTGATGATGTAACGAGACACAGCAAATGAACACACAAGCTAGATTGACATCGACGCAATGGAAAGCACGCTTCAAAGGGTATGTTCAGGTGACTAAGCCTGGCATCATTTTCGGGAATCTGATTTCCGTTGCTGGCGGCTTTCTATTGGCCGCGAAGGGCGATGTGGATCTGGTCTTGATGCTGGCAAGCTTAGTGGGATTATCCTTAGTCGTCGCCTCAGGCTGCGCGATTAATAACTGTATTGACCGTGATATTGACGCCAAAATGCAGCGCACCTGCAAACGCGTCACCGTCACGGGCGAAATCCCCCTAAGCCATGTCTTGCTGTTTGGCATCGCCTTAGGCGTGCTTGGATTTGGTATCTTAGCCTTGTTCACCAATGCCTTAGCCCTGCTGTTTGCCGCTATTGGTTATGTCGTTTATGTCGGGATTTATAGCCTCTATATGAAGCGAAACTCGGTTTACGGTACCTTAGTCGGCAGCTTTTCGGGCGCAGTACCGCCCGTGGTGGGCTATTGCAGCGTAACGGGGCAAATGGATATGGGCGCAGTGATTTTATTGCTGATGTTCAGCCTCTGGCAGATGCCACACTCCTACGCCATCGCGATTTTCCGTTTTAATGACTATGCAGCCGCGAAGATCCCCGTGCTGCCCGTCGCCGAAGGGATGGCCAAGGCGAAGCACCATATAGTGCTCTATATCGCAGTGTTCGCCTTGGTCAGCACCATGCTGCCACTCGCAGGTTACACAGGCACCGCCTTTATGGCCGTGACCTGTGCCACCAGCCTCTGGTGGCTAACTATGGCCCTCAAAGGTTATCGTCAAGATGTGGATATGCCACGTTGGGCCAGACAAGTGTTTGGTTTTTCAATTATTACCATCACAGCACTCAGTGTAACCATGGCGCTGGATTTTCAAGCGGTCAGTCAAACCCCACTGTTTACCTTAGTGCGATAAACATAACCTTTATTCAAAAACAAAAGCGCTAACCTAGGTTAGCGCTTTTTTATTGTCTTAATCCTCAATAACTCAGGGACAAAAGGGCGTTAAAAAATGGATGACGAGCACTACTTCATTGCCGATTTTATATAGACATCGAAGCGGTTTTTCTTAGTTTCGATAACCATGCTGGGCTTAACGCCGGCGAGGTCTTCGGCATAATCGGGGCGCTTCACCACTACACGCTTACGGGCTAGGGCCATGGCGGGGGCGAGCAAACCATCGGCGTCAAGATCCGCGCCGACTAAGGTTTGGAAGACTCGCATTTCTTTTTTTACTAAGGCTGATTTGTCGCGGTGGGGGTACATAGGGTCGAGGTAGACGACATCGACCTCTTGCTCCAATTTGGCGAGTGCTTCGAGGCTAGAACCATGGAAAAGCTGCATACGTTCACGCATCCAATCGCCGATTTCGGCATCTTGATAGGCGCGGCGTAGGCCGTCTTCTAATAATGCGGCTACTACAGGATGGCGCTCTACCATAGTCACGGTGCAGCCTAAACTTGCCAGCACAAAGGCATCGCGGCCGAGGCCCGCAGTACCATCGACCACTTTTGGTGTAACGCCCTGCTTTAACCCAACAGCCTTGGCAATCGACTGACCACGACCGCCACCAAACTTGCGTCTATGGGCAACCGCGCCTGTCACAAAATCCACCACTATGCCATCGAGCTTAGGCTCATCACGCTTATGTAGCGTCAAGGTGTCTGATTCAAAACGCAATTCAAATGGCGCATCGACATCAAAAACCAGTTGCCAACGGGCACAAATGTCCACAAGTGTTGGAAATTGCTGATTAAAAAAGACTGGAATAGGCAAAGGGATCACTGTTTAACGGGTAGAAATTGCGGCCATTATGCCAAAGAACCGCCTTGATGAACATGCAAGCAAATCACCTTGTTTGCGAGTATTAAGTTGTTGGTCAATTTGTCTAACTGCTCCTATAAAAACTCAAACATCAATCACAATGTAATTGACTGATTTATAATGGAAGAAATCTATTTATGTAACAAATTAGCGATTTATGTTATATGTCTTATTCCCAGTCAACCTTAGCGACTTCCGTATGGAATAAGGACATTTTTTGCTTAACTGGCTGAAAGGTTTTTTGTTTATCAGAGAGCAAGACTTTTTAAACCCTGATAGAACCATATTAAAAACCAGTTTATTGCGGATTATTTTGCTAAGTGGTGCAGTATTGACCACCAGCATAGTGCTGCACAGTTCATTGATTGCATATGAACTCAACCTCAGTTTTATTATTGGCATCACGGTCAGTTTTTTAACTGTGCTATTTCTTGCGCTATGGTTTACCCGTCGATGTTTACTGGCGAGTTCAATCAGCTTGCTGGTCATGGTGGTTGCAGCCTGTTTGTCTATCTTGTTGTTTGTACCTAATTTCAATTTGTCGCAGGCGGGTATTACTTTTCTGTATACGCTGCCGCTGATGGCGCTTTTTCTGTTTGGCAGAAAAGTCGCCTGCTGGATGATGTGCTTCAATGTGTTGCCTTTTTTATTATTGCTGCGTAACCAAAACCTCCCGCCCCTTGTCGATGTGGATATTAGCCTGCCCGCAACTCACGCCTATCTAAACGGGTTACTGTTTATGTTTTTTAATATCTGTATCCCCTTATCGGCAATGCGGCTGTTAAAAACCCAAAAAATCCATGCACAGCAGATGATTAAGCATCAAAAGGCACTGCAACATACCTTAGATCAATATGCTGAGATTTTTGAGAATAATGGCACAGCGTCTTTCTTCTGTAATGAGGATGGGGTGATTCTCAACCTAAATAATGCGGCAAAGAACATTGCTACCGATATCACACTCAATAGCACTCGCCTATGTGACATTTTTGATTTAACTGAAGATGCCAGCGTCAATTTACTCGCCGCGTCATTTCAGACCCGTTTAAAAAACAACCAAAGCAATCGATATCTCCTGCAAAAAGCCTCATTGGAGCACCACGATACCTTGTTATTTCACTGTCACGATATCACGGCGCAAACCAATCATGCGCTTGAATTAAGTCGACTTAAAAAGCACCATATCAGCACTCATTATTATGATTTAGTCACGGGTTTACCCAACGAGAACCATTGGTATAACCCCGCTCCAAGCGCGACACATCAAGCAATGACCGTCGCTTTAGTTAAGATAGATAATCTCAGCCAAATCAATGCCGCATTTGGGATCGGCGTTGGTGATGCAATTCTAAAAGCCTTTGCCATAGAACTGAAAGAACGTGTCGGCCATCAGGCCAAAATATACCGCTTTAGGGGCGCATCCTTTGCCCTAGAATTCACCGAACTACCGTTAATCTCCCCAGAGACGCTTGCACAACAATTGCGGCAACGCATACCAACCAGTTTAAAACTGAAGCAAGAACAGCAGATTGAATATCATCTCGAATGTCGAATAGGTTGCTGTTCAGGTAATAAATCCGCGCCGCAGCAAGCCGCCGAGCAATGCTTAATTGCCATCAAACAAACCACCCAAGCTAACCCTGTCATGGTGTATTACGTTGGTTTGATTAACAATTTGCTTGAGGCCTCCTCGCAAGAAAGTAAAATCCGCGATGCGTTAAAACACAACCGTCTTGAAATGTGGTTACAGCCTAAAGTGATGGCTGATGGCCATATCATTAGCTTTGAAGCGCTCGCCAGAATGTTCGATAAAGACGGCAGCATGATCATGCCAAGCACCTTTATCCCCATTATAGAGTCGTCACAATTACAGGCGATTTTTGCGATGAAAGTGCTTAGACAGTTACTCCAACTGATCCGTGCTTGGCCAAAAAATGTCCCTATGGTCAGGATAGCTTTCAACTTGTCAGGGCAAGATATACTGTCGGATCGCTTCTTTAAAGTCTTGATCCAAACCTATATGAATCATCCTGAACTCATCCCATTATTAGAAATTGAAATTACAGAAACTTCAGTATTTTCAAAATATAAAGAAACTGGCAGACGTTTAAACACTCTTGCTCGTATGGGCGTATCCATTGCGATTGACGATTTTGGCACAGGCCATGCTTCCTTAAGCCAGCTGATTGACATAAGCGCCGATACAATCAAAATTGATCGCTACTTTGTCAGCCAGCTCGGCATTAGCGAGCGCCATACTCAAATTGTCAACGCCGCAATTTTATTAGCTAAAAGTTTAAACCTGAATGTCATTGCTGAGGGGATCGAAACCGAAACGCAATTAATGCAACTGACCGCACTAGGGTGTGAACAGTTTCAAGGTTACTTATTTGGTAAACCCGCCCCCGCTGGGCTTTGGCTAAAAACCTTCCAGATGCAAACCCCTTCACATTGGCTCACCCATAAAAAACGGGCGAAGTGAGGCATTAATTTTACGCCATAGGGCATCCTAGGTATAATTGCCGACATGCATTTGCCTCCCTTTGCTTTGTTTGCAAATAACTAGGATCCCCCATGTTAAGTTACCGTCACGGTTATCACGCCGGCAATTATGCCGATGTGCTGAAACACGCTATGTTGCTGCAAACCTTGCAGTTAATGCATAAAAAAGACAAACCGCTCGTGTATATCGACACCCATGCGGGTGCAGGCGGTTATGCGTTAACGGATGAGTTTGCCCAAAAGACAGGTGAATATCTCGACGGGGTAGCAAAACTGTGGGACAAAACCGATCTGCCCAAATCCTTGCAAGATTATATAGATGCGGTGCGTCATTTTAATGAAGACAATCCAGAAGAACTGAACTTTTACCCAGGTTCGCCAGCCTTTATCGATATGGATCTTGGGCCAAAGGATCGTATGCTACTGCACGAGCTGCACGGTACCGATCATCTGCTACTGGATGAGTATTTCGAACAAGATAAGCAAGTTAAAGTGATTAAAGGCGATGGCTTAAAAGGGCTGATTGCCGCAGTACCGCCACTAGAGCGCCGCGCACTGGTACTTGTTGACCCCAGTTATGAGATTAAGACCGACTATCAAACAGTGGCCGACACGTTAATCAAGGCGCACAAACGCTTTGCCACGGGCGTATTTATGCTCTGGTATCCGGTAGTCAACCGCGCGCAAACAGAAGAAATGCTCTCCCGCTTAGCCACTAGCGGTATTAAGCGCCAACTACGTATCGAGCAAGCCATCAAGCCCGATTCTAACGAGTTTGGCATGACTGCCGCAGGACTATGGGTGATCAATCCACCTTGGCAACTGGATGAAATTGCTACCGAAATGCTCGATTACTTAGGTAAAACCTTAGGCCAAGCAGATGGTCATGTCAGTGTAAAATGGGAAGTTGGCGAATAAGCTCAGCCAGATTGGCTTCAACATTATGAAGCTGCAACATAGCGCAGCGGATACTTTACTTGTCCCGCTGCGTTTGTTGTTAAAGCAGAATATCGATAGTTACAGCGAACCTTATACCTTAGTGCTGCGGTAACGCTTGAGCAGAATTTGCACCCGTTCTACGTAGGCTTGGGTTTCTGGATAGGGCGGAATACCGTTGTACTGAGTCACAGTTGTAGGCCCAGCATTATAGGCCGCACAGGCCAGCGCAATATCCCCATTGAACTGTTTTAGCATTTGCGCCAAATACTTACTGCCACCGAGAATATTCTCCTCTGGCAAAAAGGCATTAGTCACACCCATCTCTTTGGCGGTTTCGGGCATCAATTGCATTAATCCCATAGCCCCCGAGCGGGATATCGCTCTAGCATTAAATGCTGACTCAGCATGGATAACCGCACGGATAAGTGCAGGATCTAACCGATGTTTATGGGCCGCACGGCTGATTAAACTCTCGTAATTACGGGTAAACAACCGAATACCATTCCAATCGATAGTCGAGTCTGGGCGACAAGCAAAGCAATCGTACAGTAGGATTTGGTAATCGCTGCTCGATGGCGCTTTATCGGTAAAAACCGTTACGCCATTGGCCTGTTGATATTGATAAACCTTAAATTTTTCTTGGCCTTCCGCGCTGACGATGCCACTGTCAGAATAGCGCGCCACAATGCGCGGCTTAGTCGGTTTGACCTCTTCGGCGAACACGGTTGCAAAGCTCCCCCAAGTTAACAATAAGCCGAGCCCATATAGCGCAATCGACTTAAGGTAAGTAGGTGGTTGGTGCATTGCTATCATCAAAGTCCCGTGTATTCGTTTAGTTTAAGTATTTCAATAATAGCAAAGAGTTGCTTCATCTCACGGTTTAACTGGCTAAATTCTGTCGAAAAATTCGCACTATCAAAGATAGAGCGCATTTGGAAACGACTCCTACGATTGGGCAAAAATAGGATCAGCCGGTTGCGAAAGAAGGCACATTGGATATCACCAGCAAAGACCTTTGCCAGTTGCTGTAATCGCTCCATAAAAGCGGTGTTGAGCAAATAACGTGATTCAATTTGATCTGTTGAAAACACATCAAACTCTTTTTCAAACAAGGGGTCTTCTAGTCGCACTCTTTGCAGCCCCGAATGACTGTCGGATAAGAAATTCGCTAATCCGCCACGATCCTTTAATACCACGGTATGGCCGATAAACTGCTTGTGACTACTGAGCTCGACCACAGTGCCGCGAAAACGGGTTTCAGTGCGGGTTACGGTTCTGCGTTTATTACCGTCCCACTCTTCCACTCGCACATCTTTGGTCAGAGTTAACTCATTGACGATTAGTTCTACCCCTTTGTATTGACCGTGAATATAGTCACCAAAACTCACCTTGTCGTAATGAGGTAAGACTTTTGCCGCCGAGAGCCGATTCATATCAAGGCGCATCTCGCGATTATAGATAAAGTCTTCACCAAAATACTTAAACATGATGGGATAGATTTCTTGCTGTACTTGACGCGTAAACTGCCTTGTCGGGGTAAAACTCCAAAAACCTAATACCAGCAGTGCAATCATTGGTAGCGGAAACAACACCAGCCCACGGCTATGTCCCAATATCGTTAATAGTACGAGACCTGCAACAATCACTAAACTGAGATACAAGCGTTGACGTGCTGCCTTCAGGCTCGCTACGCGCTTGGTTTCATAACGGGCGGCAAGCGGTGCAAGGTGGGAATCATAGTACTGTTGCAGCGACTCCCTATCCGCAGGCTCTGCCGACAGTTTTACTGTCTGTCGCTGTGCCTTGATGGGACTGCCCAAGATAAAGGTGAGTATATTCATTGAGATCGTTATTTTACGGGGGTATTTTACCCCCGCAAATATTAAAGATTACAGATAATCTGCCGCGTCTATTGGTGCTTTAGATGCCTCACTGACTTCATAAAATGGCATCACTTTAATCTTAGCCATTGACGCAATAATCGACCCGGGAAAAATTTCAACGGCTGTATTTAACTCCGACACCGCTGAGTTATAGAAACGACGAGCCGCCGAAATATGTGCTTCGACCTCGTTATAGGTTTGCATGGCTTCAAGCATAGTGTTGTCGGACTTCAGCTCGGGATAGTTTTCAACATTAACCATCAATGTAGCCATTTTGTCATTTAACTGCTCGGCTTGTGCAATATGCTCTTTAACCGCATTGGGGTCAGTCTTGTTGTAATGACGGGTTAATTGCGTGCGTAGCTCAGTAATTTCAGTGAGCAATGACTTTTCATGATCCATAAATCGCTTGGCGATTTTGAGGATATTGGGCACGAGATCGGCGCGTTTAGCCAACTGCACATCGATCCCCGACAGAGCCTCAAGGGCGGTATTGCGTTTTTTGACTAGGCTGACATACCAAAGATAGGTCACGATAAAAATCAGCGCTAATCCTAGTAACAGTTTGTCCATCTTCCATCCTTAGTGTTTATTATTGTTTTTAATGGCTACAGCTAACCATAAATAAGCAAGAATTTCATCTAAAGCGTTAGCTAGTGCAATGAAATGTTATCTTTTACTGCACAGGTAAGAGCCTCTGACCCAAGATTTTTTGTGACAAGATTAAACCCGAATTGATTGAAAACATTCAGCTTGGATACAGAAAAACTAAGCTATAGTTAATTTGCACAACGTTTAGAGCAACCTTTTTGCTCGTGAATACTGGACTCCCCGTGAGTCCATTTTTTTATCCAAAATCTGCCTATATACTGCTCTAGCCTCATTTAAGTTTTATTTAAAGCACAAGCATCATACTTTTCGGCCAATTTTTTCACTTTTACCTTAGCGTTAATCCAATCACTTGAGCGAGAGGCTCCTCAGCCAAGTCACGCCGCATCGATTCAGCTCACGGATAAAAATGCGCTAGCAAAGGTCGACAGAGGCAAGGCATGAGTTTGAAATCCAATCATATTCCCATAAAGACACCGCCCCCACATGACATCAACTCAAGTGGCTGGTTTGTACGCTTTCTGAATATTGTCGAACGGTTAGGTAATTTATTGCCACACCCTATTACCCTGTTTGCTCTATTTTGTGTCGCTGTGATTCTGGTGTCTGGCATTGCTGGTTACTTTGAGTTGACGGTGGCCGATCCACGCCCCGAGGGCGCCCACGGCCGAGGTGCCGATGGACTTATCCATGTGGTTAGCCTGATGAATGCCGAAGGCTTGCGGATGATAGTGTCCAACTTAGTCACTAACTTTACCGGTTTTACCCCCTTGGGCACGGTTCTGGTTGCCCTACTGGGTGTGGGTATCGCCGAGCGTTCAGGACTATTATCCGCCGCCATGCGCGCACTCGTTATGGGAACATCAAAGCGTTTAGTGACAGTGACTATCGTGTTTGCGGGAATTATGTCAAACACCGCGGCAGAGCTTGGGTATGTGGTATTAATTCCCATGGCGGCGATGATTTTTCATTCCTTAGGCCGTCATCCATTAGCAGGCTTAGCCGCCGCATTTGCAGGAGTATCAGGGGGATACAGCGCAAATCTATTGCTAGGTACTGTCGATCCACTATTATCGGGCATAACTGAAGCGGCGGCGCGGATGATCGACCCCGACTACAACGTCGGCCCCGAGGTTAACTGGTACTTTATGTTTGTCTCGACCTTTGTGATCACTTTCCTCGGCGCCTTTGTAACCGAGAAAATTGTCGAGCCCAAACTGGGCAAGTATCAGGGCGATGATGCCGATGAAACCGTGCATCAATCCATGGGCAATGTCACTGAGTTGGAAAAACGCGGCCTCAAGTGGGCGGGATTAGCAATGCTGGTGTTGGCGGTGATCCTTGCGCTATCTGTCGTGCCAGAGGGTGCACCACTGCGCGATCCTAAAACCGGTCTGGTTTCGGGCTCACCCTTCCTCAAAGGCATCGTCGCCTTTATCTTTATCTGTTTTGCGATCCCGGGTTTTGTCTACGGTAAAGTGGTAGGTAGTATTAATAACGATAAAGATGTTATCAATGCCATGTCGCACAGTATGAGTACAATGGGACTGTATATCGTACTGGTGTTCTTTGCGGCACAATTTGTGGCCTTCTTTAACTGGAGTAATCTCGGCGCCGTGTTAGCCGTGCTGGGCGCAGATGCCTTGCAATCCATAGGGTTAACTGGGCCAATCCTGTTCCTGTTTTTTATTATGCTGTGCGGTTTTATCAACCTAATGCTGGGCAGTGCTTCAGCACAGTGGGCCATTACCGCACCCATTTTTGTGCCCATGTTGATGTTGGTTGGCTATGCGCCAGAAACCATTCAAGCGGCCTACCGTATTGGGGATTCGGTAACTAACTTAATCACGCCAATGATGAGTTATTTCGGATTGATTTTAGCGGTGGCCTGTCGCTATCAAAAAAACCTCGGCATAGGCACACTGATCGCCACTATGCTGCCTTATACCTTAGTGTTCTTCATCGGCTGGACGGCGTTTTTCTTTCTGTGGGTATTCGGTTTTGGTTTACCTGTAGGGCCGGGGGCAGCAACTTACTACACGCCTTAGGCACGAGTTTAACTTTCGCTAGGTTGATTAGGGCGTCGCAGCTAGTCTCGGCGCCTTTTTCATGGACAGATTTAACGGGCTAGTCGTACAACCATTCCATTAAAAAGCCACAAATCAGTAAGAAAACCCCAAAGTTAAACACCATCGTTTGTAATTTCGACTTAGGCGACTTATCGTCGGCTTGGGTCATGACCTGACTTAACGGTGTAAAAAACATATTGGGTTCGAGTCCCATGCCGATAAAAAATACCGCTACGGCAACACTACGGATGAGCTCGGGGACGACAAGCTGCTCAAGATAAAACTCATAGGCACCATAGGCCAAAATGCCAATAGCGATAGCATGGCAAATCATCGCTACGACAAGTTGCTTAGTGATAAGACTGCTCACCGATGACACGATTTTGCTCCTACGCCAGCGCTATGTATTGATTATGGACGAGATTTGCCGCGCAGTTTATCTCTTCTGTGATTTAACTGCATCCATAGCGTCCAGCCAAATAGCACGCCACTCGCGGGATAAATATATAGTGCGACTTTCATTGCCTGCCAAAATGGCGTCTCAGCGGTGAAGTATTGAAACCCCGCCACTAAAAGTGACGTCACACTCCCCCAATACAGTACGCCAATCACCAAAATGAAATACCACTTTCCCTTTGCGAGAGATACCTCTAATTTGATTAATTGATCCTTACTGACTGCCGACATCACCTACTCCCTTTTTATCTTGACTCATTTAATATGCCCGAATTGATTCAAGGTAGCTATCCATCCTTGTAACGATAATATTTTTCGCCCAACAAAAAGCCCTGTAAATACAGGGCTTTGATTAGAACGTTAGATTACTCCGCCGATGTTGGCTTTTCGTCTTTCGCTTTTCTCTCTCGTTTACTAAAGATCCGCTCAACAATAACGAAGAACAGTGGCACGAAGAAGATACCTAAGAACGTCGAACTCATCATACCGCCAAGTACACCTGTACCGATGGCATTCTGGCTACCTGAACCTACACCCGTACTAATGGCTAACGGCACAACCCCCAAACCAAACGCGAGCGATGTCATCAGAATCGGACGCAAACGCACACGTACAGCATGTAACGTCGCTTCAACCAGACCCGCCCCTTTCTCGTAGAACTCTTTCGCAAATTCCACAATCAAGATGGCGTTCTTGGTTGCCAAGCCAACGGTCGTCAGCAGACCTACTTGGAAGAACACGTCGTTTGGCAAGCCACGGCCATTCATCGCCAGCAGGGCACCGATAATACCTAGCGGAACCACTAGGATTACCGCAAACGGAACTGACCAGCTCTCATACAGTGCAGCCAATACGAGGAATACCACCAGAATCGACAACGCATATAGCGCAGGCGCTTGGTTACCCGATAAACGCTCCTCATAGGATAAGCCGTTCCACTCGATGCCAAAGCCCGGTGGTAACTGTTTAACTAGGTCTTCCATAATATTCATGGCCGCACCAGTACTAAAGCCAGGTGCTGTCGCGCCTTGAATATTCACCGCAGGTAAACCGTTAAAACGTTCTAGACGTGGTGAGCCGTATTCCCAAGAACCTGTCGCAAAGGCTGAAAACGGCACCATATCGCCCTTGTTGTTACGCACATACCAAGTGTCTAGGTCTTCTGGCTGCATACGGTATTGAGCATCACCTTGCACAAATACCTTTTTAACACGACCACGGTCGATAAAGTCGTTAACATAAGAACCACCCCACGCCGTTGCCAACACATTGTTAACGTTAGCAATCTCAACGCCTAATGCGCTCAACTTAGCATGGTCAATGTGCAATTGATAAATTGGCGCATCTTCCTGACCATTAGGGCGAACCCCCACAAGGTTTGGATTTTGAGCTGCCATACCCAGCAATTGATTACGCGCCGCCACTAACTTATCGTGACCTTGGCCGTTTTTATCTTGCAGGTACATATCGAAACCATTGGCCGTACCCAACTCGATGACCGCTGGCGGTACGAAGGCGAATACGAAGGCTTCTTTCATTTGGCTGAATACACCCATAGCGCGGCCCGCAATGGATTGAACATCCATACCTGGCGCTTCACGCTCTGACCAATCCTTCAAGCCAACGAAGGCAATACCCATGTTCTGGCCTTGACCCGCAAAACTGAAGCCCGCAACACTAAATACCGACCTTACGCCTTCTTCAGCCATAAAGTGATCAGAGACTTTCTCTAACACTTTCATGGTGCTTTCTTGGGTAGAGTTGGTTGGCAAAATTGCCTGCGTGAACAAGATACCTTGGTCTTCGTCTGGTAAGAATGCCGTTGGCATGCGCATGAAAATCCAGCCCACTGCCACCACTAATGCAGCGTAAATCATCATGACCCTGAAGCCACGCTTCACAATGCCAGCCACGCTCGATTCGTAACGGTTCGTTAAGCGATCGAAACCACGGTTAAACCAACCGAAGAAACCCGTTTCGATATGGCCATGACCCTTCTTCAACGGTTTGAGCATAGTCGCACAGAGTGCGGGGGTTAAAATCAAGGCCACCAGCACAGACAGCGCCATCGCAGAAACGATAGTGATCGAGAACTGACGGTAAATTACCCCAGTAGAACCCGACATAAACGCCATAGGTACGAATACCGCAGACAAGGTCAGACCGATACCGACTAACGCGCCAGTAATTTGATCCATCGACTTACGGGTCGCTTCGAGTGGACTTAAGCCCTCTTCGGCCATCACCCGCTCAACGTTTTCAACCACCACAATCGCGTCGTCCACGAGTAGACCAATCGCCAGTACCATTGCAAACATGGTGAGGGTGTTGATGGAGAAGCCCGTTGCCGACAGAATCGCAAAGGTACCCAGCAATACCACAGGTACTGCAATCGTTGGAATTAAAGTCGCACGGAAGTTCTGCAGGAAGAGATACATGATGACGAACACCAGTACGATCGCTTCAAGCAGAGTGTGGACTACGCCTTCAATCGATTTATCAACGAATGGTGTTGTATCGTAGGGGTAAACCACATCTAACCCAGCAGGGAAGAAGGGACGCAACTCTTCCACTTTAGCGCGAACCGCTGCCGCCGTATCTAAGGCGTTAGCACCGGTTGCCAGCTTAATCGCAATACCCGAGGCAGGTTTACCGTTATACAGAGACTCTACGGCATAACTTTCTGAACCCAACTCGACACGCGCCACATCACCCAAGAACACGTTCGCACCCGACGTATCGGATTTAAGAATAATCTTGCGGAATTGTTCTGGCGTTTGCAGACGGCTCTGTGCCGATACGGTCGCGTTTAGCTCTTGTCCTGGCAGTGATGGCGTACCACCGAGTTGACCGGCAGATACCTGTGCGTTTTGCGCGCGGATAGCACTCACCACATCTAAGCTAGTGAGGTTATATTGAGTCAGTTTCAGCGGGTCTAACCATATACGCATCGCGTACTGAGCACCGAAAATCTGAATTTCACCCACGCCCGGTACACGGCTCATAGGATCTTGGATGTTAGCGCCCACATAGTCGGCGATGTCACCCTTATCCAAAGAACCGTCGGTCGATACGAAGCCCAATACCATCAGGAAGCCAGAGCTTGACTTGTTAACGTTAACCCCTTGAGATTGAACCTCTTGTGGTAACAAGGTCATTGCGCCCTGTAACTTGTTTTGTACCTGAACCTGCGCGATATCCGGATCGGCCTCAGCGTTAAAGGTTAAGGTAATCGATGCGTTACCAAAGCTATCACTGGTTGAAGCGATATAACGTAGGTGGTCGATACCCTTCATACGTTGCTCAATCACCTGAGTTACTGAGTCTTCAACGATTTTGGCCGATGCACCTGGATAGTTCGCACTGATCACTACTGTCGGTGGCGCAATACTGGGGTACTGCGAGACTGGCAGGGATCGGATCGATAAAATCCCCGCCAACATAATGATTAAGGCGATCACCCACGCAAAGATGGGACGATCAATAAAAAAACGTGCCATAGCTATGCCCTATTTTGCTTGGGTTTCAGAAATAACTTTGGTGGTGACTGGTGCACCTGGACGGATCTTTTGTAATCCTTCCACAATCAACTTATCGCCCGCTTCTAAACCAGCAGTAATACGCCATTGATTGTCGATAACTTCCGCTGTGGTAACAATTTTTGCTTCCACTAGACCTTGATCGTTCACCACCATCGCCACGGCCTGACCCTTAGCGTTACGGGTAATGGCTTTTTGCGGCACTAGGATGGCTTGAGGATCGGTACCGGTATTCAATACAGCACGAACATACATGCCAGGCAGTAAGATGCCATCTGGGTTAGGGAACTCGGCGCGTAGGATCACTGAGCCAGTATTTTCATCCACGCTCACTTCAGCAAATTGCAGCTTACCGTTGTGACCATAAATCGTGCCGTCTTCTAAGACTAACTGCACGTCAGCGTTATCCGCCGCCTGCAGCTTACCTTGCTTCAGCTTGGCTTTTAGGCGTAACAGCTGAGCACTCGATTGAGCGATATCCACATTGATAGGATCAAGCTGTTGAATGGTTGCCAGAGTTTGGCTTTGGTTAGCCGTTACTAGCGCACCCGCTGTTACACTCGACTTACCGATACGGCCTGAAATCGGCGCTAATACTTCAGTGTATTGAAGATTGATTTTCGCAGTATTAATCGCCGCTTCTGCTACAGTCACGCTGGCCAGCGCTTCTTTGTAAGCGGCTTCGGCTTCATCGAAATCTTGTTTACTGATTGCGTTAGTTTTAACTAACTGCTGATAACGAGCCGCTTTTGCCTTAGCAGAAGCAAGGCTTGCATTTGCTCGAGCTAAGTCAGCATTTGCACTGACAAGTGCAGCTTTATAAGGCGCAGAATCAATTTGATAAAGAGATTCGCCTTGCTTCACATTGCCGCCTTCGACAAAGCTACGCTTAGTGATAATGCCATTCACTTGAGGACGAACTTCGGCTTCAAGAAATGCCTTGCTACGACCCGGTAACTCGACTTGGATAACCTGTGGCTTAGCCTCCACTTTGATTATCCCAACTTCCATGCTCTGCGGCCCCGCGCCGCCATGAGCGGCTTTATCCTCTTGAGGGCTACAAGCTGCCATCCACAACGCCACGCTGATTACTGAGGCAAGTTTAATTGTCTGCCGCATGAGAACTCCTTTAAATTTTAACGCCACCGTGTTCACACAATATGGATGATTTCACGGCCATAATTATAACTAAAATCAAAGCTATTACTTATCGTATACCCTATAAGGATCAACAAGAAAGATAAACAAACAAAAGTGTAAACTAATGAAAATATTCACACCTTTGCCAATACCTTATTAGTAGAATTGTTATCCTATTTAAGAAGTATGTTAACTGTAGATAAGATTGTTAGCGTTATACGATACAAAGCACTTATTCAGCCTACTCTATATCAAAAATGTTGCAAACATGTTTGGCGACACAAATGTTTATACTCGATTAACCTGAGTAAACATTTATTTGATACAGCTAGGGCATATTAGCACAAGCTTTTACATAAGGTTTTGTGCATATATAACCCCTGTGTGGTCATATTGGATCAAGCATGGAATGACCATACCTTGCTATCCGAATGCATACTATTGCTACGTAAATCCTTGTTACAAATGGGTCAGGGAAACGATAGATATTCAAACCTTTGGACGCGACATTTTATGACCAAGCGTTGTATAGCGCAAATTGGATATTACATTTTGCACCCCATTTAATGAAACTCAGCTTCCCAAAAAAATGCAGTTTTATAAATTACGCTTTTATTGACCCTGTTATTTCGCTGCTTATTCACATTCATTCATATCTTTTCGTTATTGGTTCATCCCAGGCGGCACCGCTATTAACAATTTATTTTTACGATATAGGTGCGCTAACAATTTCCAATCACTTTGAGATGATGATTATGAAGACTCGTACTAAATTGCTGCTCACTGGGGCGTTACTTTCTTTGGCGGCCAGCTCCCACGCTGCTGAAGATAATCAACTCTTTGGTGGCACCCTTAACGGCAATGTTAATTTTGCTTCGGACTATGTGTTTCGTGGTGAATCCGAGACCTTAGATGGCGATATTCCGGTCGTCCAAGGCACATTAAGTTGGAACCACAATCAAGGCTGGTATGCTGGGGTATTTAGCTCCAACATTAAGTTTGCTGACCCAAACTTAGAAATTGTTACCGCGCCTTTTATTGGTAAAGCGGGAGAGTTTGGCGATTCTGGCTTTACCTATGATGTCATGCTGTTTTCATACCTTTACCCCGGAGCTTCCTATTCCAACTACACCGAATTATGGCTAAAAGTGGGTAAACAATTCGGTCGAGCCAACCTGCAACTCGAAGTCACCCCAACGGTGGATGACTGGTTTGGTGTCGATGGCTGGCACGGGGTGAACTACGCTCTACACCCCAGCTATAGCTTTGACAACGGTGTAAAAATCTCAGCATCTGTGGGTTATCAAGACCTAACGGGTGATGGTGCTGAAGGTTGGGGCCACTGGAACATAGGTTTAAGCAAAGCCTATTACGGTCTTAACTTCGATTTACGCTACCACGGCAGCACTGTCGACACTGACCATAAAGTCTATGGTACACAAACTGAAATCTTCGATGACAGAGTCGTCATTGGGATCAGTAAAAGTTTCTAATCCTGTTTTTTTGCTTATACGTTCATCCCGCTGCTTCCCTGCAGTACTCCAATTGCTTGAAATATCGAGCCTTGACCAGCCAAATTTGGCTGGTCTTTTTTTATCTAAATACGATTATCACCCACGCTACAGGCTAACACCCGGCTGATATCCGCAAGACAACGGCCCGACTCCTGTTGCCATTGATTGAACACGGCCTGTACCTGTTTTAACGCCGTTTGCGAGCTAAAGCCGGCATCTACCAGCTTGTGCGCTTTAAAATAGCCTTGCACATCATCGGTTAACAAAAAGGTATCCTTACCGATTCCACGTAAGAAATACGGCCCCGTATTGCCACCGAGACGAGCGCCGCGCTTCTTTAAGAACGCCCAGAGTCCGACGATATCTTCGGTCGGCCAGTCAGCAATCAGCTTAGCCAAGCTGCCATGTTCGCGGGCAATATCATGGATCATCAAAGCATTATCATAAATTGCTTGGGTTTTCTTTAGGTGGCGAATCAAGGTCGCATCCGCAGCGCGAGCTTGGATCTGCTCGGGTGACAACATTAATACCTTCTCGGGCACAAAATGAAAGAAGGATTTTTCGTAAGCAGGCCATTTATTATCGACCACGCGCCAGACAAAACCACTCTGGAACACTTGTCGGCTCATGGCCGAAAGCAGCGTAGCATCATCGTATTGACGAATTTCAGCACTCGTTAGGCACCCAGGAAGTAAGGCTTCGAGTCCCTTTTTACCGCCTTTTCGCTCACTCGCTCTGGCATAGATGGATGAGAAACTTTCTAATTGGCTCATGCTGTTACCTTTGATTATCGATATTTCACTAGCGTTTCTAGGCGTTAATAGTACCGAATTTGAGCCCACGGGGATCATTCCGTATGGAAAACCTGTTTTACGTCCATTTCTGGCCCTTTGAAGAAATTCCCACTGCACGCATGTTGATACCGACTAAAGTTAAGGCGTAGAGTCAAAAAATGCAGTGGTTATGGGGTCGGTACCTATGGAGCTTTTCTATCATCCGTTATCACGATATTCACAGAAAGTATTAATTGCTCTCTATGAGAAACAAGCGAACTTTTATCCGCGGATCACTGATTTACGCGACCCACTGGCACGCAAGGCCTTCCAGCAATTTTATCCTCCTGGCAAACTGCCATTGCTCAAAACGCAAGAAGGCCAACTGATCCCCGAATCCAGCATTATTATTGAATACTTAGACAGGCATTTTCAAAACGGTACAGAGTTATTACCCGCGGAGGCTGAACGGAATTTGGCGGTGCGCCTATTCGATCGCATTATTGATTTTGATATCAATAACCCACTATTCCAATTAGAAAAATTAAAGTATGCCCCTGATGGGCATGAGTTCGAAATCAAGCAGATTGAAAAGCAAATGCTTACCCAATTTCAACGCTTAGATAGCCATCTTAGTCAAAATCATTGGGTGTGTGGCGACAGTTTTACCTTAGCCGACTGTGCACTGATCCCCTGCTTAAGCTACAGCTTTGCTCACTTAAACCTATTGGATTTAGATGAGTTAGTCCGTTATTGGCAACAGGCGCAGCTTCGCGGCGCCTGGACACTCGTGCTTGAAGAAGTGCTACTAGCCGAAATGGAAGAAGACACTGGGATTAGGAGTATTCCCTAGTACCAGCGCGTCCTAAAGATTACGCTCTTTCTTTAATTGTAAAAATGCTTTCCATTTCACCACTTCGGGCGGTAACTCTGGAGCCGGATCGGTATAGCCTGCTTCTTTAACTAATACCTCTAAAGGCACTTGCTTACCTTTACACACAAACACACCACGCACATGCACTATACAATGTAGGCCGCGCTCACTGATAAAGCGTTGTTCAATATAGAAATATTTTTCATCCCAGCCCACGACCTTGGTTTCAATCTCAAACTTTTTTAAGGGCTTGATATCGCGGATATAGGTAAATTCGGCGGCGTTAACAATTGGCATCCATTTTAATTTGAGGAAACGCTTCAGCAACCCCATTTCGGCCAACATATAGGTGCGTGCCAGATCCATAAACGCTGGGTAACGGGAGTTAGTGAGATGGAAATTGATATCGCAATCACTGGGCAACGCGCGATAAGTAATGCGGCTCGTCCCCAAAAAATCAATCTTACGGCAATGGCGCGTGCGCCAAAATAACAACCAAAACAAACGGAAATACAGATTCATATGCAGTAGCCCTAAAAAGAAGAGCCACAGGCTAACAGAGGTCATACCAGAGGGCAAGCGAGATCTAGCTCACAAAAAAGGCGCCATTCGGCTGTCTCTTGATCACAAGTCTTCGTGATTGAGAGACATGGCCAATTCGTAACCCTCAAGGATGGTTTGTAACCTAAACCATCCTTCCCACAATACCTCTACACAAGCTCGACCTGTCCGCTTGGTATCTTTCCAACCCCCTAATCTGGCCAGACGCTCGTACGCCCACTGCATATCGGGTGCCTGTTGAGGTAACGGACGTCCCTCCATTTTCAGCCAAAGTAATTTCCACGCTTTCTGACCCAATAGCGTTTCACAACATTGTGCTGCCACTTCCGCTTTGGATACCTTCATAAAGCGAAGCTGGAGTAAGCGTGTGGCGATAAAAGCCAGTATCACACTCATACGCTCCAGATTCTCACGGCACTGCATTCTCAGCTCTTCCACCGCGGTGCCACTGCTTTTCCATACCTTGTGGTAATCTTCAATCAACCAACGGCGCTCGTAATAGCCGACAACCTCCAGTGCCTCCTTCGAGCATGTGATAGGTTCGGAGGTGAGTAAGTGCCATGCCAGTTTTTCTTCACGATGACTTTGCTCTACGACACTGACGTAATACAGAGGGATGTCTGCCTGAGTGCGTTTGTTGGCTGGAGCTTTAAGGGTCACTCGGGCATATCTCATTTCCAGCGTCACCGCCCGGGCTTTCCTTCCGCCTTTCTGAGGAATGAGGAGAGATTTCGTCGCTGCAAGCGGTAATGTGTTCGAGTAGTCATAGAGTTTGTGTGCATGCTCTTGAATGCATCGACTCTGCATCGAGCGGACGACAAAGCGCTGTTGGTGCTGGGTTTTATAGGTCAGATATTCAAACAAATCAGCCTCACGGTCACAGACGGAAATCACCTTGTTGATATGCTCGCCTAAACGGGCAGACATATTGGCGGAGGCTTGTTCCCATTTGTAGCTCTCTTTTTCCTCGTAAGGGCGAGTAGCATGTTGGCGGCGTTGCCCGCGCTTAGTGATATCCCGCGTCCAACGCTGTTGCTCAATCAGCCCAACGACTTGCTGGCTTTGCGGTGAAAACAGCAAGATTGAATGCACCAGAATGGCACGGTTTTTATCCCCTTGATTGGTATGACCTAACTCCTCCCTGACACTGTCATGCTTGTAAGTCAGCGAGGTGGTATCCTCTAGTGCTAACAAGATGTCATGCTCTCGAGCTTGCTGCGCGGTGGCTTGAAAACCCGCTTCAGCAATATCACTGGCTTGAATATTCTCATTGCGGATAAATCGGTAGGCCCCTTCCATCTCAGCGGGGGATAAGGGAAGTCTGGACACGGCAACTCCGGGTTGTTGGGTAATAGAGGTAGCCAGTGAAACAAGTCTTTGTGTACGTCTTGGGTCGTTGAGGTTTGCGTGCCCAAATTGACATTGCGCCCACTGCTCTGGATCCATCATCTTCATCATAATCGCCTCGAATATTTAGCCCTAGACGATCTGATCACAATGCGGGGAATGAGTTCAAAAAAAATCCCTGAGCATTGTTCAGGGATTTGTGTATGAGAGACAGCCATTCGGCGCCTTTTTATGCTCAAGCACAGCTATTTAGTATGGCTTAAGCGGCAATCCCAGAGTGGCGCAGCAGCGCATCAATACTCGGCTCGCGTCCCATAAACTGTTTGAACAAGTCCATAGGCTCAGCAGAACCGCCCATTTCGAGGATGTTGTGCAGGAAGCTACGGCCCGTATCAGGATTGAAGATACCCTCCTCTTCGAAGCGAGAAAACGCATCCGCCGACAGCACTTCGGCCCACTTGTAGCTGTAATAACCCGCAGCATAGCCGCCGGCAAAAATATGCGCAAAACCATGTTGGAAACGGTTAAATGCTGGCGGAATTAACACGGCCACCTGACGACGCACTTCGTCCAAGGTCTGCTGAATACGCGCGCCTTTTGCAGGGTCGTATTCGTGGTGCAGTCTAAAATCGAACAGTGAAAACTCGAGCTGGCGCAACATCATCATGCCGGATTGGAAGTTTTTCGCCGCTAACATCTTGTCTAGCATCGCTTTTGGTAAAGGTTCACCGGTTTCGTAGTGACCGGAGATCTCCGCTAAGGCTTCTTCTTGCCAGCACCAGTTTTCCATAAATTGGCTAGGTAATTCGACCGCGTCCCATGGCACACCATTGATACCTGATACGCCAGCAACATCGATTTTGGTCAGCATATGATGAATGCCATGGCCAAACTCATGGAATAAGGTCGTCACTTCATCGTGGGTGAAAAGCGCAGGCTTACCATCAACTGGACCATTGAAGTTACAAGTGAGATAGGCAACGGGTTTTTGTAGGCCATTGGCGGTTTGACGGCGCACGCGGCAATCATCCATCCAAGCGCCGCCGCGTTTACCAGTGCGGGCGTATAAGTCTAAATAGAAACTGCCTCTGTGCTCGCCCGTTTCGTCAAAAATATCGAAGAAACGCACGTCTTTATGCCAACGGTCAAACTCGGTTTGCTCAACAATCTTTAAGCCAAATAGGCGTGAGACACTGTAAAACAAGCCTGATAGCACTTTATCTTCAGGGAAGTAAGGGCGCAGCAACTCTTGTGAAATCTCATACTTATGTTGCTGTAACTTCTCAGCGTAGAAACTTAAATCCCAAGAAGCCATCTCGCTCACACCATAATGCTCCAGTGCAAAGGCTTTTAACTCGGCTAATTCGGCCTTGGCTTGGTCTTTTGAACGCAGCGCCAATTCATTTAAGAAGGCCATCACCTGCGCAGGCGTTTCAGCCATTTTCGTGGCGAGGGATTTTTCGGCAAAGCTATCAAAGCCTAACAACTGTGCCAATTCATGGCGCAGTGCGAGGATTTCATCCATCAATGGACCGTTATCGAATTCGCCCGCATTTGGACCTTGATCCGAGGCGCGAGTCACGAAGGCTCGGTAACACTCTTCACGCAAGTTGCGGTTTTCGCTGTAGGTCATCACAGGTAAATAGGAAGGGAAATCTAAGGTAAATAGCCAGCCCTCTAATGCGCGGGCCTCGGCCATCGCTTTTGCGGCCGCTTTAGCTGAATCGGGCAAGCCAGCGAGTTCTGCCTCATCGGTAATTAACTTAGTCCAGGCTTGGGTTGCATCGAGCAGTTGATTGGAAAAGCCGCTGGTAAGTTCAGAAAGACGTTTAACGATTTCACCATAACGCAGTTTTTGCGCATCGTCTAAGCCGATACCCGAAAGCTCGAAGTCGCGTAAGCTGTGCTCAATCACCATCTGTTGTGCTTGGCTTAATTGAGCAAACTCTGCCGATGCACGCAGCGATTTGTAGGCCTCGTATAACCCTTGGTGTTGGCCAACGTAAGTGCCGTATTCGGATAACAGTGGCAAACAAGCATCATGGGCCGAGCGCCATTCATCTGTGCTCACCACTGAGTTCATATGGGAGACGGGTGACCAAATTTGGCTTAACTCATCATCTACTTGCTCCAGAGGGGCGACTAAGTTATCCCACGTAAAAGGCCCAGGGTTTTGCAGCACTTCATCAATCTTGGCACGACACTGAGCAATGGCTTGCTCAACGGCAACTTGAATATGTTCAGGTTTAATCTGTGAAAAAAGCGGTAATGCAGCGCCGTTAAGCAAAGGGTTGCTCATAATGATTCCTCTACAATCTGTGTAGCTAATAAATAAGGGCTTATGTTCAATTTATCAAGGCGAGAAAACCGATTGCTATCTTCGTTTGTAGGCCTAACGCCATTTCATCAATAAAAAAGTGAACCAGCTCTCAATTAGGATTTACACTAAATTTACCCTTTGAATCTTGATAGTTTGATCGCAAATCAAATCCATTCTCATTAACGCTTATATGTATATAGGCTAACATCAGTGCATATTCTATATTTTCAATTAGATTGGCTTATTTATGGCAGCATCAGTTAAATCCATCATTAGCGCCGTAGGCGCCATTAGCTTAGTTTGCTTTAGCCATCCATGTTTGGCCAACGAGAGCTTGGCGCAAACCGAAGGGATATTAAACAGCAAATTATCTGCGGCTAACGTGCCTTTAACTGCTAACATCGATTTAGGCTGGGATAGCAAGTATGTTTCGCAGGGGCGCAATAACTTGGCTAAAGGCGGTATTTATTGGATGAATACCAGTATTCAATACGGCAATCTCACCACCTATGCCCTCGTTGGCCGTGGTGATAGCCAAGCCTATACTGAGTGGAATATTGGCCTAGAATACGCTTTGGATTTAAGTGAACATTTAGAAGCGAATCTTGGCTATCAACGTATTGAAGGCTATAGCAGTAGCCGCTGTCAGGATAACGAACTGTTTGCTGAATTGGCTTACACCGCCAAGCCTTGGCTAGTGCCTTCCGTGAGTTATGTCTACTCCACCGAGGCGGCGGGCTATTTTGTGGAACTGAGCCTACACAGCTATTGGCAAGTTACAGAGCAATTCACACTCTCCCCCTACGTAACACAAGGCGTTGATTTTAAATATCGAACAGAAGAGCACAATGGTAGAAATCATCTCCAGTTTGGGCTAGAAGCAAGCTATAACCTTACCGAGAATATGAATATTAGTGGCCATATTAGCCACAGTATTGCGCAGGCAGATATAGAGCAAGAAGCGGCCACGAATGGCGACTTTAGCTCACAGGATCAAACCTATGCGGGCATCCACTTTAATATCAGCTTCTAAGCGTTACTCGGCCTAACTCCCCTTCGACTTGGCAAACCGTTCCCGCCCAAACTACACTCAAGATGTCGATGGAACGACCTTGATTTAGCGAGGCACAGGGAATGTTGGCTCATCAGTTTAAAATACTCACGAACACATTTATTACACTAGCATTTTGTACTCTGCCATCCTTAGCGGCACCCGAGAACGAGCCTGAATTAGTATTAGAATTTCTGTCAAAAAGTAGCACGACTGACTCACTACCACTGGGGACTCTGCTCGACAGTCAAGGTAAACCGCTGCCCATTCCCGCAGAGCAAAGCGCTTTGGATTATTCACCTCCCACCGTCAATGTTGACAATACGTCCCCAAAAACAAAGACCAACAAGACGCAATCTACTAAGACTAAAAATAAAAAATTGAGTCGCAAGCAACAACTCGCCAGCAGAGATAAAGTCGCTAACGATCCTAGTTGCCGTTGGCTTGATGCGCGCATGTCACAGCTCGAAACCCAGATCGGCAATAAGCGAGAGCAAGCCGCCGACTACCATAGCGATGAGCTCAATGCTCGCAAGCAGGAGTGGCAATGCCTTAAATGCGGCGTAGAAGGACCAAACCCTGATGATTACCATCGCTGCCAATATCGCCGTTAAGCTTAAGCTAACCGCCAAGGGATAAAATCTCAGCTTCATGGAGATTTTTTGTGGCAAACCAAGGTCTATACCATGGCGACTTAATGGGCTGGTCTGCAAACCCATTCCAACCTACAATGACCTTCTGCTATTAAGCACCTCATTCTTAGAGTTAGACGGAGAAACTCATGGCTCAACATTTTGACTATATCTGCCTAGGCGCAGGCAGCGGCGGTATCGCCTCAGCTAACCGAGCTGCCATGCGTGGCGCTAAAGTGCTTCTCATCGAAGCGAAACACGTCGGCGGCACCTGCGTAAACGTGGGCTGCGTACCCAAAAAAGTCATGTGGTATGGCGCGCATATCGCCGAAGCCATGAACCTCTACGCCAAAGATTATGGCTTTGATGTTTCAGTCAACAAATTCGATTGGAACACCTTAGTAAACAGCCGCGAAGCCTATATTGGTCGCATCCACGAGGCCTACGGTCGCGGTTTTACCAATAACAAAGTCACCCTGCTCAATGGTTATGGCCGTTTCGTTAATGGCAACACCATTGAAGTGAATGGCGAGCACTACACGGCTGACCACATCCTGATCGCTACCGGCGGCGCACCAACTATTCCAAACATTCCTGGTGCCGAATACGGCATTGATTCCGATGGTTTCTTCGCCCTGCGCGAACAACCTAAACGTGTCGCAGTCGTCGGCGCTGGCTATATCGCCGTCGAAGTCGCTGGCGTGTTACACGCACTTGGCAGTGAGACTCACCTGTTTGTGCGTAAACATGCGCCGCTGCGTAACTTCGATCCTATGCTAATCGACGCCCTCGTCGATGCCATGAAGACCGAAGGCCCAAGTCTGCATACCAACAGCGTCCCACAATCTGTGGTAAAAAATGCCGACGACAGCCTGACTCTGAGCCTCGAAAATGGCGAAAGCGTGACCGTCGATTGCCTGATTTGGGCCATTGGCCGCTCACCCGCGACGGGCAATATCGGTTTAGAAAACACCGATGTGCAACTGGATAGCAAAGGCTATGTGATTACCGACGCGCAGCAAAATACCACCCACAAAGGCATTTATTGCGTGGGCGATATTATGGCGGGCGGTGTGGAGCTGACTCCTGTTGCAGTTAAAGCGGGCCGTTTACTCTCCGAGCGCCTATTTAACGGCATGAGCGATGCCAAAATGGATTACAGTCAAATCCCAACCGTGGTCTTTAGCCATCCACCGATTGGCACTATGGGCTTAACCGAGCCAGAAGCCCGCGCGCAATATGGCGATGACAATGTGAAGGTTTACACCTCCAGTTTCACCTCCATGTATACCGCCGTCACTAGCCACCGTCAGGCCTGTAAGATGAAGCTAGTCTGCGCCGGTAAAGAAGAGAAAGTGGTTGGTATTCATGGTATTGGCTTTGGTATGGACGAAATTCTCCAAGGCTTTGGCGTCGCCATGAAAATGGGCGCCACCAAAGCCGATTTCGATGCCGTTGTCGCTATCCATCCCACAGGAGCTGAGGAATTTGTCACCATGCGCTAAGCGCATGACTCAATCCTTAAATCAGGCTCTATAGCCTGTGAATGTTGCATTTTATAATTTTATAGAAGCGGTTCTGATATTCTCAGCGCCGCTTTTTTTATGTTCAACGCTAGGTCATTCCGTCTATTTATCCGCTCTTAACATCCCACTCTTTAGCCCCAATTTTCGGTTAAAAGCATAGATAAATTTATCAGTATTCAAATCAATTTCCCTTGCTTTACGCCAACCAAAAGTATGCAAAATGGGCATTTCAACTTGATGTTTTGCTAATAAAGAGCTTATTATAGTTATAACACTAACTATTGTTCACCCTAAATACATCAAGGAGGCATTATGTCAGCTAAGCATGCTGCAGATGAAAACCCCATCTCACAGATCATCCGTTCCAACCGGGAACGCCTGCATGGAACACTACAATATTTCTGCCTGTTCGCCATTCTAAGTACCTATCTCTTTGTCATTTTGAAACCGAGCTTCATTCAAAATAACAAAGCGTTAGGAGGAAAATAATCGATGAATTCCCTCTCTTACGTTTCATTGGCAATTTATTTTATTGCCATGCTCGCTATTGGTTTGTTCGCCTATCGTAAGTCGACCGATGATGTCTCTGGCTACATTTTGGGTGGCCGCCAAGTGAGCCCGCACGTCACAGCACTCTCGGCCGGCGCCTCGGATATGAGTGGCTGGATGCTGATGGGCCTACCCGGCGCTATGTTTCTGGTGGGGTTTGAAACCCTGTATATCGCCCTCGGATTATTAATTGGTGCTCTAATCAATTATCTGGTGGTCGCCCCTAAATTGCGGGTCTACACCGAGGTCGCCGATAACGCGCTGACGATTCCAGAGTTCTTCGCCAAACGCTTTGGTCAGGCCGATAACAGCATTCGCATTATTGCCGCCGCCATCATAGTGATCTTTTTCACCCTCTATACCTCGGCGGGATTAGTCGCGGGCGGCAAGTTGTTCGAATCCGCCTTTGGGCTGAACTACGACATAGGCCTAGTGGTCACCTTAGCCGTCGTGGTGTCGTACACTCTGCTGGGGGGATTTTTAGCCGTTAGCCTCACCGACTTTGTGCAAGGCTGCATTATGTTTGTCGCCTTGGTCTTAGTGCCTTTCGTGGCATATCAAGAATTTACCAGCGCGGACCGTATGATGAACTTTGCCTATCAGTCGATTCCGCATTTTACCGACGCGATGCAAAATGTGACCCTGCTTGGCTTAATTTCCAGCCTCTCGTGGGGACTCGGGTATTTCGGCCAGCCGCATATTATTGTGCGTTTTATGGCGATCCGCTCGGTCGCCGACATTAAAACCGCACGCCGCATCGGCATCAGTTGGATGACAGTGACCATTATCGGCGCCCTAGCGACGGGCTTGGTCGGTATCGCCTACGCCAATAAATTTGGGATGAAACTGTCAGACCCTGAAACCATCTTTATCGTGTTTTCAGAGCTACTGTTCCAGCCCTTAATCAGCGGCTTCCTGCTGGCAGCGATTCTCGCAGCCATTATGAGCACGATTTCATCGCAGCTATTAGTCTCGTCGAGTTCGCTGACCGAAGATATTTATCGCACCCTGTCGAAGAAACAAGCGAGCGAGCAAGAGATGGTAAAAATGGGTCGTTATGGTGTCGCAGGTGTGGCCATTGTCGCAACGCTATTGGCGCTTGATCGCTCTAACAGCATCCTCTCCCTCGTAAGTAATGCGTGGGCAGGCTTTGGTGCCGCCTTTGGTCCGCTGGTGCTGTTTAGTTTGTATAAAGCTAACCTCACCCATAAAGCGGCGATTGCGGGGATTATTTCGGGCGCGCTCACGGTACTCTTTTGGATTTATGCCCCCGTGCTTGCCGATGGTAAGGCATTGAGTAGCTTAGTGTATGAGATGATCCCAGGCTTTGTTGTCAGCAGCACAGTGATTTATCTGGTGAGCAAATTCGATAACGACCCTTGCGCTAAAACCACTAAGCAGTTCCATCAGGCCAGTCGTGTGCTGGCCGAGGAAAGCTAAGGAGGCGCTATGACAGACTCTCCCCGTAAACGTATCGTCGTCAAAGTGGGGAGCGCCTTAATCGCGCCCCACAAGCAAGGTTGCAGCAGCCATTATCTCTTGGGTATCGCGCAGTTTATTACTTACTGCCGCGTCCAAGGTATCCAAGTGGTATTGGTTTCGTCCGGCTCGGTTGCCGCTGGTTGGCATCATTTTGGTGGCCAAGCTCAGCCGAGTGTCACGGTAAAAAAGGCCATGGCGGCTGCGGGTCAGGCGGATATGATGGCGACGTGGAATAAGCTATTTGATTTTCCTACCGCCCAACTGCTGCTGACCCATGGCGATTTACGTAATCGCGAGCGTTATATCAGTATTCGAGACACCATTTTTAGCCTGCTCGAACACGGTTTAATGCCGATCATCAATGAGAATGATGCCGTGACCGCCGACAAACTCAAGGTTGGCGATAACGATAATCTCTCGGCCATGGTGGCGGCTGCGGCCGATGCCGACACCTTGATCATTTGCTCGGATGTGGATGGATTCTATGATCAAAATCCCCACGAACATCCCAATGCCAAGTTGATAAAGCAAGTCACTGAAATCAATGCCGATATCTATGCGATGGCGGGAGGCGCCAGCAGCGATGTTGGTACTGGAGGCATGCGCACTAAGATCCAAGCTGCCGAAAAAGCCATCTCACACGGCATTGAGACCTTTATTATCAATGGCTTTAATGCCGATTCCTTTAGCCAGCTGCTAAAGGGGCAAAATCCGGGCACCCTCTTTACCCCCTACGAAAAACCGATGCAGGAGCATTTGCATTGGATGACCCACACCTCGCAAGCGCAGGGCGAAGTGATCGTCGAGGATGATTTTGACCTCGCACTCGATCAGCACAGCGAGCAATTAACCAGTGATGATGTGGTTGAAGTCAAAGGGGATTTCTCAGTGGGCGACACCATTCTGGTGCGTAAAGGCGATGGCACTAAGTTAGCAAAAGCCAAATCTAACTACAGCAGTTGCCTACTGAGTTTTATTACCGAGCAGGATGATCAGGCGTTTGCCAGTGAATTCCAGCAAAAAACCGGCCCCATCATTTCCGATAAGAATATCGCCATTCTTAAATCCATTTGAGTGGAGAAACTATGAGCCTAATTAAACAAATATCTGCCGATGCCGCCCATGCGGCCCGCACACTCGCCCAACTCGATGAGTCGTTAAAAAACACCGTATTACTGGATATGGCACGCTCATTAAGGGAAAAAACCTATGAAATCCAAAGCGCTAACCTGATTGACGTACACCGAGCGACTCAGGATAACTTAAGTCCCGCTATGGTCGATCGCCTCACGCTGAACCAGCATCGTATTGAGGCAATGGCGCAAGGAATCGAAACCATCGCCGCCCTGCCCGATCCCGTTGGACGCGAGCGTTTTATTGGTAAACGGCCTAATGGCTTATCCATCAGTAAGATGCGTGTGCCACTCGGCGTCGTGTGTATGATTTATGAGGCGCGCCCTAATGTCACCGCCGATGCAGGCGCCCTGTGCTTTAAATCCGGCAATGCGGTGATCCTGCGTGGCGGTAAAGAAGCGCTACACACCAGCCAAGTGATCGCCAGCATTTTACAGGCGGTACTGACTGCCTATGGATTGCCTAAGGCTTTAATCAGCGTGATCCCAAATCCTGACCGCGCCCTGATGCTCGAACTGATGCAGCAGCGGGAATTTATCGATGTGATCATCCCTCGCGGTGGTGAAGGACTGATTAATTACGTCACTGAAAACAGCAGCATTCCGGTTATTCAGCACTTTAAAGGTGTGTGCCATTTATATGTGGATAAAGACGCCAATCAAGATATCGCCTTGGATTTGCTGCTCAATGGTAAAACCCAACGCACTGGCGTATGCAACGCCCTCGAAGGCTTGTTAGTGCATAAGGATATCGCGCCGCGATTCTTACCCCGTGTCGCCAAAGCACTGGCCGAGCATCAAGTAAAAATCAATGCATGTCCTCCGGCCGCCGCGTATTTCGATGCTTGCACTTATATGGCAGAAGAGGATTTTGGCCAAGAATATTTGGACTTAGAAATCGCCATTCGCCAAGTCGACAGCTTTGAGGTCGCCACCCAACATATCGCTAAGTTTGGCAGCCACCATACCGAGGTGATTTGCACCGACAATGAACTCACCGCCGCCCGCTTTCAACGCGCAGTAGATGCCTCGGTCGTTATGGTGAATGCCTCATCACGTTTTTCCGATGGTAGCGAACTCGGCCTCGGCGCCGAAATCGGCATAGCCACCACTAAGCTACATGCCTACGGCCCTATGGGACTCGAAGCCTTAACTACTGAAAAATATCTGGTTTCAGGCACAGGACAGATTAGGGCTTAGCGATTACTTAGACGATGTGATTAACTAAATAATAAAGCCCCAAGGTATTCTCCCTTGGGGCTTTGTTTAAGTGCTCATCATTGAAATAGAGCTTCATACTTCTTATACGGCTTTCAAATGTTTCGAAAATACCCAAGCGAGTTTGTCTTGATATAGAAAGGCCTTCCAATCACCGCTTGCAGCCAGCACACTAATGCGCTCACCTTTTGAGAGTACACCCAGTAACTCCCCATTTTTCTTAGGTTTGTTGCGGATATTGAGCTTATCAATAGTCACTTCATATAGCTGTCCATTCTCCAGAACAGGATTGCTCGCAATGTCCGCGTTTGGCGATTGCAAATGGCTTTTCTCTTGTGACACCACGGTGCGAGTGCTAGCACTTGTATTTGCCGATCCGATACGACAAGTTTTGTTCCAAGAAATGCAAGAGTTGCCACACGGTTGACCCTTTTTGCAATTTTTGGCGTTGGCAATGGATATTGGATGCCCCAGAACAAAAACTAACAGTAATATCCATAACCTATTCACATTTAACTCCTTTAATATTCTTGCCTCAAAATAATTACCGCTAGATTGCTTTAAGCATAGATTTACCGCCCGATACCGCAGAATACGACTCCCCTAGGAGTTGCCGCAGGGCGAATAGGCAAATTGCGTGAGTTCGGTCATGGATGACCGACTAGCTTTCGCAGGTGCAGGGACGCATCCTTCGGAAGCGATAGCAAATTTGCCAATGAGCACAAGGGGCATTCAACTCCGTTGGGGGCGGCAAGGGAGATCCAAGAGGGAATTGCTGTTGATCCCCTCTTGGTCGGGTGTGGGTTGAAGACCCACGACCTTGATTCACCTCGGCCGTAAGGCCGCAAAACTCAACGTAAATCAAATAGTGATTTGCTCAGCCCCATCACACTGAGATTTCCCCGCTTGATAACAGCTGGGTTGCCGTGGGCAGACGGCGCCGCGGGAGCAGATAAGCCGGGCATCATTTTTAATGCCGCGCTCAATCCAGTTGATATTCAATATCTTAGCCACGCTGACGAGATCGCTTTTAATATGCTTGGGAATCGGGACTGAGCCACCGCCAGAGACACAGGCGGCTTTTAAATCATGGGCTATAGAGAGTGCATCTTTACCTTGGGCTTCAATGGCCGGATTCAAATCGATACCGGCACAAAGCACATGGGGGTTGCCCGCCGAGTCTTCGACCTTAATCGACTCGCAGCAGTAAATCCGTGGTTCATTGCCCACATTTAAAATCGAAATTTGCGCCGATGTCCCAACTGAAGGTTCACTGATCATTCTAAACACCGCCCAGTGCTGGCAAGGGTCTTCCACCAGCCGCATATTGCCCCAAGGCAGGGGAATGCCATTACCACGGTAAACGGCTTTGAGTTTGCCCGGCGCATAGGCATCAAAATAATGCCAATGGGGATAAGGCGATACCACAGTCATCCGTCGCATGGCGACCGAGGCCGACACTTGCAGCTGTTTATGCACCTCAATTTCGTAACCGTGGCGGTCGAGTAATTGTCGATACGGCACCTTAGGGCATAACAAGGCTCCGGCAAAGAAGCTGGACTCAAAGTCGCGCCACGCATGCAAAATATCCTGCGCGTTCAGGGTATTAGACTGCATGGTCACTTCTTCATCCATCTCCAGTTTTCGGCCGGAGATCATCACACTCTTAAGCCCATCTTTGTTGTGCAATACGCAATGACCGATATGGGCGGCGAGATCGTACTTCAGCCGACTGGGGCGATTTTTAAGGACTTTATTGATGTAAATCGTGCTGGGCGGCTCGAAGAAAGAGGTCACTAACTGATGGGAGCTTACGCCACGCTCGTCGATCACCTCCTGGGGCGTACTATCTATCCATTTGATTTTTAAGCCTACTCCCTTGGCAATATCCAACATATCCTCGAGGGATAAGGGCATTCGTTTTAACCCAACCTCTTCGGCTGCACGTTCAAGATCGGGGAAATGGTTTTGATGGTGCTCCTGATGGGCGCGGATTAATAAGTGGGCGAATTGTCGACCCGAGATCCCCGTCTGGGATAGCATTTCAGGAATCGCTATTTGCAAAATATCATTTGAAAACAAAAAGCTGGGTTCGAGTGCCATGCCACTGATCCCACCACGGCGGCCCTTGTCCGGCGTGATGGCACTCTCCTCGGGCACGTCGTCTAAAAACCAGTCAACGTCCTTTTGAAATACAGTGGCAATCACGGCCAACATTTCGGCACTCGGCACGCGTTTTCCGCGTTCGATCATCGACAAATATGACACAGAGGGCGCACTGCCTGCATCGACGCGGATGCAACGCGCGGATAAATCTTCCATGGTTAAATTGTTACGTTTCCGTAGGTTACGTATTTTTGTTCCAAGGAAGTGTGATTTTCTCATCAAGCTCTGGTCATTGCGCATTTTGTAAAATTCACATTGTAAAATTTTTATTGTGAAATTGTAGTCAAAAAAAGACTAGACTACAAATTAAGCAATCGAGGAAGGGTTATCCACCTAGCACTGCTTAACGATTAACGCTGTTGGACAAGCTAAAGTGAAATCAAGGCCCTAATTTTTAAATTGGAAAGTGTAGAGGAACTAGCGATGAATATGTCAATTATCAAGAGCAACCAGATCCAATCGAATCTTAACAGCTTCATCGCAGAAGAAGTGCTTGCCGTCGCCCAAGTGAACGTGGCCGAGCATGAAAAACTTGCCCAAGCGAAGCAATTCCTCGACCGTCATTTCCCGCTGGATGCGGGTTCGCACCAGGATGTGATCAGCTATGTGGTTTACTACCAACACCTGCTGGCATTTTTTGCCGACGGCAGCCACAGCGGATTACGCCAAACCAAGCAGTTTGTTGCCTTCAACGGCACTAAAGATGCACCAAGCGCCATAGTGTTACAGGACCAAGGCTGCCATGTAGAGTTATGTTTCGACCGCACTGGCATGATAGGCGCGCGGGATTTAGCGAATTTGGAAGATGTACAAATCGAAACCCCAATGGCACAAGCGACTGAGCCAAAGGACACTCGCAACGCCACATCTCGCCACTGGTTAAGCCTGTTACATGCGGGAATGCCAAGCGCCAACGATATTCAAGACAAGTTGTTTACCGCTAAAGACGGTGGTGATTACAGCCTGCAAAGCATTGTTAATCTTTAATTTAATCCTACAGTTGGAGGAGATGAAACCATAGGTGAATCTCCTCAGCTTTCCTTGATGTTCATTCCATCGGCCCAATAGTCAGTAAAACTGACTCTCAAAATAAATTAAATTGATTTTATTGAAGATTAATTCCATCGCTATAATACCCGCTTTTATCAGCGTCTCAGTTCTAACCTCGTTGCCATATAAAACCGCGCTCCAGTAGTTAGAACCAAACACTCAGTCGCAAACCTAAGGCGTTATGAATTTTTCATCGATAGTCTCGCAACTTAAGCAACCCCATCGCCTTATGTTTATCTGCGCTGCGCTACTGTGTCTCGCGCCTGTTATCTCATCCCCTATGGCACTTGTGCTCGGTTTTACCTTAGCCAGCCTAGGTTGGGTACCAAACGACTGGAATATCGCCGCCCTCACCAAAAAATTACTGTCCTATTCGATTATCGGCTTAGGCTTTGGCATTAACTTCAATGCCGCGATTGAGGCCAGTAGCCACAATCTCGGGCTGATTGTCGGCTCGATTATTTTTACGCTGTTCTTGGGCTTTATGGTGACTCGCGCTTTAAAGTTTGACCCGATCACAGGGCACTTAATCGCCTCTGGCACCGCTATTTGTGGCGGTAGCGCGATTGCTGCCGTATCGCCCGCCATTAATGCCAAACCAGACCAAACCGCTACCGCATTAGCCTGTGTATTTGTACTCAACTCGGTGGCTTTGTTTTTATTCCCCGCCCTCGGGCATTTACTCAATATGAGCCAATACGATTTTGGCGTGTGGAGTGCCATCGCGATTCACGACACTTCCTCAGTTGTCGGCGCGGCCTCTGCCTATGGTGATGAAGCACTTAAAACCGCCACAACCATTAAACTGGCGCGCGCACTGTGGATTATCCCTATCGCCCTTGTCAGTGCGCTGATCTTTGGCGGCGATAAACGTAAGCTTAACCTACCGTATTTTATCGGATTTTACTGTTTAGCCATTGCAATCGCCCATTGGTTGCCGCAGTTTCAGCCGCTCTACGACACGCTGTTTATGGTGTCGAAACGTACCTTGGTTCTGTGTCTGTTCTTGATTGGTGCGGGGATTACGGTGCAAAAAATGCGGGCAAGCGGTCCTAAGCCTTTGCTGCTGGGCGTGATCCTGTGGGCAGCGATAGGAATAACGTCTTTAGGTTATATTCTGTATTTTCAATAGATTGGATTTGAGTCTAACGACTCTGATTGACGCGCTAACGCGGGAAGCTTTATTCGGCGTTGGGTTTAATCCGCCAAGCCAACCCCAGTACGCCTAAAAAGGCGGAAAACTCAATCAGCGAGCGGAGTAATCCTGTGGTTTGCGTGGATGCAACGAGGGCAATAAAGCAAAACACAATCAGTAGCGAGTTTTTCAATTGCATCATCCGACAAACTTAGGGGATGATCATTATTGTTTAGAACTAAAAAGCCAGCCAATATCGATTTTCAATAACAAATAGCTATAAAAACTAAGCCTGAGAGTTTAGCTTAAGCGGCTTTATGGGCGCTATCGGACTCGTTTGCCGCCAGTTCTTGGTTATGTTCTTGAATAAAATCCTCCATAAACCAAGCACAAAAGGTGTGGCGGCCATCCACATCGGCCTTGCCATAAATGGTCGACGCCTGTTGGCGCACGGTTTTCTCTTTTGTCTGCCTAACTTCGGCAATTTCTTTAAAACTCAGCCCCTTAAGCAATAAAAATGCGACTTGCTGCTCGCTCTTGGTAAAACCCCAAGTATCAAACTGGTTCGATACGGCTTGGCTGTATTCCTGTCTGGCGGAGCGCATTTGGGTCGACATATTGTCGATTTTCTTATCGGCGTACTCGAGGCGTTTTGCTAAGGCTTTAACCTCACGCGAGCGGCGCATTAAATCGTAACTTAGATAGATGGCACCGACGGCGGTGAGCACTAAGAGTATGGCTTCCTGCACTAAGTGCCATTGCGGAATGCCTAATTGAATGTCGGAACTAATGTCAAAAAGCTTAAAGCACATGATGAGTGCCAGCAGACCAATAATGACAATATCCTTCATCTAAAACTCCTAAATAAAAGCAAAATCAATCAATTACTTTATGGGACATATGTACCATAGGCGGATTTATGATACAGGTCCCCGACGACTTTCACCCGTCAATCCCTACACTGACAGCATTGTTTAATACCACAGAATCATCTCATGTCTGTCAGTTCGTCTTGTATCAAGTTATGTCTGTTGACCAGCTTAGTCGGCAGTAGTTTCCTGTGTCTTGCGGCGGAAGCCGAACTTTCCCAAGCGCTTTCGAGCAGCCAAGCTAGGTTGACTCATCTCACTTCGTCGAATACCCAATCGGCAAATTTATCCAGCTCGACCTGGCTCACTGGCCTGCCGAGCATTACCTTAAGTCACCTCGGGAGTTTGGATAATAGTAACAGCTACGAGCAGGAACTCTCAGTCAATTTGCCATTTAAATCGCCCGCGCTACACAGCAGCGATAAGCAAATAAAACAACTCGCCGAGCAAATTCATCAACAACAAACAGCGCTGCAAGGCTTGTATCTCTCGGGATTATTAAGGCAGAGCTTGTGGGAATACCGCCAGAGCGAAGTCAAACTGTCGCAGCTTGAGCGCAAACAGCAGTTGCTCGATAAACTCCATCGCCAGCAAAAACAACTGACCGATGCGGGGGAACTGCCACTGGCCAACACTCTGCTACTGGAGCGGGAAAGTGTCGATATCGCCTTAAGCCGCGCCGACATTCTGCAGCAACAAGCCCAATCTTTAGCCCTATATCAACAGCTGACGGGTCAAGACCGAATGCCGAGCGCGATAGAAGAAACTGACCGCCCGCTTGGCAAGGGCGCGGAGACCTTAGCCCAACATCCCCTATGGCAATTGCTAAAGCTGCAACAACAGCAACACCTGCTGCTGATCCAAACTCAGCAAACGGGTGAGCGCGATCCTTGGACCGTCTCACTCACAGCAAAAAATACCGCGGATACGGGCGTGGATGATCAGCAGTTAGGCATCGCCGTGTCAGTGCCCTTAACCTTGGGCTCGGCGCTGTCCCAGAGCGATTTGTCCCAATGGCAACAAGCGAATACCGAGCAAAGTCTCAATCTTGACCGCAGCGCCCTCGAGCTTAAAAACCAATGGGATCAATTAGTCCGCCAGCAAACTAACCTCGTCGAGCAACAGCGCCTACTCACCCAAGCGCTCGCCCTCAGTCGCACCATTACCGAGGAACTCGCCAAGGTAAAAGATCAAGATCAGGTGAGTTATGAAGTCTGGCTACGCCGCTATATGGAGGCGCTCGACACCGAATCCCGCTTGGCGCTCAACCGCGTCAGTTTACAACAACTGCATTCCCAACAACTCCAAGCCTTAGGAATTTCATTATGATGGCCAAGTACGGCGCATGCCTTCTCTGTTTATCCACGAGTGTTGTAGGTTTGGCACAGGCCGAAAGCTTAGCCATTAGCGCCTTAGGTAATCTCGACCTCAATTACACCCAACCCCAAAGAGTCGCCAGTTATGAGGGCAGCCCACTGCCGGCGCAGGTTGAAATCCTCCCAGGCAATGATTACTGGATCAGCACGCCCGAGAATATCCAGCAGGTGCACTTTCTCGTCGGCCAAGGCCAGCGCGTCAGTAAAGGCCAAGCGATAGTTAAACTCACAGGGCCAGAAGTGTTCCACTACCTCGCCCAAGTCGAGGCCGCGGCTACCCTGTATCAACTCGCCAAGAGTCGTTATGAGCGCAACAAACCTTTGCTCGCCAATGGCAGCATAAGCGCCGAAAAATGGCGTGAGATCAGTCAGGACTATTTCACGACTCACCTCGAATACGAGCATATGCAGCACTTTATGGAGCGCGTCCACAGCACAGATGCGGCTACCGACTCCTTAGTGGTCGCCGCGCCCGTTGACGGTATCGTTAAACTCAATGCCATCAGCGGCCCTTATATGGCCGGGGATCAGCTGTTTTCACTGGTACCCAATAACAGCATCCGCGTCAAAGTGAATGTGCCGACGGGCCAGTCCCACTCCCTGTCGGCCATCAACATTAATCAATGCCATATCGCGATTGAGTCACTGTCGGCGATTGCCGAAGGCGCCTTTGTCACGGCTTGGTCATCGGCGGTGCCACAGGAATGTAACCTGTTGTTAGGTCAGCAAATGACTGTGGTTCCCGAGTATCAAAAAGCTGTGTATCTACTCCCCAAAAACAGCGTGTTTAGTTGGGAACAGGACAGCCAAGTGTTCACTCTGTCCGATAACCAGCTCAATGCGCTAACGGTCGATATCTTAGGCTCAACTCCGGAGCAATATATTGTCGCCAGCGATCAAGACTTGAGTCAGCTGCAAGTCCTATCCCAGTCGGTTGCCGCGGTGAAAGGCATCATGCTCGGTTTAGGAGGCGAATAAGATGCTCACCTCTGTGATCCGTTTTTCGCTCACTCAGCGACTCTTTGTGCTGATTGTGGCGCTGATCCTCATGTTGGCAGGCGCACGCGCTTGGTTTGCCATTCCCTTGGATGCCTTTCCGGATATTTCCCCAACCCAAGTGAAGATTATCCTCAAGGCTCCCGGCATGACGCCGGAGGAAATCGAGGCCCAGATTACCGTCCCGATTGAAACCGAGCTGCTCGGCATTCCGCAGCAATCGATTCTGCGCTCGACCACTAAATACGCCATTAGCGATATCACCCTCGATTTTGAAGAAGGCACGGATATCTATTGGGCGCGCCAACAGGTGAGCGAGCGCCTCTCGGCGGTCTGGGACAGTTTTCCCGAAGGTGTGAGTGGCGGTGTGGCGCCAATGAGCACACCGCTGAGTGAAATCTTTATGTTTTCACTCGAAAACCCCAATCTTTCCCTGCTGGAGCGACGTCAATTACTCGAGTGGGAAATTCGGCCGCTGCTGCGCACAGTGCCGGGTGTTGCCGATGTGAATATCCTCGGCGGTTATGCAAAGAGTTTTAGTATCAGCCCCAATCCTGCGGCGATGGCGGCTGCGGGCGTGAGCTTTGCCGCGCTGCAACAGGCGATTGTGGAGAATAATCACAACGAAGGTGCTGGTAAGCTCACCATAGGTACAGACACCATCATAGTGCGCTCCGAGGGACGCATCGATGATATCGACGAGCTTAAACAGCTAGTGATCAAAGCCGATAATGCCAAGGTCTATCGCTTGCAGGATCTCGCCGATATCCAGATTGGCCACCTTGCGCGCTACGGCGCCGTGACAAAGGATGGTAACGAAACCGCCGAAGCCTTAATCATTGCCCTCAAGGACGCCAATACGGCACAAGTGGTTAACAACATTAAGGAAAAGCTGGCACAAATCAGCCTAACTCTCCCTGAAGGCAGCCAGATAAACACCTTTTACGACCGCGCTAACCTGATCAATACCGCTATCGAGACCATCTCCAATGCGCTATTCGAGGCCGTGGTACTGGTCATCGTATTGCTGGCGCTGTTTTTAGGGAATGTGCGCGCCGCGTTAGTGGTGTCACTATCGCTGCCACTGGCCGCACTGTTCACCTTTTTGATGATGGATCACTTCAATCTTTCCGCTAACTTGATGAGCCTCGGTGGCCTCGTTATCGCTATCGGCATGTTGGTGGACTCCTCCGTGGTCGTGGTTGAAAACATGGTAAATTTAATCGCCACTAAACAGCGTTTGCCGCGTTTGCACTTAATCTTTCGCGCCACCAAAGACGTCGCCATTCCCGTAGTCTCGGGCACGGTTATCGTGATCATAGTGTTCTCGCCACTGCTTACCCTCAGTGGTTTAGAGGGTAAACTCTTTACCCCAGTCGCCATCACCATAGTGTTTGCCATGCTGTCGGCGCTGGTGTTATCGCTGACTGTGATCCCCGTGATTGCCTCATACCTCGTTAACGAAAAGGCCGCGAAAGAACCTAAGGCCATCGAAAAGCTCAAGCATCTTTACCTTGGCAGCCTAAAGGCCTGCTTTGGTTGGCAAAAGCCTTTTATGCTCATCGCCTTTAGCTTGCTGATCGTCAGTCTCGGCCTATTTAGTCTGGTGGGGAAAACCTTTATGCCGACCTTAGATGAGGGCGACATCATTCTCCAGTTAGAGAAATCCCCTTCGATTTCCCTCGACGCCTCCATCGCTATCGATAAACAGATCCAGCAAACACTGCTAAGCCAAATCCCCGAAATCAAACAGATGGTGGCGCGCACTGGTGCCGATGAGATTGGTTTAGATCCCATGGGACTGAACGAAACCGATGTGTTTTTAGAGCTGGCGCCACGCAGCGAATGGCGTTTTGCCACTAAAGAGCAGCTTATCGATGCCATCCGCACTGTGCTGCTTAAATATCCCGGCGTGAACTTTAACTTTACGCAACCGATACAGATGCGTGTCTCCGAAATGCTCACAGGCAGTATTGGGGATGTCGCGATTAAAGTATTCGGTAATGATATCGAGACCTTAGGAAAGCTCACCGGCGAAATAGAACAACTGGTCACAGCGACTCAGGGCAGTGTCGACGTTAAGATGGCGATGATTGAAGGTAGCCCCTTTATTAATCTCACCTTAGATAACGAGCTCGCCCGTGGGTTTGGGATGAGCACTATGGAATTTGCCCGTTACCTCAAGAGCCAACTCGAAGGTGTGGTCGTCACCGAGGTGCTGCAAGGGAAGAAGCGCACGCCTGTGCTTATCGCCAATAATCAGGCGCAGATCAGCAATATCAACGAACTGCAAAATCAGCTATTGGTAATGCCAGATCATTCCCTGAAACGCCTAAGTGACGTGGCAGTATTGAGTTATAAACAGGGCCCTATCCTGATCGAGCGGGAACAGGGAAATCGCTTTTCGGTAATCACCACCAACGTTCAAGGGCGGGATATTGTGGGCTTTGTGGAAGAGCTTAACAGCAAAATCGCCAAGGAAATCAAACTACCAAGCGGCTATAGCGTCAGCTTCGGTGGCGAGTTTGAAAACCAGCAGCGCGCCACCAGCAATTTGTTGCTGGTGATCCCAATAGCTATCGCACTGATCACTTTGATTTTATTCACCACCTTTGGCTCGCTAGCAAAATCGGGATTAATCCTCGCTAACGTCCCGTTCGCTATGATGGGCGGTATCGTCAGCTTGTATCTCTCGGGGGAGTACCTCTCGGTGCCCGCTTCAGTAGGTTTTATCGCCCTGCTCGGTGTCGCGGTGCTTAACGGCGTAGTGATGGTCAGTTATTACGAACAAACCAAATACTTATTTGGCAGCCTCAGGGAGCGAGTCGAACAGGGTGCCGCGCGGCGACTCAGACCCATTCTGATGACGGCCACCACCGCCATGTTTGGTTTGATCCCCTTAGTGTTCGCCTCGGGCCCTGGTGCTGAAATCCAAAAACCCTTGGCCATTGTGGTGATCGGTGGATTGCTCACATCGACCATTACGACCCTGTATTTACTGCCCATGTTGTATTTTTGGCTGGAGAAACGCCGATGAGCACGGAACAACTGCTAGTCCTGATCGCCCAAAACGATATTAAGGACGATATAGTCGACACTCTGATTGAGTTGGAGTTTTTATCCGGCTTTAGCTTGGGCAATATTTGCGGATTTAGCCGAGAGCACAGCCATTTTAATATCAAGGAACAGGTGGAAGGTTATCGGGAGTTTTGTAAGTTTGAGATTATGCACCCTGCAAGCCAGCAAAGCGCCCTGCTTGAAGCACTAGCAAAGGTCTGTAAACACAACCCTTGCCGTTATTGGATTATGCCCATCTATCAAAACGGCACGCTTTCCTAACGATAAAGGGCATACAGAACCTGCTGTATGCCCTTTGATTGACTACAGAATCGGGGTTGGACGACGCACTAAGTAACCACTAACGATGGAGAGGATGCAATAGGCGGTAAAGAAGTAAAATCCGCTCTCAAACTCCGCCTTGGTCTTTAGCATTTCACCCATGCCACCCGAGGCATTGCCCGCCAAAAAGGTAATAATCAGAGCCACGACAAACACATCGGCCATCGACCATTTCGCTAGCGCAGAGACGATATGATGAATGCGCCACTGCAGCGCAATCGAACTCACGGTTTGTTGTACCAACATTAGACTGAGTTTTACCGCAGGGATAATGATACTAAACAGCATCACCAGTCCTGCAACTAAGCCATTACCAGTATTATATAATTCGGTGACTGTGCTCCAAATACTGCGGGTTTGCTGCAATACTTCTACCTCGCCCTTGAGGTTATTTAGCCCTAGCAGGCCACTAACCATATTCAACATGCCGCGGGCACTGTCGCGCCCCGAGTCATCATCGAAACTTTGTGCGACCTGCTCAATCCCCTGTTCGGCTAATTTGGCCTTATTTATGCTGCCGTTAAGGCTCAAAATGGGCTGAGTTACGCCGGGAATTAACAACGCCAAAGACAGCAGAATAACGAGAATGGGAAGGAGAGATTGACGAACACTGTTCATAACTGAGCCCAAAGCAAACTTTCACCCAGTGTAAGGCTTTTGGCGCAGCGGGGGCAATGAATGGCACTTAAGATCTTGGTAGATATCAAGTGCAACTTGGGCAATCAATAAAAGGGTGATGGATCTATATCTAAGGAGCTTGGCGATACGCCTCGCTCAATGTGAAGTTCTGATTTAAGAAGGTCTACCATGGCGACTTCAGTGTAACGCTTTGCTTTTAGAGAATAAAAACACTTCACAATTGGATGTAATGCATCTCTATCCTTGGAGGTCCAAACAATACCAACTCGACCATCGGACAATTCGACTAAAGAGCCTACAGGATATACACCGATACAACGAATAAACTCATAAACCAGCTCTTGATCTAAGTGAAATGGCGTCAAGCTCAGTAAGATCTTAAAGGCGGCCGCAGGACTCATGGCCTCTTTGTAGCAACGCGTCGCGGTTAAGGCATCAAATATATCGACAATACAACTCATCCGACCGTGGCGAGGTATCTCATCTCCCTTTAATCCCCTTGGATAGCCCCGCCCATCTAATTTTTCATGGTGCATTAGGCAGATATCTTTGCTTATTTGAGACAACCCTTTGGTTTCGTTCATTATTTCAAGTGCATATACTTGATGCAACTTCATATGCTCGAATTCTTCAGGCGTGAGCTTGCCCGGTTTATGCAGGACTTTATTGTCGACCTTAATCTTGCCAATATCATGCAAAATGCCGCCCACCGCCATCTCTCTTAACATAGCGCGGTCGAGTTTAAGGTATTTACCGAAAGTAACGAGCAGGAAGGCGACATTCACTGAGTGCTCTAACAGATAAGCATCTTTAGTGCGCAGTGCTGACATACACTTTAGGGCGTCTTCATCCAACAACACTGACTCGATCATGCTGTCAGCAAGTGCTTCAAAAGGAGCGACTTCAATCGCTTTACCCTCGAATGTTTCTGAGAGTACTTTGCGAATGAGATCCTTCGCTTCGGTCAAAATGACCTTCGCCTGCGCTTGTTGCTTCTCACGGGTCAGTAGGGATTTTTTAACTTCTGATAGGCTATCGTTGCTGGCTTTACGTTTAAAACCACAATGTTCAGCCGAACGCTCCGTATCGACCCAAACATATTTGATGCCACTCTTTGATAATTTTAGAATCGAGTCCTTGTGCTTGATTTGTCCAGCATTTGCAATTGCCAACCGGCCCTGATCATTTCTGTCAATTGCTGTGACAAACATTCCCAACGTCAATTTCGACACTGGCAATTTGATTAGGTCAACCGATTCTGCCGACTCACTCATACTAGCAACCCCAAGGCATAGAGAATATTACTGCTATCGACTACGTAACATGCCGCACTATTGGGCGCACGATGCCGTTGTTTACTTCCTGGAAGTATAGGACAGTATAACGCGCATTCTATGCTGAGGAAGATAAAAGCACCATATGCTTTGATGATTAGCATCAAAGAACAAGACAAAAACCTAGTAGAATCCTATGCCATTACTCAAGAGCGAGCTAATCGTCTAATAATATAGCATTTTTTAATATTACACATTCGAAGCTTGCCACCATCCAACGGCGATATTGGCAGTTATAGCAGGAATGAAGATCATCATCTATCTGCTCATCTTCATCATCTGGAGCAAAATGAGTGCACAACCGCGCCGCCCGCCTTGCTTCTGAATATTGCTGTAAACCCGCCCGAAAAATCCAACGTTCAGTCTCATATTCAAACAGCTTGAGTAACTTTTGATCCATTCCCACCTCAATAGTCCTGCAAGGCTTGCTTGCCAGCATTACGCCACAGCTCACCGTCCTTCGCGACTAATAAAACAAATTGATGTTCAAGATAGACAGCTTTTACTTTGCCTTTGAGTTGGACTTTTTCGTCTGCGGCCAAGCGGTATTTATCGGTACTCATCACCGCATCCAAGCCGGTTTGTTCAAGGATATCCGCCACAGGTAGCTCAAGGGAAACCTCTTCAAGTTGACCGAGTTTGATTTGGCCCTTCACTCGCCCATCATTGCCCATTAACCGCAATCCAAGCCCAGCCAAAGCACCAATCACACCTTGACCAGTACCACCGTGTTCAGTCAGATGAATCTGTAACTGCTCAGCAAGCTGATAGGCGGCCGCTTTGGTAATGACTTCACACTTGGCTCTGAGCCCAAAGTCTATCAGCGCGTTCACATCATAGTCGGAATCGACATCCAAAATTGCAATCCCAGGATCTGCCTTAGGTGCAGATTCAGCCACCAGATGCGCGACCGCCAGACGATAGATCTCGGCCTGTGATAACGGCGACTGCAACGCAAAACACATGGCGCTATTGTGAGAGGTGTAAGGAATATCAGGATGCACAAATAATTGGTGCCGCGTCACAAAGGAAGCCTTGCCACCCGAGTTTTGCGCGAGCAAATGTGCAATTTCCTCAGCTATCTCGCCTGTGCCTTTAGTGCCAATGTCGTCGGTATCATCGATACAAATAAGCCAATTTTTCATCGGTATTCCTAGCAGTTAAAACTTGTCACGGTGGAGGATGTCATGGGCCTTAAGCCTATGCAGCACGGGAGGCACCAGCAGGGCACCTAAGGTGGCAAAAAATCCACCCTTAAGCACGCTAGCACCCCATTGGATCAGTACAACATCGAGCGCCATGCCCGCCAGCGCATTGGTCAGAGCCACTTTGACCGCCCAGGCCATACAGCCAACAATGCCTAAAATCACGCAGCGCCAGTGCAGGCTTAAGGTGAGAGGTAGCAACAAGGCCACCAGATCCATCGCAATAGCAGGTAAGATAAACTTCAATAAAATCATTGGGCCGCCCTTACCAACACCGAGCGCCATCGCGACTAGCCCTGCAACACCACCACAGGCAATCATGCTACCAAAACGCCCAAGTACGCCGTAGCAAATCAAATAGAAGAAACTCATCAAAAACATGCTATGGCCAGAAATCCCGAGCTTAAGCCTTAACATACTCGTCAATGCCACCAGCAAAGTGGCGCAAAAACCAATAAACAGCGAGTCCTGCAAACTCAGAGGAAGTTTTTTCTTCATTTTTTGTCTCTCGGTGAGTGCCAATGGGTGACACGCGTACTCTTGCCAAAGTGACGACTCTGGGCCGCAACCGCCATCTGGCGAGATAATTTAAGTAATTGGATTAATACAGGAAACAGCACGCAATACACTAGCTCAGGCCAATTTTTAGGATTTCGCAGCGCCTTAGGGGTAATACGCGCGCCTCGCAGACATTGGATCTGATAAATCTCGCGCACTTCATCCGCCATATAGGGCAGCAAACTCAAAGATGCGGCCACCACAAAGGCCCATTTGCTCGGCAAAAATGCACTTAATACTTCGCCAATGCGCTCGGGCGCCGCTGTGATACACAACCACCAGCCGGGGATAGTCGCTAAAATAATGCGTCCCACCACCACGGCGCCTTGGGCGAGGTGATCAACGCCATAGAGCAATAAATAAAGACTTAAAGTAATCGTCAGTTGAATCACACCGAGTTTAACCACGCCCATAATACTGCCCCGGCGCGCTAAGCCATGGAGCACTAGCAAGCCATTCACGGCCGCCAGCGGCAGCAATAAATCGGCGGGCAATACAAAAGCGCAGGCGGAAAGTACGCAGACGAAAAACAGCGACAGCGCGCATAGCGTAGTTTCTTGCTTCTCGCGACTCCAACGCCGGCGGGCACGTAGTCGCCATCGACGACAACTAACCCACATAGCGCTCCTCCATCAGAGTGTCTTCCGTCAACAACCCATTGTGTAAACTGAGTTGCCGAGACACGGCACTATGCACGACTACTCTGTGACTACTCATTAAAATGGCGCAACCTTGCGCACTGAGGCGCCTGAGCAGATACCATACTTTGCGATAGTACTCTTTATCCATGCCCGCGAGTGGATCATCAAGTAGCAACACCTTAGGTTGCAAGCAGGCTAATGATGCCAAGGCAATAAGATGCTGTTGACCGTAGGACAACTTATGAGGCGACTGTTCGGCCAGCGCACTCAATTCGAGATCGAGCAGCATTTGCTCGGCACGCTCTTTAGGCAGTTCGAAACGATTCAAACTAAACTGCATCTCGGCCAGCACGCTGGTTTCAAACAGTTGTCGACTCGGCCTTTGCAGCAATAACCCTAACTCGGCGCCATACACACCGAGTTTAGGCTTACGGCCCAACACCTTGAGCGGCAAGCGCAACTTTAGGTGCAGCATGCCCGCGATGGATTTTAATAGGCTAGTTTTACCCGCACCATTATCCCCCACTAAGGTCACTATCTCGCCGGCGTGCAATTCAAACCCTTGTGGACAGCTAAACAAGGGCTGACAACCATCGAAGCAGAAATCAAACGCCTCGGCGCTCACCTGTACTTTGCCTAAGTGATGTGTACTTCCCCAAGCTCTCACTGGCGCTTCCTGCACGGTGGCATCGCTGACGGTATATATCCCCTCGGATAAACGGCCTGCCTCTAATTGCCAATAATGCTGGATAATCTCGGCAAAGGCCGCCGCATTATGTTCCACCAACACCAATGCCATGCCTTCGGCAATTAGATTACGTAATACCGCTAACAGCTCACTCACGCCATGGTCATCGAGCTGCGCCCATGGCTCATCGAGCAAGAGTAAATGCGGCTCACACACCAACTGTGCGGCAATCATCAAACGGTATTTTTGACCGAGGGAAAGGGTGCTGACAGAGGTGTCGAGCCGTAAAAACAGCCCGACGCGTCGCAGCGCTAACTGCACTTTAGGTAACATATTCTCGGCGGGGATGCCGAGATTCTCTAAGGCGAAGGCGACTTCGGCCCCAACAGTCTGCCGCAGTAACTGAGTTTGCGGATCCTGCATCACTAAGCCAGTAACCAACTCTGGGTGACGCCAAATATCGCCCTCATGCGGGCGATTCTGTACGCCCGCCAGTAGATTTAATAGACTCGATTTACCCGAGCCCGTGGGCCCACTCACACAATGGCATTGGCCTGCGCCAATCGAGAGATTAAGCTCCTGTAAAACCGGGGCTAGCTGGCTGCCATAGTTAAAGCTGACACCGTCGAGCTCGAGTAATTTCATCTTAAATCTGCCAGTTCACACCCACGAAGAACTGACGACCAGCCTGAGGCAGGGCTTCACTCTGGTAGTAGTTCTCATCCAATAGGTTAGTGGCACGCAGATACACGTCTAACTTATCGGTGATCAGCGGCTGCACTAAGTTGATATCCACTAAGGTGTAATTATCCAGCGATTGCTGTTGATATTGGTTTTGTCCGTTTACCTTCACCTGAGTCGCATAAACCTGATCGAGGATACGTTCCACATTGAGGTGGACTTGTGTCTCGAATGGGAATTCGTAGCTCATTTGCCAGCGCAGTTGGTGACGAGGACGGTATTGCAGCGCATCTAAGGTATCGTCGCCTTCCATTTCTTTTGAATCTAAGTAGCTGTAGGAGAAGCTCAGATCCAAATGTTCAATCACATGGTTATTAATTTGAAAATCAATCCCTTTGAACTCATAGCGCCCCATATTTTGGTAGAAACCCGCAGTATCTTTGGCAATGTAGTTCTTCGCGTCCGTGTAATAACCGTAGAGCGAGAAGTCGGTGCTGGCGGGTAAGTTTTGCTCTAAACCCAACTCAACATGCTTAGACTCTTCTGCTTCTAAATCACGGTTACCCGATGATTGCGAGTACAAGTTCACCATGGAAGGGAAACGGACTTTACGTGCCACACTTAGGCTTAAACGTGAATCGGGTACCACTTGCCAGTAGCTAGATGCCATTGCCGAGTAATTATCATCCGTGCCATCAGAGGCATCGAGTGAATGGAAAGCTCCACCTAAGGTAACGCCATAGTTGTGCTCAGATTGATACTGATATTCGGCCGCCGCAGTATATAACCATGCAGAATCATTTAGGTTTTCAGCGCCACCAGAACCGCCACCGCTGCCAGTACCACCGCCGGAACCTGAACCAGTGCCCGAGTTATTCCCCGTACCACTACCAGTATTGCTGGAGTATGTGTCCACTACAGACTTCCAGCTCTGCTCTTCAGCAATCACAGAGGTGGTTAACAGCCCGGCCTTATGAAAATCAGTGATCAGCTGTAAATTGACCCCTTGAACCACGGAGCGACCGTCTTGAGTTTGCGTTAATGCCAAATAAGTTTCATCGGCATAAGCGGCTTCTAAGGTATCGCTTTGATTGTGATAGCCAAAACCTCGCAGGGTAAAAGTATCGTCGAACTGATGGGCTAAGCCGAGCTGGAAGGTATGTGAATCGTAATCGTCGGTGCGCTCATACTTAAGTTTGCCACTGCCAGTTCCATCACGGGCAGGTTTGCCCCATTCGCCATTACGCAGTGCCGCGTTGGCAATCAGTTGGGTCTTATCCGATAACCAGTAACTACCTTGGGCATAAACGTTGGTGACTTCTTTATCTGAGTTGGCACGCAGTTCACCGTCTTGATATTTGGTCGGCTCGAAATCGTTCGACATCGGGAAACCATCGGTCTGTTGACGGCTAACACTCACTAATCCCTGCCAATCATCACCCGAACCTGCGGCGCTGATGTCGCCATTAAAGGTATTGTCTTTACCCGCTTCTACACGTCCAGACAAGGCGGGCGCAGTGCTGCCTTGCTTAGTAATAATATTGATCACCCCGCCGGCACCGCTTGGGCCGTACAGCACTGAAGTCGGGCCGACCGACACTTCAACCGAGGCAATTTGGCTGGTTGGGATCACGCTTGGGTCGAACTGCCCATCGTCGGCACTGCTCATGGGCACGCCGTTTACCAACAGAGTGACATGGCGGGTCTTAAAACCACGGATATCGACCCTAGGGGTGCCATCACCACCCACACGGATATAAACCCCGGGCACATTCTTCAGCACTTGGTCTAATGTCTGCGCACCCAAAGCACGGATTTCGGCCTCATTGATGCTCCAATGAGTGGTCGCCAATTGCTCCGTATCGGCGCCTTCGCCATGGACTACAATCACTTCATTCACATTTAGCAGGGGATCGCGGGCGATTTCATCGGCGTGAGCCGTTAAACTGAGCCCAATCGCTAACGCTAAGGACGACACTCTAAAAATCGTTTGTCTGGTAATCATATTATTGTTGTCATAGAGGAAATTTAAGATGTGCTCCCTATTGTGGTCTTAGATAATTCCGTCTCAACCAAAAAAAAATTAAAAACCAACCCAGATCGACTAATTACGGCAAATGGAACACGCCTTTAGTCACAAAGAGACAAAATGTCCAACACTGCCAACGGTATCGACAAAAAGACCCATCTTGGTCACATTTTTTTGCGTCTTAAAATGAGACTATGGTAAAAGTCACACACTCATGGCTTGCTTCTTGACACTGACGGCCTCGGCCTTTAATTTGAGCGAAAGATTCTTATTTACACGTTCTAATCAACTTGGTGTAAATGACTTTAAAAAGAATGCATTAACCTAGTTCATATTCACCGCTGAGAACCGGAACTTCAGCCACTACCTTCATTCCGTTATCTTTGGAGTTTTACTTGCCTGCTCATGCCCTGTCTGAAGACCTTAAGTCTCTCATCGACAAACTCATTCAAATGAAACAGGTTCCAGCGTCGGAGCCGATAGTGCAGCTATCTTTAACGACTGTCTCTATTCCTTTGATTTCATGGTTGGCATCACAAACTCAGTATCCACGCATCTACTGGCATGGGCGTGACAAAATTGAAGAAGTTGCAGCCATAGGTGCTTGTAAAGACATAAAATTTGAAACTGGCGTCCAGGATAACGAGCTGGCCAGTGTTTACGAACGGCAACGTGTTTTATCTAGCAATCCAGACATTCGATACTATGGCGGTGTAGCCTTTGACCGCAGCATTGAATCTTGGCCTGAGTTTGGTAATAGCCGATTTGTACTACCCAGAATCGAGTTTAGACGCAGTGCGGATCAGTTTAGTTTGCGGGTAAATCTTAATTTTGCCGATAACAATCCTATCGATGAGATCGACCTTGCGATTGCCGCTATTGAAGCGGTTATGCCAGCACGCCCCTTGGCGCCACCCAATAAACTCACCCTAGTGAGCCGCCAAGATATTCCGGACTTTCCTCGTTGGAAAACCTTAGTCGAACAAGTCGTTGAGCCTGAATTTAATCAAGATACGCCCAAGGTCGTTCTCTCACGTTTGACAGAGCTTAAGGTTAACGAGCAAGTTGATCCTTGGATGGTATTAGCCTGCTGGCAAGGCCGTAACCCCAATAGCTTTCAATTTGGATTCCAATTTAGCCCTGAGCGTACTTATATCTCCTGCTCCCCAGAGCGCTTATTTCGTCGTCGTCGGCAACAATTGTTTACCGAGGCATTAGCGGGCACGACAGTTCGCGGATTAAATAAAGAAGAAGATGTGGCACTAGCCAATGCGCTGCTGGAAGACAATAAAAATAGTGTTGAAAATCAGCTTGTTCGCCGTCACATAGTCAATATGCTCACGCCTTTGAGTCAGTATGTCGGTGCAGAAGAAGCGGCCACAATCTTTAAGTTAAATCATATTCAGCATCTGCACCGCGCTATTCGTGCCGAGTTAAAGCCTGGCGTGAACGATTTTCAGCTGTTACAAGCACTGCATCCTACACCCGCGGTGGGAGGCCTCCCTAGAGAATCTGCAATGAAGTTCATTCGCCAGCGGGAAGGCTATATGCGAGGCTGGTACGCTGGTGCTTGCGGATATTTTAATCAAGATGAGAGTGAGTTTTCAGTCGCCATCCGCAGTGCATTGATTGAGCCAGGTAAAATTAATCTGTTTGCGGGTGCGGGCATTATTGCAGGTTCAGATCCCGAGGCTGAGTGGCAAGAGCTAGAGAATAAACTTGCAACGATAATGTCGATTCTGATTGAACTATAAACATTTAACACTGATACCAAAACATTAAAAACCCTTTGCTTTGGTCTCAGTGTAAAGCCTATCCTGCTCACCGGAGTCAATGATTTTTTTATGTTCAATATCAAAATGTTGCTTTAGCATTTGTCCTTTTTCGGTATTGGCAAAGGCAAAAAAAGTTTCTGCATTTAACACTCCTTGGATAATCACAAACGTTTGTGGCGCCCTCAGTTCAGGAATGAGCGCCTCCATATTCTTTTTGTAATCCAGTACTGCATCGATTCGTCCCGCATTTACACTATTGAGCATACTCAGCATGTCGCTACTTTCTTCGTAAAACATCGGTATGGAAGTCAGCATATTGTAACGATAGGCCAGCATGGCTTGGACTCGCTTATGGGATAAACTCTCCATCCCTGCCCAAGTTGCTGCAATTTGAGGCGTTACTGCGGCATCAATTGAATCAAGCTCAACGGCATTTTCACTCAGTAGGCTATTTTTCACATCGCCTTTGTACACGCTGAGAACCATATCGACCCGTCCACTTTCAATCAAATATAAGGTACGAGCAAAAGGCATAAACTGCACATCGACCTGCCATTCCGGTGATGGAAAGACACGCCTGAGGAGATCAAAGTAGTAACCCGTCTCATCAGGATTAGCAAAACCTTCCCAAGAGGCTGTGACAAGATGCACCACGACCGGCTTATTGGGAGTCGCGAAAGCACAGAAACTCAATAAGCTAACACACAAGGCGGCAAGAAATAATCTCATCGGTTTCTCCTAACATTTCTTAGAAAGTGTAGGACAATTTCGATCCCTATGCCTTAGGTTTGCGCAGTATTCGCGGCTAAATTGCTTGAAATATAAACCGTAAGCTTGCATCTTCAAACATGGTCACTATAATGGCGGCCCGATTTCAGCACGCTGGAACGGGATAAAATAACAGCAGACGATTTAGCGGGTTCCCTCACCCCGCCCTACACAACTAAAAAGGCCACATATGTTAATGTTAACCCCTGCGCAGCTTCGCCGCGCACTCCTGCTATTAGTGGGATTTCACATACTGATTATTTGCCTAAGCAACTACTTGGTACAACTGCCGTTTCAATTGTTTGGTTATCACACCACTTGGGGCGCGTTTAGTTTTCCTTTTGTTTACCTTGCAACCGATCTAACGGTGCGCATTTTTGGACAAACACCCGCTCGAAGCATCATCCTCAAGGCCATGGTGCCCGCACTGATGATTTCCTATGTTATGGGAGTCGTATTCCATCAGGGTAGCTTCCAAGGGATGGACTCCTTAAGCCAATGGAACACCTTTGTGTTTCGTATTGCGTTTGCCAGCTTTGCGGCTTATTTGATTGGTCAGCTGATGGATATCACTGTATTCGCCCGTCTGCGCCAAAGCCGTTCATGGTGGGTCGCGCCTGCGGCATCGACGATTGTTGGTAATTTAGTCGATACCTTAGTGTTCTTCAGCATCGCTTTTTATGCTTCAACAGACAGCTTTATGGCCGCCAACTGGCCTGAAATTGCCACTGTCGATTACAGCTTTAAATTGCTTGTTAGCCTAGGGCTATTCTTACCCGCCTACGGTGTGCTGCTGAAAGTGTTACAAGACAAGATATTGCAAACCAACCCACAAAAATCATTTTCCTGATTAACTCAACTGGCCAGACCTGTTATAATTTGAACAGTTTTTATTCGGCCCCAATGCGTTTGATACGCTATTGGGGCTGATTTTTGTGAGAGAAAATTATGTATTCAATTGAAATCAAAGCAATCACAACTCTGACTCCCGAGTTAGCTATACAACTCATCGAACTAAGTAAGCAAATTCCTGAGCTCGACCGTCCATTGACGCCAGACACCTTAACGGCACGGCTTTCAGGCAAGACTTGCTTGATTCTCCTAGCCTATGTGGAAGGCGAACTGGCGGGGTTCAAGCTGGGATATGAACAGGAAAAAGGGATTTTTTACAGTTGGTTAGGTGGCGTTGCGACAGACTTTAGACGTTTAGGATTAGCACAAAGCCTACTGGAATACCAAGAGAAATGGGCCAGCCTCCAAGGCTATAACCATATTCAGGTTAAAACCATGAATCGCTTCCCTGCAATGCTCAATCTATTGATTAGAAACCAATATTTAATTACCGAGCTAAATGCCGATCCCCAGAGTTTGATCAACCATAAATTGCATTTAAGCAAGTCTATTGCGGCGGCGTAAACATACCATAGATAAAAATATACATTTTTTGCAATAAATAGCTTGCAAACACAATTGAGAATGATTATCGTTAACTTGCGTTCCAAAACTCATCTTTAACACCGATGACTGGTAATCTGACGTTGTTAAAGTGCTCCTGAGTTTGCAAGCACGACATTGCTCACACACTCTTTTGTGGCCGGATTCATCATCCGGCTTTTTTTTGCTTTTTATTCAGTGAATCAATCTGATAGCGTTTTATGCAGAGTCGCTTCTAAGATGACATTTCGGTGCTTTGGCCAGAAAAATGTAAGCCATCGTAAAGGTTGTTTTGTTGATCTTCCTTAGCCTCGTGATACAAGCCAATGGTGAAGATTGAGCCTTTACCTAATACAGAGCTCACCTCTATGGTGCCACCGATGCGCTTAATAATACCGTAGCTGAGCGACAGCCCAAGACCAGTGCCATCTTTACGCGTGGTATAGAAAGGATCAAAAATCCGTCCCAATTGCTCAGGCTCAATCCCAGACCCTTCGTCTTCAACCTCGATTTTGACGCCAATCGGCATATCTTGCTGCACCCAATCATAAGTGCGAACCCAAATGCGTCCCTTACCATCCATCGCATGGGCTGCGTTCACCACAAGGTTAATCAGTACTTGCAGTAACTGCGGGCGATTGACCTGAACAGGGCAACTGGCGTTCAGTTCCGTTATCAGCACAACTTCTTGCTTTTGAATTGAATGCCGCACTAATACCAGCATTTCCTCAATGATCGGCGTGATAGGGTGCATCTCTAAGGGAGCGTTAAACTCTCCCGGGCGACTATATTGCAGTAGGCTACGGATAATAGTGCTTATACGACCAACCTGCTGAATAACTAGATCAATTTCTTCTTTTACGACGTCGGCATTATCACCCAGCTCATAGCGCAGTAACTCCATATTGCCGAGGATAACAGCGGTCGGATTATTGATTTCGTGTGCAATACCAGCGGTTAACTCTCCTAGAGCGGTCAACTTTTCATTAGTCACTAACTGCTGGCGTGTCTCATTGAGTAAAGCGACGTTACGCTGTAGCTCTAAGGTCTTATCTTGCAGGCTACGAGTACGCTCTTCGACCTTCATTTCGAGCTGTTCGGCAGCGGCCTGAATTTGCGCGTTGCGCCGCTGCAATAGGTCGAGCATACGGTCGAACTGCTCGGCAAGATTCGACAACTCGTTATCCCTATCTAACCCCAAGGCACCAATACGCACATTGCGCCCAGACTGCACGGCTTGCACCACATGGTGAATCCGCTCAATCGGCTGCAATAAACTGTAGGCACCGCGGTAAACCAGCAATCCAGAAATAAGCAGCACTAACATCAGAATGGTACCTAACTCAATGATATTAAGCAGGTAGTTATGAATAAAAGGTGACTCCGAAAAACCAGTGTAAATCATCCCAATTCGTTGTCCACGGACATCTTCTAAGGGCGCATAGGCAGAAATAAACCAATCATTGTACACAAACGCCCTATCGACCCATAACTCTCCGTGATTTAACACTTTTTCTCGCACTTCCTCAGAGACCAAACTCCCCAGTGCACGCCCTTGGGATTCATTCGGCTGTGGAAAAAAATGCAAAGGAACGTTAGTCGATACCCGAATATTATCGAGAAAAATCGTCACAGTACCAATTGAACGTTCGGGCAAGGTACCCTTGTCGTAGACAAGATCGCGGATATGATCAACGATGCGGGTGTCGCGGTTAAATAACACCCCGCCGTCGAGATACCATGCCACTTTGCCTTCAGTATCGGGGATCGGCAACAAGCTACGGCTGAGCAAACCACGGTCCTCTACTTGCTTATTGGGACTTTGTGCCCGCAAGGTCGCTAACAGTGGAATACTCGCTCTTTGCGCTAAATCAGGGTCAATCCGCGCCAAACGTTCACGAGATAACACCATCAGTCCCGAATAAGGCAACATTCCACCCATTTTCGGTAAAATCTGTCGTAAATCAGGATCCGCCGCCGCTTCAGCCACACTGACCAGCCGCAAAAAGTCTAAATCGAGTTGCTGCTTTTGCTCATCAAGAAAACTATCTATGCTCGTCCTATGATCTAATGCACCACTGAGGATCGGCCTAAAATCATTCTGGAATGTCCATGAGGTCATCACTCTTTCTAGCTGTTTTTCTTGGCGAACTTGCACCTGTTGCAGGGTATTTTCAGCCACAGCCAAATCGGCTTTGACCTTCATAAACAGTTGCTTACCTGTATAGCTGATATTCCAGTAGATCGTGATAAACACTAAACTCACCAAAGTGAGCAAAATCGGCAGCAATGTGAGGATCAAAATGCGATAACGCACTTTAGCCTGCATTTGCTGCCAACTAACTCCAAAAAAGTGAGTAAAAAAAGACACTTAAAACTCCTGCTCGTCGCTAACGTCAAACCACTCTTTATATTTGCGATCTAAGGTCTTGCGGGAAACCCCTAAGTCCCGAGCAGCCGCAGATTTATTGCCAGAATGCAGATCGACCACACTCGTCACATGGTGTTTTTCCACATCTTTTAATGGCCAATCTAAAGGATAACCCTGCAAAGCCGAAGACTCGGTTTTAACCTGCTGCTTCCAGTACTCCGCTGGCGGCTTGCCGAGCAGAATACAACGCTCAATCATATTACGCAGTTCGCGGATATTACCCGGCCATTCATGTTGTTGCAGCTTTACCATGTCCTCATGGCTCCACACCACTTCACGCACGCCTAATTCTGCAGCCAATTGGCGGGTAAAATGGTGGGTCAATTCGACCACATCTTCCGGACGCTCACGCAGCGGAGGAATAAAAATATCCAGCACATTCAGTCGATAATAAAGATCGCGACGGAAGTTCCCCGCTTCGACTTCATCCATCAGAGTACGGTTAGTTGCCGCAATCACCCGGACATCAATATTGACTTCCTTCTCACTGCCCACGGGGCGAATCGCCTTCTGCTCCAGCACCCTTAACAACGCTGTTTGCATTTTGAGCGGCATCTCGCCAATTTCATCGAGGAAAATCGTACCGCCGGAGGCAAAACTAAATAGGCCTTCACGGTTACCTTTAGCACCAGTAAACGCGCCAGCCGTATGACCAAAGAGTTCACTCTCAAGCAGTTCGGGGGCTATCGAGCCACAGTTAACAGGCACGAAGGGCCCTTGGCGGCCGCTGAGCAAATGTAATTGCCGCGCGACTAACTCTTTACCTGTGCCCGATTCGCCTTGAATTAACACCACGGCGTTGGTCGGTGCCACGCGCTCTATCACTTGCTTCACCGACTTCATGGCGTCACTACTCCCTATGATGGTAGAGGAATAGCCGATAGAGACTTCGCGACGCAACATCAAGTTTTCACGGCGCAGCAAACGGCGTTCAATACAACGGTCAACCGCCGACATCATCTGCTCAAGATGGAATGGCTTCATAATGAAATCTGAGGCACCTGCTCGCAGCGCTTTAATCGCCACCTCTAAATCCGCATAGCCGGTCATAAAGATTACATCGGAACGTCGGCCTTGCTCGTCTAAGGCTTCATGCCACTCGATACCCGAGCGACCGGGTAAGCGGATATCGACAATCAGCAAGTCGAAATGGCAGCGACTACGTAACTGCTCAGCATCTTCAATACTGCCCGCGGTTTCAACTAAAGCGAATTTCTTCGAAAGTGCCTTATTCAAAAAGCTACGCATCCCCGGCTCGTCATCGACGATCAGGACTGAAACAGCGGAAGGAAGGGGCTTGAGGTTATTATCTATCTGGCTCATAGTGCTCACTTCTGGACATTTTGACTCAATTGCGACCAATTCTAGCATTGAAACTAGACAAATAGGTCACTATGAACCATAAGAAGCATGCGCTGAGACAATTTGTCTGCAAACTATTTGCTGAGCCTGAGATCGAAGTCACAATTTAGATCAAGCTGTGAAGGTAAAAGCGTGAATATCGGTTTGGCACCCTATTTGCTTTCAACCGAACGCATTACAATTTACGGAACCTCCCACTCAGTAGGCAATTGAGTCGGAACCCTATTTTTCGCCAAGGAGTATCCATGCTAAACGTGAAATCCCATATGAAGTCATTACTGGGCCTGGTTGTTGCAGCCAGCATGCTCACAGTGTTACCCGCTCAATCGGCTGAAGTAATTAAGTTAGCCACCACGACCAGTACTGAAAACTCTGGTCTGTTACAAGAATTACTGCCTAAGTTTGAAAGTGCAACAGGCTATAAAGTACAAGTTATCGCAACGGGTACGGGTAAAGCATTGAAACTAGGCGAGCAAGGCGATGTGGATTTAGTGATGACCCACGCACCAAGTGCTGAAGCAAAATTTGTTGCCGATGGTTTTGGTGTTGAGCCACGTGGCATTATGGAAAACGATTTCGTGGTGTTAGGTCCTAAAAACGACCCAGCAAAACTACGTGAAAGCAAAACGGCTGAAGAAGCCTTCGCTAAAATCGCCAAATCTGGCTTACCTTTCGTCTCTCGTGGTGACAACTCTGGCACCCACATCAAAGAGTTAGAAGTATGGAAAGCCGCAGGCGTGACTCCAGACTTCAAAGGTTACACTTCAGTAGGTCAAGGCATGGGTAAAACCCTGCTGATGGCAAACGAATTACAAGGTTACACTCTGTCTGACCGTGGTACTTTCGTGGCGTACAAAACTAAGCTGGACTTAGGCGTGGATTTCGATGGCGGTAAAACCCTGGCGAACCCATACCAAGTGATTCTGATCAACCCAGCTAAATACCCAGATCTGAACCACAAAGGCGCAAAAGCCTTCAGTGACTGGCTGATCAGCAAAGAAGGTCAAGCCATGATCAACAACTTCAAAGTTGAAGGCGAGCAACTGTTCAAGGCAACCTATAGCGAATGAGCGAAGGCTGGCTAGCACTGTTACAGCAGGCGTTAAGCCTGCTGTTTTCATTGGACCCCGACGTTTGGTCCATCATCTCAGTCTCGTTTTCGGTTTCTTTCGCGGCGCTGCTCATCACCTTAGTCCCCTCTATGGTGCTCGGTTTTGTGTTGGCGTTTGCCCATTTCCCCGGAAAGTGGTTTGTCACTAACTTAGTACAAACATTGCAATCGATCCCCACGGTCGTTATCGGCCTGCTGGTGTATCTCATCTTGACCCGCAACGGCCCGCTTGGGGATTTAAAGTGGTTGTTCACTCAAGAGGGGATGATCCTCGGCCAAATGCTGATTTGCGCCCCAGTGATGATCGCCATGAGCCAAGCTGCATTCACCAGTGTCGATCGCCGTGCATGGGAAACCTCACGCACCTTAGGCGCCTCTTGGTTTAGCGCGGTCTGGACCGTGTGTCGCGAACTGCGTATGCCGTTATTGCTGGCAATTGTCGCGGCCTTTAGCCGTATTCTCACCGAAGTCGGCTGTTCTATGATGGTCGGCGGCAACATTTTAAACGTAACACGTAATATCCCGACGGCTATCGCACTGGAAACCAGTAAAGGCGATTTCGCCCAAGCTATCGCCCTCGGATTAGTGCTGCTAATCTTGGCCTTGATCCTCAACTTTGCCTTAGGTAGTTTACGCGGCAAAGAAACGCCAAGGAGCCATTAACTTATGACCCAAGCCAAACTGATCGCCCGTGACTTGGAAATGTCCTTTGGCTCGCGCTTATTATTCAAAGCCCATAGCCTAGAGTTGTGCCAAGGGAACGTCATTTATTTGCAGGGTGACAACGGCTCGGGCAAGTCGACCCTAATGAAGATCCTCGCGGGTTTACAGCCGCCATCTCAGGGCAAGATTGAAGTTAGCGGCTTTAAAAAGGACGCATGGTGGACACGTAACCCTTTGCTGGGCAAAGCCGTTTACCTCCACCAGCATCCCTATCTCTTTGATGGCACAGTCAATTACAACCTGACCTACGGGCTCCCCTTTGCGGCCTCAAAAACCGAGGCCAAACGTAGAATTGGCCAAGCAATTGAGATGGCGCAACTGGGCTCGTTATTACATTCCAGAGCCAGCAATTTATCCGGCGGCGAAAGACAACGCCTCGCCATCGCCCGCGCTTGGATATTGCAGCCAAAGTTACTGATGCTCGATGAGCCGACCTCCAATATGGATAAGGACTCCCAAGCCTTAGTGCTGCAAATGATCCAACAGCTTAAACAGCAAGGGACGGGAATGCTGTTAAGCAGCCATCAAAACTGTGCGCTCACCGCCATTTGCGAGCAGCAATGGCACATTGAAGACCAACAGGTGATAACCTCCCGTCAGCAAACGCCCACAAACTCCACACAGGGATCTTTATATGTCGTTGCAAATTGATGCCGTAATTCTTGCCGGTGGCATGGCGCGTCGTATGGGCGGGGACGATAAAGGTCTCGTCGAGCTAAACGGCAAGGCTATGATTGAACACACTATCGAGCGGATAAAACCTCAGGTTAAGGAGATCCTGATCAACGCAAATCGTAACCAAACACGTTATGCTGAGTTCGGTTTTACGGTGTTGAGCGATGAGCATACTGGGTTTCTCGGCCCCTTAGCGGGCATGATCACCGCTATGGGTCACACCCAAGCAGACTATCTGCTCGTGGTGCCCTGCGATTGTCCGCTGCTGCCGCGGGATTTAGTCGCCCGCTTATTAGCCTCCATTGAGGCAAACAATGCTGAACTTGCCGTTGCCAGCGATGGTGAGCGTGAGCAGCCCGTGGTGATGTTATTAAAGCCAAGCCTGCGCGAGTCGATGACCGCCTTTCTCGAAGCGGGCGAGCGTAAAATTGATTTTTGGTATGCCAAACATCGCTTTGCCGTGGCGGCCTTCGCCGATCAACCCAATGCCTTTGTCAATGTGAACACGCCAGAACAAAAACAACGACTGGCAGCAGAGATAAACCAAAGCTAAGGCTTCAATTTCCCAGATTAGAGGTGCAAATGAGTACTCCCTTCGTCAATCCGCTATCTATTCCCGTTCTCGGATTTTGTGCCTATAGCGGCACGGGGAAAACCACCCTACTCAAGCAATTGATCCCCGAATTAAATCAGCGCGGCCTGCGTCTGGCGGTGATCAAACATGCTCACCACAATTTCGATGTCGATATTCCCGGTAAAGACAGCTACGAGATGCGAAAAGCTGGCGCACGGCAAATGTTAGTCGCCTCCCATGTGCGTTGGGCGCTGATGACCGAAGATGCCCGCGATGGTGACCCAGAGTTAGTCCACCTACTCAAGCAAATTGAAGCCGATAAAGTCGATATCGTCTTAGTCGAAGGCTTTAAAAAACTCACGCTACCGAAAATTGAGCTGCACCGCGCCGCCCACGGTAAGCCGTTTATCTATACCCAAGACGACAATATTCTCGCCATCGCTTGCTGTGATGACACCGAGCTACCGAGCGAGCTAAGAAGACTCGACCTTAACAATGTCGCGCAAATCGCTGACTTTGTGATGGAATATGCCAATAGCTGGCAAGCCCCTAACCCCGCATTACCGATCGCAACTGTCGATGCCTGCACCTTGGGCAGCGATAAAAACCTGAGCGTGAGCCAAGGGTTAGCGCAGATTTTATCCCATGTCACGCCGGTCACTGAGGTGGAAGACATAGGCTTAGACGATTTAGATAATCGCGTGCTCGCCCGCGACAGCATTTCGCCCGTGGATGTGCCGCAACAAACCAACTCGGCGATGGATGGTTATACCTTCGCCTATCAAGATCCGCTGCCTGCAAGCTTCACCTTAGTCGGTGAGGTCCTCGCCGGACATCAATATTCGGGCACACTCAAAGCGGGTGAAACCGTGCGCATTATGACCGGTGCGCCCGTGCCCGCTGGCGCCGATACTGTTCAACCTCGTGAGCTAGCTAACGAGGCCAATGCCAAGGTCAGTTTTGAAGGCCGCATTCAGCAGGGCCAACACGTTCGCCTTGCGGGAGAAGACATTGGCCAAGGCCAAGTCGCACTCACACAGGCCACGCGCCTAAGCGCCGCCGAGCAAGGCTTATTAGCCTCCCTCGGCCTTAACCGTGTGACGGTTTATCGCCGTCCAACAGTAGCCGTGTTTTCAACTGGGGATGAAGTCAGCCAACCCGGCGAAGCACTGAATCCAAACTGTATCTATGACTCAAACCGTTACACCATCAAAGCGATGGCAAAACGTTTAGGTTGTGACGTCATTGACTTAGGCATTATCGAAGACTCCGAAAGCGCTCTCGAAGCCACCTTAACTAAGGCTGCGGCGCAGGCCGATGTGGTGATTAGCTCTGGCGGGGTTTCCGTTGGCGATGCCGACTACATCAAGGCCGTGCTGGCACGCCTTGGCAATATCGACTTCTGGCGGATCAATATGCGTCCCGGTCGCCCACTCGCCTTTGGTAAGGTCGGCGATAGCTTGTTCTTCGGCTTGCCCGGCAATCCGGTGGCGGTGATGGTGTCGTTCCTGCAATTTGTGCAACCTGCACTGCGTAAGCTCGCTGGCGAAACAAACTGGCAGGCGCCATTATTCCCAGCGATTACCGATGAAACCCTGCGTAGCCGCACTGGCCGCACTGAGTTTATCCGCGGAATCTATCGCCTCGGTAATGATGGCCGGCTGCACGTGACCAGCACAGGTAACCAAGGTTCGGGCATGCTCAGCTCTATGGTCAAAGGCAATTGCCTTATCATCATTGGAGATGATGCTGAGGTGGTGAATGCGGGTGAAACCGTGTTTATTCAACCTTTTGCCGATCTTCTATAAGAGCCACTGAGTCCCTATGAGCCAACTTGTGGATGCCTTTGGCCGTCAGGTCGAATATTTACGACTCTCAGTGACAGATCGCTGCGACTTCCGTTGTGTCTACTGCATGACGGAAGATCCCTGCTTCTTGCCCAAGGACCATGTACTGCACCTCGAAGAGTTGGCTTGGATTGCCCAAGCCTTTACTGAACTGGGGGTGACCAAAATTCGCCTCACTGGCGGCGAGCCGCTGGTGCGTAGCGATTGCGATCAACTGGTGCACTTACTGGGCAAGCTACCAGGGCTTAAAGATTTATCGATGACCACTAATGGTTCTAGGCTCAGTAAGTTTGCCAAGCCTATGTTTGATGCGGGTCTTAAGCGTTTAAACATCAGCTTAGATACCCTTAACCCCGAACTCTTTACCCAACTGACACGCAACGGCAAATTAGCACGCGTTATCGAAGGCATTGATGCGGCCATTGCCGCAGGCTTTACGCGCATAAAAATCAATGCCGTGATCCTCAAACAGCAAAACGATCATGAAGTCATCGATCTGGTTAACTTTTGCCGCGACCGCAAGCTCGATATCGCCTTTATTGAAGAAATGCCGCTGGGTGAAATGGATGAACGCAAACGCATGCGCCATTGCAGCAGTGATGAAGTTAAGGCCATGATTAGCGAGCATTATCCACTACAACTCTCCAATAAACGCACAGGCGGCCCCGCGCGTTACTACAAGATGGTCGATAGTCCAATTCACATTGGCTTTATCTCACCCCATAGCCACAACTTTTGCCACGAATGTAATCGGGTGCGCGTGACCGTAGAGGGGCAGCTATTGCTCTGTCTGGGTAATGAGCACTCCGTTGATTTAAAAAGCATTATAAGAGAGTTCCCCGGCGATATTGAACGACTAAAAACCGCCATTCTCCAAGGCATTAAGCGCAAACCTCAGCAGCATGTATTCGATAATAACGAAGTACAAATTCTGCGTTTTATGAACGCCACCGGCGGTTAACCTCCTCACCTCAGGGCTAGCATCTCAATTTTGCCGTGATACACTCATGACATTAGTCCTATTTTTTGTGTCACTCTTCCTATGGCGCTTACTCGTAAACAGTGGAATAACATCATTATTCTTGCCTGCGTGTTTATCATTGGCGTGCTCACGTTTATGGATAAGAAAACCCAAAATGTGCCCAGTGATGCGCAACGGCTATTTGATGATAATGCCCCGCTGGCTCAGTTGCAGTTGGATGGTATTTGGCTGCACAAACAAACTTCAAGCTGGGAATGCGATCTACAAGTACTCAACTGTGAGCAATGGGCAAAGGCTTGGCAAGGCTTAAGGGTCACGCCCTTGAATGACGCGCCACAACCCACTGGCAAACCTCAGGAGCTGGTGATCCAAATTACCGATATTCGTCAATCACAGCGCTGGATTTATTTCCCCGATGAAGGCGTCCTTAAATCTCCCGCGAGCAACTGGTACTTAGTGCCACCGAGCTTAAGGACGGGTTTACAGCCAATCCTCGATGCGAAACCTGCACGTTAATCTATTGAATAAAAGAAGCCAATCATGCCGGAATTACCAGAAGTCGAAGTCACCCGTCAGGGGATAACCCCTTACTTAGTCGATCAAACCGTGGTTGACCTCGTTGTGCGGAACGCCTCACTGCGTTGGCCCGTTCCCGAACTTGCCAAACAGATCATCGGCCAAACCATACGCCAAGTGCGCCGCCGTGCTAAGTATCTGCTCATCGATACCGATGCCGGCACCAGCATAGTGCACTTGGGAATGTCGGGCAGCCTAAGGATCCTGCCCCACGACACGCCAGTGGAGAAGCATGACCATATCGATCTCGTTCTCGCCAATGGCCGCATTCTACGCTTTAACGACCCAAGACGCTTCGGCGCTTGGTTATGGTGTCAGTTGCCAGAGGAAGCCCATCCGCTGCTGGAAAAACTCGGGCCAGAACCTCTGACCGATGCCTTTAACGTCAATCAGTTAGCTGCCGCACTGGCAGGCAAGAAAAAGGCCATCAAACTCTGCCTGATGGATAATCATATTGTGGTGGGTGTGGGAAATATTTACGCCAACGAAGCACTGTTTGCCGCAGGGATACACCCCGAGGCGGAGGCAGGCAAGATAGATATTGAACGCTTAACGGTACTGGTTGCCGAGGTCAAACAAATACTCGCACACGCCATCAAGCAAGGCGGCACCACGCTTAAGGACTTCACCAATGCCGAGGGTAAACCCGGCTATTTCGCCCAAAAGCTGCATGTTTACGGCCGCGGCGGCGAAACCTGCACTCAGTGCGGCAATCTACTCAGCGAAATCCGTCTTGGTCAACGCACCACAGTATTTTGCGGCATCTGCCAGACGCGTTAACCTCACCGATAAAAATGCCTGCTATTGCAGGCATTTTTAGCTTCTTCGATATAATGTTTGATTACTCTTTTAACCAACGGCCAGGATGATCGGTAAAGTAGCGGTACACACGCTCTGGCGCTTGGCACTGAGGCTTAAGCTCTGACGCAGATAACAAAATCCATTCGTCACGGTGGGCAATCCCCATGCTCTTACCGCCTTTAATATCGAAACAACTCAGCTCAGCACCGCTAGGCACTAACACATAACGCTGTTTGTTCTCCTGCATCCATTGCCACGCGTTACGCTCCTGCTCTTCTACTGGCGCGAGATAACTAAAATGCGTCACACTCATGGGCGAGAACAGAATAAATTGCTCTTTAAAGTTTACTAACCCAAGCTCGGCATCCTCACCTATCACTTCGGCGGTATGTAGCATCAGGCTTCTGGGGGTGCGCATTTCATCAAGCATAGCGTAACCCCAAGTGCTCACCAGCACCCAGCCCAAGGCTGAAACTAACCCCACTTTCACCAGTGCAAACTGACGACGCGCCAGCCACAGCAAGGCACACCAAAGCACCCCGAGCAAAATAAATAAGTAACCAATGCCAGTGAGATCATCGGTATAATCCGCCAGCGCTTTGACAAGTGCAGGGTGATGGATAAATGCCAGCACGCCGGCCACTAACACGAGTGCGCCCAAGAACCACAGCACACCAGTGACCAGTTTTTCAAACCAAGCTTTGGGTGAAACACCCGTTAATACCGCCGATGCCGCCAAGGCCAACATAGGTAATGCGGGCAGAATATACACGTTGCGCTTGCCCGGGCTGATACTGAAAAACAGCACTACGAGCCCGACCCAAATCAGCAGAATCGCGATGGTGGGATCGGCTTTTACCTTTTGCACCCACTGTTTCCAATAGGCGACCACCAGCAACGAAATCGGGAACCACATCCAAGGGATCACGCTCAGCACGAAGAAATACCAAGGCTTGATATGGTGCCAAGCATTAACATAACGCTCGCCCGTTTGCTTAAACAAAATATTATTTTGATAGGCCACCATCTCGGGCGTGCCATGGGCTTGAACCGTCATCACCATAGGCACTAACCAACAGGCAATCACAGCCAGCATGGCCAGAGGCCCCGCCAGGCAAAGCCAAGTTAAGCGGCCCTCGAAACGGGTCTTATCTTTGAAGGCGTAAATCCCAATTGGTATGAGCAACAACAGGGGCAAGAAACCAACCCCCTTAGTGATCACCCCAAGCCCCATAAATGCCCAGCCAATAAAATACCAATGCCACTTAGGCCCAAGCATAAAATGTCTGATTAATCCGTAACATCCCACGGTTATCCAGCACATCACCATGGCATCTATCTGGGCATTTTTCGCCTGCATTAAAAACTGCGGCACGATAAGGAGCAATAGGGCGGCGTTGCGGCCAACCCGCACATTCCACAATCTGGCACCCAGATCATAGACAAGGAATACCGTCAACAAGCCGCAGAAAGCATTGGGGAGTAAAAAGGAGAGTTTTAACGACCCCGTGAGTTGATAAAACAGGGCAATCGCCCACATAAATACTGGCGGCTTATCGGGATAATATTCCCCGCCCCGGGTAGGGAATAACCATTGACCCGAGGCCACCATTTCCCGCGCGACCTCAACAAACCGCGGCTCGTCGGCGGGCCAAGGGGAACGAAAACCTATGCCAACCAGCAAGATCAGCAAACTCATCAACAGCAGCGGCCAGAGTACTTGGTAATAATCTTCGCTATTGAAACGACGATTCAATGCATCCATTCCTAATCCCTATTTAGTTTTCCAATTCATCCACCTGCTTACGCAGGCTCGAACGGTAAAGGTAAGCGCCGATAAGACTCGAGATAATAAACAGCCCGATACTGATCCCCAATTGGTTATGATCAGATAAGCCAATGCCCGCGCCCGCAAAACTGAATATCAGCATCTGCGGCAAATAACCCAGCACGCTGCCAAACATAAATCCCCCCGCGGGGATGTGTGTCGCCCCCGCAAACAGATTCGTTAGCAGATTACTGCCCACGGGTAACAGGCGGATCATTAAGACTTTTAACCAAGTTCGATGAATGATCAATGCCTCAAACTTTTGTAAACGATTGCCAAAACGTCGTTGCAGACTGCTTCGAATGGTTAATCTCGCGGTATAAAACGCCAGCACGCAACCCAGCAATGCCGCTAAGGTGGAAAATAGCCCACCATAGATGCCACCGAGGGCAAAGCCGAATACAAAGGCGATCACCTGCCTCGGTCCACCGACAGCGGTAAACAAGGCACCAACCATCAGCAATACCGCCAGCGCATAGACCCCTTGAGCGGCAATAAAGTGCGCCACCCAATTGCTATCGGTCACATGCTCGAATAACCCTTGCTGGGCCGCAAACATTAACACCAGCAAAATAAAGACGATAAAAATCGCCTTATAGAGTCGCTTCATCTTAATCGTGCCAGCTGGTTTCGCTACGGGCAACCTTAGCGATTTTCGCCCGGCGACCGAGCCACATGACGCCCATGATGTCGACAATCCCGACCCAGACCCGATTCCAAGCAGTATATTTAGACACGCCTACTTGGCGATCCCTATGATTAACCACAGAAATAAACACCTCGCCCCCCATGCGGCGCACGAGTGCAGGGATATATCTGTGCATATGGTCGAAGTAAGGCATGCGCAGGAAGGTTTCGCGGGGGAAGAGTTTTAAGCCACATCCGGTATCAGGCACACCATCGTGTAACAGCGCATCACGCACTTTATTCGCAAAGCGGGACTGGAATCGCTTCCACGCCGTGTCTTTACGGTTCTTACGGTAACCGGCAATACAAAAGTGTTGGGCATGGATTTGCGGCAATTGAGACAACATGGCGGGAATATCCGCGGGGTCATTTTGCCCATCGGCATCTAAGGTAACGATATATTTACCGCGGGCGTGTAAAACGCCAGTGGAGATAGCGGTACTCTGGCCCGTGCTACGCTCGTGGCGAATGGCTTTAGCATCACATTGCATCACCTCTGCGGTGTGCATCACTTCACCAAAAGTGTCATCCTGACTACCGTCGTCGACAACAAGAATTTCAAACTCAGTCAGCCCTTGTAGGGCTTGGCATATCTCTTTCATTAGCGGGCCAATATTGCCCACCTCATCTTTTGCGGGGATAACGACTGAAATCACGTTTAGGCTCCAGGCTTAATAACCATGAGTACGGTAACATAGGATTGTGGCAAACAAAAATCTGCATTGATAGGATGTTATGAATTAAACAGAATGCTGGCGCAGCATTGTATACTCATAAAACTCAAGAAATGAGCACTTAATTTGGAACTGTGGATCTCATTGAAATGACGTATTCTATCTCAGCAGAAAATGCTAGTTTGGAAGACAAAATGCCAAACCTTATAAAACCTATGAACATAGTTGTGGTTGGAATGGGCTATGTCGGCCTATCGAATGCGGTTTTACTCGCACAGCAAAACCGTGTTACCGCTATTGATTTGATGCCCGAACGTATCGAATTAGTCAATGCGCGCAAAGCGACGGTTGCCGATAGCCTGATTGAAGAATATCTACAGCATAAAACCTTAAATCTCAGTGCCACGACCGATAAAAACGTCGTTAAAAATGCCGACTTTGTCATCATAGCCACCCCTACGGATTACGACCCACAAACCAATTACTTTAATACCCAATCGGTAGAAAATGTCGCGAAGGAAGTGCTCACCCTGAATCCCGATACGACAATTGTCATCAAATCGACTGTGCCCGTTGGTTTTACCGAGGGGCTGAGAAATAAGCTCAACAGTGACAATATCTTATTTTCACCCGAGTTCCTGCGTGAAGGTAAAGCGCTTTACGATAACCTGCACCCCTCGCGCATCATAGTGGGTGAACGCTCCGAGCGCGCTCAAGTCTTTGCCGATCTGCTTGCCCGCGCCGCAATTAAGCAAGATATTTCAATTTTACTCACAGACAGCACAGAGGCCGAGGCGATTAAGTTGTTTGCCAACACCTTTTTAGCCATGCGTGTCGCCTACTTTAATGAGTTGGATACCTATGCGGAGAGCCGAGGGCTCAACACCCGCCAGATTATCGAAGGCGTATGTTTAGATCCGCGCATCGGCGATTACTATAACAATCCTTCCTTCGGTTATGGCGGTTACTGCCTGCCCAAGGACACTAAGCAGTTGCTGGCCAACTATAATAATGTGCCTAACAATCTCATCAGCGCCATTGTCGATTCCAACACCACCCGTAAAGATTTTATTGCCAACGCCATTATCAGTAAGCAACCCAAACGGGTCGGCATCTATCGTTTGATCATGAAGTCCGACTCGGACAACTTCCGCGCCTCGGCGGTACAAGGTGTAATGAAACGCATTAAGGCCAAGGGCATCGAAGTCGTGGTCTATGAGCCAGTACTCAAGGAAGGTGAGTTTTTTAACTCGAAGGTGATCCGCGATTTACATGAGTTTAAAACCATGTGCGACGTGATTATTTCTAACCGTATGGCCAGTGAACTCGAAGATGTCGCCGCTAAGGTGTACACCCGGGATCTGTTCCATCACGACTAAGCGTCCAAAATATAAAGGTTTACTATGAAATACTTAGTCACAGGCGCCGCCGGATTTATCGGCGCTAAAGTCAGTGAGCGCCTCTGCGCACAGGGCCATGAGGTTGTCGGTATCGATAACCTCAATGACTATTATGATGTTGGGCTAAAGCTAGCTCGACTGGCACCGCTCGAGGCCTTAAGCAATTTCCGTTTTATCAAACTGGACCTAGCCGACAGAGACGGCATAGCGGCATTGTTTGCAGAACAAGGTTTTCGACGGGTTATCCATCTCGCCGCGCAGGCAGGAGTGCGCTACTCCCTCGATAATCCCCTCGCCTATGCCGATAGCAATTTAGTCGGACATCTCACGATATTAGAGGGGTGTCGCCACCATAAGATTGAGCATCTAGTGTATGCCTCTTCATCCTCTGTCTACGGCTTGAATCAAAAGATGCCATTTTCGACCGAGGATAGCGTCGTTCATCCGATATCCCTGTATGCGGCGACTAAGAAAGCCAACGAGTTAATGTCGCACACTTACTCGCATCTCTATCAGTTACCCACCACAGGCCTGCGCTTTTTTACTGTGTATGGCCCCTGGGGACGACCCGATATGGCCTTGTTTAAATTCACTAAAGCGATACTCGCCGGTGAAACGATTGATGTGTATAACCATGGCGATCTCAGCCGTGATTTCACCTATATCGACGATATCGTTGAGGGCATCATCAGGGTACAAGACAAACCTCCTCGCCCAACACCGGACTGGCGTGTAGAAACTGGTACACCGGCTAATAGCAGCGCGCCCTATCGCGTATTCAACATAGGTAATGGCAGCCCGGTGCAATTGCTCGACTTTATTACCGCACTCGAGCGCGCGCTTGGCATCGAGGCGAAAAAGCAATTTTTACCCATGCAGCCCGGTGATGTGCATTCCACTTGGGCCGATACCGAAGACCTGTTTAAGGCGGTGGGTTATAAACCCCAAGTGGATATCAATACTGGGGTGAGCAGATTTGTCGAGTGGTACAGCGCGTTTTACGCAAAGTAAGCTCTTTGAGAAAATAAAAAGGCCTGCTGATTTGCAGGCCTTTTTATTGGATTAGCGCTTAAAAACGATATTCAAAACTGCTAAAGAAGGTCGCATTAGTATCGTTTTCTTGTATATCAAACTCCGATCTCGATACTGTACCGCCCAAACTCCACATGCCCTTCCACACCGGCATACGGTAGGACAACTCTAGCATTAGCAAGTCTTCCTTCGGCGGTTGCGGGGCCCATGTGGTCGCCACATTGGTGCCGTCTTTATTCAACTTGGCATAACGCAGTAGCGAGGTAAAACCGCGGCTGTTATGGAACTGACCAACCAAACCAAACACAAAGACTTGAGCATCGCTATCATAGGTCGAGCCTAAAGCTCTGCCGTAGTAACGCGCTCCACTGAGGTAAACAGGATCTTCATAGAAGCAGTTAGGCTTACCATCACACTCGACAAAGGTATCCGAGTATTCCATAAACAGCTTGAACTGTTTACCCGATGTGCCGAAATGAGTATCTATACCCCAGAGTGAGCCGCAATCGCTGCCGTTTTCGCAGCTGCGTTCAAGGTACAAACCAACGGGAATATCTTGCCAAGTATCTGCATAGCGTAAATCGATGCTCTGAGTTCTATGGCCCGCGTCACGACGTTGTTCGGCAAGGCAAGAATCTGAACCATCGATACAAACAGCACTGCCCGCCACCGAATCCCACCAGGAATCGAAGTCGCAATTCTGCCCTTCGCCACAAAAGAGTGTCGACCAAGACAGACCAATTTCTAGCTGCTGAAGGGGTTTGGCGGTGAAACGCATATCCCATTCAGCCGTTTTAGGCACGGCACGCTCTTTTTCAGCCATGCTAAAGCCAGTCTTGAAGGTCCAAGGACCAATCCAAGATAACCATGGCGTTTCGAAGGCGGCGGCATTATTGCGGCTGAGCGACAGTGACTGCATAGGACGCGCGTTATTAGAGCGATGCAATGCCGAATCGAATCCTGGGCCCCACCATTGCTCAACCGTACCTAAGGTGGCAATCCAGTTCCCCATGATCACCGCAAAATAAGACTCATCGAGGCGGAAGTTCTTGTTATCTTGCGGATCATACGTCTCGGCAACTGTGGTTTTATAGGCCACACGTGAGCCTAAGTATTCGTATGAGGCTTTAGCCTCACCCTTTTCACGGTAGTCGGAGCCATAATGCTGGAAGCGAGCGGGATCGGTCGCCCCCGAGAGTTTAACCCTAGCATTGCCGCGATTATCGACGGCATTTTGATAGTAAAAGTTAACTCGGGCAAAGGCTTGCACTAATCGGGGAGACAATAGCTCGGGTTCGACTTTCGCTAAGTCGCCACCAATACCAGACCACATCAAGGGAAAGGTATTCACTGGCACACGGATCACGCCCGCATCGGCCAGTGCTTGAATATCGGCTCTTAAATAAATGTCCGAGGCATCCACCCAAGGGGCGGCAGCAACGGAAGCAGAAAACAGTAAACCAGATGCAACGCTAGCAGCGAGGATAGAGGGGGTCAAAAAAGCCTTCATAACATCCTTTTCATTATCATCGCGAGGCCTGATGCCTCAAAGGTTTTATGGAAATACTCAGCCTTATCAGGCTTTTGCGAGGTTAAGCTTGGCGGTCAACGCGCTTGCCACCTCAGGGTGTACAAACTGGCTCACATCACCGCCATGCAGCGCGACTTCCTTCACTAAGGTGGAAGAAATAAAAGAGTTTTCTTCGGCCGGCGTTAAAAACACGCTCTCAAGATCAGGGCTTAATCTGCGATTCATATTGGCCAATTGGAATTCATACTCAAAGTCGGAAACCGCACGCAAACCACGCACCAGCACGCTCGCACGCTGTTCCTTGGCAAAATCCACCAGCAGGCCCGAAAAACCAACCACTTCGACATTATCCAAATGGGCTGTGACGCGGTTTACCAGCTCAACGCGCTCCTCAAGGGTAAACCTTGGCTGCTTAGATGGATTGGCCGCAATGCCAATAATCACATGCTTAAACAACTTAGCCGCACGCTCAATCAAATCGGCATGACCATTGGTAATGGGATCGAATGTCCCAGGATAAATCGCTCTTGTATGCACTTTGCTGACTCAACTCAGATAGATACCCAAAAATCATTGCCGCCAGTCTACTCGTTTTAGCCACTTGAGTGAATCATCCCGATAAAAACCACTGAAAATCCCGTTAAAAATTGAAATACTGGCAAGAATTCCTCGGATTAAGCCCATGTAAAGGCATGAACTGATATAATGCCGACTCGCTATATATTGGCTTAAGTAGGTAGCGGCTTTTCATCCAATCTCGATGGATTGAAACCACACCACAACCGATTAAGTCCACGTAATCAGAGCATTTATATGAAAAAAATCGCCATTTTTTGCCATAACTTTTTCTCTAACGGTACAGTAAAAGTCGCCTTATCTCAGGCCGAAGTGCTGCAAGAAGCCGGGCAAGATGTTCACCTCTTTGTGTTCCATAAAGAGGGGGATTTTATGCCGCCAGAAAATGTGACGATTCATTATCTTTATGACGCCGGTCAAAAGCCAAGCCTACAGGAGCAAAGACAACGCCTGCAGGCCAAGGTGGCCGAAGCGGAACAATCGGGTAAGTTCTCGCTATTTTTAAGTAACTCGACCGATTGCGATGTCGTTGTTTCCGGCTGCGATTTCGATCCCTGCTATTACTTTTGCCACTGCGCCCTTAAGCAAGAACTCTTGATGGAATTAAAGCGTGGTCCAGTGCATTTCTGGCGTCGCTGGAAAAAGGCTAAGGCACTGATTGGCAAAAAAATCATTACCGTTTCCAATGGCATCGCCGATGAACTCAGAGCTACATTTTGGCTTAAGCCAGAGAGCGTACAGACTATTTATAATCCTTTTAAAATCGAAGAGATTCGTAATAAGTCAAAAGAATTCAACGCTGACATTCCTAATAAGCCTTACATGATTCACGTCGGCCGAGTTACGCGCCAAAAACGGCATGATATTCTCTTTCAAGCCTTGAAACTCGCACCAAACGCACCAGACTTAGTTTTACTAACTAATCGTCCAGAGCGCGCACGGAAAATAGCCAAAAAATATGGGGTAGAAAATAGAATTATAACTCCAGGCTTTCAACAAAATCCTTTTCCTTGGATTGCAAATGCTGAACTGATGCTATTAAGTTCTGATTTTGAAGGTTTTGGATTAGTCATAGTTGAGTCATTAATCTGTAACACTCCAGTTGTTAGCACTGACTGCCCTTATGGTCCAAGCGAGATTCTCACAGGACATTTAGCACAATATCTTGTCCCCGTTCGACAACCCGCTCTACTTGCACAAAAGACACTGGAGTGCTTGGCCTCACCACCCGCTTTAGACAATCTAGAAATATTAAAGGCCGTAGACAGCCAATATATTGCCGCTCAATATATTGCTCTGGGAAAGAATTAAAATTGAGAACTCCATTGTGAAACTCCACCTTTATAGCAGGTGGCTTTCAAATAGCCCCCTAGAAGGGGGGGCTAAAAAACTAATATTCCATATCCTAACTGAATCAGTCTCTCGACTTCCTCTTTCGCGACTTTATCTTGGTGCCTTACATATCTTCTGATGATACTGACAACGGTAAGATATATGCGATGATGACTCGTATCTGCTCATACAATTACTGGTAACAAAGGCAGTAATTGTATGAGCATTCTTCGGGCAAAGCCTCACATGAACGATCATCATCTCCAAAGGAGGTGGTTTTAAAATACCAATAAATATACACAATACGAGTATTAACTAACGACTATTATCATCATAAAAACTAAATAGTTTTCATGAGTTTTTTATAAGCTATATATCGTGAAAGACGATGCCCGCGCCATGTAAGCAAACCTTTGCTATCAAGATCTCTCAACTCTTCTGCAAATGCTGGTAACATTTCAGCTTGTTGTTCCAATCCTGCTTGCTTACATTTTTTGAGCTGATAACTTAAAAGAGGCCGCATCAAAGTATTTTTTATATGGCTTAACTCCTTACTTCCTAAGTTTTTTTGGTAAGTGTTGTAGATCGAGTTGATTACTATGTGATAATCACGAATAAGCTTTGGAGTTGGCTTTTGTTGTGTTATCGAATTCTCATACCTTGTGTATAGATATAATGGGGTTGGAATAACGACTGTCTTTGGACGTTTTGCTAAAATGGAGAAACTGTACGAGATATCTTCATAGTTGACTCCAGGAATAAAATAAAGCCCTTTAACAAGCTGTTTCTTATATAACTTATTCCACACAACCGATCCAATTTTATAAGGCTTTTTATTTTTATGATATAAAGGGTCCGAGATTACTTTATAATTTATTTTTTCAATTTCAAACTTTTTATCTGGATGATCGAAGCCATCAGAATAAACACTCTGCCAAACAACCAAATCCGCTTTATTTTTTTGCACAAAATAATAGGCTATCTCTAATGTTTGCGGTTGTATCGCATCATCTGGATCGATAAAAAAAATGTAATCACCTAGAGCTACGTTTAAGCCAGTATTGCGAGCGACTGATACACCTTGATTATTCTGGTTTACAATCTTAATTCTTGCATCGTATTTTTTATATTCATCTAAAATAACATCACAATTATCAGGTGAACCATCATTAACACAAATAACTTCAAAGTCTTTAAATGTCTGCGACACAACACTTTTCAAACATCTTCTTAAAAACTTCTCAACATTATAAACTGGAATAATAACAGAAATTACAGGGTGTATATTTGAAATTTCCATATTCACTTCAATCCTAAAGACGTCTTTTCAATTATTCAAGCACAGTAAAATAACATAAAAATAAACTTTATGATAATACAGTTCTATATTATATACGCCATCACAAAACCAAATAAAAAACACAAATCAGACATTCATGAAACAATTAGCTAAACAATTTCCAATAGCCTAACTTGCGGCGCATTTTAAAGTGTCGCAGTAGGTTCAATGGCTTAGGTTTAAGCCAAGCGGTTCCCTTATCGATCAAGGCATCGGTCGCCGCGAGTACACGCTGGCTAGACTGACCATCTCCCGTGGGGTGGATTTGATTGCAATAATCATGGATATGCGCCATCAAATCATCGGGGCGGCTAAGCGCTCTAGTGAGTGCAGGTTCAATCTCTTCGACTCGGTTAATATCGATTAAATGCGCCTTCGGTGACTGATTTTTAAAGGTCACCACAGGCTTACGCTGCATTAAAAACATCAATAAAATCGAGGAGGTATCGCAGAGCATCACATCTCCCGCCTGCAGAAGCGGGATCACGTTGTCGGTTTCCACAAACTGCAGATTCTCATTTTCGAGAGTCTTGTATTGCTCAACAATACTTGGCTTCATCTTAGGGTGGAATTGTACCAGCCAGCGCCACTGGCTCTTTTGCGACAGGGCTTTAATCTGCTCGAATACCTCAGGCGCACAGGTCAGACTGGGGGAGAATGTTGAGCAAAACAGCACTACAGGCCGAGGATCATCGGGCTTAATGTAAGGATTATCTTTATTTTCAATAAATAAAGGATCGAGCGCTGGCCAGCCCGTTTCGGCCACGGTAAAGGTGCCGATTTTTTTCTCTAGCTCAAGGAAAGGCAACGTCGTCGCCGGCCCTTGGGTGCAATACAAGTCAAAGCAATCGCGGATTTCGAAGTGATCTTCTCGCCCCTTATGATTCATTTTGCCCGCATTAAAACCGTGGAACACCCCCACTTTTACTCCAGGGATAAAGCTTGGCACTACGTTACCCGGCACGAACACGGCATCGGGTTTCCATGCCTTAACGGCATCGATATCGGGTAAGCGTTTTTCATCCGCTTTAAGGAATTTGGGGTCGACCTCACGGCCTTCGAGGAACCAACACGCCTCATCGCCACGCGCCAGAATCACTTGCTGCAGCGGCCTTAGCATCGCATAGGAATAGTTCTGTGCTATGTAGAACAAATAACGTCTTTTATTTGATTTACGCGCTTCCACCGCTTTCTCCTTGGGTAAATTATTTCGCTAGCGCGAGATATTGTTCGGCAATCGCAGTCGCATCCACCTTAGCTAAAATCTCCACATTGTCGAGGGATGGCGGCTGGGCGACCACGGCGTCAATCATCTTGGCCAAGGCAGCAGGATTACGACGGGGCACAAGATAGGGAGCCAAATTGCCGGTCAAAATCTCATTAGGCCCATGTGGGCAATCGGTACTGACCACTGGCGTGCCGCAGGCTAAGGATTCGATTAATACCGTCGGCAATCCTTCGAAATCGGAACTCAGCACCAGAGCTTTAGCACGTTTGATCCAAGGAAAAGGATTAGTCTGGAATCCAGGAATGATTAAACGCTTCTCGATGCCGTATTTCTTCGCCGCTTTAATCGCCTTCTTGTGGTTATGACATAACAGCACCACGGGTAACTGATTTTGGGTCTGTTTAAGGGCCTCAAACAACACATCGTGTCGCTTCTGCTTAGCAAAACGTCCCACGTGGATCAAATAGTCACCCTGAGGGATTTGCGGATTATCTTGCTGTGACTGATCAACAATCTCATTAAATTCAAATGGATTGTAGATAGTTCGCATTGATGCAGGCTGCAAGCGTCCCTTAGCTTGAATCTCTTTGGCGATGCCGTTGGACACAGTGATCAAATGCTGGCCATTGAGCGCTTTTTTCGCCCGCAGTTTCTTATAGTAGGCGAAGGGGCCTAACTTAAACTGACGACTCAATTCTTCTTCAACTGATGAGTGCACAATCACATAGAGTGGTGTCACCCCGGTTTTGGTCATCATCAAGTTGGTTTTATCAAGATTGGATAAAAACAGATCGAACTTACCGACTCGGGACTCAATCTCGGCAATCTTTGCCCGTAATTTATCGACCGATGCCCCTAGGCGCCCGAAGTGGTCATAATCTTTATCTTTGTCGGCAAAACATTGATGAACAGGTAAATTGTCTGGGGTTTCGTAATAACGATTATCTTCCATGACCAAAAAATGCGGCTCATGCCCTAGGCTAATAAACTGCTTTGCCAAGGTAATCATGACCTTCTCGGCTCCACCACCCGCTAAACTGTCGATGGCTATGGCTATCCGCATGATTTTTCTCCTAAACGATAATCTAAAACTCAGGGTGACAAGCTAACAGTGGTTAACTGTGTGTCTGCTGAATAACCTGATCAAATTTCTCTATCACAGCGTCAACACTAATTAGCGCCATAAGGTGCTCACCCTTAGCACGGGTGCCCCATTTCACCTCACCGCTTTGCTGTGAGGCGATGGCCTCTTGGTAGGCACTCACCACATATTGCTGCGATAAATAAGGCCCAGTGCGGCTTGGGTTGGAATGGGCATATAAACCTATGACAGGCGTCCCTTGCGTGACCGCCATGTGTGCAGGGCCAGTATCGGGCGCTAGCACTAGGCTGGCGCGTTTCAGCAGAACCAGCAATTGAGTCAAACTGGTTTTACCGACTAAGTTATCGAGTTTGGCAGAACATGCATTGGCAATATCGTCGGCCAATGTCTTTTCAAGTGCTGTTGGGCCACCGCAGAGAATGACTCGGTAACCCTTATTCACCGCATGTTGCGCCACGGCGGCATAACGCTCGGGTAGCCAATTACGCTCGGCTTTACTGGCGGCCGCGCAAATAACCAATACCTTCTCGCCATCGGCAATCTGACGCTGGGCAAATTCAGTATCCGCCTGAGGGACTGGAATATTCCAACTCGGGGTGATGTCGCTAACGCCAATCGCCTTGGCGAATCCCATAAAGCCGTCCAGCACATGGGGCTCAGCTAAAGGTTCGACCCTATGATTGGTGACCAGCCATTGACCTTCTTTGGCGCGGGCGCGGTCGAATCCGACCCGAACCTTTGCCGAAATCGCGAGGGAGGCCAAGGTCGCACGTAGCGCCACTTGCATGTGCAACAAGACATCGAAGCGACGGCCTTTCAGCGCCTTATGCAGATTAAGATAACTGCGCCAGCCCTGGGATTTATCGAAAATCACAAACTCAATACCGGGCAGGTGCTTTAATAGTTGGTATTCGAGCTTGCCTATCACCCAAGTGATTTTGAGCTGGGGATATTGGCGTTGAATCGCCTGCACCATAGCCACGGCATGACAGACGTCACCGATAGCCGATAGCCTAAGCAGGCAGAGAGAATTCATGGTGTTGGGATTTAAACTCAAGCGAATAGCTCTTAAGGTTATTTGGCGCAAGCTAAGGATCTTAATGTAGAATGGCCGCAGGTGCCACGCTTAAGTCAACAAATCTCCCATGAACGCACAAATCAAAATCATAAATACCGCAGATGGCTATATGGCACTTTGCCAAGATACGCCAGAAGACATCACTCCGGCTTGGTTTTCGGTGGATTTCTGGCGTGAAAAAGCCGCGGTAGTGGGATCATCCAAGGGACGTTACACCACTTGGTTTGTGGCCTTTAGCGAGCGCCATTGGGTGTTGCGACATTACTGGCGTGGTGGCCTGATGGAGAAATTCAGTAAGGACGCCTACTTCTATACCGGGCTTGAAAACACCCGCGCCATGGGCGAATTAAGGCTGCTTGACTTGCTCTACCGCGAGCAATTTGCGGTGCCTAAGCCTATTGCCGCCAATATTGTGCGCGATGGCTTGTTCTACCGTGCCGACATTATTATCGAGCGAGTCGATGGCGCCGAAGACTTGGTCGCCAAGTTAACCAAAGGCACTATGACTCCAGAGCAGTGGCAAACACTCGGCGCCACCATTGCTCAATTTCATCGCCGCGGCGTTTACCATGCCGACTTAAACGCGAAAAATATTTTGTGGCAACCACAGCAAGCGGATGGCGTACAAGAACGTTTCTATCTAATTGATTTTGACCGGGGTGAAATCAAAACGCCCCATGCCCAATGGCAGAAGGCGAACCTTGATAGGTTGCTACGTTCCTTCAATAAAGAACAAGGAAAACAGCCTACGCTCGCCTTTACGCTCGCCGACTGGACGGCTTTGCTCTCGGGCTATCACTCAGTTATTCCCCAAGCCTAGTCACCTGAATAGCGTTAGGCTGTTTGGCGCGAGAGTAAGGATTCGGCTAGAGCAAACTGACGCTGCAATGCACCACGATTAGCCTCTACCACGGCAAGGCCTGCCTCTGCGGCTTGTTGGCGTAACGCAGGTTGCTCAAAATACTGGATTAAATACTCCCCGAGCGCTTGGCCTGAACTCACAATCCGCAGGCCACCCGCGTCTGCCAACATTTGAGTAATTTGGGCAAAGTCCCAATGATTCGGCCCAACCATCACAGGCACGCCCATGGCCACGGGTTCTAAGGGATTATGACCACCATTTTCAATTAACGTCCCGCCCACAAAGGCTTGATCGGCCGCGCCATAGAAGGTTAACAATTCACCCATGGTATCGCCCACCAGCACCTGCGTCGTGGCGGTGATAGCTTGAGCCTCACTGCGGCGCATAAATTCAAAACCTTGGCTGGCAACGACATCGGCCACCGCCGCAAACTGCTCAGGATGACGTGGCGCAATCACCAATAACGCCTCTGGCCATTTAGCGAGCAGCTGCTTATGGGCGCTCAGCATGGCATCAAACTCACCGGGGTGAACACTCCCAGCCACCCACACGGGCGCCGCCTCTTTCCCCCAAGTCTGCCTTAGCTCTCGCGCTAGGGTTAATCGTTCAGGGGTGATAGTTAAATCAAACTTCAAACTGCCGCAAACAGTGACTCTATCAGCAGGCACCCCAAGGTCGATAAACCGCTGCGCCTCGGCTTGCGTCTGCACCGCAACCACATCTAAACGTTGCAACATGGGGCGACTCAACTGTGGACGCTTGGCATACTGCGCCGCCGATTTCGCCGACAACCTAGCATTAGCGAGCATCAAGCGCACGCCGCGCTTAGTCGCCAGCGCCACGAGATTCGGCCACAGCTCAGTCTCCATAATGATGCACCATTTAGGGGATAACTGGCGCAGAAAGCGGTTCACACACCAAGGCAAATCGAAGGGCAAATAACAGTGCTGCACTTGATCACCAAAGGCTTTACGCACCTCAGCAGACCCCGTGGGGCTTGAGGTTGTGACCGTAATCTTAAGCTGTGGATGCGCCTGTTGGATCTGGCGGATTAACGGAATCGCCGCCAGCGTTTCGCCCATAGAAACCGAGTGGATCAGTAAATCCGTTGGTGCCAGTCGTGTTAATCCGAAGCGTTCGCCCCAGCGGCCACGATAATCAGGGCTTTTAATGGCACGGAATGCCAAATAGACAATGAGCAGAGGGGATAATAGATAAAGCAGCACACTGTAAAAAAATCGATTCATAAAAATCGTGCTTATGAGTTTTTGCCTGATGAATAGCGGCAATGTTAGCATAATATCCCCAAGCGTCCTCAAGATACGAGTTTCAGCCTCTTGAGATTGTTTGGGGATATCAATCGTATTGAATTTTTGTTCATTGGGATGAATCCATACGATTTTAAATTAGGGATAATTTACCAGCAGTGTAGCGGTCGTTGGTTAGCCTTCTTTAATCAATTTGTAGCGTTCACTAGCCACTTGGAAAATATATGAAAACCCGCGACAAAATCATCTATGCCAGCCTTGAGCTATTCAATGAGCATGGCGAACGAAATATCACCACCAATCATATTGCCGCTCACCTAAATATGAGTCCCGGGAATCTTTATTACCACTTCCGTAATAAGGAAGATATTATTCAGTCGATCTTCAGTCTCTACGAGGCGCACCTTGAATCGGGGTTTCAACCCTATGAGGGCGAGCAAGTCAATGTAGAACAACTGATCGGCTATTTTGATGCGATGTTTTACACCCTGTGGCAATTCCGTTTTATGTACGCCAACTTGGCCGATATTCTGGCCCGTGATGAAGAATTAAAAAGCCGTTATTTACATGCCCAGCAGCAAGTATTAACCCGTTCAAGTCACGTGCTAGGTAAACTCAAGCAGGATGGTTTTTTAAATATTGATAACGATAAAATCACCCCACTTGCCGACACCATCAAGATGATTGTGAGTTTTTGGATTGGTTATCAGCTTACCCAGTCGAGCACGTCCACCATCACTAAAGGCATTTTGTACGAAGGAGTATTGCGGGTATTGATGATTTTTAAGGCCTACGCCACGCCAACCTCCCAAGCGACCTTCTGTCGTTTAGAGCAGCACTACCACGAGTTAGCGACCCAAGATTCGCTTTAATCGTCCGACGCCGTCGCATTTAGCGCTAAACTCAACAGGTTGAACGTGCTAAATGCGGGCTCAATTCATGCCGTTGGCGGTGATGCGACATACATGCCGACCATGTTGCACATTAGTTTTTATAATGTAACAACCCCTTTAGCCCTAAACTAATTTATCTAGCTAACCTGCATGAAAAAAAGGCTGTAGGCCGATAGAGTTTAGCGTTAGAATGCCGCAACTCCCAGAATCAGAATAAAGTTAACTAAGGAGATATCAGGTGGCCTCTACCTCATTCTACGCACAGATTAATCAACAGCTTGCGGATATCAAAGCCGAAGGTTTATATAAAAGCGAGCGTGTTATTGCCTCACCGCAACAAACAGCCATTCAAGTAAATAACCAAGAAGTTGTTAACTTTTGTGCCAACAACTATCTAGGCCTAGCCAGTCATCCTGAACTCATAAAAGCCGCCCAACAAGGCTTAGACAGTCATGGCTTTGGTATGGCGTCGGTCCGTTTTATTTGTGGAACCCAAGACATCCACAAACAGCTCGAAGCCAGCCTGAGTGAGTTCCTCGGCATGGAAGACACGATTCTGTACTCTTCTTGCTTCGACGCCAACGCGGGCCTGTTCGAAACCCTGTTAGATGCCGAAGATGCGATTATTTCCGACGCCTTAAACCATGCCTCTATTATCGATGGCGTGCGTTTATGTAAGGCCAAACGTTTCCGTTATGCTAACAACGATATGGCGGATTTAGAGACGCAACTGATCGCCGCAAAAGCAGCTGGCGCGCGCAATATTTTGATCGCCACCGACGGCGTATTCTCAATGGACGGCGTCATCGCCAACCTGCAAGGTGTGTGTGACTTAGCCGATAAATACGGTGCATTAGTGATGGTTGACGACTCACACGCCGTGGGCTTTGTTGGCCAAAACGGCCGTGGTTCACACGAACACTGCGGTGTGATGGGTCGAGTCGATATTATCACTGGCACCTTAGGCAAAGCCTTAGGCGGTGCATCGGGCGGTTTCACTTCAGGTAAAAAAGAAGTCATCGACTGGTTACGTCAACGCTCTCGCCCTTACCTATTCTCTAACTCATTGGCGCCTTCGATTGTAACTGCCTCTATCCATGTATTAGAGATGCTCAAATCGGGCCAAGCACTGCGTGAAGCGGTATGGGAAAACAGCCGTTACTTCCGCGAGAAAATGTCAGCGGCAGGCTTTACCTTAGGTGGTGCCGACCACGCAATTATCCCAGTGATGATTGGCGATGCCAAATTGGCGAGCGATTTCGCTAACCGCTTATTAGCAGAACATATTTACGTTATCGGCTTCTCATTCCCAGTCGTGCCAAAGGGACAAGCCCGTATCCGTACTCAAATGTCGGCGGCCCACACCCGTGAGCAACTCGACAAAGCAATTGAAGCCTTTACCCGTATTGCTAAAGAAATGGCGATTATTTAGGACCCTACAAAATGAAAGCACTAAGCAAGTTAAAAGCCGAAAAAGGCATTTGGTTAGTCGATGCGCCTAAACCTGAAATGGGCCATAACGATCTACTGATCAAGATTAAAAAGACCGCCATTTGTGGCACCGACATGCACATCTACAACTGGGACGAATGGTCACAAAAAACCATTCCTGTACCTATGGTGGTAGGTCACGAATATGTGGGTGAAGTGGTTGATATCGGACAAGAAGTTCGTGGCTTTAACATTGGTGACCGCGTTTCTGGCGAAGGCCATATCACCTGCGGCCACTGCCGTAACTGCCGCGCTGGTCGCACCCATTTATGCCGTAACACCTCAGGTGTGGGTGTAAACCGCGAAGGTTCATTTGCCGAATATTTGGTTATCCCGGCCTTTAACGCCTTCAAAATCCCCGATGATATCAGCGACGATTTAGCCTCTATCTTCGACCCATTCGGTAACGCAGTGCACACTGCGCTGTCATTCGATTTAGTCGGCGAAGACGTGTTAATCACTGGCGCGGGTCCTATAGGTATTATGGCGGCGGCCGTATGTCGCCACGTTGGTGCTCGCCATGTGGTCATTACCGACGTTAACGAATACCGCTTAGAGTTAGCCCGTAAAATGGGTGCTACCCGCGCAGTTAACGTGGCTCAGGAAAACCTGAAAGACGTGATGAAAGAACTCGGCATGACCGAAGGGTTCGACGTGGGTCTAGAAATGTCTGGCGTACCTTCAGCCTTCCACGCCATGTTAGATACCATGAACCACGGTGGCAAAATCGCTATGCTCGGTATCCCGGGTGGCGAAATGGCGATTGATTGGAGCAAAGTGATCTTCAAGGGTCTGGTCATCAAAGGCATTTACGGCCGTGAAATGTTCGAAACTTGGTACAAGATGGCAAGCTTGATCCAATCTGGCTTAGATATTTCGCCTATCATCACGCACCACTACAAGATTGATGATTTCCAAAAAGGCTTCGACGCTATGGGCTCGGGCCAATCCGGTAAAGTCATCCTCAGCTGGGATTAATTCTCTCAGCGATGCCAATCACGGGGCTGTACACATGCAGCCCCATGTTGCACACTTATCCCATCGCTTATCCCTTTTCAGTTATTTCAGGTTTTATTATGTCTTCCTTTAAACACCTTAGCGTTAATCAATTAGTGCAAATGACCGAGTCAAAGCCAGTGCAAATCGTCGATATTCGCGATGGTCACAGCTTTAACAACGGCCATATTGATGGCGCATTTAATTTGAATAACGAGAATCTGGCGCACTTTATTGGCCAAGCGGATATGGACAGTCCTTTAGTGGTGGTTTGCTACCATGGCATCAGCAGCCAAAATGCCGCGCAATATCTGTGTGAACAAGGCTTTGATGATGTCTATAGCCTAGATGGTGGCTTTAGCGCTTGGCATGAGGCCAATGCATGATAGAGATTGGCAGACTCCCCAACAGCAGAGCCGCGCAGGCCTTTGTCGATTACCTTAAAGGTGAACAGATAGACTGCCAGATTCAGCCATTGCCGCAGGGAGTCGCTATTCTGGTTATCCGCGATCAAGATGCCGAACAGGCCCGTAAAGAGTTCGCCCATTTTATCGCCCATCCTTACGATAACAAATACTTACAAGCCTCGTGGGAGCATGGTGATACTCATACTAAGCTCGACTATGGCGCCCCTTCTTTACAGCTTTTTGCGCAATTTATCACAGGTGCAGGCCCAGTTACTCTTATCATCTTTGGCCTCTGTGTACTGATTTATGCCGCGATGAATTTAGGCTTCGGTGGCCCGGTTTATGAAACGCTCTCCTATTTCGGTGCGGTGCCGGACACCAGTATTAATCAATTCTGGCGCGTGTTTACCCCAAGTCTGATGCACTTTTCGGCCATGCATATCATCTTCAACTTACTCTGGTGGTGGTATTTGGGTGGAAAAATCGAGACTCGCATAGGTACAGCCCCACTGTTAATCCTGCTACTGGTCGCCGGTACTTTACCCAATGTCGTCCAATACTATGTTAGCGGCCCCAACTTTGGCGGGCTGTCGGGCGTAGTGTATGCCGTCGCCGGTTACACTTGGGTCATGGGGATCCGTAAACCCGCAGCAGGAATAGGTTTACCGCCCTCCTACATGGGATTTATGTTGATTTGGCTGGTGTTAGGCTTTACGGATTTCTTAGGCGTGTCAGTAGCGAATGGCGCCCATATTGGCGGATTGCTGATAGGTCTCGCCCAAGGCTGGTTCGATAGTCGCAGTAAAGCCACTCGCTAACTTACCCTGATTGCTTCCATGCTCGATTAAAAAGCGGGTAAGCCCAAAGGCTTACCCTGCTGCATTTAGGTGCCGTTACTTGGCCAACTCTAATACTTTGGCGACCAGCTTCTCGATGCCAGAGTGCGCCTCGGCAATGTTCCCCGCCAGCATATAAGCGGGCGTGCTGACAATCTTATTCGCCTCATCCACCACGATATCATGCACAGTCGCCGCCTGATGATGGCCGCCCATCAGATTAAAGGCTGCTACCGTATCCACATCATTACCGATAGTGCCCTTAGCGCCGTGTCCATATAAACGCGGGATCATCATTGGCGCGATACAAATAAAGCCGACAGGCTTTTTCGCTAGAATAAATTCATTAATAAAATCAGTAACGAGTGGATTCACTTCACACTCACTGCCATTAGTGGCGAAGTTACACAGATTTTTCGCCGCCCCAAATCCGCCAGGGATAACCAGTGCATCGAAATCGGTAATATCGAGTTCGGTGGTTGCTTTTACTTCGCCACGGGCGATACGTGCCGATTCAACCAGCACATTTCGTGTCGCCGTCTTGTCCACTTCGCCCGTGAAGTGATTAACAACATGCATCTGATTGATATCAGGAGCAAAACATTGATATTGAGCACCCGCTTTCGACAGAGATAATAACGTTAAAACCGATTCATGGATCTCTGTTCCATCGAAAACACCGCACCCACTGAGCAATACTGCGATTTTTTTCATTATAAATATCCTTCTTATGTCATTTGGTTTTAACAAACTGTAAACAAAATGGTTGATCTGCTTAAAAATCATGCTAACTTAGTTCGTCGAATCTAAGGGTCGGTGAAAATTAACGCAGCCTTTAGGCATTTTACGGAGTCAAGAAAAAATCCACAAATCAGGAAGATTTTTCAAGAAACAGTATTGAACTCACACAAATATTTTAAAACCATAAAAATCAACAACTTAAAAATATCGCACCAAGCCGTAAACATCGCCATTATTCACAGTTGACTTTTTCACTCACAGAGTTATCCACAGGCTGAGAGTCAATTTGCCGTGGCTGAAATACCGTATCTGTGGCATGCTTACCGCCATCTAAGTCATCGATAAACGAAAATTACTTATGCCTACCATAGCCAATAACCCACTTGTCCTTGTGGATGGATCTTCTTATTTATATCGCGCCTATTATGCGCCTCCTCACCTGACAAACTCAAAGGGCGAAGCTACTGGTGCTGTTTATGGGGTAGTGAATATGCTCCGCAGCTTATTAAGCCGTTATCAACCTAGCCATATCGCTGTGGTGTTCGACGCTAAAGGCAAAACCTTCCGCAATGACTTATATGAAGAATACAAGGCGCATCGTCCCCCCATGCCGGATGACCTGCGCTCACAAATTGAACCACTACACCGTATTATTCGTGCCTTAGGCCTGCCCTTAATCTCCATTCCAGGTGTAGAAGCGGACGATGTTATCGGCACTATCGCTCGCCAAGCGAGCCGCGAAAACCGCGCTGTACTCATCAGCACTGGTGATAAAGACATGGCGCAGCTGGTTGATGAAAATATCACGCTGATCAACACCATGACAGATACCATCATGGGCCCTGAAGAGGTTGCGGCTAAATATGGTGTTGGCCCAGATAGAATTATCGATTTCTTGGCGTTGATGGGCGACAAGGCAGATAACATTCCCGGTTTACCCGGCGTAGGCGAAAAAACCGCATTAGCTATGCTCACAGGGGCGGGCAGTGTCGCCAATTTGCTTGCAGAGCCCGAAAAAGTCACCGAATTAGGCTTTAGGGGCGCAAAAACCATGGCGGCGAAAATCATCGACAATGCCGACATGCTAAAACTGTCCTATGAGCTTGCCACCATTAAAACCGATGTTGAGCTCGAACAAGATTGGCATGAACTCGAAGCCAAACCCGCTGACAGGGATGAGCTGATCAAATGCTACGGCGAGATGGAATTTAAACGCTGGCTTGCCGAAGTCTTAGATAATAAGGCGACGACAGCCGCAGCAAAAGTCGAAACGACAGAAACCCAAGAAGAATCAACGCGCAGCGTCACGATTGAAACCCAATACGATACCATTCTGACCGAAGCTCAACTCGATGAGTGGATTGCCAAACTCAAACAAACGCCATTAATGGCCGTGGATACCGAGACCACCAGCCTCGACTATATGGTTGCGGAATTGGTTGGTCTGTCCTTTGCTGTTGAAGCGGGTAAAGCCGCCTATCTGCCCTTAGCCCACGATTATGTTGGCGCGCCTCAACAATTAGACAAGCAAACTGCACTCGAAAAACTGCGCCCGATACTCGAAGACGCCAAGCTCAAAAAAGTCGGTCAAAACCTGAAATATGACATCAGCGTATTGGCAAATGCAGGCATACAACTCCAAGGTGTGGTATTCGACACTATGCTCGAATCCTATGTGTTTAACTCGGTCGCATCACGCCATGATATGGATGGGTTGGCGCTTAAATACCTAGGCCATAAAAATATCGCCTTCGAAGATATCGCGGGTAAAGGTGCTAAACAGCTGACCTTCAACCAAATTCCGTTGGAAACAGCAGCCCCTTATGCGGCGGAAGATGCCGATATTACCCTACGTCTACATCAACATTTGTGGCCAAGACTCGAAAAAGAAACCGAATTAGCCTCGGTCTTTACCGATATTGAACTGCCGCTGATCCAAATCTTGTCCGATATTGAGCGCCAAGGCGTGTTTATCGATAGTATGTTGCTCGGCCAACAGAGTGATGAGCTTGCCCGCAAAATAGATGAGTTAGAAACAAAAGCTTATGATATTGCTGGTGAAAAATTCAATTTAAGCTCGCCAAAGCAACTCCAAGTGCTGTTTTTTGAAAAGCTGGGTTATCCGGTCATCAAAAAAACCCCTAAGGGCGCCCCCTCTACCGCGGAAGAAGTGTTGGTTGAGTTGGCATTGGATTTCCCTCTGCCTAAAGTGATCCTTGAACATAGAAGCCTAACCAAGCTAAAGAGTACTTACACCGACAAGCTCCCTCTAATGGTGAACGCGAAAACGGGTCGGGTACACACAAGCTACCATCAGGCCAACGCCGCAACGGGGCGTTTATCCTCGAGCGAACCAAACCTACAGAATATTCCTATCCGCACCGAGGAAGGTCGTCGTATTCGCCAAGCCTTTATTGCGCCTCAAGGACGTAAGATTTTGGCCGCCGACTATTCGCAGATTGAATTACGCATCATGGCGCATTTATCCCAAGATGCGGGCTTACTCAAAGCCTTCGCAGAAGGGAAAGACATTCACAGAGCCACCGCCGCCGAAGTATTTGGCACCGACTTTGACAGCGTCACCTCGGAGCAGCGTCGCCGTGCCAAAGCCGTTAACTTTGGCCTTATCTATGGCATGTCCGCCTTTGGATTGGCGCGTCAGCTCGATATTCCCCGTAACGAGGCACAAACTTACATCGACACTTACTTCGCCCGCTATCCAGGCGTATTAAGGTATATGGAAGAAACACGAGCCAGTGCAGCAGAACTTGGCTATGTCTCTACGCTATTTGGGCGCCGTTTGTATTTACCCGAAATTCGCGATCGTAATGCAATGCGCCGCCAAGCAGCAGAAAGAGCCGCGATTAACGCCCCAATGCAAGGCACTGCCGCGGATATCATTAAAAAAGCCATGATCAGCATTGCCGATTGGATAAAAAACGATACCCAAGGTGAAATCGCCATGATCATGCAAGTCCACGACGAATTAGTGTTCGAAGTCGATGCCGAGAAAGCCGAAACACTCAAGCTCAAGGTGTGTGAACTCATGGCAAAAGCGGCCAATCTGGACGTGGAACTTCTGGCAGAAGCCGGCATTGGCGATAACTGGGATCAAGCCCACTAGCATTCAAACTCTAGACTTTAGCTTCTAACACACGTTGCTAACCCATACTAAGGCTCATCCGTTACAGGATGGGCCTTTATATTTGGTGTAACTTTTTAGGTGCCGCTAAACTCGACGTCGCAGAAAACAAGATGAGAAGAAGTTGTTTACTCAGGCGAATACCTTGATGGCGAAACCGCCTCAAGAGCAGGAAGCAGCACTTGACTCACTGTACAATGTTCTCAGTCACTAAATACAATCTCCCCTCAATTCTCGATGCTTCAACTCTGCCATAAGCACAACCTTCTATCCGCGTGACACTCCAGACAAGCCTAAACAATCGTTCGATGATGGATACAACAAGGAACAATCACCAAAATAGAGTAAAAACATTAAATCTGAATAATTGATCAATTCTGTACTAAAAATACGGTCAATTTAGCAAAATCAGTTGCTTAAATGCTTTTTGTGAAAATTCCAGATCAAATGCAGCTGGTTTTTTCACCTAAAACTTGAGATCTACCGCACACAATTATCACTTTTTCAAAAAAACTGTTTTCCATTTAGCGATAAATAGCGTATTATTCTCTGCGTAGGGTACAGAGGTTAAGATGTTCTATCTTTCAGACCTTTATTTCACTTTTTAGTGACGAGCCAAATTCTGGCGCCCCAGCAACTTGTTTGCTGGGGCTTTTTTTTGCTCTTTTTTCGGTCTAGGGATGATTTCAACAAAGGCGAGTAAATTTTAGAGTATTTACTTTAATAAAAGGTAAATTCGATGTATGCTGTCTTCATTGAGAACCATTGAAGGTAATTTGATGGTGCTTGAGTCTTGTTGAATTTAGCTTCTCCCCAAAAGAGCTAAAATTTTGGCCGGTGACTAATGTTATCGGCTATTTTTTTGCCCAAAATTTGCGGGGTGAAATCGACGTTTTATAAGGGGATATAGCAGAAAGAGATGGCCGAATGCGCTAGTGGCATCCGACCATAAAGCAAAAGGCTTACTCAGCGTCTTCTTGGTTTTCTAACTCATCGGCCAACCATTGCGGATGACACCATTCATTTAAGATACTAAGCACTTTAGGTTTGCCTGTTCCCTTGAGCGCAGAAAAAGGCTCAACCTGTACCCAATCACCAAACTCAACCAGCGCTTTACGCACTTCGTTCACGGTTTTCATCTTCGCGCTTTGCGCCAATTTATCGGACTTAGTCAGTAATGCGAGTACTGGAATTTCACTCGCAACCGCCCATTCGATCATCTGCATATCCAGATCTTTTAGGGGATGACGGATATCCATTAAAACCACAACACCACTTAAACAAGCACGCTTCTGTAAATACTCGCCTAGAGATTGTTGCCATTTAATCTTCATGGCTAATGGCACTTGGGCAAAACCATAACCCGGTAAATCGACTAATCTACGCTGTGCATCAAGCTCAAATACGTTAATCAGTTGAGTACGTCCAGGCGTTTTACTGGTACGAGCCAAGTTTTTTTGCTCAGTTAATGCATTGAGCGCACTCGATTTTCCAGCATTGGAGCGACCAGCAAAAGCAATCTCAACACCGACATCGCCAGGCAGATATTGATCCAAATGTGCAATGTCTGGTGCACTGATTAAAAACTTCGCCCTGCGAAAATCTATATGAGATTCAGTCACTATTTACTCCAATATATTTACTGCGCAATACCATAATTTATGAAGAATTGCTTACTTTTCCACGTTTTCGTGTAAAATATTACCCCGATCACATTAAACATATTTTACCACGCTTGCGGGTCACCCTAGTAAGCTCAGGATAATAATCTTAACCAGAAGTTGGAACGCCATGAAAAAGTTAGCTCTTGCGCTGTCTGTTGTAGTTGCCGCCATATCTTCACCTGCGATTGCTGAAGGTAATGCTGAAGCGGGAAAAACTAAAATTATCGTCTGTTCTGCCTGTCACGGTATGGACGGTAACAGCATGATCGATATGTACCCTAAGCTTGCGGGCCAACACGCCACATACCTCCAAAAGCAACTACATGATTTCCGTAGTGCGGCACAATCTGGCGGTAAAGATGGTCGTATGGATCCTATCATGAGTGGTATGGCAATGCCTCTTAGTGATCAAGATATTCTCGACATTACTGCATATTTCTCTACTCAAGCAATCCAAGTTGCTGAGGTGAAAGATGTTCCTGAGCTAGGTGCAAAACTTTACAAAGGTGGCGATGTGTCACGCGGCATCACTGCATGTATGGCATGTCACGGTCCAGATGGTAAAGGGGCTGAATCAGCCGGTTTCCCAGCATTAGCCGGTCAACACGCTAACTATATCAAGATCCAACTGACTAAGTTCCGTGATGCAGGTCGTCACAATGACCTAAACGGTATGATGCAAGATGTCGCTAAGAAGTTAAATGACAGTGATATCGATGCACTATCTAAATATCTTGCTAGCCTGAAATAAGGTTTAGCGATGTAAAGAAGGGTGTGTTGTCACCCTTTTTTTACACCGCCTAGTTTACGTTAACGTAAACTGATAAAGATTCATGCTTGACATGGATCACAGATTTGGGTTTAATAAGCCCCGTACCGAGATAAACCCATCTGTTTGTACAAATAAATTAATAATAACTTACAGATTTCGGTATAATTAACATTCAAGATATAAGAATAAAGACTCTCAATAACAACAATATAACTAAGACCACTCTCTAATAATAACAAGAGCAGTGATTTCGCTTTGAAATCCAGGTCATACATTTTTGTAAGGGACGGCCAATAACGCCAATTTGCGAAAGCAAAACGCCTTACATTCAGGGTAACTTGCCCCATCAGGACACAGTTTTACATGATGTAAACTGTAGCAAAGGAAGCTAATCGCTTTGGATGCACTGGCTGGAAGCTTGTTATCACTGGAAGGTACTTCAAGTAACAAGGATGGTTGATTTAACGTCATTGATGACGCTGCTATAAAAGATGTGTCTTGAGACCATCTACGGAAACTGTGGTCAGGATGGCGACAGGAAAGAATTAAGAGTCTGGAAGACCGCTAACAAAAACACGCAGGGAAAGCAGTAAAAAAAAGAAGGATACCGACCGGGAAAGTCGCATAGCAAGTACGGATACTTGGAATCAGAATAGGGTGCTAAAATGCACTGTTTGTAAGGCGGCAGTTTAACTGCCGCCTTTTTTCTTTGTGATTTTCAGTCAAAACGCACTTTGTCTAGAAAGTGCACTCTGCAAATATAATTGTTACAATCAAAGCCTTAATCTTTTATCAGTTGACTCAATGCGCAGATGTCCCCTTTGTCATAGCACACAAACACTGTTGCTCCTACAGGACAAAAAACGGTGTTTTTATATTTGCCAGACATGCGGACTCACTTTTGCTGATGCAAATAGCCATCTGCCTCCTGCGGCAGAAAAGCAGCGCTATGGCCGTTCGCGGATTGCCGCCAAACAACGCCAACTCTCGCAATTTATTTTGCCGCTACTGACACAAATACAACTGCAGCAAAAAGGTAGCCTTACGGGCTTAAATTTTGGACGCGTGTTAGATCAAACCAGTCTGGCGACCATTGAATCGGCGGGGCACACCTTCAAGCAATATGACCCTTTCTTTGCTCCTGACCATGAACCTCTAAAGCAAGAGTATGATTTTATTTGCTGCTACCGAGTATTTGAGCATTTTCAGTATCCCTTCAAAGAATGGAGATTACTGACCCGCTTGCTTAAACCAGGAGGCTGGTTAGCAATTAGTACTCCTTTATTAATTGATTTAGAAGGTTTTGCTAAGTGGCATTATAAAAACAATCTCACTCACGTGAGTTTTTACCAAAGACTAACTTTTGAATACCTAGCGAGTAATAGTGATTTTGAACTATTATTTGCCGCGAAAGACCTCGTTTTGATGCAAAAAACATCATAATCTGGTATAACAGCCGACCGAATTTAGCACTTAGTCGATCCCGTATCGGCTAGGCCATACGATGTAAATAATTGAGAAAATCATGTCTCGTAGCAAGAAAACACGCAAGGGCGGCGAGAATAGCCCCAAACAACAGCCAAGAGTGAAAAAGCAGGACCGTGCTGAAGTAACAGGCAAGCGCGCAGAAAAGGGTAACAAGTCTGGCAGTCGTCATAATGAAGCGCTGATCCAGGCTCAAGCACCACAGAAAAAGGCTGCACAGAGCAAAGATCCTCGCCATGGCAGTAAAAAACCTGTGGCTTTGACGTTGCCAACCGCGACAGAAAAGCCAGCCACGCCAAAGGTTAAGCAGCCAAAGTTAACTGACGAGCAAAAATTACTGAAGCTGGAAGAAGATCCAAGACTAAATCAGTTGCTCGATATGCTAGAAGAAGGTCGCAACTTAAATGATGCCGATCAAAAATGGTTAGATCAGCAGCTGAATAAGATTGAAGCCCTGATGATTAAACTGGGTATTAGCGATGAGCTAGAAGATGAAGTGCCAGCGAAATCTAAAGCTGATTCAGATGACGACCTGTTCGATCGCTTTGAATCAGGTGCCGAACTGCTAAAAGATTATCAAGATAAGTTTTAAATCTTAGAATATGCATAAAAACAAAACGATTATGTTTTGTTTTTATGCTTTCTGAACAAGGAGTTCTCGTGTCTACCACTCTTATCGTTCTTGGTTTTATCATTATTGTTGCCCTCAGTAGCTACGCCACTTTTTTACTCCTCAAACTCAAGCAACAAAAACACCGTCAACAAGCGCTTTTTGCCGAGCGCGAAGTGGCAGCTAATGCCAAACGAGCACAAGTACTCGAAGATATCCGCTATATTGCGACAGCCATGATTGAAGACCGCTGTGAAATCTCCGAAGGCGTGGTCAGGATTGGGCGTTTGTTTGAGATTTTATCCCTCAGCGAGCGAGTCGCACCAGAGTTTCCTGCACTCTTCCAACATTTTGAGTTAATTAAAAATCATCCGATTATGGAAGCCCGCCAAGCTCTGCCAAAGCAAGATCGAATGAAACTCGATTTTACACGAATGAAATCTGAAGCTGAGCTTGCCGAAGGTATTAACGAAGATGCTAAAAAGTTGTCGACTTATCAGCTAAAAGCACCGCACTAAAAACGCTTACTCCGTCTCGAAGCCAAATTTGGATCGGTTTCGAGGCGATCAATTTAAATCCGTTCATCACATAGAGTGCGACTTCCCGTGAGCCTGTGCACAAAACCTCCAAAAAACGACAGACACACGCTCTTTTTTCATAGATATTGCGTAACTTCTAAAATGGCAGACATCATTTTTACAACCTAGATCAAGGTTATTTACCTAAGAACCTTGCATACTTCGTTTGTTGCTAATTTACCCTCGGAGGACACGCCTTGAAGCAGCCCACTCAGATAAGCTGGGATCAGTCGATGATCGAAAAATATAACTACAGCGGTCCCCGTTATACTTCTTATCCAACGGCGCTAGAGTTCGATGATTCATTCACTGAACAAAACCTGTTAACGGCGATTGAAAACAGTAAGAGTGACAAACTGTCGCTGTATATTCACATCCCCTTCTGCGCCAAACTTTGCTACTACTGTGGCTGTAATAAAGTCATCACTCGCCACGCCCACAAGGCTGATCAATACATTGAGTATTTAAGCCTCGAAATTATTAAGCGTGCTCCGCTGTTTAAGCACTACACAGTCACCCAAATGCACTGGGGCGGCGGCACTCCAACCTTCTTAAATCCAGAGCAAATTTTGAAGTTAACCGACTTAATCAAGGCTAACTTTAACTTTGCCGCTGAAGGTGAGTTCTCGATCGAAGTTGACCCGCGTGAGATTGAGCTTTCAATGCTCGATACCTTAAAAGAAGCAGGCTTTAACCGCATTTCTATCGGGGTGCAGGACTTCAATAAAGAAGTACAAGTCGCAGTTAACCGCGAGCAGGACGAGCAATTTATTTTCGATTTAATGGCCAAAGCCAAGGCCATGGGATTCGTCTCAACCAATATCGACTTAATTTACGGTCTGCCACACCAGACACCCGAAACATTCGCCGCCACCATGCAGCGCGTGTTAGACCTGTCGCCCGACCGTCTATCTGTATTCAACTATGCCCACTTACCCGCGCGTTTTGCCGCGCAGCGTAAGATCAAAGATGAACATTTACCTTCGCCAAAACAAAAACTCGAGATGTTGCATCAAACGATCGAGACCTTAACCGGCGCGGGTTATCAGTACATCGGCATGGACCACTTCGCTAAGCCTGACGATGAGCTGGCTAAGTTACAACGCGAAGGCAAACTGCACCGTAACTTCCAGGGTTATACCACCCAAGAAGAATGCGACCTGCTCGGTCTGGGCGTGTCTTCAATCAGCCAAATCGGCGATTGTTATGCGCAAAACCAGAAGGACATTCGTCCTTACTACGAAGCCATAGACAAAGATGGCCATGCGCTGTGGAAAGGTTGTAGCCTCAACCGTGACGACGAAATCCGCCGCGTAGTGATCAAACAATTGATCTGCCACTTCGATTTAGATATGGCAAAAATGGATGACAAACTGGGTATTAAGTTTGAGGAATACTTCGCCGAAGACTTAAAACTACTGCAAACCTTTATCGACGATAAATTAGTTGAAATCGCCGACAGAAAGATCACCATCAGCCCCACAGGCCGCCTGTTGATCCGCAATATCTGTATGTGCTTCGACCTTTACTACCGTCAAAAAGCGCGTCAACAACAGTTCTCCCGTGTGATCTAACACTGACACATTTCCAATAAAAAAATCCGACTCGAATGTCGGATTTTTTATTGGGAAATAGAGCTACTTACTTAAGCTTTAGCCGCATACAGCGCCTTACGCTCACTCTCGGATAAAAACGCCATTTCCACCCCATTACGTTGCACCTGAGTCAGCTCAATATCGCTAAGTCCCAGTTCAGACTTAGCAATGCGATACTCATGCTTGATATCAATCGCACTCACACCCGGATCATCGGTGTTCAGGCTTATCAACACACCGGCATCCATAAAGGTTCTGAAGGGATGTTCAGCATAGGAAGACACAGTCGAAGTATGCAGATTGCTGGTTGGGCAAGATTCGATACCGATACGATGTTTAGCGAGGTATTCCATCAGCTTAGGATCGTGAATCGCATTCACCCCATGGCCAATACGTGTCGCACCCAACTCCTGAATCGCCTGCCACATACTTTGTGAACCCGCCGCTTCGCCCGCATGGGCGGTAATGGCTAAGCCTGCGTCTCGCACTCGCTTAAAGTGCTCGTTAAACAACTCGCCAGGAAAACCTAACTCATCGCCGGCTAAATCCATCGCGACTAAGTGTTGTTTATGGGCGAGTAAGCCTTCAAGCTCCTGAGTACAAGCGGCTTGGCCGAAAGAGCGCGACATAATTCCGATAAGATTGATTTTAACTTGGTAATCTTTCAGGCCTGCTTTCACCCCATCGATAACCGCTTCAACCACACCTTCAATCGGTAGCTTATGGTTCATCGCCATGTAATATGGGCTAAAACGCAGCTCCGCATAATCAAGGCCAGATAACGCAGCATCGGCCACGTTTTCATAGGCGACACGTTTTACCGCATCTAAATCAGCGAGAACGGCCACCATCCAGTCAAGCTTCTTTAAGAAGGCGACTAAGCTGGTTTCTTTCCCCTGAATTTGTACAAATGGCGCGAGAGTCTCTAAAGAATCGGCAGGCAAAGCAATGCCATGTTGGTGTCCGAGTTCCCAAATGGTGTTCACTCGCACGTTACCATCTAAGTGACGATGCAAATCCACCAATGGAATGGATGTATTGATCATAATTAACCCCTATGTGAACTACCCAGCCAATGCTTTTGTTATTTGGTCTAGGGCGGACACTAAGTTTAACACGCATTCTTTGGTGGCACTTAGCTAAGGGCAGGATTTAAATTCACATTCAGTCACAATTCTGCTTAATATGCGTACAAGAATCTGGGGTAAACCTCAGGCATAATGACTTCAATAACAACGAAAATATCCGAGATAAATCATGCATAAACTCTTTACCCCAAGCTTACTGATTTGCGCCCTAACTGCCTGTAGCACAGCTCAAACTCCTATCGAACATACACCGACAACCATCACTACAGCGCAGGCGCCAGCCAAAACTATGGCACCAGCACTGCAAGCGATTGTGGATCAAAGTTGGCAACTCCAACTCAGTGCCAGCCCAGAAATGGCCTATGGAATGGGGGACAAAAGTGCTGCGGGTAAACTACAAGATCTGTCACCAGAAGCCTTAGCCAAGCTCAATCAAGGACAAATTGCCATTCTGGCCCAATTGAAAGCACTGAATCGCAGCAAGCTGAGTAAAGAAGATAAAATCAACGCCCAAATCCTCGAGGATCAGATCCAAAATGAGGTTGATCTCTATAAATACAAGGATTACTACCTGCCAATCACCGCAGAGAGCGGCTTCCACGCCTATATATCTTCCATTGCACAAGGGCGATTCAACACCCTAGAGGATTACCAAAACTACCTAGGTAAGCTTAAAGCGCTACCGACCTATTTTGCCCAGCAAACCCATTGGTTAAAACAAGGCTTAAAGGAAGGCATTACGCCCCCTAAAGCCACGCTCAAGGGATTTGAAAACAGCATTAGTGCTTACATCTTACCGGTAGAGAAAAGCAGTTATTTCAAGCCATTTACTCAATATCCAAGCCACTTTACCGAGGCGCAAAAAGCACAGCTCACCCAAGAAGGCCGAATCTTAGTCGAACAAAATGTAATCCCGACCTATCAGGCTTTTTATGATTTTATGACTCAGGAGTATATGCCCAACTCTCGGGAAAATATTGCCGCCAACAGCTTACCCGATGGTGATGCCTTCTATGAGAACCGCGTTCGCTACTACACGACCTTAAATATGACCTCGGCCGAAGTGCACGAACTTGGTTTAAAAGAAGTTAAGCGTATCCGCCAGGAAATGGAGCAAGTCATTAAGTCTGTTGGCTTTAAAGGCAGCTTTGCCGATTTTTTACATTTCTTAAGAACCGATCCCCAGTTTTACACCACCAGTGCTGATCAGCTCCTGAAAGAGGCGGCCTTTATTGCCAAAAAAGCCGATGCCATGTTGCCCAAATATTTTGGTAAATTGCCGCGAAAACCCTATGGTATCGCGCCAGTGCCGGCCGAAATTGCCCCTAAATACACCTCAGGCCGTTATTCAGGATCTAATCGTGATGACGAGCCGGGTTACTACTGGGTTAATACCTACGCCTTAGATAAGCGCCCGCTCTATGAACTCGAAGCGCTAACGCTACACGAAGCGGTGCCCGGACATCATCTGCAGATTTCACTCAACTCCGAACTGAGCTCGTTGCCTGATTTTCGTCGCTACGGCTACATTTCGGCCTTTGGTGAAGGTTGGGGATTGTATAGCGAATACTTAGGCTTAGAAGCGGGATTCTATCAAGACCCTTACAGTAATTTTGGACGCCTCACTTACGAGATGTGGCGTGCCGCTCGCCTTGTTGTCGATACGGGGATGCACGCCCAAGGCTGGAGTAGAGAACAAGCCATCGAGTTTATGGCGAGCAACACGGCGTTATCGCTCCACAATGTGACCACTGAGATTGACCGCTACATTACCTGGCCAGGGCAAGCACTCTCCTACAAGATTGGTGAGCTCACCATTAAACGCCTACGCGCGAAAGCCGAGCAAGCCTTAGGCGACAAATTCGATATTCGCGCTTTCCACGACGCCGTATTAGAAAATGGTTCAGTGCCTATGTCAGTGCTGGAGCAACAGATAAACGACTTTATAGAAGCACAAAAAGCCGCAATTTAAGTTCATCCCAAGGGAGCGGGTATTTTCCTGCTCCCTTTCCTGCCCGCCCCAGTTCTCTGATACACTCTAGCAAACCTTTTTGCCCGAGATGTGCGACAGAGTATGAGCCAAACGCCCCAAAACTTTCCTATGAAAGAGTTTTCCAAGGTAGCTTTTTCAACGGAACACGATTTAAATACTTCTGAACAGCAAGCCTTTTGGCAAACCGTTATCCAAGACACACTCAAAACCCCCGATGGATTAACCTTGGCCTACATGATGGTCAAGCATCCCAAGGCCCATGCCAGCATAGTTATCAGCAGTGGCCGAGTTGAGTCCTACTTAAAGTATCAAGAATTGGTATTTGACTTGTATCAGCAAGGCTATTCGGTGTTTGCCATTGATCACCGCGGCCAGGGATTATCGAGCCGCATGACGGCAAATCCCCATCAAGGCCATGTGCGGCGGTTCAACGACTATATCGACGACTTTGCCCTGTTTATGCAAAGCGTTGTACTTAAACATGCCACTTCACCGCTGTTCTTACTCGGGCATTCCATGGGCGGCGCCATCGGCACCTTGTATCTCAAACAACATCCAGATGTGTTTACCGCGGCGGCATTCTCAGCCCCCATGTATGGTATTAAGTTACCTATGCCTAAAGGGTTTGTCCGTTGGTTAGCCAGTAAGCTCGATACCAGCCTCAACGGTGGAGAGCCTAACTATGTTCTCAGCGGGCAAAACTATAAGGCCGCTCCCTTTAAAGGCAATGATCTCACCCATTGCCAGAGCCGTTATCAAGCTTACCGAGAATTGTACGATGCAGCGCCAAAGCTGCAATTAGGCTCACCGACTAACCGCTGGTTGACTGAATCCTTAGATGCGGCCGATGCCTGTGTCTTGGCCACGGCATATATCCGCACACCCATTCTGATCCTACAAGCTGGTGAGGATAAAATTGTCGACAATGCCGCACAAAATCTTGCGGTGAGTTCTAATTGCCAACTAAAAGTGATTGCAGGTGCTGCCCATGAAATTTTTATGGAGAAGGATAGCTATCGCAATCAAGCACTCAATTACGTACTCGACTTTTTTAAACGCTACGCAACAAGGGACGTGGACAAGCAAGCTGTATAAAATCATTAAAACTCAAGGCTCGAGCGATATTGTAGCCTTGAAAGTGCGTACATCCTAAGGCTGTAAATAGCTGCTGTTGCTGTACAGATTCGACACCTTTCGCCACTATCGGCAGTTTAAAAGATTGTATCGATTGGATAAGCGCTTGGCTCCAACTGGCATCAACCAGCAAGCTTGCAGCACAATGCAAATCTAACTTAACCTCTGTAAGCGGGTAGTGGTGTAGGCAACTTAAGGCGCACTGGCCAGCACCAAAGTTATCTAATGTAATCGCAATACCAGCCTCTGTTAACTGTCGGATACGTGGCTCAACAAAAGCGTTAGCAGTAAGTAATATACCCTCAGCAAGTTCAACCCCCAGTTGCTTATCATCAAGCTCATAGGAACGAACTAAAGTAATAAATTGATCTACAAAATCAGCTTGGCAAAAAGATAAGGTACTTATATTCAACGTCATACGCGGCAGTATGATGCCTTGTTGCTTAAACTGTTTGACTAACTGACAAACTCGATCGGCAACATTTAAATCAAGCGCGGCGATTAATCCATTATGCTCAGCTAAGCGAATAAACTGCGCTACAGGCACGATTTCACCATTGGTTAAATACCAGCGAGATAAAACCTCTGCAGAAACAATTTTGCCTTGCCTATCAACAACAGGCTGGAACATCAAAGAGAGTTGATTGTCAGTAATCGCATGTTGCAATGCACTGATTAATGACGATTCAGGATCAACAGCAGACGCTAACTCTGGATGATAAAACGCGCATCCCTCATGCTCCAGTGACAGAGCACACTTCATTGCGAGTTGCGCACGCTGAACCACGAGTTCTGGAGTGAGAGTATCGACGGGATCTAATAAACAAATACCCACGTTGGCACTCAAACTAAAATGAGACTCTCCATAATGGAAAGGGCGAATCGTAATTTGTCTTAACTCGGTTGCCAAAGCTAATGCTCGACGCCCTGCAATCTCAGCATCAACGGCCAACTCCTTAATTAAAAGAGCAAAATGACCAAGTTCAATATGAGCAACGACAATGTTCTCTGTAAAGTAACTCGAGAGCCTTGCACTTAGCTGCGACAGTAAACGCTCAAGTTCGTGGGATGATAATGCCTCGCTAATGCCTAAGGTATCGACATTAACGAATAATAATGCTCCCCATTGGCCAGAACTATTACGTTGAGTCAGGTAATGTGACAATTGCGCCATAAATACTTCAGGAAGCATCCGATGACCACCTGCCGATTGCTTCACTAACTCCGCAATCGCAGCATGGTTTCTCTCACTCTCTGATACATCGACATGAATGCCTATCATCCGAGTCGGTCTACCAAGATGGTCCCAGTCGACTAACATGCCACGGTCAAATACCCAGACATAATGCCCTTCGCGGTGCTGTAAGCGATGAACACTCTCAAACTCTTTTGTTTTTCCGCTCACATATTCCTGTAAGCAATGCAATACAGCCCGTCTATCCTCGGGATGCAAACGTGTTTCCCATGTCTGGAATACCCCTTCCAGTTCATCGGGTTGATAACCTATCATTTCTTTCCAGCGGTCGGAGAGAAACACTTCGCCAGTACGAAGATCCCAATCCCAAATACCATTGCGCGACCCTTCAACGGCAAATAACCAACGCTGTTCACTATCATTAAGCTGTTTAACCGCTCGCGCTAACCGCTCATGAACCAATTGAAGGTTTGTTTGCAGGGATAAAATCTCGGACGCACTCCAAGGTACTTGAGTAGAAAATGCCGATGTGCCGACATGTTGTGCCGATTTGCATAACAGCTTCAGTGGACGTATTAGCAGATAATATAACACGCAGGTAAAGCCAATAAGCAGCAACGCCCCAAGCCCCCACACACGCATAAATCGCTGTTGTAACTCGCTTGATGCTCTCGTGACCAAAGGGGCTAGATCAGATTCAAGATAAAGCAGCTCTGTGGCCCCAGGATACTGGGCGTCAACTGGATAATAAGCTTGAATTGATAACCTTTCTGGATTGACCGAAATACTTGCCTGACCTGATTGCACTACGGCATGATGTCTAAGCACATCATATCCATCAATCACTTCTATCGCATTGCTATCGCGCCAAACAGTATGATTAGCAAAACGGATCAGACTGTTCGCATCCAGCAAGATATAAACCATCACATTCATATCTAAGGTTGCTAGAGACACTTCCTGCTCAATCCGCTCAATATCTTGCAATGCCTGTGCTGACTGAACGACAGCCTGCATACGCAAAAGCTGCTGTTTTATCTGACTAACTTGACGATCAGCTAACTCCTTACGCACCAGTTCACTCTCATAAAAATACTCAGCAGTCACTAACACTAAATAAAGTGTCAGCATACACACAGGAATTAATAAGGCGAGTGAGAGTTTGCGAAGCATTGGTAGCTTATGATCTTAAATAAAGAAATAGACGCCCTGTATGCTAACGGTAAACCTACGACTAAGCAAAAAGACTTAACATAAATACGAGTATTTTGGAGAATACTGCCTAAAAATTAAGACAGTGATTGATTGTAATCATCTAATAACATTTAGATGTTTTGAATATGTAGATGTTTTGAATATGGGATCGCTATGTTACAACAAACAGGCAGTTTGAAATTTCAAAAACAAAAAAGCCAGCTTATTCAGCTGGCTTCATTGTTTATTTAGGCGCTTGGCGATGACCTACTCTCACATGGGGAGACCCCACACTACCATCGGCGCGATTGCGTTTCACTTCTGAGTTCGGGATGGGATCAGGTGGGACCACAATGCTATTGTCACCAAGCAAATTTGGTATCTACTCCCCATCTTATGTGGGCAGTAAATGAATTTGGAAAGCTGTTTGAGTTCACAAGTACATGGAGGTACTTGATGTCATAAATGCAGGAGCATTTTATGACCACTTCTTAAGTGTTTGTATTCGTCTAAGTGCTACTTAGCAAAACCCATCTGGGTTGTATGGTTAAGCCTCTCGAGTCATTAGTATCAGTTAGCTCAACGCCTCACAACGCTTACACACCTGACCTATCAACGTCCTAGTCTCGAACGGCTCTTTAGTGGACTTATAGTCCAAGGGATGACTCATCTTGGGGCTCGCTTCCCGCTTAGATGCTTTCAGCGGTTATCGATTCCGAACATAGCTACCGGGCAATGCCATTGGCATGACAACCCGAACACCAGCGGTTCGTTCACTCCGGTCCTCTCGTACTAGGAGCAACTCCCCTCAATCATCCAACGCCCACGGCAGATAGGGACCGAACTGTCTCACGACGTTCTGAACCCAGCTCGCGTACCACTTTAAATGGCGAACAGCCATACCCTTGGGACCGACTTCAGCCCCAGGATGTGATGAGCCGACATCGAGGTGCCAAACACCGCCGTCGATATGAACTCTTGGGCGGTATCAGCCTGTTATCCCCGGAGTACCTTTTATCCGTTGAGCGATGGCCCTTCCATTCAGAACCACCGGATCACTATGACCTACTTTCGTACCTGCTCGACGTGTCTGTCTCGCAGTTAAGCTGGCTTATGCCATTGCACTAACCGTACGATGTCCGACCGTACTTAGCCAACCTTCGTGCTCCTCCGTTACTCTTTGGGAGGAGACCGCCCCAGTCAAACTACCCACCAGGCACTGTCCTTACCCCAGATAATGGGGCCAAGTTAGAACATCAACACTACAAGGGTGGTATTTCAAGGACGACTCCATCAGAACTAGCGTTCCAACTTCATAGTCTCCCACCTATCCTACACATGTAGGGTCAATGTTCAGTGCCAAGCTATAGTAAAGGTTCACGGGGTCTTTCCGTCTAGCCGCGGGTATACGGCATCTTCACCGCAATTTCAACTTCACTGAGTCTCGGCTGGAGACAGCGTGGCCATCATTACGCCATTCGTGCAGGTCGGAACTTACCCGACAAGGAATTTCGCTACCTTAGGACCGTTATAGTTACGGCCGCCGTTTACCGGGGCTTCGATCATGAGCTTCTCTTGCGATAACCCAATCAATTAACCTTCCGGCACCGGGCAGGCGTCACACCGTATACTTCCTCTTGCGAGTTTGCACAGTGCTGTGTTTTTGATAAACAGTTGCAGCCACCTGGTATCTGCGACTCCCGTCAGCTTAGAGAGCAAGTCTCATCACCAACAAGAGCGTACCTTCTCCCGAAGTTACGGTACCATTTTGCCTAGTTCCTTCAGCCGAGTTCTCTCAAGCGCCTTGGTATTCTCTACCCGACCACCTGTGTCGGTTTGGGGTACGATTCCCGCTAACCTGAAGCTTAGAAGATTTTCCTGGAAGCATGGCATCAACTACTTCATCCCCTTGGGGACTCGTCATCAGCTCTCAGTGTATAGTGACCCGGATTTGCCTAAGTCACCCACCTACCACCTTAAACGCGGACTACCAACGCCGCGCTAGCCTAGCCTTCTCCGTCTCTCCATCGCAGTTAGCGGAAGTACAGAAATATTAATCTGTTTCCCATCGATTACGCCTTTCGGCCTCACCTTAGGGGTCGACTCACCCTGCCCCGATTAACGTTGGACAGGAACCCTTGGTCTTTCGGCGAGGGGGTTTTTCACCCCCTTTATCGTTACTCATGTCAGCATTCGCACTTCTGATACCTCCAGTGTGGGTTACCCCTTCACCTTCAACGGCTTACAGAACGCTCCTCTACCGCGCAACTCTAATGAATTGCACCCGTAGCTTCGGTGGTATGTTTAGCCCCGTTACATCTTCCGCGCAGGCCGACTCGACTAGTGAGCTATTACGCTTTCTTTAAATGATGGCTGCTTCTAAGCCAACATCCTAGCTGTCTAAGCCTTCCCACATCGTTTCCCACTTAACATACACTTTGGGACCTTAGCTGACGGTCTGGGTTGTTTCCCTTTTGACGACGGACGTTAGCACCCGCCGTCTGTCTCCCGAGTAGTACTCATTGGTATTCGGAGTTTGCAAAGGGTTGGTAAGTCGGGATGACCCCCTAGCCTTAACAGTGCTCTACCCCCAATGGTATTCGCTCGAGGCGCTACCTAAATAGCTTTCGAGGAGAACCAGATATCTCCCGGTTTGATTGGCCTTTCACCCCCAGCCACAAGTCATCCGCTAATTTTTCAACATTAGTCGGTTCGGTCCTCCAGTTGATGTTACTCAACCTTCAACCTGCCCATGGCTAGATCACCGGGTTTCGGGTCTACGCCTTGCAACTAAACGCGCAGTTAACACTCGGTTTCCCTACGGCTCCGCTATTCGCTTAACCTCGCTACAAAACGTAAGTCGCTGACCCATTATACAAAAGGTACGCAGTCACGGTCTCAAGAACCGCTCCCACTGCTTGTACGTATACGGTTTCAGGTTCTATTTCACTCCCCTCACAGGGGTTCTTTTCGCCTTTCCCTCACGGTACTGGTTCACTATCGGTCAGTCAGGAGTATTTAGCCTTGGAGGATGGTCCCCCCATATTCAAACAGGATATCACGTGTCCCGCCTTACTCGTTTTCATCAAAGGTTAGTTTTCGTGTACGGGGCTATCACCCTGTGCCGCTGGACTTTCCAGACCATTCCACTAACACCCCTCTGACTTAAGGGCTAATCCCCGTTCGCTCGCCGCTACTAGGGGAATCTCGGTTGATTTCTTTTCCTAAGGGTACTTAGATGTTTCAGTTCCCCTCGTTTGCCTCATGTAGCTATGTATTCACCACATGATGACCGCTTATGCGGCCGGGTTCCCCCATTCGGACATCGTTAGCTCAAATGCTTGTTACTAGCTCGCCAACGCTTTTCGCAAGTTACTACGTCCTTCATCGCCTCTGACTGCCAAGGCATCCACCGTATACGCTTAGTCGCTTAACCATACAACCCAAATGAGTTTCACATCACTTGCGTCGTTGCGACCAGCTGGTTTTACTTGTCTCATCTTCGACCAAGAAGATGGACTCGCCTTAGACTTGAATATTCAAGACACTTAACAAGTGTTTTAAGAACTCAATTTTTTTCGTATTAACACAACGACAGACATCATTGCGTTAATTACTATCAGCTTTCCAAATTGTTAAAGAACAATGCATACCGGCTCGCGGTGCATGTCGCTCTCCCTTCCCTTACAGGAAGTTCAACAAGCCATCTGTGTGAACACTCAGCAAACATCGAGTTAGTCGTATAGGTAAGGAGGTGATCCAGCCCCAGGTTCCCCTAGGGCTACCTTGTTACGACTTCACCCCAGTCATGAACCACAAAGTGGTGAGCGCCCCCCCGAAGGTTAAGCTACCCACTTCTTTTGCAGCCCACTCCCATGGTGTGACGGGCGGTGTGTACAAGGCCCGGGAACGTATTCACCGTGGCATTCTGATCCACGATTACTAGCGATTCCGACTTCATGGAGTCGAGTTGCAGACTCCAATCCGGACTACGACGAGCTTTGTGAGATTAGCTCCACCTCGCGGCTTTGCAACCCTCTGTACTCGCCATTGTAGCACGTGTGTAGCCCTACTCGTAAGGGCCATGATGACTTGACGTCGTCCCCACCTTCCTCCGGTTTATCACCGGCAGTCTCCCTAGAGTTCCCACCATTACGTGCTGGCAAATAAGGATAGGGGTTGCGCTCGTTGCGGGACTTAACCCAACATTTCACAACACGAGCTGACGACAGCCATGCAGCACCTGTCTCACAGTTCCCGAAGGCACAAGTCCATCTCTGGTCTCTTCTGTGGATGTCAAGAGTAGGTAAGGTTCTTCGCGTTGCATCGAATTAAACCACATGCTCCACCGCTTGTGCGGGCCCCCGTCAATTCATTTGAGTTTTAACCTTGCGGCCGTACTCCCCAGGCGGTCTACTTAATGCGTTAGCTTGAGAGCCCAGTGTTCAAGACACCAAACTCCGAGTAGACATCGTTTACGGCGTGGACTACCAGGGTATCTAATCCTGTTTGCTCCCCACGCTTTCGTGCATGAGCGTCAGTCTTTGTCCAGGGGGCCGCCTTCGCCACCGGTATTCCTCCAGATCTCTACGCATTTCACCGCTACACCTGGAATTCTACCCCCCTCTACAAGACTCTAGTTCGCCAGTTCGAAATGCTATTCCTAGGTTGAGCCCAGGGCTTTCACATCTCGCTTAACAAACCGCCTGCGCACGCTTTACGCCCAGTAATTCCGATTAACGCTCGGACCCTCCGTATTACCGCGGCTGCTGGCACGGAGTTAGCCGGTCCTTCTTCTGTAGGTAACGTCACAGATGAGCCGTATTAAGACTCACCCTTTCCTCCCTACTGAAAGTGCTTTACAACCCGAAGGCCTTCTTCACACACGCGGCATGGCTGCATCAGGGTTTCCCCCATTGTGCAATATTCCCCACTGCTGCCTCCCGTAGGAGTCTGGGCCGTGTCTCAGTCCCAGTGTGGCTGATCATCCTCTCAGAACAGCTAGGGATCGTCGCCTTGGTGAGCCATTACCTCACCAACTAGCTAATCCCACCTAGGTTCATCCAATCGCGAGAGGCCCGAAGGTCCCCCTCTTTCCCCCGTAGGGCGTATGCGGTATTAGCAGTCGTTTCCAACTGTTATCCCCCTCGACTGGGCAGATCCCTAGGCATTACTCACCCGTCCGCCGCTCGCCACCTCAGGAGTAAACTCCCTTGTGCTGCCGCTCGACTTGCATGTGTTAGGCCTGCCGCCAGCGTTCAATCTGAGCCATGATCAAACTCTTCAATTAAAAGTTTTTTGTTTAACTCGCGTTAAACGACTCAATGAATTCTGAATCGACTTAACTTAATAAGTCGTTGTACATATTGCTATGAACACTCATTCATTGATTTAATTCTTTGATTACTCGCCAAACGGCAGAGTAATTTCGATTAACTCAACACCTGTGAGTGTCCACACAGATTTCTTGTTTAGATTGTTAAAGAGCGTTTGACCTCATCGCTTGCGTTACCGCTCACTGGGTCAGGGCTGCGTATTTTACGCATTTCCCTTGTCGCGTCAAGGCGTTTTTACAAACTTCTTGAGGCTTTCGAATCAACTGCACATTCTGCATTCGATTCGCACTGTAACCGCGCTCGCTTTCGCTGTCTGCCGTGTCAGTGGATGCGCATTATAGGCAGCAGAACTTTTTGTGCAAGCGCTTTTTGTCAGAAAATTACGATTAATCATCTAGACGCCTAGATATCCAGCAACATGAATAAAAAAGGGACTAAACAGTCCCTTTTTAAACTCATTTGGTTAACGAAACAGTAACTATGGGCTGAAGAATCGCGATTCTTGCTCGACTTCGACTTCTTCACCATCAATATGGGTTTTCACTTTTATCTCGATGTTTGTCACTGAACGCGAAAGTTCGACCGGATCGACCCCGATACTAATAGGTAGAGTTAATACCTCTCCACCAGCAATCGTCACTGAGGTAGGTCCATACCACTTATAGTTGTTGAGGCCTTCAACACTCATCGTGTATTCATGGGCTTGCTCTGTCTTGTTCAGGATCTTCAAAGTGAAGGTGTTTTCAATCAAACCTCGATCATTTTCTCGATAGAGTTGATTACGGTCGCGGATAATATCCATACGCACTGGCGCAATTGTCGCACTCGCATAGATAAAGATCAGTATCATCGCGGCCAGCACCACACCATAACCCACCAGCTTCGGACGCAGTACCTTCTCTTTAATACCTTCGAGTTTATTTTCGGTGGTGTAACTAATCAGCCCTAGAGGATATCCCATCCGCTCCATGGTTTGGTCGCACGCATCAATACAGGCACCACAGTTAATACATTCATATTGCAAGCCATTACGAATATCGATACCGGTAGGGCAAACCTGAACACAGAGGTCGCAGTCAATACAATCACCTAGACCCATTTCTTTGGGGTCGGCTTTACGTGAGCGCGGGCCGCGGGTCTCACCGCGTTTTGCATCGTAACCAACGATATAGGTGTTTTTATCAAACATCGCCGATTGGAAACGCGCGTAAGGGCACATATGGATACACATGATTTCACGCATCCAACCCGCATTACCGTAGGTCGCTAAGGTAAAAAACACCACCCAGAAGTAGATTGCGCCTGATGCATTAAGGGTAAATACATCGACATAGACTTCACGGCTCGGCACAAAATAGGATACAAAGGTCATTGCCGTGATGAGCGAAAGCACTATCCATGCAGTGTGTTTTGCGGTTTTGCGCCAGATTTTGTCAAAACCCCATGGCATTTGATCTAGCTTAATGCGCTTATTACGGGCACCTTCGAGTTTTTCCTCAAACCAAATGAACATAAACGTCCAAACGGTTTGCGGGCAAGTGTAACCACACCAAACTCGGCCGAGATAGGTTGTCACAAAAAATAACGCAAAGGCGGCTATCATAAAGAGAGCGGCAAGTAAGGTCAGATCCTGCGGCCAAATCGTTAAGCCAAAGACATGGAATTTCTGCTCAGCGAGGTTAAACCATACGGCTTGACGATCTCCCCAAGGGATCCAAGGTAATATCAGGAAGAAGAGCATTGCTATCCAGCCCATGCGGCGGCGTAAACTACTCCATAATCCATCGATTGCACGGACATAAATCCGATTGCGGGGGTTAAAGCGATCAGCCTTATCTGCATCAGGCTGGTGAATCTTAATTCGATTGGTTTTCGAATAGTCCTTGTTATTAGATTCTGCGTTCATCGTGACAGCCTTTTACTGCTTTAATATTGGACGAAAACTGGCTTATTATACCCATATTATTAATGGTTATTCACTTATGTTGGACTAAAAGATGAAAGGTTGGATCATATTAGCGCTCCTTTGTGGTGCATTATATTACTTATACACCGAAACAGACAAACTAGATGCACCTATAGCAAAAACAGAGGAAATGGTTCAAAAGATAGAAAGCAAAGTGAGCTCAGCAATGGGCACTCAGATAATTAAAATTAATCAAAATCTCACGAAAGCACGAACAGAGATATTGGAGCGGTTATCAGCATCTGAGGCTGAAGAGTTTAATAAAATCCCACTCACCGAAGATGGCATTGCTGATTTTAAAGAAAACTACTGCGGCACTACAGCCACTGAGCATCCCATTTTTAGCCGAGATAACTTGCTATTTATCTGCGATAACCTCTAATTCCACTAACAGGCAAACGGAATTTTGCAATTCATCACTAAGCATGGTGCTTAGGCGATTGACCAGAAACATGATTCCGCCTAGCCTTTGAGCTTCAATTATATAGGCCTTGCATCATGACTAAACCAGTATCAGATATTTTTGATCCCACACTGTGGGATGAAGTCGACGGATTTAACTTCGACGATATTACTTACCATAGAGCCAAAGCCCACGGCACAGTGCGTATCGCCATCAATCGCCCAGATTGCCTCAATGCCTTTCGTCCAAAAACGGTTGATGAGTTATATATCGCCCTCGATCACGCTCGTCAATGGTCCGATGTAGGTTGTGTATTACTCACTGGCAATGGCCCCTCGGCTAAAGGACAATACTCATTCTCCTCCGGCGGCGATCAACGCATTCGTGGTAAAGATGGTTATAAATATGAAGGCGCCGAAGAGGGCAAAGCCGATTTAGCCAGAATGGGGCGTTTACATATCCTCGAAGTCCAACGATTGATCCGCTTTATGCCAAAAGTAGTGATCGCGGTCGTGCCTGGTTGGGCCGTGGGTGGCGGACACAGTTTGCATGTGGTTTGCGACTTAACCTTAGCCTCCAAGGAACACGCCGTCTTCAAACAAACCGATCCCGATGTCGCGAGTTTCGACTCAGGCTATGGCAGTGCTTATCTTGCCAAGATGATTGGCCAAAAGCGCGCGAGAGAAATTTTCTTCTGCGGCTTTAACTACAGTGCCGATGAAGCCTTTGCCATGGGAATGGTGAATAAATCGGTTCCCCATGCCGAACTCGAAGTCGAAGCATTAAGATGGGCCAAAGAAATCAACTCAAAATCGCCGACAGCAATGCGGATGTTGAAGTACGGCTTTAACATGACAGACGACGGCATGGTTGGCCAGCAACTGTTTGCGGGTGAAGCAACACGTTTAGCCTATGCCAGTGCAGAAGCTCAAGAAGGGCGCGATGCTTTCCTCGAGAAACGTGACCAAGACTTCTCAGCCTTCCCTTGGCATTACTGATCGAAGCTGATTGCCATATAACGCCCTCATTTGAGGGCTTTATATTTTTTTAGCGCTTATAGATAGAAAAAACCGTTTAAACTAATCTCAAAATACGGCTTTAAATTTTAATGAGAATTGTTATCATCTAATCATTCCCAAAAGGGGCTTACATTAGAGGATAGAATCATGACCAAGACACTTACTTTTGCCGTATTACATTTCAGCGTTGCCTTCACCGTTACCTATTTATTAACTGGTAGTGTTTTAGTCGGTGGTGCCGTTGCCTTAGTTGAGCCCGCGATTAACACTGTGGTGTTTTATTTCCACGATAAAGTATGGAAACGTTTAGAAGCAAAAAAGCAGCACGCACTTAATGCAATAACGGCTTAATACACTCAGCCACCAGCACATACTCTAATCAAGCCCCAATAAAAAACCGCCATTTAGGCGGTTTTTTATTGCTTCCAATTTATTCCACCGTCACCGATTTAGCGAGGTTTCGCGGTTGATCCACATCGGTGCCCTTAATTAACGCAACGTGATATGACAGCAACTGTAATGGAATAGTGTAAATCAGCGGCGCCATAAAGATATCGCAGTGTGGAACCGGGATAACCTTCATAGTCTCGTCAGACTCAAACTCAGCATCCACATCGGCAAACACATACATTAAACCACCACGGGCACGCACTTCTTCAACGTTAGATTTCAGCTTTTCTAACAGTTCGTTGTTTGGCGCCACCACTATGACGGGCATGTCGGCATCAATCAAGGCCAGTGGGCCATGTTTCAGCTCGCCAGAAGCATATGCCTCAGCATGGATATAGGAGATCTCTTTAAGTTTCAGCGCACCTTCCATCGCAATAGGGTACTGATCGCCACGGCCAAGGAATAAGGCATGGTGTTTGTCGGCAAAGTCTTCCGCCAATTCAGCAATCGCATCATCTAAGCCTAATGCTTGCTCCACTTTGGCAGGCATAGACTGTAGGCTTTGAGTGATCTCGGCCTGCATTTGCTCCGACATGCCATTATGGCGACCGATCACCGCAGTCAGCATTAATAAACCCGCTAATTGCACGGTAAAGGCTTTAGTTGAAGCAACGCCAATTTCGGCGCCCGCTTTCATCATGTATGCCATGTCAGACTCACGGACTAAGGAAGAGCCTGGTGCGTTACAGATAGTTAGCGTCGCCTTATAGCCCATTTCTTTGGCTAGACGCATCGCCGCCAGCGTATCGGCGGTCTCGCCGGATTGAGAAATAGTCACCAACAGGCTGTTGGGGAATAAATGCGACTTGCGGTAGCGGAATTCGGAGGCGATTTCGACATTACAAGAAACGCCAGCCCAATCCTCTAACCAATAACGCGCAGCCATACCCGCATGGTAGCTAGTACCACAGGCAATAATCTGTACGTGTTTAATATCTTTTAAGAATTCAGCGGCATTATCACCAAAAGCCGTGTCGAGCACTTGTTTGTTGGCGATGCGGCCTTCAATAGTACGCGTCAGTGCCAGTGGCTGCTCATAGATTTCTTTGAGCATATAGTGGCGATATTCACCTTTGTCACCGGCATCGTGGGTGATTTCAGATTCTTTAACTTCGCGCTCAACTTTATTGCCATGCACATCGAAAATGCTCACTGTGCGACGAGTCACTTCAGCCACGTCACCTTCTTCTAAAAACGCGAAAGAACGGGTCACAGGCAACAGCGCCAATTGATCAGACGCGACAAAGTTTTCACCTAAACCAAAACCAATCACCAGTGGACTGCCGGAACGCGCGACGACCATGCGCTCGCTGTCGCGGCGGTCAATCACCACAGTGCCATAAGCGCCTTCGAGTTGTTTAACCGTGGCTTGCACCGCGGCCAGTAAGGTGTCGTGCGTTTTTAATTCGTGATGAACTAAGTGGCAAATCACTTCAGTATCGGTATCAGAGCTGAAGTGGTAGCCGTGTTCTTTAAGCATTTCACGCAGTTTATGATGGTTTTCGATAATGCCATTGTGCACAACGGCAATATCGCCTTTAGATAAATGTGGGTGAGCATTGCGCTCGCTTGGCTCACCGTGGGTCGCCCAACGTGTATGCGCAATACCAGTGCCGCCCGCTAGCGGATCGGTTTCGAGTGCCGTAGAAAGCTCCTGCACTTTACCCACGCGGCGGGTGCGATTGAGTTCGCCATTGTGGATCACCGCAACACCCGCAGAATCATATCCACGATATTCTAAACGACGTAAACCTTCGACCAGAATTTCGGCCACATCCCTTTGCGCCACGGCGCCAACGATTCCGCACATAGTTTTTACCTATAAAATGAAAAATAAAAATGAAGTTGTTTGAGTCATTTGCTCTGGCTTATCACGGGCAAATGCCTAAGGCGAGTAGGGCGCTAAGATGACTTTCACGCCTTGCTCGGTAATTTGGTTAAGGGCGCTCTCTTCGATGCGCTCATCGGTGACTAGTACACTGATTTGCGACCAAGGTAGTTCTAAATTAGGGATCCGCTTGCCTATTTTGTCCGAATCCACCATCACGATGACTTCACGGGAAACCTCAGCCATCACCTTACTTAAACCCGTCAGCTCATTAAAGGTGGTGGTGCCTCGCGCTAAATCGATACCGTCGGCACCGATAAACAGTTGGTCAAAGTTATAGGAGCGTAATACCTGTTCGGCCACTTGCCCCTGGAACGACTCGGAATGCGGATCCCAGGTTCCACCGGTCATCAATAGGGTCGGCTCATTTTCAAGTTCGTGAATCGCGTTAGCCAAATGCAGGGCATTGGTCATGACCACCAGCCCACGTTTGTGGTTGAGTTCAGCAATTAAGCCTGAAGTAGTGGTGCCACTGTCGATAATGATGCGATTGTGATCTTTAATCAGCTGCGCCGCGGCTTTAGCAATGGATAACTTATTAGGCGCAATCTTTGCAGAAAACTGTTGCGTCACTTCATCGGGAATAGCCACAGCACCACCATAGCGGCGTAGCAACAGTCCGGTTTTTTCAAGCTCAGCCAAGTCTTTACGAATAGTCACTTCTGAGGTTTCGAAACGTAATGACAACTCATCGACACTCACTTCACCCTGTTCATTCAGAATGCTGATAATACTGTGACGTCGTTGCTGTGTGTTTCGTTTATTCATAAAACCTTTCAGTTAACTTTCGATTCGAAAGTTATATTATAGAGAAACGAAACATTTTTGCTAGTATTCGAAAGATAATTTCGAATCAAGATGGGTAGCTTTTAAATTGGATTAATTAACTTTATGAAAAATAATAAAAAAGCAGTTCACCTATCGATGAACTGCTTTAAGCGAGCTAAAACTTAAGCGTAGAAAGTGAAATTAGAACTTAGCTTCAAGCGCCACACTGAAGTTACGATCTTGGCCAATAGTGACCATCTTATCGCTACCACCATCTAAGTATTCAGTATCAAATAGGTTTCTCACGTTTGCGCGGATGCTTACGTCTTTACCCATAATATCCATAGTGTAGGCAGCACCGATATCAAAACGGACGTAACCATCTTTGGTGATAGTGTTAGCAGTATCAGCAAAACGCTCACCAACGTAGATAGCACCAAAGTTCATCGCAAAGTTGTCAGTTACTTCGTAACGAGTCCAGATATTGGCAGACCATTCAGGGGCATCAATAGGAGTATTACCTTCACGATCATCACCCGTCTGATATTCAGCATCTAAATACATCATCGATGATGTCACAAACCAGCTATCTCCAATTTTGCCTTGGGCACCCATTTCAAAACCACGGTGCTTTTGCTCACCGCCTTGGGTAGTGATATCAGTATAATCACCAATAGGCGTTGGCAATTTTTCTGAAATGGTAATGTTTTCAAGTGTGATATCGAATACCGCTGCCGTTAGCAGCAAACTATCGTCAAACAGTTCCCACTTTGTTCCCACTTCATATTGAATACCGTATTCAGGCTTTAGGTTAAGTTTGTTATTGATATCGTATTCGTTATTCACTGCACCTTGTGGGGTGAAGCTTTTTGAATAGTTGACATAAATACTGCCATTATCCATAGGCGAATAAATCACCCCGAATTTTGGCGATACGGCATAGCTATTTTCCCCTTCACCGTCTTTTTTCTGCTCGTCATAACGTACACCTGCAAGCAATTTCCATTGTTCGTTGATAGTCATTAAATCTTGCAGATAGAAACCGTAGTATTTGTATTCGCTTGGAGCACTTAATTTACCCTGATGGTAATCAAGGTCAGGCTGAACAACCGGTTGTCCAGGGATCACTGTTTGAGTTGCACCACGAGCGATTTGTTGCTGGTAGAAGTAATCTAAATAGTTGGCACCAATAAGGAATTGATGTTCCAAGCCTGCTAATTCAAACTCGCCCGTAAAATCAATATAAGCAGTTTTATGCTGCCAATCGTCATATCGATCAAAAGGCTTGATGCTATACCCCTTGGTGAAGGGATCTGCCGCATAAACAGGGGCAGAGTCGAAACGTTGGCGATTAAATTGTTGATCGTTGTAGCCGACTTTAACTTTCCAGTCGTCAGTCATTTGCCAAGTCAGATCAGCACCTAAATTTGAAACAGTATTATCGGTAAAGGCCCAAGGCGCGTCCCATACGGTTTTACGCTCGCCAATCACATTGCCTTGTTTATCTAACCAGCCACCCGCATCGATGCCCGCTTTGTCTTGGGTATGGTCGTACTTAACCGATAACAAAACATCATCACTGATATCAAATTCTAAATTTAAATAACCTAACCAACGATCACGCTCTTGGTTTTCATTAGTAGTTGAATATTCGCGCCAGTATTTAGTGTCTTGCTTAACCAATACGCCACGATAACGAATGCTTTGAGCATCGTTTAAGCTGCCACCCGCATCTAACTGCGCACGGGTAGAGCCGTAGCCATCAGTATCAAAACCTAAATCGAGCATTGAATCATAGGTCGGCTTTTTGGTGACCATATTAACCAAACCGCCAGGACCGGATTGGCCATACAACATACTTGAAGGGCCTTTTAGTACCTCAACCTGTTGTAGCGTTTCAATAGGTTGAACGTAATGAGACCATTGCTGGTGGCCGTTGATGAGATAACCGTTGCCCGAATCGAGTTCGAAGCCACGAATACTGAAGACTTGGCGGTTCCAACGAGTAGTACCCGCCGTTACGCTCGAATCGTTAACTAAGACTTCCGCAAGGTTTGTTGCTAATTGTTCATCGGTAACAAAATCAGGGATAACATTAACGGACTGCGGGGTATCCATTAAGTCAATATCGCCACGCATAGCGCCCGATGCGCTCCCGACTTTATAATCGTTAAAAGTACGGCCTGTTACATTAATACGTTCAATGTTTGCATCGTTTGGCGCTTCTGCCATAACAGGCATCGCCATTAATGCAGCCCCAACGGCCAAACCTACAACTGAATATTTAAATACCATTGCCAACACCTCAAGTAGACCTTTCGTCTTAGAATTGCAGGCAATATAAATAAGAATTGTTTTTATTTAAGATTCTTTACATGGATTTACAATTTAGCGTGACTTAGATCAACTTTGAATAAAAACAATGAATTAGCCATAACACCACAGTATTAATTCAACATTAATTTAGCTGATTTTTATTTGGAGAGGATTTTGACCTTTGACAAAAAAACATAAAGCGGCTAATTGCCGCTTTGTATAACAAAAAATGAAGCCGTTACTTCTTAATCTTTACCGGACGTTGCCAGCCAGTCAGATGTTTTTGCTTAACACGGGTGATCACTAGCTCATCCTCACCCACATCACGGGTAATTGTTGACCCCGCACCAAGCGTCGCGCCTTTACCAATAGTCACCGGCGCCACCAGCTGAGTATCACTTCCCACAAACACATTATCTTCAATCACGGTTAAGTGTTTATTGGCACCATCGTAATTACAGGTAATAGTGCCCGCACCAATATTCACACCCGCACCGATTTGCGCATCGCCTAAATAGGCTAAGTGACCCGCCTTAGACCCCACACCTAAAACGGCTTTTTTCATCTCAACGAAGTTACCGATATGGGCATCTTGCATTAACTCAGCACCGGGGCGTAAACGGGCAAAAGGCCCCGCACTGGCTGCTACGCCGAGTTTAGCACCTTCGATAATAGAGTAAGGTTTGATCTCGGCATTATCGGCAATTTCACAATCAATCAGAATTGCACCAGCGCCGATGCTAACGTTATTGCCAATCACCACTTTACCTTCGAAAATCACATTCACATCGACCATCACATCCATACCCACGGTCACTTCACCACGGATATCGATACGGCTTGGATCGCGCAGATTAGCACCAGCAATCATCAGCTTTTCGGCTTCACGGGCCTGATAAGTGCGCTCAAGTTGTGCAAGCTGCACGCGGTTATTAGCGCCTTCCACTTCGATAGCAGATTGCGGCTGAGCAGTATTAATCTCAACCCCATCGGCGTGGGCCATGGCGATAATATCCGTTAGATAGTATTCACCTTGGGCATTGTTATTCGATAGGCGACCAAGCCAGGTTTTTAATGCATTACCAGGAACCGCCATAATGCCCGTGTTAACTTCATTAATAGCAAGTTGCTCGGGATTAGCATCTTTTTGTTCGACAATACCGACAACCTTGCCCTGTTCGCGGACGATACGGCCATAGCCAGTAGGATTGGTTAGATTGACGGTTAAAATTGCCACGCCATTATCGGGACGCGCAGCGAGCAAAGCTTCAAGTGTAGAGGCTTGGATTAACGGCACATCACCGTAAAGGATCAGCACAGTATCATTATCATCGATATTAGGAATCGCCTGAGCGACCGCATGGCCAGTGCCTAACTGCTCGGCTTGCAACATCCAATTGAGTTGCTGCTCACCCAAAGCGGATTTTAATTTATCGGCACCGTAGCCATAAACGAGCTGTATAGCATCACTGCCAATATGGTGTGCAGTATCAATCACATGCTGCACCATGCTCTTATGAGCGATAGGATGTAATACCTTGGGAAGATCCGAGCGCATGCGAGTTCCTTTTCCTGCTGCCAAGATCACTACATTTAATGCCATTGCCATATCCTTGATTAACATCCCAAAGGGATAAACTGAGCTCTATTTAATGGCGCAATTTTAACGGAAAGACGAAGCAAAGCGAAATGCAGATATTAAAACCGATGGAAAAAACCAACAAAAAAGGCGGGTATCTTTCGATAACCGCCTTTTATCACAAACAATAACCTTTATCTGGCAATGTTTTTCTTGATGGTTTCAACAACACGTAATTGAGCCATTGCTTTCGCTAACTCAACCATAGCGGCATCATAATTAAAGTCCGCACCCGCAGTTGCCATATGGGCTTCTGCACGACGCTTGGCTTCTAATGCTGCCTGCTCATCAATATCTTTGGCACGCATAACCACATCAGCTAACACAGAAACAGAAGAAGGTTGTACTTCCAGTAAACCACCAGAAAGATAAAACACTTCTTCGCTGCCGTCTTGTTTGACAATGCGCGCCATGCCAGGTTTGATATAGCTTAACAGTGGAGCGTGGCCATGCATGATGCCCAACTCACCTTCAGAACCGGTCACTTGTAGGCTCGCTACGCGACCAGAGAAGATACTGCTTTCTGCGCTGACTATATCAAGCTGTACTGTCATGGCTGCCATCCCGTTCTCCTTAAAAAACTAAGTATGACTACTTAGTTATTTCTTTTTGTTAGCTTTCTCGACAGCTTCGTCGATAGAACCAACCATGTAGAACGCTTGTTCTGGAATGTGATCGAACTCACCACTCAGAATTCCCTTGAAGCCACGGATAGTGTCTTTCAGAGAAACGTACTTACCAGGAGAACCAGTAAAGACTTCTGCTACGTGGAAAGGCTGAGACAAGAAACGCTCAATCTTACGTGCACGGGAAACGGTCATCTTGTCATCATCTGACAATTCGTCCATACCGAGAATCGCAATAATGTATTTCAGCTCTTTGTAGCGTTGCAGAACAGTTTGTACACCGTTAGCTACGTCATAGTGCTCTTGACCAACCACTAATGGATCTAATTGACGAGAAGTCGAATCCAATGGGTCAACCGCTGGGTAAATACCCAGAGAAGCGATTTGACGTGACAATACAACAGTCGCATCTAAGTGAGCGAAGGTTGTAGCTGGTGACGGGTCAGTCAAGTCGTCCGCAGGTACGTATACCGCTTGTACAGAGGTAATAGAACCCGTCTTAGTTGAAGTAATACGCTCTTGCAGAACGCCCATTTCTTCAGCCAGAGTGGGTTGGTAACCTACCGCAGAAGGCATACGACCTAACAGTGCTGATACTTCAGTACCGGCTAGGGTGTAACGGTAAATGTTGTCAACGAACAACAGTACGTCACGACCTTCGTCACGGAACTTTTCAGCCATAGTCAGACCGGTCAGTGCTACACGCAGACGGTTTCCTGGTGGCTCGTTCATTTGGCCATAAACCATGGCTACTTTGTCGAGAACGCCAGAATCTTTCATCTCGTAGTAGAAGTCGTTACCCTCACGAGTACGCTCACCTACACCAGCGAATACAGAAAGACCTGAGTGAGCTTTAGCGATGTTGTTAATCAGTTCCATCATGTTAACTGTCTTACCAACACCCGCACCACCGAACAGACCTACTTTACCACCCTTAGCGAATGGACATACAAGGTCGATAACCTTGATACCCGTCTCTAACAGTTCAGTCGTGTTTGATTGCTCTTCGTATGAAGGAGCGCTGCGGTGAATCACATAACGTTCTTCTTCGCCAATTGCACCAGCTTCATCAATAGGGTCGCCTAAAACGTTCATGATACGGCCAAGAGTGGCGGTACCAACAGGAACAGAAATAGGTGAACCTGAGTTTACTACCTCAAGACCACGACGCAGACCATCAGAAGTACCCATAGCGATGGTACGAACTACACCACCACCTAGTTGTTGCTGAACTTCCAGCACCAAACCATTACAGGAGCCTTCACCTGTGATCTTCAGAGCGTCATATACCTGAGGTACGGCATCTTGTGGAAACTCTACGTCCACAACCGCGCCAATCACTTGGACAACAGTACCTGTGCTCATGATTAATCCTCTAAAACTTGTATTCGTTACCTAACCTAAACCGCAGAGGCACCAGAAACAATTTCCGACAGTTCTTGCGTAATCGCAGCCTGACGAGCCTTGTTATAGACCAATTGCAAATCGTCAATCAGTGTACCCGCGTTGTCCGTTGCCGCCTTCATCGCCACCATACGGGCAGCTTGTTCGGAAGCAATGTTTTCAACAACACCTTGGTAAACCTGAGATTCTACATAACGAACCAATAAGGTATCCAAAAGGGCTTTTGGATCAGGTTCGTAGATGTAGTCCCAACGATGAGCAACCTCATCATCTTCCGATTTAGGCAAAGGTAGCAGCTGCTCGATCACAGGAGTCTGCGTCATAGTGTTTACAAACTTGTTGAACACTACATACAGACGATCCAGTTTGCCTTCGTTGTAAGCATCTAGCATCACACGTACTGTCCCGATCAGGTCAGCGAGCTTTGGCGCATCGCCTAAACCTGAAGCATGGGCAGAAACCTGTCCACCGAAGCTTTTGAAAAACTGCACACTACGAGCACCAATAGGACAGAATTCAAATTCTGCACCTTGCTCTTTCCAGCTTTTCACGTCTGCAACAACCTTTTTAAAGAGGTTGACGTTCAGACCACCACAAAGGCCACGGTCGGTTGCCACAACAATGTAACCAACCCGCTTAGCCTCTCTCACCTCTAAGTAGGGGTGTTTATACTCGAGAGAACCTTGCGCTACGTGACCGATCACCTTACGCATGTTTTCCGCGTATGGACGGCTCGCAGCCATGCGTTCTTGCGCTCTGCGCATTTTGCTGGCTGCCACCATTTCCATGGCGGACGTGATCTTCTGAGTGTTTTTTACACTCGCGATCTTGGTTTTAATCTCTTTAGCGCCGGCCATCTCTACTCTCCAATCTGGACCTGAGGTGTCTTAAGACACCTCTATCATTGTTACCAGGTTTGGGTTGCTACGAACTTGTCGAGGCCAGCTTTTAATTCAGCTTCGATATCGGCGTTATAATCGCCAGTCTCGTTGATAAGCTTGATTAAAGCAGCATGCTCGCTGTTCATGTACGAGAGCAGAGCGGCTTCGAAATCACCAACTTTTTTCAGCTCAATGCCCTTCAGGTAACCTTTTTCAGCTGCGAAAATAGACACAGCTTGAGCAGCTACACTCATAGGAGCATATTGTTTTTGCTTCATCAGTTCGGTAACACGCACACCATGCTCTAGCTGAGCACGAGTTGCATCGTCTAAGTCAGATGCAAACTGTGAGAACGCAGCAAGTTCACGATACTGTGCAAGAGCAGTACGAATACCACCAGACAGTTTCTTGATGATCTTAGTCTGAGCCGCACCACCAACACGAGAAACAGAAATACCTGGGTTAACCGCTGGACGTAAGCCAGAGTTAAACAGATCAGTCTCAAGGAAGATCTGACCGTCAGTAATCGAAATTACGTTGGTCGGTACGAATGCAGATACGTCACCCGCCTGAGTTTCAATAATAGGCAGCGCGGTTAACGAACCGGTTTTACCTGTTACTGCACCTTTAGTGAACTTTTCTACATAATCTTCGTTTACGCGTGAAGCACGCTCTAGTAAACGAGAGTGTAGATAAAATACGTCACCAGGATAAGCTTCACGGCCTGGTGGACGCTTCAATAGTAACGAGATCTGACGGTAAGCAACTGCTTGCTTAGACAGGTCATCGTATACGATCAGAGCATCTTCACCGCGGTCGCGGAAGTATTCACCCATAGCACAACCAGAGTACGGTGCTAAGTATTGCAGCGCAGCAGCTTCAGAAGCTGTAGCAACCACAACGATAGTGTTAGCTAATGCACCGTGTTCTTCTAGCTTACGCACTACGTTAGCGATTGTAGAAGCCTTTTGGCCTACTGCTACGTATACGCACTTAATGCCAGAATCGCGCTGGTTGATGATTGCGTCGATCGCCATGGCTGTTTTACCAGTTTGACGGTCGCCAATGATCAATTCACGTTGGCCACGACCGATTGGGATCATAGCGTCAACGGCTTTATAACCAGTTTGAACTGGTTGATCTACTGACTTACGCTCGATAACACCAGGAGCAATCACTTCAATAGGAGAGAAACCATCGTTGTTGATAGCTCCTTTTCCGTCAATAGGCTCACCCAGAGTGTTAACTACGCGGCCTAACAGGCCACGACCGACTGGAACTTCCAGAATACGGCCAGTAGTTTTAACTTTTACGCCCTCTGCTAAATCAGCATAAGGGCCCATTACTACGGCACCGACAGAATCACGTTCAAGGTTCAACGCGATTGCAAAACGGCTACCAGGCAGTTCGATCATTTCACCTTGCATCACATCGGCTAGGCCGTGGATGCGGATAATGCCGTCACTAACCGCAACGATAGTACCTTCGTTACGAGATTCGCTAACGACTTCGAACTGCTCGATCCGCTGCTTAATCAGATCGCTGATTTCAGTGGAATTCAGTTGCATGCTCAAACTCCCAATTACGACTGCAGCTTTTCAGACAGACGCGATAACTTACCGCGGACAGAGCCATCAATGACTAAGTCACCTGCCTTAATGATTACACCGGCGATAAGCGCGGCGTCAGTGCTGCAATTCAGCTTAACTTTGCGTGCGAGACGTTTCCCTAAAGAAATACTGATCTGCTGCTGTTGTTCAGAGCTGAGCTCAGCTGCAGAAACCACATCGGCTTCCACTTCTTTTGCCCACTCATTACGGTATTGAGCAAAAAGCTCAGATACAGCAGGTAGTACCTTTAAGCGACCGTTTTCAGCCATTACCTTTATCAAGTTTTGACCTTGCTCATTGATTTGCTCACCACACACACTGATAAAGAGTGCGGCGAGTTTGGTGCTGGCTAAAGAGCCAGTCAGCAGTGGCTGCATGGTTTCGTTTTCACTAACCAATGCGGCAAACGTGAGCATTTCAGCCCAGGTATCCACTGCGTTGTGTTCAACAGCAACGTCAAAAGCTGCCTTTGCGTAAGGGCGAGCGATGGTGGTTAATTCAGCCATAACTCAAACTCCCTTATCAAATTTCAGCGACTAGTTTATTAACTATGTCACTGTGGGCGGCTGGATCAATAGAACGCTCAAGGATCTTCTCAGCACCCATGATGGCAAGAGTAGCAACCTGCTTACGCAGATCCTCTTTCACGCGATTACGTTCAGCTTCAATTTCTGCTTTACCCTGAGCGATGATTTTGGCACGCTCAGCGTCTGCTTCGGCTTTAGCTTCTTCCACTATTTGAGCTTTACGCTTGTTAGCTTGCTCAATAATTTCGTTAGCCGTCACCTTGGCTTCTTTTAGTTGGTCAGTCGCTTTCGCTTGAGCCAACTCTAGGTCTTTTACCGCACGATCAGCATCAGCTAGACCGTCAGCAATCCTTTTTTGGCGCGCTTCGATGGCATTCATCAAAGGGGGCCATACAAACTTCATGCAAAACCACACGAAGATGATAAAGGCGACCGTCTGACCGATTAGGGTAGCGTTGAAATTCACAACAGCCTCCTATTTAGAGTTAAGACAGAAGCGTTTTCTTACAGCATTGCACCCAGTGGGTTGGTGAACAGCATGAATAATGCGATACCAACACCGATCATTGTTACGGCGTCTAACAGACCCGCTACGATGAACATTTTAACTTGCAGCATAGGAGCCATTTCTGGTTGACGCGCAGCGCCTTCCAGGAACTTGCCACCTAATAAGCCGAAACCGATTGCAGTACCAAGAGCACCCATACCAATCAGCAGAGCAACAGCGATAGCTGTCATGCCTAAAATCGTTTCCATCTGTATCTCCAGTATCTAAAATCTAAATCTAATTAGTTGATGATTTAGTTTAAAATTTCTTCAGCAATCCTTAATGATCTTCATGGGCCATGCTTAAGTAAACAATGGTCAACATCATGAAGATAAACGCCTGCAGCGTGATAACCAAAATGTGGAAAATTAACCAACCTAGTTGCAGAGTCACACCTAGGGAAGATAATAACAAGTTGGTACCATACATCAGCGCAATAAGGATGAAGATCAACTCACCTGCGTACAAGTTACCGAATAGACGCAATGCCAATGAAATTGGTTTAGCGATTAAGGTAACAGTCTCTAATAGGAGGTTGACGGGTATCATTGCCTTATGGTTAAAGGGCTGTAGCGTCAGTTCTTTAACAAAACCAGACACGCCTTTGACCTTAATGCTGTAGTAAATAATCAGCACAAACACACCGATAGCTAAGCTGAAGGTGATGTTTACATCAGTCGTCGGAACCACTTTTAAGTATGGAATTCCCGCTAAACTTGCTAGCCAAGGCAGCCAGTCTACAGGGAGCATATCCATGAAGTTCATCATGAATACCCATACAAAAATGGTCAGAGCTAAAGGCGCGATCACGGCATTGCGGCCATGAAAACTTTCTTTCACGCTGTTATCAACGAACTCCACGATCATCTCGATAAAGCATTGCAGCTTACCGGGAACACCTGAAGTCGCTTTTTTACCAACACTACGGAAAATCCACAGGAACAGAACACCAAGACCAACCGAAAAGAACAACGAATCAATGTGCCATGTCCAGAAGCCTTCACCAACGTGTAGGTTGGTAAGGTGATGCTGGATATAGCCCTGCGGTGTTAACGCTTCACCAGTTGCAGCCATGATTCATCCCACTTAACTTTGCTTGAAGTATAAAGGAGCTGTCCAATGCACGATCAACGTCAGCACGTAACAAACAAAAAGAGGCATAAATGCGACCTTAAGATTGATAAACACTAGCGAAAACATTGCGATGGTTAACAGCAACTTTACCGCTTCCCCCCAGTAAAAAGTTTTAATCACTTTTGCAGCTGAACTTGCTCCCGTATGGGAGAAAGCGAGGGTCGCGAATACAAAATTAGGGAGCACAGCAATTGAACCACCTGCTAATGCAGAATAGCCAAACTGAACTCCCCACACGACGAAAAAGAGAATTGAAGCACCCCCAGCCACCGCCGCCTGCATCATCACCAATTTATAGGCTGACCACCGGCCACGACGCGCTAAAACCTTACTCAACTCATCCTCTCCGCATTTATACTTTTTGTTTCGATGACCGGATGACAAATATCCGTATTTATGTCGATGCACAAAAAGCTTGCGAAAGTATACCTTTTCACGCCTTCATTGCAACTTTGAGATAAGGAAAAACAGCACTTTTAACGTGATATAGCGTCAAAACAGTCAAAATCCAAAATTAACATATGTCACAAATTTACATTAAAAACTGTTAATCTACAGACATTAACGAATTTTGCTAAGAATTCCGTCTAATTCAGCCAGATTCTGATAGTTAATTACAATTTTACCCTTCCCCTTACTGCTATGAGCGATCGAAACCTTGGCACCTAATCTTTCAATTAACTGCTGCTCTAAACGACAAACATCTTGATCTTTAGTCGTAGTTTCGACGGGTTTGGGTGGATTTAAGGTTTGATTAATCAATCGTTCAGTTTCGCGAACGGTTAATTCCTTGGCTGCCACTAATCTCGCCAGATTTGTTTGTTCTTCACCCTCAATTGCGAGCAAAGCGCGCGCATGGCCCATATCAATATCGCCATACTCGAGTAAACGCTTAACAGGCTCATTTAAACCGTTTAAACGTAACAAGTTAGATACACTCGCCCGAGATTTTCCCACAACATCGGCGACCTGTTGGTGAGTCAGTTCAAATTCTTGCATTAAACGTTGTAATGCAATGGCTTCTTCCATGGCATTTAAGTCTTCACGCTGAATGTTTTCGATCAAGGCGATAGCAATAGCGGCATCATCGGGAACCGCTTTAACGATACAAGGGATTTTTTCAACACCCGCCAATTGGGAAGCGCGCCAACGGCGCTCACCGGCAATAATCTCATACTGGTTATTGCTAACTGGGCGCACTACAATCGGCTGGATAATGCCTTGATTACGGATGGAATGGGCAAGTTCTTCCAATGCCTCGGGAGACATGTCCTTACGAGGTTGGTATTTTCCCGGCTGTAATAGGTCGAGATCAAGATGGATAAGTTCTTCTTTTTTATCGACAACGACCACTTCTTCCGTGTGTTTTTTACTCGCGGCGTGGCTATTACTCAGTAAGGCATCTAAGCCTTTACCTAACCCTCTTTTCTTTAACGTCATGGTTTTCCTTTACGCTCGCTTAGCCTGAGTTTTCTGTTCGGAACGGCGGATCATCTCACCAGCCAGCGCTAAATATGCTTTAGCTCCCGCGCTCGATTTATCATAATACATAGCGGGTGCACCAAAGCTCGGCGCTTCGGCCAAACGCACGTTACGCGGAATAACAGTGCGATACACCTTATCGCCAAAGTGTTGTTTTAGCTGATCGGACACATCATTTGAAAGACGATTACGCGGATCATACATAGTGCGTAAAATCCCTTCTATCCCAAGACCAGGATTCACCACGGCTGCCAATTTGGTGATGGTATCGATCAAGGCGGTTAAACCTTCCAGTGCAAAGTACTCACACTGCATTGGCACCAGCACAGAATCCGCCGCCGACATAGCATTAACCGTCAAAATGTTGAGCGAAGGAGGGCAATCGATAAAGATATAATCGTATTGATCTTTTATCGGCGCGAGCGCATTACGTAACCGCACTTCACGGGCAAAAAACTCCATGAGTTTGATTTCCGCCGCAGTCACATCGCCATTACTGGCAATTAGATCGTATTTTCCCGTGGTGTCTTTGACCACTATTTCATCGAAGGGCTTTTCTTCTACCAGCAGTTCGTAAGCCGTGTTTTCGACTTCGTATTTATCGACACCGCTGCCCATAGTGGCATTGCCCTGTGGATCAAGATCGATCAGTAGTACTTTACGCTTAGTCGCGGCTAATGAGGCGGCTAAATTGACACAAGTTGTTGTTTTCCCTACGCCACCTTTCTGGTTGGCCACGGCAATTACTTTACCCACAATGTCACCCTGTATGTAAATTCTGGTTTATTGCCTACTTAAAAATCCATTCAAAATGAGGAGCTTTAAGCCTGTTATTCTTTGATTATTTTGAGTAAATGTCTTTGCTCATCGAGTTTTGGCACCTTGAGTTCGATGGTTTCAGTTATCGCAAAGCCAGCGGGGATTTGTTGCATCTCTTCATCACTCAGTTGTCCCTTGAGCGCATAAAATTGCCCATGCTCAGCAGGCAAGTGATGGCACCATGTCAACATATCATGGATTGACGCAAAGGCACGGCTTAGCACACCATCGAACTTTTGCTCGGGTTGATAGGCCTCAACTCGGCTTTCTATCGAACTGATATTATGAATGCCTAATTCGAAGGCTACTTGTTTTTGAAAACGAATGCGTTTACCTAAGCTATCAAGTAGCACAAAAGTTTTATCTGGATTCATAATCGCCAATGGGATGCCAGGCAGTCCAGGACCAGTTCCAACATCAATAAAGCGTTCACCTTGCAGATGTTTTGATACCACTAAGCTGTCCATGATATGACGGACAAGCATAATCTTGGGATCTCTTACTGAGGTTAAGTTATAGGCTTTATTCCATTTGTTGAGCATGCCAACAAAATCAAGCAGTTGCTTTTTCTGCTCAGCGGTAGCGGGCAGATTAATTTCGGCTAAATAGGCCTCTAACTGGGCAGATAACACTGAACAACCTCAACAAAAATGCAATGATAAACTCGTCGGCTATTATGAAGCCCTGAAACGTCGAAGGGAAGCCTGAATGCTTCCCTTCTGCGACCAAACTGGCGATTAAGCTAGCTTTTACGCGCTCTTGCGTAATAAACCACGTTTTTTCAGATGTACTAGCAGAATTGAAATAGCTGCTGGGGTGATACCTGAGATACGTGACGCTTGACCAATGGTTTCAGGCTTATGGCTATTTAACTTAGCAATCACCTCATTTGAAAGCCCAGGAACCTCTTTGTAATCAAGGTTCAATGGCAAACCCGTGTTCTCATTACGTACCGCTTTATTGATCTCTTCCTGCTGACGTTGGATATAGCCAGAGTACTTAACTTGGATCTGTACTTGCTCAGCGGCGAGTGGATCGGTAAGACCAGGACCAAAGCCTTCAATCTGCATCAGTTTGTTGTAATCCATTTCTGGACGACGAAGTAATTCTTCAAAAGATGCTTCGCGAGAAATAGGCGTATTCAAGTGCGGATTTAACACTGGCACTAATGGAGAGTTTGGATGGATCCACTGGCTACGTAGACGTTGTAGCTCTAATTCGATCGATTCCAGTTTTTCACTGAAAGACGCCCAGCGCGCATCATCCACCAGACCCAGTTCACGACCTTTTGCGGTTAAACGCAGATCGGCGTTGTCTTCACGCAGCAATAGGCGGTATTCGGCACGGCTGGTAAACATGCGGTAGGGTTCTTTAGTGCCTAACGTCGATAAATCGTCAACCAATACTCCGATGTAAGCTTCATCGCGACGAGGGCACCAAGCTTCTTTGCCTTGAACTTGCAGTGCTGCGTTCATCCCAGCGAGTAAACCTTGGGCGCCAGCTTCTTCATAACCGGTTGTACCGTTGATCTGGCCAGCAAAGAATAATCCATTAATGGTTTTGGTTTCTAACGAGTTTTTAAGATCTCTAGGATCAAAATAATCGTATTCAATCGCGTATCCTGGACGTACGATCTCAGCATTTTCCATCCCTTTGATCGAACGAACCAAATTTAACTGTACATCAAAGGGAAGACTGGTAGAGATCCCGTTAGGGTAAATCTCATTGGTGTTTAAGCCTTCTGGTTCGATAAAGATCTGGTGCGATGATTTATCAGAAAAACGATGGATCTTGTCTTCGATAGAAGGGCAGTAACGTGGGCCGATCCCCTCGATAACACCGGAGTACATTGGGCTTCTATCTAAACCTCCACGAATAATATCGTGGGTTTTTTCATTGGTATGGGTGATCCAACAAGAAATTTGTTTCGGGTGATGGCTCAAATCGCCCATAAATGACATTACAGGTAATGGCGTATCACCTTTTTGTTCTGTCATTTGAGTAAAATCGATGGTATTGGCGTCGATACGTGGTGGTGTACCGGTTTTTAAACGGCCAACACGGATAGGCAACTCGCGTAAACGATGGGCGAGTGCGATAGATGGTGGATCGCCTGCACGACCGCCACTGTAGTTTTCTAACCCTATATGGATCTTACCACTGAGGAAAGTCCCTGCGGTTAATACGACTGCGGCGGCTTCGAAGGCTAGTCCCATCTGGGTAACGACACCGATAACGCGATCATTTTCTACAACAAGATCATCTACAGCTTGTTGGAAAATACGTAAGTTAGGTTGGTTTTGCAGAATATTTTGGATCTTCTGACGATATAACGCGCGATCTGCTTGTGCACGAGTTGCTCTAACCGCTGGGCCTTTACTCGAGTTTAAGGTTCTAAATTGGATCCCTGCATAGTCGGTTGCGATCGCCATTGCACCGCCTAATGCATCGATTTCTTTAACCAAATGACCTTTACCAATGCCACCGATCGCTGGGTTACATGACATTTGTCCTAAAGTATCAAGATTATGCGTTAGCAATAATGTCTTAGAACCCATTCTTGCTGCGGCTAATGCGGCTTCAGTTCCGGCATGACCACCACCAACTACAATAACATCAAACCGTTCATGAAAATGCATGACCTTACCTTTAAAAACTTAAGTGACCCAATGAGAGCCGATCATTTTAGCATTTGCTTTGATTGAGGTGAATGATCATTTTTCGAAAATAGATCCAGTGGATCGGGACTAATAGATCTTAAGATCTTTATAGAGATCTTCTTATTATGTTTACTATTAGGATCGCACTTTCCTGTGGGTAAGGCTAATTTCTCTTTTATATCAGTGGTTAATGAGCTTTTGATCCTGTGATCTAACCGAGATCTACTGTCATTAAAGGTGGGGATAGATCCGCTATTTATCCACAGGGTGGATCTTTGAGCGGATCATGATGTGAATAGCACAGAGGTTGATCAGATCTAAATAATAGTTTATCCACAAAAATATACATATAAATAGTTTTTTGTGGATAAATAAGATCTAAACTGTGGGTTGTTTCAGGTATTTTGAAAATGAGGATCTTAAATTTGATCTTGCCATTGTGCCAACCACGCTAAAGCTGGGTCTTCTGGCACAGGATCCTGTTGTACATCGATCTGGATCTTATCCACAAACGCTTTTGCACCGCTATATTCAAGTCCATCAACAAGCTTCTCTGGGCCTTGGCAAAAGGTGTCATAACTCGAATCACCAATGGCACATAATGCGAACTTAATTTGGTGTAGATTTGGTGTATTGAGTAGAACTTCTTTACAAAATGGCTGTAGATTATCGGGAAGATCACCTGCGCCATGGGTTGATGAAACGATGATCCAGAGGGAATAGGGTTGCAGTAAATCCAGTGTTGGACTTAAAAAAGTGTCTACTTCATGCCCTAATTTGGTCAGCTGAGCCTGCATTTCATCTGCAATATATTCGCTGCTGCCTAGGGTGGTACCGACTAATATAGCAATTTTGGTCATTGTTACTGCTCTCTGTGGTCGTTAATTTTCTATCATTTTTGGGGCTTACATCTACTTAGCGTATTTTGTTGTATAAATTTAGCCAATATTGATTCGCAGTCTGTTAGTATCCTTGGCTGCAATCTTGGTTTTATACCGATAACCTTAAGTTTTTTATAACAATTATAATAGGATAACAGATGACTACACCTGTTGATGCGCCAAAATGGCCACGTCAAATCCCCTATATTATTGCCAGTGAAGCTTGTGAGCGTTTCAGCTTTTACGGCATGCGCAACATTCTAACACCTTTCTTAATGACAGCACTTTTGCTGTCCATTCCGGAGGATCTCCGTGGCGCTGTGGCTAAGGACGTGTTCCATTCCTTTGTAATTGGTGTGTACTTTTTCCCATTATTGGGTGGCTGGATTGCGGATAGATTTTTTGGTAAGTACAACACCATTCTTTGGTTAAGCTTACTTTATTGCGTGGGCCATGCTTTTTTGGCGATTTTTGAGCACAGTGTGCAAGGTTTTTATACGGGGTTATTTTTAATTGCTTTAGGTTCTGGTGGGATAAAACCTTTAGTATCTTCCTTTATGGGCGATCAATTTGATCAGACTAATAAGTCATTGGCTCAAAAAGCCTTTGATATGTTCTACTTTACGATCAACTTTGGTTCTTTCTTCGCATCCTTATCTATGCCATTGTTACTTAAAAACTTTGGTGCCGCTGTTGCTTTCGGGATACCCGGCGTGCTGATGTTTATAGCGACGGTATTTTTCTGGTTAGGTCGTAAGCGTTATGTGCATATGCCGCCAGAACCAAAGGATCCCCATGGTTTTTTACCTGTGATCCGTAGTGCTTTGCTGACTAAAGTGGAAGGTAAGGGAAATATCGGTTTAGTGTTGGCACTCATTGGTGGGATATCTGCTGCCTATGCGCTGGTGAATATCCCAACTCTAGGAATCGTCGCGGGCCTTTGTAGTGCTATGGTGCTACTGATGGGGTTTGTAGGAGCTGGCGCTTCATTACAACTTGAGCGTGCTCGAAGCTGTCATCCTGATATTGCGGTAGATGGCGTACGCTCAGTTCTTCGAATTCTGGTCTTATTTGCGTTGGTGACCCCATTTTGGTCGCTATTCGATCAAAAGGCTTCGACTTGGATTTTGCAGGCTAACGATATGGTTAAACCTTCGTGGTTTGAACCTGCAATGATGCAGGCTTTAAATCCACTGTTAGTGATGTTATTGATTCCATTTAATAACTTTGTGTTATACCCCGCGATTGAGCGTATGGGGATTAAGTTAACCGCATTACGTAAAATGGGGGCGGGGATTGCCATTACTGGATTGAGTTGGATTGTGGTGGGGACGATTCAATTGATGATGGATGGTGGTTCAGCACTTTCGATCTTCTGGCAAATTCTACCTTACGCTTTGCTGACTTTTGGTGAAGTTCTGGTTTCGGCGACAGGATTAGAGTTTGCCTATAGCCAAGCGCCTAAAGCGATGAAAGGGACTATCATGAGTTTTTGGACGCTTTCCGTTACCGTTGGTAACCTCTGGGTATTGCTTGCCAATGTGAGTGTTAAAAGTCCTGCTGTGACTGAGCAAATAATGCAAACGGGGATGAGCGTGACGGCATTCCAAATGTTTTTCTTTGCGGGTTTTGCTATTTTGGCGGCATTAGTGTTTGCACTGTATGCCCGTTCATACCAAATGCAAGATCACTACCGGCAGGTATGATTGAGCTGATATTTTTTGGTTAAGATGTTTAAATTTTGGTAATTCATTGGTTTAAGCCAATGATGCTGCAAAATGCCAGCCAATTTCAGCCCTAAATTGGCTGGCAAAACACCTCAGATCGGGTTAATAGATGAATAAACGCACCTGCCGCTTATGTGCAACTAAAATCAATCCCAATCGACTGATTGTGATATCAGTTACTCCATTTTTGTGCTTAACAAAGTATGTAAGATCGGTAAATCAACGTGTCTTTTAGCGGTTATGGCATAAAAACTTTCAGTCACACAATCTAAGGCCGCGTAGTTTTTCAATAGTCCCGCTTGAATCTCATCTTGTACAACCACTTCAGGTACCACGGCCACCGCACCCGAATCCCGCGCTAATAGTCTGAGCATCGCCATATCATCGACTTCTGCATAAGGGGTTAGTGAGAGACCATGTTGCTCGCAGTACAAATCAAATTGCCTACGAATATCACTGTCGGGGCCTGGTAATAGTAATTTTACTTTTGTGAGATCCTCTGGAAAGCGTAATGCATTGAATTCCGCTTTATTTGGGCCGACTAAGCATACGCCTTGCTGAGCAATTAATTTACAGCGCCAAGGGGTTGAAGAGTCCGATGCCACAGGGCGATTTGAGAGGATCAAATCTAATTTATGTACACGCAATTGCTCGAGTAGATCATCAAAGTTGGATGATTTTAAAGCAAGTTTGACGTTATTTAATTTAATGACCGGGCGTAGTAAGTTTTCTTGGAAATTGCGTGAAAGGGTCGCCACTGCACCTATTCTTAGTAGCTGAAGCCTTTGGTGCTCGCCATTTTCCATAACTGAAAGCAATTCGTGGCCTAAATTAAAAATTCCTTCAGCGTACTCGAGAACGAGATGCCCAACCTCTGTCAGTAATAATGCTCGGCCTTGACGGTGAAACAGATCATGCCCTAGTTGTTCCTCTAACTGTCTGATCTGGGATGATAAAGCCGATTGTGAAATGTTTAGCCTCTGGGAGGCTCGAGTTAAATGCCCTTCTTTAGCGACAGTCCAGAAGTAATGTAGATGGTGAAAATTGAGGTTTCTCATAGAATCGTTCACTTATATAGAACGTTATGTAAATATCTATCTATTTTACATCCCATCACTGATACGGCAACAATAGCCTTCCTTATTCAGCGTCGTTATCGCGTTGTAGAGGGCTAGGTTTGCTTAAAGTTAAGAATTACCCCCCTCACTTCAGGAGTGAGTATTCATCATGGATCATCAATCACATTATAAAATGCCAAAGCGAATTGCCTTGTTAAGCAAACATGGCAAGGCAGCACAAATTGCGCCAATTCTGTCGCCACTTGGGATTGAAATTGTCGCAACGGATGCATTTGATACCGACATGCTGGGCACCTTTTCTGGAGAAGTTGAGCGTACGCTTTCACCACTAGAGTGCGCTAAGAAAAAAGCGCGACTCGCCTGTGAGTTAACAGGTTTAGAGGCGGGGTTAGGCAGCGAAGGTAGCTTTGGTGGAGGGCCTTTGCCAGGAATAATGAATTGGGATACGGAGCTAATCGTACTGCATGATGCAAGGCAAAATATTGATATCGTAGCGAATGTATCTGGTCCGGTAAGCTTGCAAAGTTTCCAAGGGGATGATGTGAGTGCACTTAGTGCGGCGTTATCTGGTGCCGAAGAGGGTCAAGCGTGGATAGTTAAGGTTGATGGTCATACGATCAAAGGTGTAGCTAATCTAGATATGTTGCTGGCCACATTAGAAGCGATGAATCTAGGGCCTGAAAATGGTCGTTTTGCTTGCCCAATTGATGTCGCTCCAGACCTTCGCGCGATGCATTCTCCGCTGCGGCAGCAATATATTATCAAGGCTGCACAGCAACTGGTTGAGCGCCTTCAAACACACTGCCCACAATGTCATCAAGCGGATTTCTGGCTACGCGATCGCATCGTTGGTTTGCCTTGCCGCGAGTGTGGTACGCCAACAGATCTCGCTAAAGCTTTTATCCGTCAATGTCTTCACTGCCAATATCAACAAATTGAAACCAAAGAGGAGAGTGTGGCTGATCCTTATCGTTGCCACTGGTGTAATCCATGAGAACAGAAAGACTTAATGCGCTGAATCCTGATGATTTACAACGTGCGGGAGAGTTGCTAATCGCGGGCGAACTAGTCGCAGTACCGACTGAAACTGTCTACGGGCTTGCGGCGGATGCCAGTAACCCTGAAGCGGTTGAAAAGATTTTTTTGGCTAAACAACGTCCTAGAAATCATCCACTCATAACTCATATTGGCAGCATCGATCAGCTTTCTCGTTGGGTTAACGTTATTCCAGATTGGGTTGCACCACTTGCCGAGGCGTTTTGGCCTGGGCCGCTGACACTTATCTTTGAGCGTCATCCCTCGGTTTCGGATGTTATAACCGGTGGATTGCCCAGTATTGCGATAAGAATGCCTGATCATCCGGTGCTTTTATCACTACTGCAACAGTTCAATATTGCCGTTGCTGCTCCATCTGCAAACTTACATAAAAAACTCAGCCCGACCAGTGCAGAGCAAGTATTGAGTGGGCTTGATGGAAGGATTGCTGCTGTACTCGATGGCGGCATTTGCAGTGTGGGTACTGAGTCGACTATTTTACGGATCAGTGAAAATCAAGCTGAGATTTTACGAAGTGGTCCATTATCCGCGAGGGATTTTCAGCCCTACTTACCGTTCCCCGTTATTACGCCTGAATGCCATCAAGAAGCTATTTCTGGCAATATGAAAGTCCATTATCAACCTAATGCCAAAGTCGTGATTTGTGCTGCTTCACTCGCAACGCAATTTTATGCAGAGCCTGAAGCTACGGGGATATTGGGATATTCTGCACAGATGGAAAATATCCATTGCCAACATAAGCTGATATTACCTAACAACCACCAAGGATATCGACAAGCACTTTATGCCTCTCTTTACGCATTAGACCTAAAGGGGATTAAAACACTTTTGGTTGAAGCGCCGCCTCGTCTTGAGGAGTGGGCTGATATTTGGGATCGATTAAACCGCGCGGCTGCGGAATAGCTTCTCTGTGGTAGGGTCCAGTTTTTTGCAAAAAAATGCCCCTCGTTAAAATGTTAACGAGGGGCATATGCTTTTTGATAGCAACCTTTTAATCATCAATAAAATATTTAAAAATAATAATATTGATTTTAATTTATCGGATGCGTTTACTCTTTTACTTTCCAATACAGAATGAGCTAAAAATTTTGCCGAGTAGATCGTCTGAAGTAAAACGGCCAGTGATTTCAGACAGGGCGAGTTGCGCCATTCTGAGCTCTTCTGCTAACAGTTCACCTGCGAGATAAACCTCTAATTGCTCTTTACCTAGTTGCAGATGGCTTGCGGCAACATCCAATGCTTCGAGGTGACGACGACGGGCGATAAAGCCACCTTCGAGGTTGCTTTGATAACCCATCAAGGATTTAAGGTGTTGCTTTAATTCCTCTACGCCCAGACCGGTTTTGGCCGAGATCCTATACACGCTATAGCCTTTTTCTTCAGTCATCTCGAGGTTTTCACCGGTGAGATCGGCCTTATTGCGGACAACGGTCACGCCTAAATTGGTGGGGAGACGATCGATAAAATCCGGCCAAATATCGTGGGGATCGACGGCATCCGTGGTGGTGCCATCGACCATAAACAACACCCGATCGGCACTGTTGATTTCATTCCAAGCGCGCTCGATACCGATTTGTTCAACCGTATCTGTGGTATCACGTAAACCTGCGGTGTCGATAATATGCAGTGGCATACCATCTAAATGAATGTGTTCGCGCAGCACATCGCGAGTGGTGCCAGCTATTTCGGTCACAATGGCCGACTCTTTACCGGCGAGCGCATTAAGTAGACTGGATTTTCCGGCATTGGGGCGACCGGCAATCACCACCTTCATCCCTTCGCGGATAATCGAGCCTTGCTTGGCACTGGCTTGGACGGCGCTGAGTTTGTCGATGATTTTGTAGAGTGCATTGGCAATTTTGCCATCACTTAAAAAGTCGACTTCTTCATCGGGGAAATCAATCGCGGCTTCGACGTATAAACGCAGATGGGTGACTTGATCCACCAGCTCATGCACTTCCTTCGAAAACTCACCTTGCAGTGATTGCAGCGCGCTTTTGGCGGCTTGCTCACTGGTGGCATCGATAAGGTCGGCAATGGCTTCGGCCTGGGTTAAGTCTAGTTTATCGTTCATAAAGGCCTGTTCGCTAAACTCACCAGGTTTGGCGATGCGAATGCCTTTGACTTCTAATACGCGCTTGATCAGCATATCGAGGACGATTTGACCACCGTGGCCCTGCAGCTCTAATACATCTTCACCCGTGAAGGAATTAGGGCCTTTAAAAAACAGTGCGATACCTTGGTCTATCACTTGGCCTGAGGCATTTTTAAAGTCGCAGTAATCGGCGTAACGGGGTTTAGGTAAATGACCCAATACGGCCATGGCCACATCGGTTGCCTTATCACCAGAGATACGAATGATACCTACGCCGCCCCGTCCGGGCGCGGTGGCCTGTGCCACGATAGTGTCAGTTGTCACGGAAATACCCATTAATATCGATCAAATTACCTAAAGGAAAAGGCGGCCAATGAAGCCGCCTTTTTGAATATGCTGAGCTGTTAGCTCCGATCTAGCGCTTGGGCTTATTTTAAGCCTTTTTTCTCTAGACCTGCATAAATAATCTTCTGCTGGATGATGGCAACAATGTTACCCACTAACCAGTACAGTACTAGACCCGATGGGAACCACAGGAAGAATACGGTAAAGATCACTGGCATCCATTGCATCATCTTCACTTGCATTGGGTCCATTGTCGGTGCGATGGGTTGCATTTTTTGCATCACAAACATGGACACACCCATCAGCAGCGGCAGAATGTAGTATGGATCTTGTACTGATAAGTCGTGGATCCATAACATAAATGGTGCGTGACGCAGCTCGAAGCTCTCTAGCAATACCCAGTATAGGGCAATAAAGATTGGCATCTGTAAAATAATAGGTAAACAGCCACCCATAGGGTTAACTTTTTCCTTCTTATACAGTTCCATCATGGCTTGACCCATCTTTTGACGGTCATCGCCGAAACGCTCTTTTAGTTCCTGCAGTTTTGGCTGTAGGTTACGCATCTTAGCCATTGAGGTGTACTGCGCTTTGGTAAGCGGGAACAGTAAACCACGAACGGTTAAGGTGATCAGGATAATTGCCACACCCCAGTTACCCACAAATGATTGATAGAACATCAATAACCAGTGGATTGGAACGGCTAACCACCAAAGGAAACCGTAATCAACTACTAGGTTTAAGGTATCAGATAACGCAGATAGCGCTTTTTGATCTTTAGGGCCAACATAGAACTGTGAGCTAATTTCTTGCGTTGCACCTGGTGCAATATCATATACCGCGCCACGGAAACCAATGTTCGCTAAACCGCCAGCGCTTACACTCGAGAAAATCGTGTTGCTATCGGTTGCTGGTGGGATCCAAGCTGATACGAAGTAATGTTGCAGCATCGCCGCCCAACCACCGAGAGTCGGTTGATTGAGGTTGCTCTTGCTCATATCTTCAAACTTGTACTTTTCGTAACGTACATCTTGAGTCGAAAACGCGGCGCCACGGTAAGTTGGCATCATCATGCTGCTTTCAGATGGCTTGATGGTCTGTTTAATCTGACCGTACATCTGAACTTGTAATGGAGCAGCTGAGGTGTTGTTGATTTTGTAATCGATATCAACGTTAAACTTGCCACGATGGAATACAAACACTTTTGTGTAAGTCACACCGTTATCAGCCACATAGGTCAGTGGTACTTCTAAGGTGTCTTGGCCATCGGCTAAGGTAAATTCAGTTTTGCTGGCGGCAAATGCGGCGCGACCTTTAGCACTGCTATCGATACCATCACGGCCAATTAGGCCACTCTGAGCGATATAAGTGTAATCTTTGGTTTGCTCAAGCAAAACAAATGGCTGGTCTTTACCCTGTTCCAATTTATGTGAAACCAGTGCAGCAAAAACAATATCACCACCCACAGGGTTGATTTGCACATCGAGCTGATCGGTTTTAACCGTGATTAGATTTTGCGTCGCAGCGACTGCTGCTGGCACACCAGTATCCGCTTCTGGAACATCAGCACTGTGATTAGTGGTCGCATTCGCCACTACAGACGATTCGGTTGCAACGGGTTTTGGAGCTTTGTCTGCTTGCCACTGTTGCCACAGCAAAAAGCTGACAAACAGTAGTCCTATTAGCAATATATTGCGTTGAGATTCCATAGCCTATTTATTACACCTGTCATTTTTAGGGGGGACGGGATCACTACCGCCGGGATGCAAAGGGTGACATTTTAATATGCGTTTCAATGCAAACCAACAACCTTTCGCGGTTCCGTGCACTTTTATTGCCTCAATGGCGTAATGAGAGCAAGTGGGATTGAAACGACATCGAGGTCCCAAGATTGGGCTGATGAAGATTTGATAGCCACGAATAAACGTGGTTGCTAGCCATTGTAGCGGCGACTGAGTTTGCGCCATAGCTTTTCTATCAACTTGTTGAGTTCGGCATTTTCCATTTCCATCACCCCATTTCTAACCAGCACAACAATATCAAGATGAGGAATATTGTGTTGATTGAGGCGAAAACTATCTCTGATCACTCGCTTAATGCGATTTCGCTGATTGGCACGTTTTACGTAGCGTTTAGCAACAGTAAGACCCAGACGCGGATGTTGTTCCGAATTAGGAATGGCAAGCAAGGTTATTTCAGCAGAAGATGCTTTGATGGGATTGGAAAATACAGATTTAAATTGCGCGGGAGTTAGCAAGCGTAACTCCCGCGTAAAGGTATAGCTAGTCAACTAGTTATCCACTTAATTAAGCAGATAAACGAGCGCGACCTTTCGCACGACGACGTGCAAGCACCTTACGGCCGCCTGCAGTAGCCATACGAGCGCGGAAGCCGTGAGAACGCTTGCGCTTCAGGTTGCTAGGTTGAAAAGTACGTTTACTCATGATGGCAATCCGTCTTTGTTATTAGTGAACATATCCTTATCTCCACGAATAGAGGTAAGGGTAAAAAAGAGGCCGAATTGTAATCACTTTACTTGTCCCCGTCAACAACGAAAGTCAGCAAGTGGGTTATTTCTGCCAGCGTATCCTTAGATCAACTCCCCCCACACACTATAAGATGTGGATAACTCTGTGTATGGACACTACATCTAGTAGTTAAGAGGATCTGTTAACAGATCAAAGGGGCGCCATTATAGATCAATCTGGATCGCTTAATAAAGCGGGATTTTCCCTATTTGTTGAATAAAAGGATCGAATTTGATCTTTGATGATCGAGGATGCTGACAAAGAATGATCTTGTTGGGGATAATTATTTTTTAAGGATAGCGATCCTTGAGATCTCGCTATAGAATACACCTCTTTTTGATGATCTTTTGGGGATAACTTA
>NZ_CP043903.1:0-355688 GCF_006385735.2 Shewanella sp. LC6
CGCGGCCCGTGGTAGTGCCAGTACCCGTCGTGTCGAAATCCGCGCTGAGAGTATCAGCTGTATCGACCAGAGAGGTCGTGCGATTGAGCAGCCGTTCATTGCCGCAGTGCAAGGCCAAGACGGTCATAGCGGTATCCCAGCCAAGTTAGTAACACTCTACGGTGAAGTGGTGAAGCAATCCTTCTGGGCAGGCATCTATGGCACTGGCGCCCAAACCCTCACACAAGCCGCGACCAATCGAGTGTCTGGTGATGTGGTTTATGACGGCACCTATTTCAAAAACACGGCGACCAGCTCACTTGCTGGTGGCTCAAGTACCGCATTCGACAAGATTGCTGACTTCTACCTGCAGTTAGCCGACGAAGCCAGACCGTATCTGGAAATGCACGGCGGTATTGAAGGTGTTGACCTCATTGTTCAACGCGGTGTTAGCCTCAAATATAAGGGTTAAGCAATGACAACCGAAAACGTAAATTCTGAAAAATTGGAACCGACTATCGGCGCTCTGGCTGAGCCAGAGCAAGCCGCTCCCGCTGAGGTTGCACAATCCGTCGCTGGGCCAACGCCAGCGACACCCGCGGCTCCGCAGGGCTTGTCCCCCGTCAAAATGATCATGGTGATGGCAGGCCTAGTGCTGCTATTTGGCGTGATGAAATTTGGCATGAGCTTCTTTGGCACGGGTGTAAGCGCCGAACAAACCAATACTCAATCCAAAATCGTAGTAGCAGATTTAGGTGAGATGTTTCAGCAATGGTCAAAGGAATCGGTCAACCAAGCGGATTTAAGCTCGGCGGCTCAAGAACTGGGACAGCTCTACTTTGACATGGGATACCTCGTCATCGATAGCAGTATGACGCTGCGCATTCCTGAAGAGTTCAAAATGGACATCCCAAGAGCAGAGGTGTTGCTCCGCATTAAGCAAATTCGTAGCGAATACCAAGACGAAGGCAAAGTACCGCCATCGCCACAGCAGCTGCTTCAGATGGCCGGGAATTAATTGTTTATGGCTGACATGGAAATCGCTCAAGCGTTGTTGGCAGCTAGTGAACAAAACCAGCTAGCCCAGATTATTGAGACTCACAATCTGGGTGAGCTCCCAAACTCACTGCGATTAGCCATCAACATATTTGAGATTAACGCAGATAATATCCAGCAACACCTCGAGGCAGCGCAGTCCCTTCTGCGTTGCCCAATTCCAACGACATTTGGTGAGACTGAATCAATCAGGCGCACCATATTGTCACTGCTCACCCAAAAGCACAGTTAGGCAGGATGTATGGCCAGTAAGAAAGCAGCCAAAAAAATCACCGGCGATGACGAAAATGTTATGGGCTTACGCCAACAGCGTCCCATCCGTGTTCATTTACGTCGGCACTTTAGCGCGAGCAAATCAGAGTTAACTCGTGCCGTTGAGCGGTCACAAGAGATCTATAAAATCGCGCTTTGCTTAGGGGCGCTTGACTGCCTTTATTGGCAGGCTATGGGCTTAGGGGAAATAAAACTGGCCAAGGGCATTAGCCGCTTACTGGCTAAATCCTATCAACATCACCCAATACGGGTTAGCTCAACACCTATTTGACGTTATCAGAAGGAAATCATGGACGTAGCAACATCTTTTATTCAACTCGACCAGCCTTTGTTTATGCCTGGGATGCCGGAAACCTCCAAGGCCTTATCGGTGTTGTGCGTTTATATAATAGTTTGATAATTCTTAATAATGTTTGATCATTTATATAATAGTTTGATATTTTTTGGCTCTTTTGGTGAATGTGCGGATTAAGAGTTAGCACATTTTTGCCCCAAAGCTTGCTAGCATTTATTTAGTGAATCGAAAATTGACGAACTATTTGCCCTAACAGTTCTTATCGATGAACCTTATTTTTAGTGAGTCTTCATGAATAAGCGGAACTGGATGGGTATACAGTCATATTTAAATTTAGATGTTTTTGAGTGTTTTTACACTCATTAGTTTGCGCGTTTATCCAGCCTAAAATTAACAAAACTCTTTAAAATCATTTATATATACTTTTCCAAAATTAGTTAATAGGTTTGGAAAACGCGCATGCGCGTTTTTCCAGATGGTGTATTTGATAGAAAGCTGATAAGTTCTTTGCATACAGGTAGTTAACTGTGCGCGTTTTCACTGGTCCAACGAGGTAAACGCACATGCGCACTAATAAAATGTTATGTGCAGCCAGAACAGAGTGAGGTCGGATGATGAAAAGAATTATTATTGCAGCCACATTTTTTTTGCTATCTCTACCGGCAGCCGCAATAGATCCCTGTAACTGTAAAGGCTACGCAGGTCCAGGCGGCCCGTGTTATGCAGGGCCTGGTGGTCCGGCATACGATGGCCCAGGCGGTCCCGCATACTCCGGTCCAGGTGGTGCATGTTATGACGGCCCCGGAGGTTCCGAATACTCTGGACCCGGAGGTGATGCTTATGATGGCCCAGGGGGCGCCAGATACTCCGGGCCAGGAGGTCCTTCTTACGATGGCCCCGGTGGGCCCGCATATGATGGTCCGGGTGGTCCTTGCTACTCTGGCCCCGGCGGGCCGTGCTACTCAGGCCCTGGTGGTACAGGAGAAAACTGTCCAAGAGTGTGTCGCTAGTAATAGGCACATAACAATCAGCTGCACCGGATAAATTTCCGCTGTCATCTTTTGTGCATGGATCCGCACAAAAGCCGCCATCGAAAATTTACCCGGTGAGCATAGCGTTACACGTAAAAACAAAGGAGCCACAATGCTTGTAGTTATTGCACTAATTATCATCTCGATATTTTTCCCTCCAGGCTGGTTTGCACTTGCCGCATATGTCGTTTATTTGGTGTTGACTAAAGAGAAACGGCGAAATCGAGTCATCATGTTCGAGATTCAGCGATTGATAGCATCTGGGCAAGAAGTAGCTATTCTCAAGCACCTTTACTATGAGGCAGCTAAAAGTTTTGCCGCAGAGCACGGAGCTTCAATGTCTCGATATAAAAACGATCCAGAGGATGACTGCCTCATCTTCGGCATGGTTGTCGGTGGCAAGGAATACAGTGTATGTGTTCAGCGCTGGATGAAAGATGAAACCATGCTGACGGTAAAAACAAAGAGCAAAGCAAAAGAAGATCTTATTAATTCGCTCGGTAAAGATTCATTTTTAGCGGAAATGTTAAATAAATGAGTCTCAGCAAATACGTGTAATCGGGTAGCCGGAGATATCTAGCCTCCAGCCCCCACACCACCCTGCATGCGGCTCCGCACAGGGCGGTTCATTTAGAACGCCTAACCTGTTTTCTGGTTCGGATAGTGAACCGCGATCCATCCATCTCTCAGTGAATACAATCCTGCTTTCTTAAGATACTCATTACTCAGCGCTTGCTGTATTCCTGGTGTTTTCGAGCTCCGCCATGGGCCTTTACTTGTGATCCCACAAGCAACGGCAGCTTGGATCCTGACGCCACGTTTAAGTAAGTTTTGTACCTTAGTCCGCGGTTTTCGCCACTGACGCCAGTAGCACATACGCACTCGACGACGGATCCAATGGTCTAAATCGACACACCCTTGATAAGCGTTGGCTATGCCAAAGTAGTTGATCCAGCCTTGCATGTATTGCCGTACTTTAAACAGCTGATAACTCATACTCACGCCCCAATTTCGGTTCGTCAGGCGTTTCATCTTTTGTTTAAAAATGTGTAATGTTTTAGCATGCCACTGGATCTTCCCGCGGTTAAAGGTAAAACCGAGGAACTTGCTTTGACCTACCTCTACCACTTGGCTTTTCTGTTCATTAACAACCAGTTTTAGCTTAGTGGCAAGGTAGCGAGTAATACTCTTGAGTACCCGCTCTCCCGCTCGAATAGATTTTACCAAAATGATAAAGTCGTCCGCGTAGCGGGCGAATTTGTGCCCTCGGCTTTCCAGCTCTTTATCAAGACTGTCCAACATAATGTTAGAGAGTAATGGCGAGAGTGGGCCGCCTTGAGGCACGCCTTCGAAGCTTGCTTCAAATTGGTCGTTGACCATCACACCAGCTCGCAGGTATTTACCAATAAGCGCCAGCAGACGCTTATCCTGTACCTTGATCCTCAATTGAGTCATCAACAGGTCGTGATTTACTCGATCAAAGAACTTGGACAGATCAACATCGACGACAAATTTGCGCTTCTGTTTGATGATATCTCTGACTTACAAGACCGCTTGTTTGGCATTCCTATTCGGTCTAAAGCCGAAGCTATTAGCCGAGAAGAAAGGGGCAAACAACGGCGTGAGAATTTGAGCAATAGCTTGCTGTATCACACGATCAATGACGTTAGGGATACCCAGTTTGCGTTTACCTCCATCGGGTTTGTCGATCTCTACGCGTCTGACTGCTGAAGGGTTATATTCACCTCGTTCCAGTAGAGATTTACACCGTTGCCAACCGCCTTGTTGCATCCAAAGCGGGAAGGCTTCGATAGTCATGCCATCGATGCCAGCCGCGCCTTTATTGGCTTTAACTTGACGCCAAGCTCGGTGTAGATTTTCAGGTTCGAGTAGTTGTTGGAATAAATCGCTGTTGAAGGCCGGTTGCATATCAATACGCTGCCGATAGTAATCGTCTGGCGACGTAGTGGGTATCGACAAGTTTGACAAGACTCCTCCTTCTTCTAAATGTTCAGGCCTTCACCATATCCCAACCATTACGATGGGCGTTGGGCTACTATGCCGTCTGCTGACTTCTGCTTAATCACATACCGAGTTACCCCGTCATGCGCTATCGGTTTTCATCTGGTTCGCTCTTTTCAGTCGATGAGATTGAAAAGCCAAGGCACTTAATAGACCAGAGCCTTACTGGTTATTGACCGATCGCGTGTTAAGCAGATCTCCCCAGATAAGAACATGAACTTTCTTTGCACTGCTGCATCATTTACGGTGGCCATTAGATCACGTGGTTTCGTCGTCTTGTGCCAACTCACCTCTAGCCTACGCCTCATATGATGTTCTTGTTCATCAGCTCGCAAATTTGCTAGCGGCTTCCTTCAGACCAATCCTCGCGGATAAGCCCTTGCCATTCGCTAGTAGTTAACGTTTAATAACAGCATGTTATTGAACGGTGACCTTCCTACAGAGGACTTTCACCTCATTAGTTCATGCCCATGCTGGGCGTACACAAGTCAAGTAACCCGGATGCGGCAAGCCGCACCGGTTCTTGAAGCGTTAGAGCTAAGGAAAGTCATGAGTATTACATTGGAAGAGATTACAAGTTCAAATTATGAAGACGTATGTGACTTAGATGTCACGGATGAGCAACAGGAATATGTTGCGAGCAATATGTGGTCTTTGGTTGAATCACATTACTGCCAAGGGCATACCTGCAGAGCTATCTATCAGAACGATAAGCCTGTTGTGCGTTTATATAATAGTTTGATAATTCTTAATAATGTTTGATCATTTATATAATAGTTTGATATTTTTTGGCTCTTTTGGTGAATGTGCGGATTAAGAGTTAGCACATTTTTGCCCCATTATTGGTTTCGTCTAACAAATTTGCGATTTCAATCAGTCGCAATTTACCCAAATATAACTCATGTGACGTTAATAATAGTTATGCGGTGAGAGTGAAATTTTAATTGGATTGGTAAGTCGCTTCGGGACAAAAGTGCCTTAGCAAAATCACACTTTCCATTGAATTTGCATTTATTTAAGCCATGCAAAGTACGCTTTTTCGAAAATAAGGAAGAAGAGCTAAGGGGGGTAGTATAAAATCTCCTGAAGATATCAAGAGAGCTAGTAACAGCATGGATAATTTTCAAAACCTTATTGATTACAGCACCGTCGATGACCTGAAGTTTCGTATCAAGTCATTACCCTTTTCTTGTGCTATCCCCAGTCGCAAAGCAGAAGTTGCAAGTGTACTCTTTAATGCATTGATGAACCCAGACAACCTACAGCTAATTTGGAACCACCTCTCAGAGGTTCAGAAGCTTGCTTTGCAAGAGGCCGTTCACAATCAAGCAGGTTATATGGACGGTTTCGTATTCTGGTCAAAATATCAAAAAGAACCACCTAGTACAGAAGACTGGTCGTTGTATCGAAGTCGAGATAAAGATAACGGTGACAAAGCTTTATCTCCGTTCTTTTATCCTGACCGCCGTTACGGATCTTCACGCAGAATACCTAATGACCTATTAGCTTTTTTGAAACCTCATGTTCCATTGCCACCACATTTCTCTGTGCCAACGGCAATTGTCGATGGTGACGAGATTGAAACGTCAGAAACCCCACAATACACGGAAGCGGAGCTTAACGTTCTTCTTAACACTATTAAGGTTAAGAAGTTAAAAGTCAGTCCGAAAACTGGGCTGCCTTCTAAAACATTGCTCAACCAACTGTGCAACCAACTCAATGAACCGTATCAAAAGGTAACATCACTTGATGACGAATCAGCGAAAAGTATAAAGGCTTTTGGTTGGATTCAAATTCTAAGAGCTGCTCTATGGTTCAAAGAGACAAAGGGCGAATTGCAAATCAACCTAAAAAAAGCCGCTCTTCAACAACGACATTGTGACGTCATTAAACAGCTTTTCTTGGACTGGAAAGATCGAAGCAAATTTGACGAGTTCTCACGTATCAATCAGATTAAAGGGCAAAAAGGAAAAGGTCAGAAATATTTTACCAATGTTCTGAGCCGCAGGGATGCTTGTATAGAAACATTGCGATCTTGCCCACCTGAAGAATGGGTCTCTTTTGATGACTATCTGAGATTAATGGCGGTTGAGGGGCAATTCTTTAATATTACGTTTGAACCCTATAGCTTGTATATTGGTGATTCCACGTATGGCCGCATTCATGACGGTACCTTTCTTACTAATGCTTACTCTCGCTGTTTAATTATGGAGTATTTCGCAACTCTAGGGATCGTCGACATAGCTTACGTAACGCCGGAGGGCGCTCAAGATAATTACTATGACCGTTGGGGGCAATATGACCTAGATTATTTGTCCATTTATGATGGTTTAAAATATATCAGGCTTACAAAGCTCGGAGCCTATGTGCTTGGAGTGGTTGATACCTACATCGATGTATCCGAATCAACGAAAACATCGATCGCATTATTGCCGAAGTATCGTGTTCAGTTTATGCAGCCACCCACTACAAGTGAGCGAGTATTTCTTACTAATTATGCGGATGAAGCTACCGACCAAGTCTGGCAGCTATGCACAAGCAAGATACTCTCACACCTCGAAAATGGTGGTGACTTAGAAGAAATACAATCTTTCCTATCTGAAAGAGATGAACAACCATATTTCCCGACTCAAATTGAGCACCTCTTCAAAACGTTAGAGAGCAATAAGAATGCAGTACGATTAGAGGGGCGTTTTTTACTTTTGAAATGCGATACCGAGTCGATAGCAAAGAACATAGCGTCAGCACCTAAATTACAGAAATTGTGCCAACGCGTAGGAAAAGACCAGTTAATTATCCCAGAGGGCAAAGAATCGTTGTTTAGACAATTAGTTCATGAACTTGCCTATGCTATGCCCATACAGTCATAGTTTTCAATGTAAGGGCAAAGTTTTTTGCCCTGTAAGCGATCATTTTAGAGGTGAATTACTCAATTTCATTCACACCTGATGTTGAAGAACTAGCAGTGGTTTTCTTTTTTCGTTGAAATAGTGTTGGTTCGTCCGCGGTCTTTCGCTACGGGACAAAAGCAACCTAGAAATAAAGGTAAGAATTTACCGACAGTTCCAAATCGAGTAACGTGAATGTATTTTCAGTTTACCCCAAAGTGCAAGTGAGGCAGTGGTCGTAACCAGCTCTCGTGCAGCCGCTATACGCTATAAGAAGGCGTTCGACCGATACATAGAGCAACACAGTGAGTATGGCTTCATTCACTCACTGGTGGCCTTTTCAGGCAAGATGATGGGCAAACAGGTCATGCATCAAGATGATGGGTTGTTGGGGGATGACATTTTCGTTTGTGATGAAAACGAAGAGTTCACCGAATCGTCAATGAACCCAAGCGCTCAGGGACAAGACTTACGCTTTGCATTTGACAGGCCCGAGTATCGCGTCATGTTAGTGGCCGATAAGTTCCAAACGGGTTTTGACCAACCCAAGTTGGTCGCTATGTATGTGGATAAAAAAATAGCCAACCACGTAGAGATTGTGCAGACCTTCGCTCGTCTTAACCGCATGGCACCGGGCAAGGATGAGGTGTTTATCATCGACTTTGTAAATGACCCAGAGAACGTTCGTATGGCTTTTGAGACCTATGACCAAGGGGCAAAAATTGATGAAATCCAGAATCTGAATGTGGTGTATGAGATCAAAGAGCGCCTCGATGAACACAGCCTGTACGATGAAAAGGACTTAGCCGCGTTCAAAGAGGCTCGGTTCAAAACCATACGGGATATTACACACACAAAATCACCACAGCACAAAGCCCTGTATGCAGCGACCAGCGATGCGACGAACCTCTATAACGACAAAATGAAGATGCTTCGTGATGGCATGTCTACATGGGAAGCCGCTTTCCAAAAGGCTCACGCAAAAGGCGATGAAGCGGGTATGAAGTCTGCTGATCACCATCAAGAGGAATACGCAGAGCAAATTAAGACGTTAATGGGCTTTAAATCCGACCTTGGGCGCTTTTGTCGAACCTATTCTTATATTGCGCAATTGATAGACTTTGGTGATCCTGAATTAGAGAATTTTGCGGCTTTTGCAAAGCTGCTTCAGAAGCGAATAATGCATGAAGCGCCCGAAACTGTTGATTTAACAGGCTTGGTGCTGACAGGGTTTGATATCAAAGCCCGCTCCGACGCTGTTGACGAAGATAGTAATGCCCCCGTACTTAAACCAGTCGGCCCCGGCGGCGGTGGCGTGACAGGCGACAAGCCGAAGTTCGTTAAAGAGATCATCGACAGGCTTAATAGCCTCTTTGGGGAAGCAACACCGATTCAAGATCAGGTGGCATTCGTCAACCAGATAAAATCCATAGCAGGTGAAAGCGATGTTGTTATGGCTCAGGTCGAGAGTAACTCGCGAGAGCAGGCGTTAAAGGGAAATCTTCCGGGAGCGGTGCAACAAGCGGTCGTTCGTGCTTTATCGAGCCACCAGAAGCTGGCCACGCAGGTTCTCAAGTCAGACCGCCAAGGCATGATTGCGCTCGTCGATGTTGTCTATGACATGCTGCGTGAAAACAAAAACATAGATTTGGACATGGACTAGCTTGATGCTTGATTTGCTGAATTTGCCGGGCATTAAGCCAGTAGATATGTACAAAGAAAGCAAAGCGCTAATTATAGTGGCTGAGCCTGATGTTATTGACGTGCCAATGTGCACCGCCTGCGATATCCCAATGCACAAGCACGGTACACGCGTCAATAAATTCTCTGACACGCCTTTGTATATGGAGCCTGTTCGACTTGAAATTAAACGACCTCGTTTTCGCTGCGAATCCTGCGGCAAGATGGCCATGCCTGAACTTAGCTTTCTCGACGATAAGCGCCGTGCTACCAAGCGTTTGGTTGATGTTATCCGTCAGCAATGCCTGAGTACCACCTTTCGCGCTTTGGCCGACCAGACAGGGGTTGCCGTTAATACCGTCAAAAATATCGCCCACGATTTAATTCAGGAGCTCGAACAAACGGTTCGCTATGAAACCCCAATCATTATGGGAATTGATGAAGTAAACCTTGCAGGTGGTTATCGTTGTGTCATTACCAACTTGGCAACCAATAACGTTTTTGACATGCTGGAGCACCGTACACAAGACCACCTCAAGCCCTTCTTCAAAGACCTCCCCGACAGAGAAAAGGTTGAATGGGTTTGTACGGATATGTGGCGACCGTTTAAACGTTCGTTTTCCCAGTACCTGCCAAACGCAAAGCTCGTTATCGACAAATTTCATGTTGTGAAGATGGCCTCAGAAGCGTTAGAAGAGGAGCGTAAAAAATACCAAGCTCAATTGAGTAGAGAGCAGCGCATTCACGTCAAAAAGTCGATCCGCTGGCTTACACTTAAACGACCCGGGAATCTATCGCCTGCGGAGCAAAATGCGTTGGCTGTCGTGCGCCAAGCTATTCCTGAGCTGGCAATAGCATACGATTTCAAGGAAAGCTTTTTTGGGATCTACGATGAGCCAGACAAACAAAAAGCGCAAAACGCATTTGAAGCTTGGGAAAACAGCCTCCCTCCTCATGGCATGGAGCCTTTCAAAAAGCTGGTGAAAACGGTCCATAACCACTATCACGATATTTTTGCGTACTGGGATGCACCGTTCCCTATCACGAATGCTTATACCGAAGGGTTGAATGGTTTGATAAAAATGTCGAACCGACTCGGCCGTGGTTACAGTTACGACATCATTCGCGCAAAAACGCTGTATTCAGGTGAAGCTCGCAAGGTTGGTAGTGGCATCCGTACAGGCAGAGGTAAGGTCGAGTATGGTCCGCATATTCCAACGTTGCTAAAGCAGGCAGAGAGCGGTGAACTCGACTAAAAGAATATGAAAGCACATGGACATTGCCAAACTTAGAAACTCGTTTCAGGATCAGTTTACAACGCATTTTGACGATAAGCTTGCGGTAAGGCTCGTTGCAATGACCGTACGCCATTGCGCCGGTCCCATTCCGTTTAGTTCAACAAAGTGTTTGACTTTTGATCAGTTAACCAACCAGAATCCGTAAACAACGTTATCCACAAGAGAACGCTATCTTCATGACCTATAGAATTCAACTGATCTCCAAAACTTCCGCGCCTGCAAGAAATACATACCTAGCTGGGCAGCTTTGATGAACGAGCTAAGCAGACTCCAGCACAGTCATGTTGTTACGGCTGCGTGCCAGTTCACTGAGCAGGTTCCTCACGCTAGAGCTCTCGGCATTCAGGTCGTCTCGGTAGACCGAGACCAGGTCCGTATGCGTCTGACTCCACAGTCATGGATGTTCGCGCAAGAGGATACGAAAGAAATCTGCACCAGCTTACTTTATTCGCTGGCAGACTCCGCCGGAGGCTTGGCCGTAATTGCAGGGGCCATGGAGTTGATGCCCATTGCTACGCTGGATCTGCGCATGGATTATTTGCGGCCTGCCAACGGCGACCGAGCCCTGTTGGCTGTAGCTACCTGTCGTCATTTAACAGACCAGGTCGCGTTCATTGATTGCGACATTTTCTGCGAGGCTGATAGCGAATTATTGGCTACGGCAAAGGCCACCTTCATGAGAAACACTCATGGACAGCAATTCCACTCAGATGGATTAAAGAAGAACAGCGTATGAGTAAGACAGATGATTTGGCACAACAAAGATCGCGCGCTGCAGAAAGTAGGGAGAAATGTGCTGACTGGAAAGCTCTGTTGGAGCGTATTCCCTACGCACAGCACCTTGGACTTCAGGTACAGTGCGGTGATGCAGTTGTATTGGTTTACTTGCCGTGTAATGAAACGCTGATTGGCAACTTCATGCTACCAGCCCTCCATGGAGGTGTAGTTGGAGCCCTGATTGAACTCACCGCTCGGGTGGCTGCACAGAGCAAAGATAGAGATAAACGTTGCCCGCGTATCATCGACAGCCACGTAAACTATCTTCGTTCCGCGAAGGCCCAATCGACTTTCGCGAGCGCAGAAATTGTTCGGCAAGGCAGGCGGTCCAGCTTGGTCAGTGTGACCTGCTGGCAGAACGATAAAAGCAAACCGATCGCTAGTGGTCAGGTTCAGTTGTTACTCCCGACAATCGCCGCCGAACAAGAAGAACTTCATGACTCATAAGGGCTTCAATCCTGAACACTGCGAATTCTGGTCGCTCACGATTTTCATCATTGAACCGCTGCGCCGCTAGGACGCAGCGAATTGTGTGCAGAGGGTCACGATCGAATTCAGAACTTAGAAGAATTTCGGTACCCGGCCATCATTTCCATCATCCAGCCCGGGTACTCCTCCGGTATACGACTCACCTCGTCCAGAGCTTTACGCTCGTCATCAGAGAATCGGATCTGTGCGGCCCGGATATTGGCTTTCAGCTGCTCTGGTCGCTTGGCACCAACGATAATACTGGAGACAGACTCTTGGTGAAGTAACCAGGCTAGTGCAATTTGAGCCACACTGACCGGTTCTCCGTCAATCTGCTTTCCGTCGGCCACCTCACGCATTACTTTTATAATGTCTCTGCCCCGTTCACGGTTAACTGGAGGAAAATCGAATTTGGCACGACGGTTCTCCTCGGACACGTCAGGACCTTCGTATTTGCCGGAAAGATAACCACCGGCTAGTGGACTCCACACCATCAACCCTACCTTTTCCGACGATAGCATGGGGATAACTTCCCGCTCCAGGTCGCGGCCAACTAGGGTATAGTAGGCCTGCAGCGACGTCACTGGGCACAGATTTCGGGCCTGGCTAATACCGATGGCTTTCATGACCTGCCAAGCGGCCCAGTTGGACAAGCCTACATAACGCACATACCCCTGTTGTACCAGGGTGTTGAGTGCCTCCAGCGTTTCTTCGATTGGAGTGGCCGGATCAAAGCCATGGATCTGGTATAAGTCAATGTAATCGGTCTGCAAGCGCGTCAAGCTTGCCTTACATTCGGTCATGATGTGGCCACGGGACGCTCCACGAGCGTTAGGTCCATCTCCCATAGGACCGAGTACCTTGGTAGCCAAAACAACGTCTTCTCGGCGAACATCGAGTTTTTTCAAAGATTGGCCGACGATGCGCTCACTGGCGCCGAGACCATATATATTTGCCGTATCAATGAAATTGATGCCGGCCTGTAGAGCTATTCTTACAAGCTCGTCAGCCTGCTCCTGTCGTAATTGCCCAATTAGACCCCAAATGTCTTCGTTACCACCGAAGGTCATGGTTCCAAGACAAAGTTCAGAGACCATCAGTCCAGAATTTCCTAGAGCTTTGTAGCGTATATGATCTTGCTCGAATCTCGGTATTTTATCAGTAGTCATGTTACACCCCTTAATAACAGGTTAATGTCCCGACTCGTTGTCGTGTATCTTCATTACAATTAAGATGCAAATGAATTATTCTTTCGAAGCACTTTGGCATCTACCCAGCAACATTTGTATTGCAGCATCAAACGGCGCCGTGTCTTGTGCTGTGCGAGCCGCTAGGTGAGCTCCTTCCAACATTGCTAATGTCGCACAGGCTTCTTCTTCGGGAGCAGTAATGAGCGAAATGGACCTGTCTTTCAGACCCAGTTCAAAATTGCTTTTAATCCATTTCAGCAGCATTGCTCGAACCGCACCAACCCGTATCACAACCTTTTCGGAAATGCGTTCTCGGCATATTGAAAACGCAACGCAAAGGCAGACAGTTTGGCCTCCATTCAGTGCCTCTCGGTATAATCTGATGAGAGCCATCAGACGTTCGTCAGCGCTAAGATGGTCGTTCTCTATTTCAGCTAGGCGTTCTTTCAAACTGGTGTGATACCGAGCGATCAGATGATCGGATAGATCCGCCTTAGTCGGAAAATGATAATGAATGGAAGCCTTTCTAATGCCAACGGCTACAGCAAGATCGGCATAGCTAAACCCATCAAAGCCCCTTGACCGAGCGTTGTACTCTGCGATGTCAAGCAGGGTTGTTCTTGTATCACGGTTCATAAATATCTAATGGTTGATGTAGTTAGTGTTTAGGCCCCGGTCAATTACACCTCGGGGGCCCTGACAAACCGAAGGTGCCCAGTCTTCATCCAGATTTTCGCCCCAAGGCCCCCAGCTTTTGCTGACAACGCTTCTCCCTCGGGTAGGCGCAGCCAAGCATTCTTACTCAATATATCATCGTTTATCATGACTTCGCCGTCCAGTATTAGCATCTCAATCCCGCCGACTGCGTTAGAATTCAAAGTAGCGCCGGAGTCAAGCTTGTGGAATGTCACCGCTTCTCGCCCGTCCTCATGTAGGAGCGAGGTGGCAACCCCCTCCACTGACGCATTCAGTTCCGCTTCCATGTTTTTTTTGAATTGATTTCGATCCTCAGGATCGAACTGCCAGAGCTTGACAAAAATTGTACAGCCCTCGGCAGAGCCGGGCACATGAGATGTCGTCGGAGGATTCCGCACATAGGTTCCCGTGGGATAATCCCCGTGCTCGTCCTGAAACACCCCGTCAAGTACGATGAATTCCTCGCCACCATCGTGAGTATGCGCAGAGAACTGGCTGCCTGGCGCATAACGCACAATACTGGTGGCACGAGCCACCTCGTCACCAATGCGATCCAACATTCTACGCTCGACCCCCTTCACTGGCGAAGGACGCCATAGCAGCTGGTCGGTATCAATAACTACGGATTTTGTGAAATCTGCATTTATTTCCATGCTGTGTCCTTTTGTTAATTTGTCTGACAAGCCATAAGATACAAATATCAGCCATTAATCGACGGTCGGGCCGCTACCCGGTCACGCCAGGCCCTAAGAGCGCGTAGGTTCTCGGGAATTTCAACCTTGGCAAACTCCGCAAATGCTAGTCCAGCATAAGCTGTGATATCCGCTACCGTGAAACGATTACCTGCGACAAAGTCACTTTCTGTGAGTACTCCGTCGAGATAGGTCATGGTCAACTGGGCGACCTCTTTCTGCTTACTACCCCAGTCAGGACATTGCCATGTCTCAAGATCGGGCCCTAGGCCCTGAGTTGCGTGGTGAAAATACGCGCCCACCGCATTCATCAATCCGGATTCAGCACGAATATTCATCATCGCGATAACTGCACGCTCTTTAGATGACGTGCCTGTAAGGGATGGTCCGTCAAAGATACCGTCCAAGTATTCGGTTATAGCATTACAATGCGCAATGCAGGTGCCATCGTCCAGCTCTAATAATGGTACGGTGGCATCAGGGTTTTTTGCCTTGAAAGCACTGGTTCTGTGTTCACCACCCATTACATCTACTGGGACAAATATCACTTTGTTGGTGGCACCTTTTTCCGCAAGGGCGATGCGAACGCGAAGTGGGTTCGGAAACCCTGTGGTTTCATAAATTTTCATTGGAACACCTTTATTGATTAATAACCATTTGATGATTATTCTACCTTCTGATAGGTAGTTAGACAAGAAGCTATTATATTCTCTCGTTTTGGCTTCTTTCAAAGAGTCAAACGGAGTCCCACAGGCAATTTTGAGTTGAAGACCGTGTTGTAGTTGCTGCCGATCTATTTACGTACATTTACGTATGTATATATAATTTCATCTCTGGTTTGGAATGCTCTGCCGGATTGTAGGCAAAGTGGAGGGTGCATGAGCAAAGGATTTTTGGCATTAATTGTGGCTATGGTCTTTGGTTTTTGGGGGTTGATGAATTCAGCATCAGCACAGGCGGACGAGTGGCATATGGCGGGTTCGTACTCAACGGATCAGTTGCGTGGTGCACGCGTTGGGTACCGGGTTACTGATATCCGGCTGTCAATATTGGAGGATTGGACGTGGTTGGGAGGTCCAAAGCTGCATATTGAAGGTGCGTTAAACAATTGGCAAAACTCCAATGACCGTTCAGATAATGTTTTTGCGTTGACGATTAGCCCAGTGTTGGCATGGCAGCTTACCGATGGGCCTCGTCCGCTGTATGTGGAAGCCGGTATTGGCGGCAGTTATCTGGATGGCACGCGCTTGGGCGACCGACGTTTATCCACGCGTTTTCAGTTTGAAGACCGCATTGGGTTAAGTTGGCAGTATTCGGCTTATTCAAATGCACGATTAACGCTGGCATACGTGCACTATTCAAATGCAGACATTGATAGTCCTAATGATGGCCTCGATTTTTTCGGTTTAACTTGGAGTAATACCTTCTAATTGGGAGTTACGTTCTATTAAATTGTAAGGTTGTTTACCGCAAATGGCTTTCGAAGCCCTTTTCACTTTGCACTTCTCACACCACCTTTGGTTTCGGTAAATATTTGCTAAGTGCCGCGTGAACCACATAATCGGTCAAGATATTTGTCGGTCAATAGTTTGAGCTAAAATAATTTTTGGTCAGTACAAACTATTAATGCATAAGGATTATTTTTAGTTTCTTCTTGCATATTCTCAACCTCATGAGAATATTTAATGGCCTTGTTTATCGCATCAATGTCGAGGATAAAATGGCTCCTTTCCCTATTCATAGGGTTAGCGCGCCATTTCCCTCACAGGCATCCCAAGGCGGGTTGATTTATTAAGTACGGCTACTCGCACTAGTCCTCTCCTACCTGCGCGTTGTAGCTTTTGAATCGCCACATCGCGGATTCCACTAATGAGCGCTGGTGGTGAGACGGTGCCATGTGTCAACACCAACTTAAAATGTCCGGACATTTAGAATTGTTGCTGACACATGCTTCCATTGCGCCAACTGCCCTTGCTTCAAAAACTTAACTGCGTCGTTTCTCGGATAGTTGCCACGCTGTCAACACCAGTACCTGACATTGCGGCGCCGGGGTATAGGGTTACTGTCTTCTTACGAGAGATTTCTCGGTAGCATTTTGTGTGTCGTAGGCTCCGTCACTGACAACGTTGCCTACTTTTGCCGCTCCATCTTTTTAGCATGGTTGGAGAACCTCATTGTCCCCAACATTGACTAGCGAGATTTCTTCGCACACTACCTGTTCGCTTTCAACGTTTACGCCAGGTACGGCGCTTTTCCTAGGCGTGTTTGTGGACTTTCCATTCGCCTTCACCAAAACTTTCAGCCCCGTAGCATCAAAAACTACGTGCGTTACAGGACCCGCGGGACGTGGAACTTTATCTTCACCGTTCGGTGGATCATGCTACCACTGAGCGGTAGCTTTCTCTTCTCGCCAGAAAGTTACAGAGCTCCGAGATTTAAAGGCTTTATTGTGTTTAGACCAGTTTTTAACTCGGTATTTGACACTGCCCATTATGGTGTACGGTATCGGTGTTAATGGCCATTGACAATCGGCTTGACTCGACGATCTGATCAACGCGTACCGAGAACGTTCAACTATTTGTTCAACAAGTCCCTCAAAAATACACGTGAAAGCTAAGCTAGGGTGGCTCAATGCCACTCACTCATTAGATTAGATAATATCACAAGCAATTTTTAGAAAAAAAGCACTCAAACCAACCAGACCATAGCTGCAAGAAACATACACTTAGTTCGATAAATCCAACCAACCAAGCACTAGGTATTAGAAATAAGAATTGAATTTAAAAAAGGCAATTCCAACCCTAGAATGCAAATAGCCTTTTAATCAATAAGCAATTCTAATACGAATAAGCCTCGCGATGAATGCGAGGCTCACAAACGACTGGATTTTTACCACTAAATCAGAATTATGGTATACAGCATCGTTTATATTTCTTACCACTGCCGCATGGGCAAGGTTCATTTCTTCCAACTTTTCTACCTTCTATCTGCGGCTGCTTACCAAAGGAAATTTTTCTTACATCTTCTATGTGATGCTCTGGTGAAATAGGCTTTAGATCCGCAACTAACCTATCCATTTCATCTGACTGGCTCCATTTGCCTTCGTGGTATGAAGCAAATCGAAATTTATCTTTAGTTGGGCTAAAACAACATCCAACCCAAGATTCTGCTTTGCATGTGTATTTTCGCTTCTCACAATGTGTAACTAGTCTCTTATAGGCAGTATCATTGTCATCTTCATTACAATGGACAGTTAAACCAGTTTTTTCCTCTAACAAGGGAAGAGATATATCATGGTGATGATGATCTTTTTTAAATTGAGCAATCATCTTTGAAATTGCTTCATTGAGTAGATCGATACTATTACCACTCATAGATAGAAGGTGTAATCCTAGCTTCTGAAGACAATAATCTGCCGAAAACTCAATATCATCGATAATCCTTCCAACATGAGACTTTCTAGGAAATGTGAGAAAACCTTCGGGAGTTTTTGGGCCATCATGACCATCTCTTCTGGCTAACATGGCTAATTCAAGATCTGTGGAAATATCATCGTCAAGCATAACTAGTGTCGGTTCTTCCTCAAAATATAAGTTTTGCTTGATGTAAGTTGAAAGAATTACTAGTTCATGATTAGAAAGGATTGAATCACCATAGTCACTCCGTTTAAGAAGGTAATCGAGAACCCAGAGGGGAGATGGTAGCATTTCCGTAATCATATCTACTAAAAACACATCCATTACATAAGGATGTTTTATTACATTGGTTGTTTGATATTTTAGAAAGTGTCGCGCTTGCGCAGCAAGAGCTGGGAAGTGGTCTGATACGATACAAACAGGAAATATCGTCTTGAAATCTGATTGAATATTAACTTCTTTGCCAGATTCGTCTTTGAAAATATAACCTTCTTTTTGCAACAGTTTGCTACACAAGCCAGCTTGGTCATAAGCGTCTTGAATCGCTTTCTTAAAATCGTCTTCAAGCTGCTGACTATTACCTTTACGAGCTTCAATCGTGAGCTTCTTGGACTTGGCTTGCACTACTATCGCGAAACGACCAAATGTGACTAAAACGTCAATTTCGCCAGCTTTGTCTTTACCATCAAAGATATCGATATTGGTTAAAACGTTCTCTTCGCCAAATACTAATGCTAGGCGTTCAGCGGTAAAATCCTCAGTAAAAGCACCTCTGTGTTTGCTTGCAATAGACTTGTAAGCTTTGTCTTCGTTAAACCAAAAGAATGGGCTTTCATAAAGAGCTTCCCATAAACTGTATGCTTGAAAACTGACGAAGGTGTCTTCACCAATTTTTATTATAGGAAACGCATTCTTATGATTAAAATCATCCACAGATTTAAAGCATTTCATTCCTTCTTCGGGCTTGGCTGATAAAGCTGCGATCACAGCCTCGATAACCTCTTCGCCTAAACCACTTCGTGTTACAACTTCAGAGATAGTAAAAATAAACATAGGTAGGTGGTATGGCAATGGCCAGCTTTTTGCTGAAGAGGCTAACTGATTGGCTTTTTCTAGTTGAATTTGTTCTATAGCAGAAATAACATCAACTGCTTGAGAGATTTTGAACCCTTTGTTTGCCTCAATCCAATCCTCATCAAGAGAATATCTACGCTTGGCTAAATCTCTATATTGATGTTTAAAAACCCCATCCCCTCCGTAAAAAATAGCTTCTCTCATAAAGTGATTTTTATCACTATTTGGGGCTAGTTCTCGCATGAACTCACCAACATTAGGAATACCATCACCATCCTTGGAACCAAATTTTTCGGACAAGGTAGCAAAGTCTAGTGGTGGATAAAAACTATGATGTAATTCATCAAGAAGATGCCAGACATGTTCCGCTCTTTCATTTAATTCATCTAAACTCAATTGCTTATCGCTGAATCCGCTTTTACACGCTAAACCAATGAGTGTTGAAAGCTCAGTTCTGGATAAGCGAGTTCTATCAAACGCCTGTGCGAAGGCTTCAGCGTCCAACTTTTCACCAGAAAAATGAATAAAAGTGTCTTTCCAACAGAAAAAAGCTATAACTTCCCAGAAACCTTCTTGGGCAGCAATTACCTCTAGTTCATCAAAAATTTCTTGCTCAGTTCTCATAGCGTTCCGCGATGTGTGTGGTTACTTATACCCAATTTAACACATACTGAAGCATATCAATTAGAAGAAGGCCTTGTTTTTCATTAGTTATTTTAATCAATAGCCACGGTATTACAGCCATGATACAAATTCGTTTCTGTTCAGATTTGTTTTACGTCACAGTGTTTAAGCCCACTCAGGGATACAAGCGCCGTAGTGTGTTTGACCCAATCAACGATAGGTCTTGAACATGAGTAAGAAAAACGTTGTCTCTTGTGACACTGCTCAGTTGCGGGAATGGAGAAGGTTATTTAACCCATCAAAACCTGATCATAAACAGGTAGGCGCAACGATTGTGTCTTCAACTAAATCGTCGAAAGCTTCTCAAAAGAAAGACGTCGTATTTTCGATTTCATAAGCGTTTGAGTTAAGTGCTTTTTCGTAAGCACTTAACTCCTCACGTCTCACAACTCTCCGAAATCCTCAGCGCATCTTCAATCTCAACACCAAGGTATTCAATAGTACTTTCTAACTTAGCATGTCCAAGAAGTAACTGGATAGCGCGTAAGTTCTTGGTTTTGGCGTAGATCAAAGAAGCCTTGGTGCGACGTAGCGAATGCGTGCCGTATTGAGTTTTATCTAAACCGATATCCGTTACCCATCGGTTAACCATAGTCGTGTAGTAATGGTAAGAGATTGGTTGCCCTTCACGGCGTGGGCTTGGGAACACGTAGTCGGTTGGTGCCAGAGCATTCAGGATTATCCATTGAGATAAGGTTTGCTGAGTCTTAGGCGTGATCTCGAAGTGCACTTCTTGATGGGTTTTCTGTTGCTTCACAATCGCTCGTGACATAACGCAGCCACTGCGGCTGACATCTTGTACTTTCAGGTTCCGTAAGTCACAGGCTCTGAGTTTGCTATCAATGGCGAGGTTAAACAGCGCTAATTCAAATAACCGTTCCTCAAGCTCCAATCGAATGCGGATGCGCCAAATGTCTTCCAATTTGAACGCTTTCTTCTGCCCAACTCTTTTTCCTTTATTCCAAGCAGCCATAATGTGCTCCTTACTTCATAAAAATCACTGTTAAGTAAGGCAGAACTCAAGGAAATTTGCGTAGTTACTGGTATCATAAGGCCAATTTTTCGAACTCAAGAAACCCGTAATGAACGAACAAGAACAACTATTCCTGAAAGAGCTGGAAAGCAAGCTCTGGACAGCCGCAGACAAACTCCGTGCGTCACTCGATGCCTCACAATACAAACATGCGGTGCTTGGCTTAATTTTCGTTAAATACGTGTCTGACGCTTTTATGCTGCGCCAAGAAGAGCTAAAACAAGATTTTGCCACCCCTGACCACGAGTATTTCCTCGACCCAGAAGGTTACACGGCTGAAGAACTTGAGCAAGAAATCGCGATTGAGCTAGAACAGCGCGATTACTACAAAGAGAAAAACGTGTTTTGGTTGCCTACTGAATCTCGTTGGAAGTTCCTGCAAGACAATGGCCCGATGGTCATTGGCGGTGCCGATTTGGTCATTGATGGTAAGACGAAGAAAATCACTTCTGTTGGGCATCTGATTGATAATGCATTGGAAGGGATTGAGCGCGACAACCAGAAACTAAAAGGTGTTCTCAACAAGCACTACGCATCGCTAAAAATTGATCAGGCAAAACTTAATGAGCTGATTAACCTAATCGCGACCATTCCATTCAATCATAAGTCGCTTAATAGCAAAGATATTCTTGGTCATATTTACGAATATTTCTTAGGCCAATTTGCGCTTGCTGAAGGTAAGAAAGGCGGCCAGTTCTACACGCCTGCATCAATTGTTTCGCTGATTGTTGAGATGATTGAGCCGTTTGAAGGCCGTGTGTATGACCCTGCGGTTCGGGCGGTTTCTTCGTGCAATCAGAGAAGTTTATTGAGCGCCGTGCCAACCAAAAAGAGATTGACCCGCTCACGCAAAAACAAAGAATCTCGATTTACGGTCAGGAATACAACTACACCACATGGCAGCTTGCTGCGATGAACATGGCAATCCGTGGCTTGGATTATGATTTTGGTAAGGAGCCAGCTAGTACCTATACCAACGACCAACACCCTGACTTACGAGCTGACTTCATCATGGCTAACCCACCTTTCAACATGAAAGAGTGGAATACAGGTGTCGATGAGAATGATCCGCGCTGGGTATATGGCACACCTCCTTCAGGTAACGCTAACTTTGCTTGGATGCAGCATATGCTTTACCACCTTGCACCTGATGGTTCTCAAGCGTTGTTACTTGCCAATGGTTCGATGAGTTCAACTACTAACAACGAAGGTGAAATTCGTGCGGCCTTAGTCGAGAACGATTTGGTCGAGTGTATGGTTGCGCTTCCGGGACAACTGTTTACCAACACCCAAATCCCTGCTTGTATCTGGTTCTTAACCAAAAACAAAAAGGCTCGTACTGATAAATCAGGTCGTAAGCTGCGTGATCGCAAAGGCGAAGTGCTGTTTATTGATGCGCGTAACCTTGGTTACATGAAAGACCGTGTGCTTCGAGACTTTACCCAAGATGATATCCAGAAAGTCGCTGACCTTTACCATGCATGGAAAACGGGTGCGGAAATAAATGGTGTCGCTTACGAAGACCAAGCAGGCTTCTGTAAATCAGCAACGTTAGAAGAGATTAAGAAACACGATTTTGTGCTCACTCCGGGGCGTTATGTTGGCGCGGCTGAAGAGTTAGATGACGGAGTTCCATTTGGCGAAAAGATGGCAACGTTAACGGAAAAACTGAGTGAACAATTTACTGAGTCAGCCAAGTTAGAAGCCGAAATCAAAAAGAACTTGGCGGGGTTAGGTTATGAGCTTTGAGATCAAAACTCTTGGTGAGGTCTGTTCTGTTGGTGATGGGGCTCATAGTAAAGTCCAAAGAGTGGAATCGGGCATCCCTTACCTCACATCTAAAAATATTGGTGAAGGTATACTTAAATTAGACAAGTTAGATTTTATTTCTGAAGAGTCATTTGAAAAACTCTTTTCTAAAGAGAGTAAGGCCACTCGTCGCCCTCAAGCTGGTGATGTACTTTTTGGCATAATCGGCTCTTTTGGAAATACGTATCGCTACAAAGAGTCAGACCATTTTGGTTTTTCAAGCTCGATTGGAATATTAAGACCTGATCCCAAGCAGCTTGATTCTGAATATCTATATTATGTCGTGAGTAGCAAAAAGTTTAGGGATAATCATGCTAATCACAATGCGGGCTCAGTTCAGGGATACACAAATATTCCGACTGTTAAAGGATTGCATATTCCAGTTCCTAGTTTGAACGTCCAACGTAAAATATCTCAGATACTCAGTTCGTTAGATTATAAAATCCAGTTAAACACTCAAACCAACCAAACCCTAGAAGAAATGGCGCAGGCCATCTTCAAATCATGGTTTGTCGATTTCGACCCCGTAAAAGCTAAGATGAACGGCGAACAACCGGAGGGGATGGATGAAGCTACTGCCTCGCTATTCCCCGATAAGCTAGATAGCGAAACCGGAATTCCCAACGGTTGGACTCAAGGTTCAATCGCCGATATCGCCAAACTTAATGCTAAGTCTTGGACAAAGAAAAATTCTCCAGAGCAAGTGCATTACGTTGATTTGGCGAATACGAAAAATGGCGTGATTGAGTCAGTTACTACCTACGATTTTGAAGAATCACCATCGCGAGCTAGACGAATTTTAAATAGTGGCGACACAATTGTCGGCACCGTTCGCCCCGGAAATAGATCTTATGCATTCATCGGTGATACAGAAAAACCACTTACAGGTAGTACAGGTTTCGCTGTTTTATCTCCTAAAAAGTCTTATTGGACGTCGTTTGTTTATTTGGCAACCACAAACGATGATTCTATCGATGAGTATGCTCGTCTTGCTGACGGAGGTGCTTATCCTGCAATCAAACCAGCGGTAGTTGCAGATACTCAATGTGCTATTCCAACCGAAGACATTGCGAAGAAGTTTTGGGAACTTACAGGGCCAATGCTGAGAAAAGCACACCAGAATCGGCTTCAAAATGAAGACTTGGCAGCACTACGTGACACACTGCTTCCTAAATTGCTTTCCGGAGATGTTAAATTAAGCGACCCCAAAGTTAAAGTTGGAGAGATTGGCTAAGAGTTATGAGCAATTTTAATTTTCTAACCGACATTAACCCTGAACTCGCTCAATTTGGTAAAAGTGCAGAACTGTATTGCCACGACGATAAGCAGGTAGTATTAGTGAAACTTAGGTGTTTTACCGAATTGATTGTTGGGGATATTTATTCACGTTTATCGCTAACACCACCTGATCGTGATGACTTATATAATCGTCTGCGCAGCTACGAATTTAAAGATGTAGTCAGTGATAAGAGAATATGGGCTAAATTAGATGTATTGCGGCATAAAGGCAACAAAGCTGCACACTCTAACAATGGTTCAGACGACATTTCCCTTAATGAAACACTCTGGTTAATTAAAGAAGCTTACCTAGTAGCACGTTGGTATGCTCAAGTGATTCTCAATCAGCCTATCACTCCTCCAGAGTTTGTTGATCCGGCAAAACCTATTGATCATACACTTCGCTTAGAAGCCGAGTTAGAGCGACAGCGTCAAGAACTTCATAAACGAGAAGCTGAATTAAAGATCCAACTTACTGAAAGTCAGGATAAATATCAACAGCGTACTAATGAGTTAATTGCTCAACTAGACGAAAGAAATGACATACTTTCCAATGTCAAAAAAGAACAAGCCCTACTACAGATCGAGCTTGAACAGAAACAAAGGGAGCTAGTCGCATCACAGCAAGCTTTCTTTAGTTACAGCGTGCGTGAAGAGTTCAAACAAGCGAGTATTTCATCTGCTTCAAGCTTTGATCTTGACATGGAGGAGACCCGCCGAAATATTGATATATTTGATTGCTTTGAGGGCGTAAGTTTAACTAAAGGTCAAAACCAAATAGTTAAGCAAATTAATGAGTTTCTTACCGATACCAAACAAAACGTATTTTTACTTAATGGTTACGCAGGTACAGGTAAGACATTCATAACTAAAGGAATTACTCAGTACCTAGAAAAAATTGGTCGTGAATTCACTATTATGGCCCCCACGGGGAAAGCTGCAAAAGTTATATCAGACAAAACAATGCAACCTGCCAGTACTATTCACCGCGTTATATACAATTACGATAACGTGAAAGAGTACAAAGTTGACGGTGTTGAAGGGTCTGAGACTTATCGATGTTATGCTGACCATAAAGTCAACGTAGATACAGCGGAAGCTGTTTATATAATTGATGAAGCATCAATGGTTTCTGATAGATACTCCGATAGTGAGTTTTTTCGTTTTGGAAGCGGATATTTATTAAAAGACTTGCTCAAGTACATAAATATTGACCACAACGATCATAATAAGAAGGTTATTTTTATTGGTGATAATGCACAGTTGCCACCTGTAGGTATGAATACCTCACCTGCGCTAGATGCCAGTTACCTTGAAGAAAACTATCAAGTCGCTGTGGCTTCAGGGTATTTAACTGAAGTCGTTCGTCAAAAAGGCGATAGTGGTGTTTTGAGCAATGCAGCCATCTTACGCGATGGCCTAGAACAAAATATCTTCAATAAACTTCAATTCGAAGTAAATAACAACGATGTGTTTAAGTTATCCTCGGATAATCTTCTTAATACTTATCTCGATTCATGCGATAGAAAAGTCAGTCGTACGGGTGAAAGTATTATTATCGCTTCTTCAAACCGACAGGTAGCGGAGTATAACCGTTTAGTTCGCGAGCACTTCTTTACAGGGCAGCAACAAATGGTCGCCGGAGATAAAGTCATTTCTGTGGCAAACCATTATCGGGCAGACGCATGCATTACCAATGGTGAATTTGGCATGATCAAGGAAGTATTATCTCCTCATGCTGAGTCAATTAGTGTTGTCATTAGCGTCAAAGGTGATACTGGTGAAATGGTCAAACGAAAAGTAGACCTGAGTTTTAGGGATGTCGTGTTAGGTTTTCGCGATGACTATGGTCATCCATTCTACTTTGAAGCAAAAGTTATTGAAAACCTGCTTTACAATGATCAACCTGCTTTATCGTCAGATGAGCATAAAGCACTCTATGTTCACTTTTTAAATCGACACCCAGAACTCAGACGTAAAGGTAATGAACAAAAGCTTAGAATCGCATTATTGCAAGACCCTTATTTCAATGCTTTTAAAATTAAGTTTGGTTATTCCATTACTGGACACAAAGCACAGGGTAGCGAATGGAAAACGGTTTTTTTACAGTGTCAAACACACCAAAAAGCCTTAACTAAAGATTACTTCCGCTGGTTATACACTGCTATAACGAGAACTTCTGACACCCTGTATGTAATGAATCCACCTCAAATAGGTCTATTAGATGACCCAGAATTAGTGGGTGTATATAAACCCAAAGTAGTAGTCTCTGACACTTCTGTTTCGCAAGGTGTCGGAGTTGTACAATCAAACAAGGAAGCAACGAACCCAGTAACCCAAGTGAAGTTTGATTTGCAGACTGACATCCTTCAACTTAGGAAGTTATACCAACTGGTCATTGCGTGTATTGAAGGTACAGGAATCACTATAGCTGACGTCCTTCACTATAATTATCAAGAGCGTTACATCTTGCAGCGAGGAAACGAGCAGGCTTCGATAAGTTTTAGCTACAAGGGTAACTGGAAAGTGTCTGGCGTAAAGAGCACTAATCAAGGTGGGTTTAGTGTTGAACTCATGTCTTTGCTTGGTCAATTGGAGGGGAGTTTACTTGATGTCCCTGAGCCGACGAAAGGTACTCAGTTCCATTTTTCAGAGCCATTCTTAGAAGAGTTTTATCTAAATGTATTAGAAAAAATCAAGAATACTGGGGTTGATGTAAGCAAAATTGAATCTCGTTCATTTTGTGAACGATATGCTTTTGTGAAAGGCAATGAGTTGGCGGTGATTGAGTTTTGGTACAATAAGTCTAGCCAATTTGGCAAAGTCCAACCTATGCCTCAGCTTGGTAATTCCACTAGACTCATTGACGAAATCCTATGTCAAATAGGTGTGCTTCTATGAATGATCCAGCTAATCGTACAGTAAATAATTTGAGAAAGAGCGGAGACCTGCAAGGTGCTTGGAAGTTTGGTTTTGATGCGTTGCAGGCAGCTCCCCAAGATACTTACTTGAAAGGTGCTTTATTTTGGGTGTGTTATGAGTTTCTCAAGATCCAGCTTGAAAATCTAAATAAGCGAGCAAGTTCTTCAAACAACTACCGTCCTACTGATTTTGAATTTGAGCAAATAGAGAATTTGCTGCAAACCATAGTAAATTTAGATATTGCTACTGGCGGCCTAGAGTACAAAATGCTGCTAGTTCAGTTTAAGAAGAGTTTGGAATGGTTTCCAACCTTGATTCACCTTGTGCTTCGACATCAAACTGTACTGTTTGATGATGAGGATAAAACACCTTTTCAAGCTGAAAAAGGTGAAGTGCCAAGTTTGATGCTCTCAACAGCACGTCGAGTGGCGAGTGCATGGCTTAGAGCACGAGAGTATTGGCATTTAGATCTTAACCAAGTGATGGCATTTATTAACCAAACACGCGATCAAGCCTCTGACACTAAACATATGATGTGGCTTGATTACGACCAAGCGAAGTGCCTTGTCGTTGCGGGCCAATATGATCAGGCTCGCGAACTCATTCTACCCATTTTAAGAAAGAAGCAAAAAGAGTCATGGGCTTGGGGAGCGTTGGCCGCTACTTATTCAAAACAAGATAAGCGTTTAGCAATGAAGTTTTTTGCTAGGGGAATATTATCTGCACATGACGTTACTTTTAGTTTGCGCTTATTACAGGGAATTATTCCTTTATTGCTTGCAAATCAACAGCAAGCTGAGGCTTCAATGTGCCTAAAAACGGCTATTGCAGTTTATCAAACCCATGGGTGGAAGCTAAAGCAAGAGCTAGAACAGCTATCTATGCAGTCTTGGTATGATTCTGGTGTCGATGAAAAGCAACTGAGTCCTTTTTTAAACTCTATTTCTCACGACGCTTTAAATTACTTGCATGGACCGATGGAGAAAGTTGTTGCTATCGTAGAAAATATCCATAAATCCGGTAAAGGCTTTCAAGTATTCGTGAATAAGTCGACATCACTATCAGTTCGCATGGGGGTTCATAAAGGTAAGCAGAAACCTCAGGCTGGTGACTATGTTGAGCTATCTGTAGCGAGTGTTGATGGAAACAAAGAAGTAGTGGCTTCCTCATCATCCAAGCAAATAGAAATGATTGATGTTTCGTATGTAGAGGGTACGCTTCGAATAGCCCCTAAAGGTTTCGGATTTGTTGAGGATACTTTTGTTCCTCCCTTTGTTATTGGTAATGTAAAAAATGAATCGAAAGTAAGAGCACTTCGTATCATGAGTTGGGACAAATCTAAAGGTCGCCACAACTGGAAAGCTATTAAGTTAACGGAACTAAATTTTAATGAATGATAAGTCGCTTTCCGGCGAAATCGAGTTAGGAACAAGCGAAGAATTGGTTGAGGCTATCTAATGGCAACCCGAGTAGAAATGATTATAGAAACGCTTAAGGCGCATCCTGAGCAAAAATTTACTGCTCGGGATTTAGCCAAAGTGTTCATTGAACGCTATCCAGTCGAGATGGCAGAAAAGCAAACCAATCCAAGATATGACACCACTGAAAAGTTAATCGCACAACTTGCGGCCGAAATCGGTGGTGAGCGCACAGCTGCCGCAAAAAAAGTGTGTCCTAATGTGGCAACAAGGGATAAACCGAGACCTCGTATTTATTTTTGGAATGCGAATCCTGAACTGGACACGGTCGAATTGTCGACAGATAGTGAAGATACCGATGTTCCAGAAGTGAATACGCCTCTCGCTGTTCAAAACTTCAGTGAACATGATTTATATCCATTATTAATCGAATTTTTGAATAAAGACCTTGGGCTGTATTGCCAGCGCATTGATGAACGAAAGTCGAAAAACTCACATGGGAATGGCGGGAACCATTGGTTGCACCCTGATGTAGTGGCTCTTGAGCCTCTCGACCAAGGCTGGGATGAAATTGTGCGCAGTTGTGTACGTAGCGGCAATCATAGCTCGGTTCGTTTATGGTCGTTTGAAGTTAAAAAGCACCTGACGAAAGGTAACGTGCGCAAATACTTCTTCCAAGCGGTTTCAAATTCTAGCTGGGCAAACTTTGGTTACTTGGTTGCAACAGGCTTAAACAGTGACGTTGAAGCAGAACTCCAAATGCTATCCAGCCTACATGGTATTGGCGTGCTTATTCTCGACACCGAGTCACTTTTTGATAGCCAAATACTTATACCAGCCCAAGAACGCAATAACGTAGATTGGCAGTCGGCTAATAGAATTGTCGCGGAGAATAGCGATTTTCATCACTACATCGAACAGGTTGGGATCTACAACCAAACAGGTCGTTTGATTCATAGTGCTTGGAATAAATAATAAGGAAGAGAGTGGTCATGATCACAGAAGACCAACTAGAGCAGCTCTGCCTTGACTGGTTTACAGACCAAGGTTATCTATACAAAAATGGCTACGACATCGCCCCTGATGGCGATTCACCAGAGCGTGATGATTACCACCAAGTCGTGCTGAAGCAGCGCTTGCTTGAGCGTTTAGAGGTATTAAACCCTGAACTACCACAAGAGAGCTTGGATGTGGTGGTGAATACGGTAAGTACGCCAGACACGCCAGTACTGATTAAAAGCAACCGCGCTTTCCACAAATACCTGATTGAAGGTGTACCTGTTGAATACACCGTGTATGAAGACGGGGAAACGAAAACCAAGCACACCCACGCACGCTTAATGGATTTTACCAATCCAGATAACAACGAGTTTCTGGTGGTGAATCAGTTCACCATTACAGGAAAAAAAGGCAACCGTCGCCCTGATGTAGTGGTGTTCATTAATGGTTTGCCGATTGCGGTTATCGAGCTGAAAAACCCAGCCGACGAACATGCGGACATTTGGCATGCTTACAACCAACTGCAAACCTACAAAGATGAAATTCCTGATCTGTTTGTTTTCAACGAATCTTTGGTGGTGAGTGATGGTTGGACGGCGCGTGTTGGCTCTCTCACCGCAAACAAAGAACGTTTTTTACCATGGAAAACTGTTTCTGGTGAAGACGATAAACCGCTCTGGGATTATCAGCTTGAAACCATGGTTAAGGGTTTCTTCAAGCCTGATTTACTGCTTGATTACATTCGTTACTTTGTCTTGTTTGAAACTGACAACGACACTGTCATCAAGAAAATTGCTGGTTACCACCAGTTCCATGCCGTGCGAGCAGCAGTCGAAGCCACAGTGCGAGCGAAACAGGCCGATGGCGAACTGCCTTTAGTCGCTGAAAGCATGGGGCAATACCAAGTTCAAGCGACAAAAGGCTTAGATAAAATCAAGCCCGGAAGTGGTAAAGCGGGTGTGGTTTGGCATACGCAAGGCAGTGGTAAAAGTATCTCTATGGTTTGCTACGCAAGCAAACTATTGCAACAGCCTGCGATGAACAACCCAACGATTGTGGTGGTGACAGACCGTAATGATCTTGATGGTCAGCTTTTTAATACCTTTGGTATGGCGCATGAAACGCTTAAACAAGTGCCATCGCAAGCGGACGGGCGTGATAAGCTGCGTGAGCTGCTGCTCTCTCGTCAATCTGGCGGCATCATCTTTACCACCATTCAAAAATTTGCCCTACTTGCTGAAGAAACAGAGCACCCAGTGTTATCAACGCGTGCCAACATCGTTGTGGTATCGGATGAAGCGCACCGCAGTCAGTACGGTAACAAATCAAAGTTAGTGGACGTTAAAGACGCTAATGGCAATGTCATCTCACAAAAGTTTGTTTATGGTTACTCCAAATACATGCGTGATGCGCTGCCAAATGCATCGTTCATTGGCTTTACGGGAACACCCATTGCCATGGACGACAAAGACACTCGTGGCGTATTTGGTGAGTACGTTTCTATCTATGATATTCAAGATGCGGTCGATGATGGTGCTACGGTGCCAATCTACTATGAGTCTCGCTTAGCCAAGCTTGATATCAACCAAGCTGAAATCGAGCAGCTTAATGACCAAATCGAAGATGAGATCGGTGAGGATGAAGAGACTGCGAGCCGTGAGAAAATCAAATCTCAATGGGCAACGCTTGAAAAGCTCGTCGGTGCTGAGTCACGTATCCAACAAGTAGCTCAGGACTTAGTGAATCACTTTACCACGCGTACCGAAACGTTTCCCGGCAAAGCCATGATTGTGGCGATGAGTCGTGAAATCTGTGTCGATCTCTACAATGCGATTGTTGCTATCAAGCCAGAGTGGCACAACGATGACCCTGCTAAAGGGGCTATCAAGATAGTCATGACAGGAAGCGCATCTGATAAACCTAAGATGCAGCCGCACATTCATGATAAGAAAACCAAGAAGCTCTTTGAGGCGCGATATAAAGATACTCAAGATGAACTTCAATTGGTGATTGTTCGTGATATGTGGCTAACAGGCTTTGATGCGCCGTGTTGCCATACCATGTATGTCGATAAGCCAATGAAAGGTCACAACCTGATGCAGGCTATCGCACGCGTAAACCGCGTTTTTAAAGACAAACCGGGCGGTCTGGTGGTTGACTATATCGGCATTGCTAATGAGCTTAAAAACGCACTCAAAACCTACACCAATAGCCAAGGTAAAGGGCAACCAACCGTCGATACTGCTGAAGCCTTTTCGGTACTGATGGAAAAGGTTGATATCGTTCGTGGCATGTTTGCGACTCCAGTTGATGGCAAGGTTTTTAACTATCGTCCTGACTTTGAAACTGATGCGCTGCGTTTACTGCCCGGTGCGGTAAACCATCTATCAGGTTTGTCACACACAGATAGCAAAGGCAAAGAAGTACGCGATGGCAAACGTCGATTCCTCGATGTGATGGCTGCGTTAGGTAAAGCGTATTCATTGTGTAATACCATGGATGAAACGCGTGGTTACAAGAACGAAATTGCCTTCTACTCTGCGATTAAAGCCGCGTTTATGAAGCACTCTACCGTTGATAAAAAGCGTACGGATGAAGAGCGCAATACGGCTTTGAAGCAGATCCTCGACAATGCTGTGATCGCTGATGGTGTTGATGATATTTTCTCAATGGTTGGTTTAGATAAGCCTAACATCGGTTTGCTTTCTGAAGAGTTCTTAGAAGACGTTAAGAACATGAAAGAAAAGAACCTTGCTGTTGAGCTGCTTGAGAAGCTGCTGCGTGATGAAGTCAAAGCTCGGATGAAGAACGATGTGGTGCAAGAGAAAAAATACTCAGACCGCATTTTGACGACATTAAACAAGTACCACAACCGTAGCATCGAAACAGCTCAGGTCATTGAAGAGCTAATTCAATGGGCAAAAGAGATGCAAGAAGATGCGGAGATGGTAGATAAGCTCAACCTTTCTGTGGATGAGGTGGCGTTCTACCGTGCTTTGGTTGAAAACGAGTCCTCAGTTCGGAAGCTTGGCAACGATGATTTACGCAACTTAGCGATTGAACTTACTCAGCAACTTCGTAAATCTGCAACGGTTGACTGGCAAAAGCGCGAAAGCGTTCGCGCTCGTATGCGTAACCTAGTACGCCGACTGCTGCGTCGATGGAAATATCCACCTGATGCCGCAGAGGAAGCCATCAAGCTTGTGTTAGAACAAGCAGAGGTTCTAGCTGACGGCTGGTATAAGTAATAACAAAGGCAAGGTTTATACCTTGCCTTTTGAATATCTATGCACTTTTCATTTGATTAAAAATCAACGAGCCGCTCTTTTCGGTCAAAAATAGTAATCAAAATGGAATAAATTAGAGCTAATGATCTAAGTAATTTCTGTCCAAAAGCGAGTTACTTACTCTTTAGCCATACTATTGCGTTTTCTTTGCTGATTAAGAGTGAAACATTAAAGACTGATAGATATGTGACTATTTATGCATATTGTGCTGCATAAACTTAGTTTTGCATGAATCTGTTACGATCATGCACAAAACACGTTGATTAAGCGCTAAAACACGCGAAAAATGCACTTTAACAGTTATTAACATGCAAAATTTTCTGCGTTATGTTACTAGAAAATGTAATCATTAAAGAAAATCAGCATCTCGAATACAGTTCCCCAAGGCATCATCGCAAGTGATATCTAATTCTTTAAAAATGACATGAAGTACTTGTACATCCAAGTTTTCAACACTTCTATTTTCAATTTCCCAAAGTAAAACCTTACTTAAACCTATTTTCCCCGCGACGTTATCCAATGATAACCCTTTATTTACCCTAGCAATTCTCAGTTTATTACCAATATCAAAATTAGTATTGATTTTCATTGTTACAATGATACTCTTAAGTAAGGCGTTACATTTAAAAAATTTTGTATATTATTTCTTGCACCCAGTATTTAACCGTAAAACTAGATAAAAATGATTGCTCAAATGCCATAAAACTCTCTATTACTAACCAATGAATATTACTATTCTAATAATTTCAAAAACTCTGTGGTCAATAGCCTTGTTGGTGCAGTAAGAAATCGATTTAACTGAAACGATATCAATATACATAGCCCATAAACCTTGGACAGTGGGTTCACAAGTTTCTGACGAGACTAATTGATAACGCGAAACTGTAAATCAATGTTTTAAAACGGAAAATCCAACTTCAGGCTTAGCGCAAGTATCGTTTTGCAGTGAATCTTCTCACTCGGGGGTATAAAACAGATCCAAGTTCGAGTAAGCACATCGAGCAACAATGAAGTACAAGCGGCCACTATTCTGAAGACCATCACTGTAAATGTGAGTCATTTTTCACATTTGAAATTAATGATTAAATCTCTCGAGTTTCTTTTAGGCGTTCTTCACGCGCTATCTTAACGGCTATTTTTGTCAGTACATTAGCTTGACCTTTAGCGCTCACTATCACTAACGTGCCAAGACAAAAAAATGTGACGCTATATGCAAACCACACATAAAAGCCGTAGCCGCCCATATTCAAAAATTCACTAAATGATTCAAATTGCATTATTTTATTCCTTGAGCTTTCGCTAGTTCACGTACCCACGGACGCATACTATTTCGCGCCAGCACTTCCGCTTTAAATCTAATGGTTGAAATAGCGATAATTAATACCCCAAAGCCAAAGATATTTAGCAATAAGGGAATAAGCATTTCAGATGGCATCGCCGATTTTTCAGTAATCTTAATCGTCGAAGGCTGATGTAATGAACTCCACCAATCGACAGAATATTTGATAATAGGAATGTTTATTACGCCCACTATTGCCAAAATCCCCGCAGCCCGAGCGGCTAATACCTTATCTTCAAATGAGGCATATAACGAAATCACCCCAAGATACAGGAACAGTAAGACTAATTCCGAAGTTAAACGAGCATCCCACACCCACCATGTTCCCCACATAGGTTTACCCCAAGTTGCGCCTGTTACAAGGGCTATCAAGGTTAAAACCGCACCGACGGGCGCAATTGACGCTACGGCCCAATCAGCCACTTTAACTTTCCATACTAAGCCAATAAATGCTGCGCAAGCCATGCCCATATATGCCACCATCGACATTGAGGCTGAAGGGACATGCACAAAAATAATACGGTAACTGTCACCTTGTTGATAATCGGTGGGTGCAAATATCAATCCCCATGTGGTACCTACGGCGACTAACGCCAGTGCAAGGCCGATAAACCAAAACTGTAACTTTACAGCTACTTGATACGCACGCTCAGGCTCGGCGTAAGGATGAAGCCATTTCAACATAATCACTACTCACTGTGAAAAATACGCCAAGTATCATTGGCGCTGGATAAATAAAACGTTCTGCTTAAGCTAGCAACTCAACAAGTGTCTACTCAAATCAATCCGGAACAGTCAACAATTAACCAATAAGAATTAATTCATTAACGATTCGCGCCGCAAAGTAAGCGAGGAATATCAACCCTGCCCCGCTTATGGTATAAATCACTGCTGTACGAATTTTGCAGCCTTTAGAATACTGCTGCCACAACATAACCACATACACCAACCACGCTAAAATAGACAACACCATTTTATGGCCCATGCCGCCGACAAAGATGTTATTGAGAGAAATAAAGCCTGTGCCGATCGACAAGCTCAGCAAGATAAAGCCCATGATCACTAACTGATAAAGCTGCTTCTCTAACGTCAGTAAAGGTGGCATCGATGGCGTTTTGATTAGTTGTTTGGTCTTCAATTTATTCAAGATGACCCATAATTGTATCGCATACAGCGCCGCTATCATTAAGGTACTAAAGGCCATCAAAGATAAAATCACATGTGCCAGCACAGCAGGGTGCGCGTTAAAATGGCCAATATAAGATGAAGGAATGAGCCACATCAAGCCCACAGAAACGATAGCGCAGCCATACACCACAGTCGCCACTACCATCACTTTCAATCGAAAAATTAGCACAGTAAACGTGAGTGCAATTAACCAATTCACTAATGAAAACACATTACTCACACTAAAATTTTGTCCTTCAGGGGTAAATATCGCCTGGGACAACACCACAGCGTGTAACACCACCGCTATAGCTCCCGCAGCAGTGGCAAGGGGACGATTAGGACCACCAACGCGAAATAGCCGTCTTGACACGACTATCAGTGCAATTACATAAAAAATCATTGTCAAAACGAAACAACCAAGCATAGTGTGCAATCCTATCAGCCAACTGCCATTAAATTAAAAATGGGCAAAACCATGCAGCATGCGACATTGACGCGCCGACAATGTAGCCGAACACCAATAATGCAGCGATCCCCGCAAGTAGTTTTTGACCTCGGTGTTGGCACTTAATCGCCAACACGCCAAGGCCAATGTAAACCACTAAAGCTATTAATTTAGCTATTAACCAACTCTGTTCGACTACATTCATTTTTAATATTGCTATCAGTACGACACCCGTCAACAGCAGTAAGGTATCGTTAAGATGGGGTAATACTTTCAAAAACTTAGACTGCATTCCTGCACTTGCACAAAATGAACGCAACCAACGATAGGTAAACAGCGCCACGCTGACTAAGGCCAACATAATGTGTAGATTTTTTATCAGGGTGTAATAGAAAACCATTTCTCTTATCCTTGTTTATCTATCAATTTTTCAGTGGATGATGACATGGTGTCGTCGGCCGCTTAACCTCACATCACTGACGGACAGAATACAGCAATAACGCACAATTAGATTTTAGGCTATTATATTGCTAGCAATTTAATTTGCTGTGAGACGTCGCTCACTTCAGCTAGGTGGATAATCTGATCTACGGCAGCAAGCATTCTCATTCTTGCTGCAGGATTACTAGGGTCTGTTGATCTTTGCTATTCAAATGTTGCTCAGCAATACATCGATAACCACATTAACGTAAACACCAGTGAAACCATATTGGGGCTTTGTTTCCTCATTTAGATCGGCAAATAAAGCTCTCCAATATGAACAAATATCAAACAACATATTGAGTTTCAGGCATACCTAACCCTGTTAGCGCGTTCAACGCTTTGAGCATGGCGTAAGTTTCACTTACTTGGGCATTGTAAGTTCTCATACTCAAGCGTCCACCGACTTTTCCCTAAACCATCACCAATGATTGGGCGACCTTACTAAATGTTAGGCCATGCGATTTTCATCGCCTTGATATAAGCAGGTCTAGCGCAAATATCGGCTAAATAGCGTTTCACATGTGGCAAATCGTCAACCGTTCTACCACCAAACAATGGCAGCGTTGTCAGCGCAAATACCGACATAATATCGGCGCAACTAAAGCTGTTTCCAGCTAAATATTGGTTTTTACTCAAGTGATTATTGATGTGTTGATAGTAGCCTTCACGTCGCCTCAACAAAATTTTTTGCACAGCACTATTGAGAGTCTCCGACTCCTTAAGAGCCAACTCAGCCATAAATACTGTCAAGGTATTACTGTTAAATTGCATCCAATACAGGTAATCAGCATAGTTTTCATCGGTATGAGGGATTACCAAACGACCGTTACCATATTTGTGGCAAAGATATTCGACAATTGCATTCGACTCACACAGCGTCAGTTCACCATCTTCGATGATAGGTGATGTGGCAGCAGGATGAAGCGCTAAGTATTCATCTGGCGCGGTGTTGTCTTCTACTTTACGCTGATAAAACTTGATGTTGTAAGGCAGGCCGAGTTCCTCCATCAACCACACGATACGGTCTGATTGTGAAACGCCTAAATGATGAATCGTTATCATAAAATTCCCTCGCTAATCCACGATGATAAGTTATTAACTTTTACTTGCATTATGCAAGTGATTGACTGGTTATTATCCAGATTACTTGCGTTAAGAAAGTGATGAAGGTAGCATTTCCTGCATCGTCTATCGCAACGAAGTCACAGCTATGAAACATCGTTCTGTGTGCCCTATTAGCTTGGCACTAGACCTCTTAGGGGATAAATGGTCACTGTTAGTTATTAGAGATGCGGTTTTCTGTGGTGCTCAATATTTTAAGGACTTTAAAGCCGCCAAAGAGAATATCTCTACTAACATTCTTGCTGATCGCTTGAAAAGCTTAGAAAACAATGGTTTTTTAAAAAAACAGAAAGACCCATCCAACGCCAAGCAATTTATTTACACACCGACAGAATTGGCCTTTAAATTAGTCCCCACCCTTATCGAACTGGTGGTTTTTAGCAGTGATTACCATGCAAAAGCAATCCCGACTGACGTCATTCCGATACTCAATATGGATAGGGCAACAATTATCAGCACCTTTGCCAAAATACAAAGTGTTTGATCTGTATGATTTTTATACGTGATATCGGAGTTTGATGGGCTAAAAAGGGGATGACAGGGCAATGGCTTGTTGATATTGCTAGTCTCTTGATTACAAAAGGTATTCATTTCAAAGATAATCTTTGCACTAGAGGTGGTAGGCATTCGATCTTTACCTGAAATGTCTACCTGATTGGCAGTTGTTATTTAGAGACGTTTCTTATTAACCTAACTGCATGTTAACGACTGAGGAATTCCAATCCCCATATCCATGTGCAAAATGATTATTCCATGCATACCTGTAGTAGTACACTGAATTTGGCCCTTTAGTAAAAAGTTTAGACTGTACTCATGGCTATTTTGGAACGCTAAAGATTTAAAGCTGTTAAGTAATACTTTGCTCTAATTTCTGTTTTTATGATTAAGAGTGAAACATTAAAGATTGATAGATACATGATTATTTATGCATATTGTGCTGCATAAGTTGAGTTTTGCATAAGTTTGTCACGATAATGCGCAAAACACATCGTTTAAGCACTATAACTCGCGAAAACTGCACTTTAATACATATTAAAATTGAAACTCTTTATTTATTCATTACAAACTGAAAATCAGCTATATTGCTGCAATACAAATTTATTGGGGAAATACAATGTCTGAATTTTTAGAGATTTTAACTCATGCTCGTCGTTTAAAAGCTTCTGTTAAAGAGTTATCTGTTGCTGAACTAAAAGATGTATACGAAAAGATAGGCAAGATCGTTGCGGAAAGAGAAGAAGAAGCGAAAGCTGAAGCTGAAGCAAATGCTGAACGTATCGCGAAAATTGCAGAACTTCAGAAGATGATTGAGTCAGCTGGTTTATCACTTGATGATCTTGGCGGTGTTACTGCTAAAGTAAAAAGCACAAGAGCACCACGTCCAGCTAAATATTCAATCGTAGTTGAAGATGAAACTGTCACTTGGACAGGGCAAGGTAGAATGCCAACAGTTTTCAAACAACAAATTGAAAATGGCCGTTCAATCGAAGACTTTTTGATCTAAATTCCCCGCCTATAGCAGAACAGACTAATGAAAGTTTGTTCTGCCTCATTTAGCGTTGCAGAACTGGTTCAAGTACGCGATAGCAGCCCGCGTAATCTACCAAAAATTGCCTATGTTACAATATTTGCCAACGGTTAATTAAGAATGTCTACTGTAACCCAAGGGAAATGTTTACGGAGGATAAATCTTTCACTATCAAGTATTTCTTCGTCAACTTTGATTTCCAATTGACCTGCTTCCTTGACGTAAAATTCATCATGCCAAGTGTTAATGTAATCGAGCAAAGCATCCATACAGACAGGCGCATCCTGCGGACAGATAATCGATAGCGTCTTCATAACGTATCTCCATCGCAGAGTTGAGAGAACGATCATTATGATTCAAATGTAATGCGTTTGTAAATTCAGAGCAACATAAGAAAGATTTTTTCGGCTAAAATATCTCTTTTGGAGTAGCTGCAAATATTAGAAAATACGGCAAGCTAATCTTCTCGCTGCCCTCGACTAGCTTTTGTCGGGTGGACGACACTTGTTACCAAGTGCCGTCTCCCTAAGAACCGTACGTGCAACTTTCACTGCATACGGCTCAAGCCTCCACAAAAGCATCGTTTGATACCCAGCAACTTATAAAGCAGTCAGAGCAGGTTCGTTCCAAGAGTTGCGAGCTAGCCTTTTGGACTTTCTCTTCGCCAAGTATTCTTGGTATTCAGGGGCAAATGGTGTTGCTGAACTTCGGATTTTCACATGTCTCTCGATAGGCACTTTGGCTATTTGGAAGAGATTGAACTGGCAATCCATACCCAAGAGCTTCTGCCAACCGTGAAATTGCCACTGGCCTTTTCGATTGACGAAGTATTTAAGGGCTATCCAAGTTTGAGATTTGGTTGGATGACTCCTTTTGGCCCAGTGCCATAACGCATGGAATAGCTTGTGGCTTACATATCCGAACACCTGTTTCGCGACGCAGTGTCGATAGTAATTCGACCAGCCCCTGAGTTTCGGATTTATCAACTTGACTAGATCGTTAACGGGTATGGTTGCGTGCTTCTTGATGAGTTCGCGCAAGTTACTCAGGAGCATCAACGTGTTGGATTTGCTCGGTTTAATGAGCAGCTTTCCTTTGTATTTCCTATGGTTAAAACCTAGGAAGTCAAAACCACGGCTGATGTGAGTAATATGCGTTTTCTCTTCGGAGAGTGTTAAGCCTCTTTCCGCTAAGAAGTCAGCAATCAACGGTTTGATATCGTTCTCCAGCACTTCCTTTGAGGCGCAAGTGACGACGAAATCATCGGCGTATCCAATAAAGTTGGCTCTCGCCCCCCTTTTTGAGTACGGTGGACTTTATGCGTTGCTCAAGCCCTGCAAGAGTCATTAGCATCAAGGTTGGAGATATGACCCCGCCTTGTGCTGAAGAATCCCCTGATGATTTACAAATAAATCATCAAATTAGGGTGGAAGCGCATCTTGTTGCATGATCAAATGGTTTCGCCAAAAACTACACTTGGACAACAAGATGCGCGAAGCCAATATCCTACTACATTCTTTACACCAATACTGCCCAGAACTTCACCTAAAACGATTAAACAGCTTGATGCTGGCCTCTAAGGCGCTGATTGAATGTAAGACACTGACCTTGACTGAGTTAGGTCGAAATTTACCAACCACGGCCCGAACCAAGCACAACATCAAGCGCATTGATCGTTTGCTCGGCAACACGCATCTGCATCAAGAACGGTTAGCTGTCTACCAATGGCATGCCAGCCTCATCTGTTCTGGTAACCCTATGCCGATTGTGCTCGTCGATTGGTCAGACATCCGAGAGCATAAACGCATCATGGCTCTGCGCGCCTCAATAGCCTTCAATGGCCGCTCTATTACCCTGTATGAGAAGTCCTATCCCCTATCAGAACAATGCTCTAAGGCCTCCCACAACGGTTTTTTAGCGGACTTAGCCAAGATTTTACCTTTGCATGTTACCCCTCTCATCGTGACTGACGCGGGGTTCAAAGTGCCTTGGTACAAAGAGGTTGAGGCGCATGGTTGGTTTTGGCTAAGCCGTATTCGCGGTACAGTTCAATTTGCAGATATTGGCGCTGAAAATTGGCGTGCAGTTCGCAGTACACATGACTTGGCCAACGGTCAAGCGAAGAGCCTGGGTTGTAAGACCTTGACCAAAACTAACCCTATCAATTGCCATCTCACGCTTTATCGTAGCAAACCTAAGGGGCGTACAAATCAGCGTTCAACGAGGACTAATTGCCACCATCCATCGGCAAAAACGTACTCAACATCGGCGAAAGAGCCTTGGGTGTTAGCCAGCAATTTACCACCAGAATCTCGGAGCCCAAAGCAGCTGGTAAACCTGTACGCCAAACGTATGCAAATAGAGGAAACCTTTCGTGACCTCAAAAGCCCGGCATACGGCTTTGGCTTACGCCAAAGTCGTACCAATAGTCCAGAGCGATTCGACATCATCCTACTGATAGCGTTGATGGTTCAATGCCTGTTGTGGCTAGTTGGTTTACACGCACAGCAACAGGGCTGGGATAAGCATTTTCAGGCCAATACCATTGGGCATCGAACGGTACTCTCAACGATTCGCTTGGGATTGGAGGTACTCAGGCGGCCTGATTATCAAATCACGGAGAAAGAATTGCTGGCGGCCTGGGTATTATTCGCCAATCAGTTGCTCAAATATGGCTATGCTATGGCTGATTTATGAGGGGATCCTTCAGCGCCTTGTGGTGTTCCCTCGTCAGTGCGATAGAACAGCCCTTTGTCCATAAAGCCAGACTTTAACCATTGTTCCAACATACGTTTATCGGATAGCGCGGAAAACCTCGCCGTTCAGGGCGAGGATGAATAGCGCAACGGCGAAGCCGTTCTGAGGGCTACGCCGGAGTTTGTTGCTGCTCAATATACTGCCGGATGATCTCAATTGGCGCACCACCACAGCTCCCCGCAAAATAACTGGGCGACCAGAGCGCACCTCCCCAGAGTTTCTTTTTGATCGAAGGGTAATTCTTTTTTTGGATCATCCGGCTGGATACACCTTTGAGACTGTTAACCAGATTCGACACGGCCACCTTCGGCGGGTAATTCACCAACAAATGCACATGGTCGTCTTCACCGTCGAACTCAACCAGCTCTGATTCAAAATCAAGACAGACCTTTTCAAAAAAGATTTTTAGATCATCCAGCACTTCTTTGGTAAAGACATTTCGTCGGTATTTTGTTACAAAGACCAAATGAACGTGCATTTTAAAAACACAATGCCTGCCATGCCTTAAATCGCTTTCAATTTCCATAGACCAATCTATAATTGAGTTGTATTGACACAGTATGAGCAAGCCATGCAACGACTGCAAGCCTACAAATTCGAACTGATTGTCACTGGAGAGCAGCAGCGCCAGATGCGCCGCTTCTCCGGTGCTTGTCGGTTTGTCTATAACAAGGCGCTGGCGTTGCAAAAAGAACGACATGAGCAGGGTGAAAAGAAACTATCGGCCTTTGAACTGAATAATCTGTTACCACAATGGAAAGCAGAGCCAGAAACAAAATGGCTGTCTGATTCACCTTCTCAAACGCTGCAACAGTCGCTGAAAGATTTAGATCGGGCGTACAAAAATTTCTTTGCCAAACGAGCAGACTTCCCGCGCTTCAAAAAGAAGGGTCAGTCAGATAGCTTTCGCTATCCACAAGGGGTGAAACTGGAGCAAGGCAATAATCGACTCTTCCTGCCCAAGCTCGGCTGGCTGCGTTACCGCAACAGTCGGACGGTGGAAGGTGAGATTAAAAACGTCACGGTCAGTCAGGTTTGTGGTAAGTGGTATGTATCGATCCAGACCGAGCGGGAAGTTGAAATTGCCGTGCATCAGGGCGATGCCATCGGCATTGACATGGGCATTGCCCGCTTTGCCACCCTGTCCGATGGCCGTTTCTACGCCCCGCTCAACAGTTTCAAACGGCACGAAACCGCTTTGCGCAAGGCGCAGCAGGCCATGAGCCGCAAGGTAAAATTCAGCAATAACTGGAAAAAGGCCAAAGCCAAAGTTCAGCGCATTCATTCCAATATCGGCAACAGCCGCCGTGACTACCTGCATAAAATATCAAACGACATTAGCAAAAACCACGCGATAGTCTGTATTGAAGATTTGCAGGTCAAAAACATGTCAAAATCAGCGGCAGGAACCGCCGAGCAACAGGGTAGGAATGTTAGGGCGAAGTCAGGCCTGAATAAAGCTATTCTTGATCAAGGCTGGTTTGAGTTCCGTCGCCAGCTCGATTACAAGCTGGCATGGAATGGCGGCCACCTGATCGCCGTTCCACCGAAAAACACCAGCCGGACGTGTCCGTGCTGTGGTCACATATCGAAGGATAACCGCGCCACGCAAGCTCGGTTTGCCTGTGTGGAATGTGGCTTTGAAGAAAACGCCGATGTCGTCGGCGCGATCAATGTATTAAGGGCGGGACACGCCCGATTAGCCTGTGAAGTGAGTGGTGCAACAATGCCGCCAGCAGCAGGAACCCACCGAAGCGAGTCCGGCGTTCGCGCCTAACCGCAGTAGGAATCCTCGTCGTTTACGGCGAGGAGGATGTCAATTCATAGACGGATGGCGAAAAAGCGATATCCCCAAAAAAGGAAAGGAAATCCCAGATAAGCTGTTAGAAATGTATAAGCTAATCGGGAATACCTTCCGTGGTTTCTCTGAGGATGATATTGCGAATAACATCTTAAGTGGTGAGTTAAGAGAGGTTCGAAATGACTGATGAACGCTTAGATAGAATGCACAAACTGGCTCAGCGTTTAGCTAAAAATGGCACGATGGATCAGCTAACCATGCGAAAAATCGATGCACTCGCGCTCAGCGCAAAGCTAGATGAAATGACAGCAGAGCGAATAAAGCATATTAGGGAGCGTGAGCACATTAGCCAAGGTGTCCTCGCTACGATTCTGAATATGAGCAATGAGAGCATTCAAAAATGGGAACAGGGAAAGTCTAAGCCACAGGGTGCCGCGTTAAGATTGCTTAACATGATTGATAAGAATGGCATTGAGTGTGTGCTTTCTTAAGAGACACAAGCCGCAGACGGAGCCGATGGTTCCGTTTTTTGCTTCTACCGTTCAAATTCCTGCAAGTCTGCACCAAGCTAAATCACACCTAACAACATGAATGTAAAGGGTTAACTAGAATATTTTCAGCTTGATTCCTCCGAATCAAATTGTGATTTTAGGCCTCCCCTACTTAAGCTAGTCGCCTCGTCCCACGCAAAACACGTTAACGCCTTACTGAGAAGTCATCCGGGGGAATCAAGTCCCGGAGCTGAAGAAGTCTCGGACTAAAACACTCACATCTATGTCAGTGCTTAACACACATCTCAACGTCGCTTCATGTCTATCCGGGCATTGGCCAAAATCAACAATTCCCATGTAATCACCTAACAGAGTTGTCAGCCTGGGGGGAAAGCGTGTCCAGGAGATGTCGTACTTGAGCCATCAGAAAAACATCAATCCCCGTTTGAGAGATTCCCTAGAAATTTGTGTCGTTTTGAATCTGTGAGAAGCTGCTAGAAACTCAAAGCAGGAGCGTACAAGATGACGATGAATATCCTAGGGCCAGTGACAACGAGCGAAGGCGACAGCCCTAAATGCCTTAATCAGTCCGGCAAGTGGGACTGTTGTTCTCTCTTTAATTGCTGTGATTGCGGCGTGAGCGAAGGTGACGCGGGTTGCGGTTGTCGATACTGTTTTAGCTGCAATGCTTGTGAGCATTGCCTACAAGAAGAATGAATCTCTATGAGACCACTGTGTTATTCGGCAATAAGGGCGCGATTAAGCGCCCTTTTTCATGCTTAATGGCAATAAAAAACCCGCACTAAGCGGGTATTAATTAGAAGGGATGCTCAAAGGCATTAGAGGTTTTCACGCGCCCAATCGAAGGCTTGGCGATGATTGTCTAACGTGACTAGGCTGTCAGCCAGCTCAGTAAAGCCTGCCGCTCGAAGTGCTTCACATTGTTCAAGGTATTTCCCCATTTCGCTTGCGCCATCAATAAACGCATCCTCTATCCTTTCATAGTCTGAAGAAGAGCAGTTAGCAACATCTGACTCACCAGTGATTTCTTTAACAAACGCTTCTCTTGGGTCTACCCAATAGCGCCAAGTGCTCCATCTAAATCTAATGAGCCAAAGCGAGTTAATTTAGGTGGTGGTGAAAGGCGCACCACCACGAAGTGGTGGCTTTAATCAAATCCTTCCTGCTGAGCTAAATATTGCTTCACGATTTCAAGTGGCGCACCTCCGCAACTAACCAGACAATAACTTCTGCTGTAAAAAACTGGCTTCCAGTAAAACTCACCCAAGTGTTCGGAAAACTCCTTTCGCACAAGTCTTGATGTAGCAGTTTTTAAACTGTTCACCATTTTACTTGGTTGCATCTTGGGATTAGCAGAAATTAAAAGGTGAAGGTGATCTGGCTCACCATTGCACTCCAAAAGCTCACAATCCCAAGATTTTAACAACCTTTTGTACTGAGATTCTAAGTACGCGGCAACCTCTGGCGTGATACAGCGATGACGATATTTAGTTACAAGAACTAAATGATAGTGAATATTATAAACGCTGTGATACAGCGTGTTTATGGCTTGTTTTTTCATAACAACTAAATATAATTAGTTGTTATGAAAAAAGCAATCCGTAAAGTTACATATAAAATGAAACCATCAGTTTCTCAAGAAGAATCGCTGATGGATTTGTTTGTCCACCATCACCAGTTGTACAACTGGGCTTTACGTGATCGCATCGAAACATATCGTGATTCTAATTACAGTCTTAACTTTCACGAACAGTGCAAAATCAACACTCTGTGGCGTAATAATCGTAAAGCGCATGGCATTTTCAATGCTAATGCTCAGAGTGAGCAAGTCACATTAAAACGTGTTGCACTGGCTTTTGACGGTTTTTTTAGACGGCTCAAAAAAGGTGATAAGAAAGCTGGATTCCCACGTTTTAAACCATTTCAACGCTTTAAAGGTTGGGGCTACAAGGCTCATGGTGATGGTTGGAAGCTCAACCTGAAAGAAAAAAAGCATGGTGCTGTTTATTTGGCTGATGTTGGTATCGTTAAGATCCGAGGTAAAGCTAGAAACACAGGAGGCAAGCCGAAAACTGCCGAAATCATCCGAAAGAATGGTGAGTGGTTCATTTCAGTTTCAATGGAGTATGACACCATTGAGAGAAACTGTGGCACTAAAGCTGTTGGCTTGGATTGGGGTGTTTCTCATTACTTTTCGACTATCGATCAGGATGGTAATTTTGAGCAAGTCGAAAACCCCCGTTACCTCAGAAACAGCAAAGAGCGATTAACCTCTTTACAACGTGACCTCGCGTTAGCGAAAAAAGGCACTCGCACCCAGCGAAAATTAAAGCATCAAATTGCCAAACTCCACCAGAAAATCGCCCGTCAAAGACTCGATTTTACTCATAAAGAAACTGCAAAATTAGTTGAAGTGGCGGCATTGATCGCCACCGAAAAACTCACCGTTAAGAACATGACTCGCAGTGCCAAAGGTACTGTCGAGAAAAACGGAAAAATGGTGAAACAAAAGGCTGGTCTGAATCGGGAAATTCTGAACACCGCGCCAGCCATGACTCTTAATTTGCTGCGATACAAAGCGGAAGAAGCTAGTAGCGAATTTGTTGAAGTACCAACAAAGCAAGTTAAGCCAAGTCAAACCTGTCCAGACTGCGGAGCTAAGAAGAAGAAATCCTTAGCAGACCGCTGGCACTCATGCGAATGTGGTTGTGAGAAGCCCCGTGATGTAGCCAGTGCGCAAGTTAACTTAAACTGGGCGTTAGGTATTCAGGCTGGGAACCAGCCTAAAAAGGTAGCTTAGGCTTTCTTTTTGAAACTCCTTCAAAACGCGCAGCGTTTAGTGGGAGTTGTTCATTGATTGAGTTTCCATCTATTTTTCCTCATTGGGTTAGTTACTGTGAATAGGCTACCAATGATTGAATTTCTGGCAAATTTCAGAGCTGGTGGATTAGACTTTTGGGAAAATATAAGCGCGTTCTATCTCGAAGCAGTATAGCGCTACTTTGTTAGCGCCGTACTCAGAATTAAAATTGGCCGTGGTTTCAAAATACCTGACGCGTGATGTCCCTATCTGTGTATAAAAGTAATCGGCGGTTTGAGAGCGGTCATCGATGTACCCGCTCAGCAAACTAAACTCACGATGAACACCACCAAAAGCCTTCACGAAGGGATAGAACAATCTTGAGCGACTGCCATCATCAAAATCAGACTGATAGCCGAGCTGTTTACCAACGGGTTTAGTCTCAGAGCAATCCAATTGGGTAAAAGATTTTTTCAGATCTATTCCACCGTCTGCGGCATAGGCACTGAGTGAACTCGCAAGAGCTACTGCACACAAAAATCTCACTTTCATTATAGGCTTCCTTTTATCCACAGATTTTGTGAATAACGCTTGGATATGCTTAATACAACATTTGCTTTCCTCTGTTTCATCAGCAATTTAACACAAAATCCCCCGATAGAACCAAATCTATCAGGGGGCTAAATTACATCTTAGGCAGCTGCTTAGGTGCCTTGATGAAACAGAATATAGGCTGCGCCATTATCAATGGCCTCTCGGACCGCCCCCCTGATTTCTTGCGGCACATCTTCGATTGATACATCACAATCTTCATCGGTAATGCAGCAGGTATTCACAACAAACTCCCAAATGCCGCAGTTATCCGCGTCATGGTTCTTGCGATGCGTATACGTCGCGTTGTCTTCAATCCATGCCCAGACAGGCGTTTGATCTGGCGTATCGTATTCAACGTATTCAGCCACATTGATGTCAGCAATATTCAGTATATCCACTACCCTTCCCTCTCAGAATTATTGAGCCATTTGACTCATGCTCATTAACTCATATCGGGAAATTCACGCAAAAATTTGGGGTTCCCAGGCTCGATACTGCTTACTCTGTTAACCTATCACTTAAATATTTCTGGTCATCAAATATGACTGTAAATTACGCACAAAAAAACCGCTCCAATGGGAGCTGTCTTTGAAGCGCTGGGTTATTTTCGTAATCGTCTAGCTAAGGCGAGGAAAACGAGACTGATATACCCTAATGACCCGCCACCACTAGATGATTCCGGCTCTGGTGTTGTTGGGGTGGTTGGAGTAGTCGAGGTAGTCGGCGGAGTCACCACAGGTAGTACATCGTCATTGTTGATAGTGATCGCCATCGTACTGCCCGTCACCTTCAATAGTCTTGGGGTAACAAGTTCCGCCACTAAACTACTGTTTTCAGCGGTTGAGGCATTGTCTATGATGCTTACTACAACAGATTTAGTGCTTTCACCGGCGGCAAACTTCACATCAATAAAATCTGAATCCAGCAGTGTTACCGCGTTATCAATGAACACTTTCACCGACGCTGACTTTGATAAATCGCCGTTACGAGACACAACAAAACTCAGGCTTTCATCGCCACAAACACTACCATTTACAATCACTTCAGGGGATGAATAATACAGTTTGGTGTCCGGAGATGATTGCCAAGTCATTACCGTATAACCGCCATCACAAGGGGAATCAGTAGCACGTTTAAATTTAGCGATATTATCGGTATTGCGGTGCGCTAGGTCATGATCGGCCAAGTACACATGCCCTATTTCATGCACAACGGTGTTCGGGCAGGTATTTACACCATGGGACGTAAGCTGTGCAGCGTTAAATCCAGCTGAGCCACAGAGTGTTTTTTCGAAATCACTGTATTCAGGCTCGGCTAAACGACCATAAATTTCAATGTCTGGGCTGTAATCTAACAGCATCTTGGTATCTTCTGGCAGAGTCTCAATACCCATTCGCCCACTTAAATAAAATGGTAAATAGTTCCACGACAGATTTAACATCCCTTCAGCGCCATAATAATACTTAGTCCACTTTTCACCTTGGTAGGTGTAGCTAGATGAACGATTGTTATAGGCATCGAAGCTGTTTGGCACTTCATCCAAACCCACAGCGAGTAATTCTTGGTATTTTTCTTCCCCGCCATATAAAGCCACTTCGAAATCTCGATAGCCAGCAAACGTCGGCTCTTCAAATGCTACCAGTTTGAGCTGTGCAGGAGTATTTTGAGCTAACACCCTATTTGTTGTAGCTATTTCTTCTCTGATTGCTTTAAATGCCTGCCCCTTCGATGGCATTTGCTCCATCCAACGAGGGTGATAAAAGAAAATCACATCTGCTACGGTCTTGGAGAGATCAACAGGTACAGTGGTGCAATCCTGAACCAGTGTTTGAGAGTATTTATCACGAGGATATGGCTTGCAGTTAATCTCTGCGTTCTCAGCATCAGCGTTTATATTGATGTTAGCCGCTGACAACGCTACCGCCTTTGCAATAATCGAAGGAGAACCCCCTGCTTGCTTGAGCTTTGTCTCTATAGACCTATCCAATGGAATAGAGTCAGCGGGTCTGTCCAACAACATCGGTAACTCACTTGCGTGGATTGGGCCAGCAAGAGAGACTGTGATGGCCAATGATAACATCTTGTATTTCAGAGAAACATCCTTATATAGCACTATAGAATAATTTAAGATTAATGTTTGCGGATAACATCGATTTCTTTCAAGCAAGCATAAATTCGCTTTCCTTTCTCCCGAAGCCATTAAACCCATATTCGAAAACCTTTTGGCTCCGACTTATTGGGATCGGCCAGTTAAAGGCACGGCGCCGCAGGCTTTATGAGCCCCTGTGGACAGAACAAAAGCCACCCGAAGGCGGCTAGTTCAACAAACCCTAAAGGTTAACGGTGGTAGTTATAAGCCTGTTGCTGAGTATTTTGTTGGTGACCGCCCTGTGGTTGCGCCTGATAACCGCCTTGCTGCGGTGCATTTTGCTGGTATCCATGCAGCAGCGGTGCGTTTTGCTGGTAACCTTGCTGCTGTGGTGCGTTTTGCTGATAACCAGAGCTTTGGCCTGCATTATCCTTTGGTGAACCACCTAAAAGCTGTACTTGACCATCAAAGTCCACGACAACTTCTGTTGTGTAGCGTTCTTGGCCATTGGCATCTTTATATTTGCGAGTCTTTTGCTTGCCTTCGATGTAGACCTGACGGCCTTTTCCACCGTATTGATTGATAATCTCAGCCAGCTTGCCCCAAACAACAATCTTGTGCCAATCGGTCACCTCTTGCTGAACACCCTGTTGGTCTTTCCAAGTGTCACTCGTGGCCACACTGAAATTTGCTACGCTTGTACCGCTAGGAAGTGTCTTAAAATCAATTTCCTGACCGATATTGCCAACAATGATAACTTTATTAACTGAACCCATTTTGCTCTCTCCAAAGAAGTAATTAACGAGCACATTAAAACACAAACTCATAATCACACAAATTTTGTATATTTAAATATTTATTGCCACCAGTTCCACACAAAACGGTGATACCGCCCTACCTACTCGCTTAGAAATCGCTTTCATTAGCAGAGTAATCTGCACGTATGCGGCAATTAGCTTGCTACGACTCGGATCTTCTAGTCGTATCCAGAGAGAATGAAATGGGTCGTTTACGATGTTGCTTTGACAACCGTTAGCCAGCTGTAACAGATAACCCTGTACATCCAGCCCCGAACCGGACTGCAATGATGAATACGATTTCACAGTTAATGGCTGACGATCACCGGCATGGATACACAAGCGGAAATCCTGATTGTCGTGAGTAAACCCTGCATCGGCACCATAAAAACTAATTGCTTTTCCAATGGGGTCGAGATTACCGCTCGATAACTCTGAATAGACAGCCTGAACAAACAACGTCTTTTGAGCGGGAGTAATATCCGGCGTTGGCTGCTCGCATACTCTGGCGCCGTGATTAATTAACGTGTCAAACAATGAAAGCAGACCTTGTAAGGCGTTAACTTCGTTATTGGGCCAAACGGAAGACAGTAAATCGGTTAACTGGCTAGAACTGGATACTTTCATGAATGCCTCGCAATCGGGGAAAGATGGCCCGATATTGGCCTCTGAATCAATTCACGCAAATTTGCGCTCCCCTCCCTGCCACGATTTACTTCAAAATTCCAATAAATAAACCGTGTGAGCCCGAGATTTTACTCGTCTACTCATAGATTTTTCTCGTCATCTTTAGAGTGTCATTCACAGTTGGGTTGTCAAAATCAATGCTGATACACAAATATTTATATCGAAATCTATGTAAACCATTAAAAACCCTTTTAAAACAATACCTAACGATTTTTTTTAGACTTCATTTTGCCTTTAAATAATCTGATTCAAAAATTTAACATATTTGTGCAAAAAAAATACAGATTTTTACTTGCAAGATCCCGTTGTTCACCGCCCACACTTAACTCTTATATAACAATAACTTACATTTACAGAGTTAATTTTGATCACAATTTAAGACGAGTAAACTATTTGGATTACACGAATAAAATATAGGTATATGACGAGTAAAATATTGTGTGAACACGAAAAAAATATGGAGATACACGAAGAAAAGATAGGGATTGAAATTTAATAGTTGGGTCAACACGAAAAAAATATGGAGGGAATACGAAAAAAATATGGAATGAGAAAATGGCGAACGCTATATTGATGCATAGGGAGGATGCCATGACAGATAAAGCAAACAACAAACAGGTACTACAGGGTTCAGATGGGGTAACTACAACATCGAAGAAAGTCAAAACTGACAAATTCGATGTACATCCAGAAGCGCAATTACCGCAGACGTATAAGAAAAACCACAACTTAATCTACAGTCGTATATCGATGACGACCCATGAGCAAAATCTACTTGCCCTATTTCTGATCCAGATGCAAAAGACAGAGTGGAAAGAAGAAACCCAGCTCGAAATTTCTATCCCCGCCTCTAGGTTGGCTGATTGGCTTCAAGTTGAATCCAAAAGCCTTGCGGCAACAATTAAACCTGTCGCTCTTAGGCTTCAGAAACGAACGGTTTTAGCAGAGCATCCGACGACTCATGAATTTGAATCATCCGTCCTTTTCCCGACAGTGAAATATGCACGTGGAAAGTTAACAATGGTACCAAATTATGACTTGAGAGACTTTTTTCACGACGCGTCAAAAGGATACGCTTCCGTTAACGTGGCTAGATTCCTACGACTGAGGGGAAAATACTCTAAACCAATGTATGACCTATTATCGAGGTTCAAAACCCCTGAGAAGCAGTTGTATAAGACAGACGTTATGACTCTCAAAGGTATTTTCGGGTTAGTTGACGACAAAGATAACTATCTGCCAGGCAAGAAAACCATGAAGGACACATCGGTATTCGTCAATCAGGCGCTGGTAAAGTCGATTGAAGAAATAGAGGAGGCTTGTAGTGACGAGGTAATGTTTTTCAACACAGATCCTTCTGGTAAAAAACGTCATGGCATCATTGAAAACAAAACAGGCAACAAAATTACCAGCATTGAGTTCGAGTACCTTTGGATAGATCAATTCATCAAATTGCATCCAATGGATCTTGAAGCAGCAGCGGAAGTCGCAATGAATGCAGAGAATCGTCTGCGTATGAAAAAAGAAACGCTTACTCAAGAAGAGACTGAGCAGCTGGCCGTAGCTTACTACGTTCTCTCATCACACTATGAGAAATACAGACCGCGCTGTAGAGAATTATTTTACGACATTTACAAACACTACCGAAAAATATCGATTGAGAAAGCAGAAAACGAATCTGAACAAACTGAACGACCAAAACTGAAGAGTTCTGCACTCGATAAGTTAGATTTCTTGTTAAACGTCAATACCTGATCCCCCTCCCCTCCATATCAAACCTTTGGTCTTTCTCAATAGTTTACTCAAATACGAGTAAACTATTGGGTTAGTGCACGAAAAAAATATTGAGTTGGTCACGAATAAAATATAGACATGGGTACGAGTAAACTACAGGTTTAGGAGCGAATGAACTACAGATAAAGGAACGAGTAAACTAATGGTTATAGATGCGAGTAAACTATCGACATGTGAACGAGTAAACTATTGATATAGAGGCGAGTGAACTACAGACATATAGACGAGTAAACTACAGACATATAGACGAGTAAACTATTGATATAGAAGCGAGTGAACTACAGATACTTGAACGAGTAAACTATTGATATAGAAGCGAGTGAACTACAGATACTTGAACGAGTAAACTATTGATATAGAAGCGAGTGAACTACAGACATATAGACGAGTAAACTATTGGTATCGAAGCGAATGAACTACGGACATATAGACGAGTAAACTATTGATATAGTAGCGAGTGAACTACCGACATATGAACGAGTAAACTATTGGTCTATTTTTGGGTTATTTTAAAATTGGATGCGACAACGAACTGATTTTTCATAAATACGAGTAAAGTACAGTCTTTCACACGAATAAACTCTAGGGGTCACACGAATAAAACACATGAGAAAGTATAAAATTCAATCAATACAGGCGCATCTACTCTGTGTTTAGGGCAATAAACAACCAAAACTCTTTACTGTGGATAACTACACGAGTAATACTTATGGGTAACACGAGTAAAATCAGTGTATTAAACGAGTAAACTTTTGATCTGTCACGAGTTAGATCTTGGCATAAAGCGAGTGAGATCTGGGAACCTGACGAGTAAGATCTAGGTGTAAAGCGAAAAAACTATTTGAAAAACACGCATAACATATTGATTCAAAATAAAAAACTCTACCCTATAGATCTTTATATCTTTAATAGATCTTAATAAAAAGATCATATCTTTTTATATTCCCAAGCAGATAGATCTTGTTTTTGATCCTTTTAAGATCAAAAGAAGAAACAGGATTCTATTCGATTCTAGTTCAACTTCCCGAATGCTCCATAGCAAACAAGTAAACCTACAACCTACAGTCTTCACCTATAAAGCATCATTGCCCTTTCATGATATGAAGCTGAGTGTATATCTAATATCATCAGACACTAACATCCAGGTGAGGAAATTAGCACACCATTAAATAGGTGCGGATTTTAATGTACCAAATATTGAAATCCACACCTTTTAGCTGTAATCTTATACGCAATTGATAAATGGAGTTAAATTGCTATGAATGAACACTTCAAAGCTCGTATGAGAACGACTGCTGACAGGGCACGAAAAATGCTTAACACCATGTCTGACTCTATTACACAGCACAAAATCGAATTTGGTTTAGATACATTTCACCAGCGTTACTCAAAAGGCGCATTAGCTAACCTGAGAGGCCTCACTCGTAAGATCGTAGAAAAATCGATTAATGAGATGGAAGCTACTGGTTACCAGTTCGATAAGAAGCTAAACGGTAGCGTTGAAGTTTATGATCTAACGGTTGAGCAAGTAGTCGATATTTACAAGCATCGTGGACATAAAGCATTGCGTGAGAAATTTGAACGCGGCTATGTAGTATTCCTTTGTAACCTCAAAGGCGGTGTAAGTAAGACTGTATCAACCGTAAATATTGCCCAAGCGTTACGTTGCCATTCTGAAATGCTTCAGCATGATTTAAAAGTGTTAGTACTGGACATTGATCCTCAAAGCTCAGCCAGTATGTTCATGAGCCATAAAAACTCCATTGGTACAATTGATAACACTGTCGTTCAAGCCGTATTTCAAGACTTAACTCGTGAAGAGCTGTTAGACGAGTTTGTCATACCTACTCAAGTGCCTGGTGTTGACATCATACCGTCAAGCATTGCAGATGCTTTTATAGCATCTCAATGGGAAGCTCTATGCGCTCAGCGTTTTGGTTCGGAAATTAATCCGTTTGAGGCGTTATCTCGCAACGTCTGTGAAAAGCTAATCAACGATTACGACTTTATCTTTATCGACTGCGGCCCACACTTAGACTCACTTTTAAAAAGTGCATTGTGTGCAGCTGACGTTTTAGTGACTCCACTTCCGCCCTCAACCGTTGATTTACATTCAACATTGCAATACGTGACTCGTATTCCAGAAATGCTGGATCATTTAGAAGCAGAAGGCGCAACAACGAATTTGAAAGGCCATTTGGCTTTTATGTCTAAGTATTCGCAGAGCGAGCAAGATATTAATAGCTCAATGATTGCCAACGCTGTATTTGCTGAAGACATGATGATGGCTAGTATTCCTGAATTATCTGCCTTTAAGCGCTGTGCAGAAACATTTGATACCGTTGTGTCAGTACATCCTGGAAGCTACACAGGGGACTCAAAAGCTCTTAAAAAAGCAAGAGAGTCGCTAGACCAATTTACTTTGGCGCTATTCCAACACATTTCAAGAATTAGAGGTTCAGAATATGGTATCTAATGCTAAAGAAGCGCGTAAGCGCGTTCCATTTGGCAGAGCCTTAGTTGACTCTGCTGGTTTAAATAGTCAATTACATCCAGAAACTACTGAGTCTGCATTTGTTGCTAATACTGATGTACTGAACGACTCTGCTACTTCAATTAAAATTAAATTGTCCAGTGGGCGTACTCTTACATTCACTCGTAAGCACTTAACGGCGGAAGAACTCAAAACAAAGTCTTTCGTACACCCATTTAACCCGCGTCCAGCCGGTGATGTAAAACCAAATTCATTACTGCGGATCCGTAAAACTATTGCAAAGGTGCAATTTTCTGATGCGTTGGCAACACGGGATTCAACTGGTTATCACTTGTTTGATGGTCAGCGCCGACGTATGGCAGCAATCTTAGAGAATGCTGGATTAAATGTGCTGTATACCGATTTTGTACTAACAGAAGAAGAAGTTCACGAAATCGTTAAATACGTCCAAACCTCTGAAAAGTATAGTTATCGAGATGCGGGTTTTCAGATGAAAAAGGCACTCGCGAAAAACGAGCTCGAGATTGCCAACAACAAAACAGTTAAGTTATCTCTGAGAGAGCTAGCTGCTCAATTCGACGTATCTTATTCGTATGTAACGAGAGCACTTAAAGCCGCAGAAATTCCAGATGAAATTATTGAGTTGTTCCCCTGTCCTTCTGCTTTAAGTTCAACACAAATTATGGCTCTTTATGACATTACTCAAAAGCATCAACTTTCAGCTTTATTGAGCGAGCAGTTACTTGAGAAAATTGAAAAAATTTGCATCGATGCAAATGAAGGCGAAACATCGGTAGCGGGACTATTTGATGTCGATGGCCAGAAAAACAGTCAGATACTGAAGGTGTTCGAAGACTTTGATAAACAATCAAAACCCAAAAAGCTGGCAAATGATAAAATTGCCGAGGGTGACGACCGCAATCGTTGGGCTAAATTATCGACCCAAAATCGAAAGACCAAGGTCGAAGTAACAAGATTGTCGGAGCAAGAGATTGAGAAGCTAAAACAATTCTTAATTGATTTAGTAGAAGCAAAAAACCAGTAGTAAAAGAAACTGACAGGCCGACCGCCAAGCCTGACCTGTCATGCACTAACAAACATACTTATTCGGAGTATTTATGTCAGCAGAAGTGATGTTAACACTAGCCACGGCCTTAAACAACGCGATTACCAATAAACTACCATTCAGACTTCCTGCAATGAAGTTCTATGAACTGGAAGAACTAAATCGTTGTAGCGCGAAAATGAGACAAACAGCCAATTAAGAAAGTAAAGCCAGCAGAGATGCTGGTTTTTTTATGGAGTGATTCGGTGGAATCAAGCGTTAAATTCTGAGTTTTTTAGCATAAAAACAATAATTTAACGAGGTTATAGCTTGGTGCTGCTTTTAGATGGAACGAAAATATCTGCACCAAGCATTTTTAATGGTAAAATGTTGAAGATAAAGAAAATTTTCGATTATTAAGCCCGTGATTCCACCGAATCAAGCACAGATTAATACTGTCTAGCGCTTACATACTTTACAGGAACTTACTTCAAATGATTGCGCTGTAATGGGTGATGTACCCTATGTGGATTATTGAGATGAGAGTTTGTTATTCAATTCCGTAAATTATGGTGTGTTATTGTTGGTATCCTCTCCGCCTTTTAGGGCGGGCATTCCTACCGCTAGACGATTATACCCGACAGTAAGCATGTTCTTGGCTGTTTCGGACTACTTGCGGGGATTTCCCTACAGCACGAACAAGTTTGGGTTGTGTAACTTTCGTTGACCTCTTCAAAAACAACACCTGCGTGAGCGCATTTGTATTCCATCATTGTTTTCAACATCCACCTGCCTGCATCCAACGCTGATTTGGCCAGCTTGGTTTTGAACATCGAAAGGGAATTGACGTTACCAACGAAGATGACCGCATTGCTATCGACTAGCTTCCGATTTTATTTGTGTAATTCGTTCTTTCGACGTTTGCGGATTTTGGGGTGAATTGCTTTGACACCCTAGTTTGGGTGAATCAAAAAACTAATTTTTCCCATTTCATAGACTTGAATCTTCTCGACTGAGTTAGCATCATGTGCGCTTTGCACTAATCGGCAAAGTTTAGAAATAGACTTTACATTGTGTGTAGCAATATTGTGTTGGAATCGTCTCAATTCACCCAATGTACATGCACGGTAAGCTCTCTCGATAATTTTGTTCTTTTCCAGAAGACGCTTTTTTTCCGGGGATACTAATTCCAAAAGTTGCAAAATTTTGCTTATTTTATCGCGCAAATGTTCGATAGCATCAATTTCAGTCTCTACACCATATTTTTTCCACACGGGTTCGTGATGGGAAACCCTGTTTCGGAATTCTCTTACGGTTTTGACTAGATCTTTTGTATTGATTAGCAGCTCTTTGGTCTTAGTTGTGTTCCATTCTCCTTTGAAAACGGTACCCAGGTGAGTTGGCCAAATCAAACCTGGCCCCATGAACTCTTTACTAAGAATGTACTCCCATGTGGAAAATTCAGTTTTTGCTATTATCTCTTGATGCATCGGAGTTGGATTGGCAATGTTATAACGTTTCTTTTTGTCTTGTTGAACTTGCTTTGTAGCCTTAGAGAAGTTTTTTCTGATAGCTTCGACTTCAAATGGAGGATTCTTATCAGGCTGTTCTGGGGCGAAACTTTTAAAATGGAGTTTGTTCTTCTTCCACCAAAAGTAACCTAAATCCGAAGAAGTTAGTGCAGAGTCAATTGCGTTGCGTAGCGCCACTTCTGTGGCACTAAGCAAAGGGTATATAGCAGAACAAACGTGGGTGTTCCATAAGTAAGCCCCGAGCAATTCAATATCGCTTTGAGTTTTAAACGTGACCTTATAACTTCTTAGACGTTCTTCTGTAATAAAATCTTCTATAATTTCCTTATAGCTAATTGTATGTGGCATTTATCGTTGCTCTCGAACTTCGTTGTTGACGTCGGCGTCAGTATTAAATATAATTTTTGTCAGGTTGACGTCTGGCTCTAAGGATTATATCCAAGACCTTGCGTAAAGACCTAAAGAATTTGCCCCAGCCTTGAGCTGGGGTTTTCAATTTCAGGAAGCCTAAAAATCTTTTCAAGTCTACAATGTTGGATTTAATCTATATATCTGCACCAGCTGAAACTGTGAATAAGTTACTGATAATAAATTGTATTTTTCACTTTTAAACCTCTGATTCCACCGAATCAAGCCTGAGTTTTCTGCCCAGCCCAGGTATAGTGTTAAGCTCTGACGGATTTCGTTCCGCCCAGTCCCGCATTATTTCAATCAATGCTGGATTGTTTTGCTTAAACGCTGCTGCATAAGCCTCCCCTTTTAGCACAAACCCGTTTGCACCGGCATTTAGTATCGCCTTAGCAATCTCAGGCTGATTTGATGTAATTGCCGCACGCAGCAAAAGACCATCTTTGAAGTTCAATAGATTACCGGTGAGCCCTGCTGAGATGTACTTGGCCACCAAGTGAGGTTTTTTGTCGTAAATAGCCTTAAGTGCTTTGAGTTGCAGATTCATATTCCTTCACCACCCTATCGAGTTGCAGCCAGAGAAGATTTGCGTCTTGCCAATTTGATAACAGACTTACCTTGTTCGGTGTAGCCTCGGTACTCGTTTTTCTTAATGCTATTTTTCATATTATCAAGAATGATTGGCAGATCTTGCTCAGCGATAGCCCAATCATCATCGTGAAGCTCAAACACTTCACAAATTGCACAATCACCCGTTTCAACGGTAATGAGTGGGAATAGACGCTCTGCATACTCGGTTTCATTCAAATGTGGCTTAATCACTTTTAAGTAAAACACAGCTTGCAAATCGTAACGTAAGTCTGCGAACTGGTAGGCCGCTAACGCTGGGTTAGCACTGCGCGTGGTTTTCAAATCGCAAGGAACAATAAAATTTTTAACGGCTGTTAACCAATCCACTTTGCACTTAAGCATCAATCCGGTCTCAGGATCTCTTGTAAAGAATGCGACTTCCGCCATACCGTTTTTACGATTTAAAAATTTGTTCGCGTGAGCGTTGCGTTCAATGGCTTGATTGAGTCCTATAACGCTATCAAACATCTCCTTTGACACTGGCAGCTTAAGCGCCTTCATCGCGATATGTTGATTATCCTGAAGTAATTTAATGATTGCTGCACAGGTCACCGCTGACTGTAGTTCTGTATCACATAACGCAAAACACTCGTCACCAATGTTCGCTTTGATCCACTCCAATTGACGTGACTCAAACGGTTTTTGCGGAGCGTTGGCTTGCTCAAGGCGTTTGATTAATTCAGCAATGGTGCCGCTGGTTGTTAGTTTGTTGGCTGTGCAGGCATCTTTAAGCTCGGTTAATGACTTTGGATCATCTGGGAATTGCTCTGAGTCGAGCAGGGCAAATCTGCGAGCATTAAATACATCGGCTCCCTCTAGTGTTAATTCGTGGCTTAGAACACCGGACTCGCGGGATTTGGCGCTGAACTGTTTACCTTTACCGTTGATATACGCTTGTTCGTATTTCATTGGGCTATCTGCATAGCACTTAACCTGACTTGAGCTAATGGCATCTAATGAGTGATACACATCGTTTGGAATGTCTGAGTAAACACCTTCGATAAGTTCACCGGTGTCAGATAAGAATTGTGGTTTGCCGTCCACATAACCAGGCTTGACTAAATGCGTCAGGCTTGCAGGGATGATGCTTGAGGTTTGCTGGCAGGTGATGGTAACCATGCTCACGCTGGCAGGGTCAAAAAATGCGTTCATAGCAGAATTTAACGCATCTAAATCAAAATCAAATGAACTCATGATACTCACTCCAAAAATCTAACTCTTCAATTGAAACCATCATTACACGGCTTCCTATTGAGGCAAATTTCTAGAAATGGAGCAAAAAAATGCCCGCAAGAGCGGGCTATTGGAGTGAGCTTTTAGCTATTAGCTATAAGTTCTAGTTGTTTTAATAATGACTGCATCATACCAATCAAATTTTAATGCACAAGAAATTCACGAAAAATGACTTGAAAATTGACTTGTGGCGGCAAAACTGCTGAAATATGCAACACACTTTTTAAGTTGTAAGTGCTATGAGTATCAAAAGAAAGGTAACCAAAATTGCGTTAGCAGTATCGCTTGGTTTGTGTCATCCGCTGGCTATGGCCAACAGTGGCTTAGATGCTTTGTTAGAGGCAAACAAATCAGCTAAGCAGGCACAAACACAGCCAGAGAAAATGCCGGAAAGTGAGGGTAAGGAGCTTATCAAGAATGCTTTCTCGATGTTAAACGACATCGTATGGTCTCAAGCGCTTCCCGTGAAAGGTATGGTGATGATGGTGTCTCGAGATGGTACTCAAGTGCTCGCCTCCACGGATGGCAGGATTCTCGTTAAAGGCGGCGAGGTATTCGATGGCTGGAACCGTTCACCTATAGCAACTGAAGCCAACGCAAAGGCGGCATGGCTTGCCAAGATTGATAAGGTCTTAGGGGTTTCTGTTAAGGATATGGCTGCATATTACATTGGTGATTTAGCAAAAACAGAGCCCGATCTAGTTGTATTTGTGGACCCTTTATCGAAGTTAAACGCAGACCTATTCAATAAGCTCCTTTCGATTAAAGGTAAGCAAATCGCGTTACTGCTTACCCCATTAGTGAATGGTAAAGAGGCTGCGATTAGAGCGAGGGAGCTGTGGTGCGCCAAAGACCAAAGTGAATCCCTACGTTTGCTAGTTAACAGTGATTTCACCACAGCCCCGGAAACCCTCGAAAACTGCGACATTAAAAAGCTATCCACCACGATTGGGGTTACTCAATTTCTACAGATCCGTCGTTTACCCTATTTCGTTAACGGACACGGACTGCACAACGTCGGATTACCCGATTCATTAACTGATTTCATTTCCCAAACGGAGAAATAATGATTACTCGAGCATTAAAATTAGGCATGGTCGCTGTTAGTTTGGCAACTATTTTTGGATGTCAATCGATGTTCGAAACGGGTGAGGAGCCTACGGTTTGTGTAAACACTCACAACAGCGGATTACCCTGTACCACCACTCGAGAAATTCTGAAACTGGCTGATACACCTGGCGGCATTGAGGCAGAAAAAGCGCGGCGAGCAGCTGAAAGCGATGAAGATTGCCCAGACTGTAAAGTACCTAAGAAGTCAGTGGCTAACTCCGGCGCCATGGCCGGCTATGGCTTGGACGCTAACGGCCAACCAATCACCCTGAATGAAGTCAGTAATGCTTACATGTTTACGGCTGATAACAACCGTGCATTACCCGCTCCAGAGCCTATCGCTGTTCGGCAGGCGCCCAAAATGCTTCGTGTTGCATTTGCTCCATGGCAAGACGACAAAGGCCGTTTACAGAACGTCGGTTATGTCTATACCGAAATTGAAACCCGTAAATACACCTATGGCCGTGAAGCATTCAACATGCCTGCTCAAATCACTCCGCTTTATATTCGTCAGCAATCCATTGAAGAAGAGCGAAGGGGTAACCCAAGCGAAATTAACGGAGTTGGCATTAAGACAGGTAAACCTGGGCGTAATAATTTCAATGCTGATCTAGAGGCGGCAAAGGCCACTTTGGATCAAGCGCCAAAAGCTGTTCAAGAAGCGTTACGCGCTAACGGCAATTAACACGGGTGCGAAATGACAACTGTAAATAACTGGAAAAATAGTCTAGGCATTGAGAAATATTCCTCAATTATCCCAATCTTAGATGAATTTGTGAGTGAGGAAGGGGAACATCTTGGTTACATCTTAGAAGGGGGTTACCTTGGCGTAACGTGGCTATGCCCACCGTCAGGTGGTTATGGTGCGAGTACGATTTCCACGCTGGATTCGATTTTCAAAAAAGTCTATCCAGAAGGGACTGTGCTGCAATTCTCGCTAGTGGCTTCAGACGACTTAGTAACAGTGTTAGACAATTACCGACATTGCCGTGGCAAGCGTAATCGGTTCGATACGGTCATTGATAATGACAATATGACCGAATACATGGTTGATTATTATAAAGCGCTTGCTGATACCTCAATCCCTTCGCGAGATATGGAAGGTGTACCGCTTCGCAACTTCGAGGTTTGGGCGTCAATCAAGGTGCCTATCAAGAAAGCCATGCCGTCTACAGAGGAAGTCGAAGATTTTGTCGATATGGCTAACAACCATGAAGCGTCATTACAACAAATCTTTGGTGTAGCGACCAAAATGCAACCGGAGATCCTAATTAACCGATTGCAGATGATCCACAACCCATCCCCGAATGCAGTTTGGCGCCGTGGAATTAAAGTAGATGGTAGACAAGGCTGTTACCGTTCTTCTCAGCCCATCCGTGCGCAGTTGCTTGAACCTGGTACTGAGGTCAAAGTCGATGGTTCTGATTACATGGCGATTAAAGCGGAAGATGGTTCTAAACGATTTATTCAAAGTGTGAGCATTAAAGAGTTCCCAGATTCAATTTACCAAGGCACGTTACATTTAATGACTGGCGATTGGTTGAAAGGGGATGATGGCGCTATTCCCGGCAATTTCATGATCAACCTCGTGGTTGAAATGAGCCCTAAGAAAGTAGCTAAGGATTACTCCAAGCGCCGCCTAATGGCCAAACAGATAGGTGAAGGCCCGTGGGCTCGTTGGATTTCGTCTTTGAAATACGGCCTGCAAGATTTTGAATACTACGAGCATTATCTAGAGCGCGAAAAGGCTCAGCATTGCCGCTTTCATTTAAACTTTCAAATGTGGGGACCGACTTTAAAGTCAGTTAAGAACAGCACTAAAAAACTAATCACGCGCATGGAAGGCTTTAGTTGGTCAGCTGGCGTGGATAGCTTGATTGGCCGTTTCACTTGGCTAAATGGTCTGCCAATGTGTACCTCAAGTGAAGTCAGTAGTTTCATTGAACGCTTTGACTTTCTCCCGAGTAACTTGGTCAAGTTCTTCGTTCCTATGGTGGCATCGTGGCCAGGGAACGCAGTGCGACATCCTGTGCTGACATACATTGCCCGTGATGGTCAGTTAATCACCTTTGACCCATTAAAGTCAGACTCCAATTACAACATCTTTATAACCGCAACCTCTGGCGCTGGGAAGTCGGTCTCTGCTAACTATTTGATTGAAGGTCTACTTTCAACCGGAGAAAACCGTTATCCAGATGCACTTGGTAATATCCACGGTGATCCTGATGGTGGTCGCGTGTTCATCATCGACTCAGGCCGCTCATACGTAAAAACAACAGAGTTGTACGCAGGACAGTTCGTTGAGGTTATGCCGGACAACCGATTTGCGTTTAACCTATGTCCTTTTAAGAGTATCGACGAATCTCAAAAAGATACTGATGAAGGCGTTGTAGATAGTGACGCTAACAACTATTTAGGCGCTCAAGGTGAAATGCTGTTGAACGTCCTGAAGTTGATGGCTTTCCCACTTGGAGACTGTAACAGCTATCAATACTCTGCAATGTCAGTATTGCTCATGCAACTGTGGAACGAGAAGGGTAGGGAAACCAGTATTGACGATTTCGCTGATGCTTGTGCAAAACATACCCGTGAAGAAGTGCGGCAAATCAGCGACCAATTGACCCCTTGGTGTTACTTACGCGGTGGCCAAAACAGTTGGATGTTCAACCCTAACAAGCCGCCCATTCAGTTTGAGAAGGATTTAGTGGTGTTAGAGCTTGACGGACTTAACGGTTCAGACCAGCTCAAAGCGGTGTGTATCATGCTGTGTATTCAACGTATTCAGCAGGAAATGTTTAGGCATGACCAACTTCATATTGTGAAAGCCTTTATTCTCGATGAAGCGTGGGAGTTCTTGAAGGAAAACAAGGGTGTAGATGAGCAGACCCGTCAGGTTCTTCAAACACTGGCAAAATTCCTCGAATCAGGTTGGCGTCGTTTCCGTAAGTACAACAGCTTGGGTGTGTGTATTTCCCAATCGATGAAGGATGCCAACGAGTCGCCTGCGGGTATCGCGATGGCCAGTAACTCGGCTCACTTATTCTACCTCATGCAAAACGGTGAGGAACTGGCCCGACTCAATAAAGAGGGTAAGTTCATTGAGCAGGATTACCTTTTACTGAGGAATATCAAGACGGTTAGGCCGTTTTTCAGTGAAGTTCTGTTATGCAGTGGCGGCACAAAATCTGTAGGCAGGCTATATCTGCCAAGGGCTAAAGCACTGACTTACTCTACCGCTCCAGACGAGAAAAAACAGATTGAAATCATGATGAAAGACAAGGGGGTCGATATGTTTACCGCTTGCCAGATGATTGCTGAAAGGGAAGGAAAAGATCTAGTCGGGACATGGCGACGTCGATTCGACGCCGAAAATGAATCTTAGGCCTGATGCTCGCAGGCCTCGCGAACGTACTTAAAAGAATAGATTAGCGTTGATACAGGAAACAACTTCTATAATCTGTCTCTCAGGGAGGCTCGAGTCTACTCCAGGGAAGGGGGATAACCGATGTTTATGGGCAACAGCGGAAATCGCTAATGCGATACTCGAATGTTCATTGGCAAGATACAGCTCAATTGCTTGCAGTGTTTCTTCAGGGAATGACCAGTGTCGAATGAACACAGGAAGTAGTTCAAGGTTGAGTGCTGTGCATTCACCAATTGTGACATTAATACCCATGTGATCAGCGTAACCAGCTACCAGCATAGCTCCACCGAATAACGAAATGCCTGTGATATACGAACTGGGCTTGCGCTGAATGCTGTCGAGTGCGATGGCGGTATCGATTGAATAGTCTATGAGTTGTGTACTGACGTCATAAGCGGAGCTAGGCAACAGTTGTCTTAGCATGTAGGTAATGATCAGATTGACACTTCTGAGCGTTCCTAATTTGGTGATTGCACGTTTTAAATCATCAAAGTGTTTAACGACGGGTAATGAAGCTGAATTTGCTACACGAAGGAACAACGCAGCGAGAGCAGCATCATTACGAACAAGTCGGTAAAGTTCATTAATGGGATCGTCGTGCTTCAAAATTTCCCTAATCTCCGGCACGGGGACATTTTTGATAAGTAAATCAAACTGAGCGCTTTGGGTAGCATCAGTTATTGATTTAGCCGAGAGGGTGTAGTTTGCCATAAATCATCCATTAATTAACCGCTTAGACGCTTAGACGCTTAGACAGAAGATTATCATGAAACACCTGTTGAGTGTAATCGTACATCAGTATCTATGCCGTACAAAAAATTAATTAGTATAAACTACTTTAACTATGGAGGCCGCATGTTGCGAAATATAAATTGTATGGTGATAGGTTTGATTTTGGCTGTTTTTTATTCGTTCACGGCGCCAGTATTCGCATCACCAGCGCCTAATGAGGCTGAAAGCTGTGCTGTTGCTATGGCCCAGTTTCGCTATTACGCACATGGTTATGAGACTGGGGCTAAATGGATCCCTGGCAGTTTAGAGGCACCTAAGTACGCTGAAAGCGAAGTCAATCCAGAAGGGGTGATTATTGATTATTATATTGCTAAAGAGTACACCGAGGGTAGTAATCAGATCCCTGTTGAAATTACTCGTCGATTAATTCACACGGCCTATAACAACTATCAATCGGGTCATAGCGCATCGTTTGGGAGCTACTGGACGTTGGCCTCGTGTATGGGGGTTATTAATAAGCCAATCGAGTTCCTAGGACGCTGTGACGAAAGAGAAGCGCAGCCGACGAAAAGGGGATTCCAAGAATTCGTGCAGTGTGCTGGTCCCAACAGCTAATTCTCAAAATTTGCCTCAATCAAGAAGCGTGATCTAATGGAGACATAGAACACGAATCGGATTGGGGCATGACAGACACTTCTTTAGAGCAATTATCCAAGTTTGGCATAACGGAGCTATGGCAAGTTGGACTTGTCATGCCTCTACAATACAAAGATTTACGCCTTGTTCAATATGACTTGAATCCCTATCAAGGCTTCTCTGGGATGACGCTTTTCGGCGGTCATATTCACTCCGTATCTGACATCAAGTTAGGACGCACTAAAAAACGCAGTCCCTTCATCATTGTTGAGCTGACAGACCAACAGGGGTTCCGACTGAAAACCTTCGTTTACGACACAGCTGAAAACCTAAAATCGTTGAGCAACGGGCTCGCGATGGCTAATCAGCATCACCCTATCTATGTCTATGGCTTACCGGAATATCAAAACCAACAACTGATTTTAAAAAATCAGGAGTTTATTGCCCCCGATGATTTAGGGCGGTTGCATGTGTGCTATGAACTGGCCAAGGGAAGGAGCAAAGCGGAACCCAAGGTAATCGATTTCCTCAGCCGCTTACTGTCAGAACGTGATGTTATCAAGGAGTGTGCTGACAAGATTAGAGATCTGCTTTCATCTACCGCTGTAAGTAACAAACGACTAAAGCAATTTCTGGGTGCAGCCCCGAGTGACAACATCGAGCAGATGTTACAGGAGATCCATTTCCCCGATTGTGTTCAACGAGGTTACGCACGTATTCGGCAAGTTAGTAAGTTAGCAGCAGTCCTCATTGGTGCAGAGGCAAAGAAATTGGCGTCACAGTGGGGAGTAAAGCGTGTCCCGTTGCAGTTTGAGTCAGAGGCGATAGATAACCTCATTAAATCGTTACCATTCCAAATGACCGAGGAACAAAAATCCGCGGCATTAAGTATGGTTGCGCAAATGACCACGGCAGTATCTCAACACATGATGTTAATTGGTGACGTTGGCACCGGAAAAAGCTGTGTGATTGGCACCTGTGCCGCCTCAGTTGTGGATGCTGGTGGGCGAGTGGCCATTATGCTGCCTACTTCGAATTTAGCGCGTCAGTTACATCGAGAGTTCTCTGAGTATTACCCTGACATCAGCCCGACGTTAGTCATTGAAGGGGAGATCATTGAAGAGATTTCCCAATGTCGAATGTTGATTGGTACAACGGCGATTATACACAAACAGTGGCCATTCACATTTGATCTGGCCGTCGTGGATGAGCAGCACAAGTTTTCAGTAGAACAGCGTGAGCTTTTTTGCGCTGACGGGGCGCATTTACTGGAATCGACAGCAACCCCAGTACCGCGAACTGCGGCTTTGCTGAAACATGGAGTACTGAAGGTATACGAGCTAAAGCATTGCTTCGTAGATAAGCGTATTGAGAGTCGTTTGTTAGAGCATTACGCTGGTCGAGACTTGGCAATAAGAGCGTTAAAAACGCTTCAAAGCGGCCAAAAGTTATTGATCGTTTGCGCCCTAAAAGATGAAAGCAAGTGTGAGGCATTTGCGGATATTCAGAATGCGACAGAGACATACGAGAAATGGTGCCGATTCATCCATAGTAATCGCCACGTCCTACCGGATGGTAGCGGGGTTGTTCTGGCGCATGGAGGGCTAACAAACGAAGAAAATGCAGCTGCAATCGATGCGCTCAATACGGGTGATGCAAACGTGCTGGTCGCGACGACATTAGTTGAAACTGGGCTGACTATTAAAGGGTTAACCCACTGCATTGTGATGAATCCAGACAGGCTAGGTCTTGTCCAACTCCATCAGCTTAGAGGGCGCTTAGCAAGGCACGGAGGGGTAGGGTACTTTGATTTACTGTTACCCCCTGAAATAAGCCCAAAATCAAAGGATAGGCTTGAATTAATTTCTCAAATTTCACATGGCGTGACGCTAGCGATTGAGGACATGAAACTGAGAGGATTTGGCGATTTAACCAAATCAGGTCGCTCGCAAACGGGAGTTAATCAGCGATATTTGTTCGGTTACAAAATCAATCTTGATGATTTAAACGATGCAATTGAGTTGATTGATACCTCAAGTTAGGTCAGAATCAACACAATTTTATTAACTCAAGAGCTTTATGGTTTATGGGTAAGGTATGAAACTACAATCGTTAAGCAAAAAATCGTTCATCGCATTTATTGTTATCTTGGCTCTTGCCCTTCTCGTTTGGGTAGTGAGCCAGTTCAACAGCTATAAAACATCACTACCAACGGGTGTCGCCAAAGATGGCCCACCGGCCCTAGCAACTTTGTTAAGCAGTAACGCCAATAACAAAGTGATCCAGAAATGGAGTGTCACCGACGGTTCGCAAAATATCACGGGTTGGCTGGTGGATCTGAGTGGCCAAAAACAAATTTATTGGAGCACGGGCGACTTTGTTATTGCTGGTGGTCTGGTGGATGCGAATGGCGTCAACTTAACGGAGCAGTGGGCGACGACGCTGGGCATCTCCGAAGCCGATAGGAATCAGCCACAACAAGCAGGTCGAGCACAACGCGCACCTGTTGCTCAGCAAACTTACACTGAGCAGGATTGGCAAAGTCTCACTGCGGCGAAATACATTCAACTGGGCTATGAACAAGCGTCAGCTGAGAAAGCGATTTATGTATTCTTTGAACCCTTCTGTAGTGCTTGCAGTAGCTTACTCGCACGTTTGAAACCCGAGATTGAAAGCAAACAGTTGGATGTGCGCTTGGTGCCGTTAGCGTGGATCAGCGCCAACTCTGTCCCAGCAATCCAATCCATGATTGATGGCGGTAAGGACGCGGTGTGGAAGCACGAAGAGGCGAAGCAAACTAAAGCTGCTTATGCCACTGCAACACCAACCCCAGAAACTAAGATGGCCATCATCCAAAACTCTGAGCTCATGGGTACACTGGGCATCCAAGGTACGCCAACGCTGTTTTATCGCAATGGTGGTGAAATGGTCAAAGTTGTGAATAACTTTGCCGCAATCTCCCAAGCCATAAACTCGCTACAACTCTCCGCATCAGTCAATTAATTTCCCATCTCCATAAGGAGATCCCAATATGGGATCTCCTTGGTATCATAAACTCATTTGATTAATTTAATGTGCATTTATTCATCGCAAAATTCCCGTTAATTGCTTAAAAAATGGGTAAATAAATATATCCATTTATATAATTCTGATAACCTATGTAATCATAAAAAAATGTTGGATTCAGAATGGGCGACTTAATTTTCAGTAAATCCGCCATAGCGCTACTTATACTAGCGCAATCGGCGTGGTCATTTAACGCTTTAGCTGTATCCGGTGTAACCATCACTGGTGAACTGTCTGCAAAAATGCCCGAAATCGTCTTGACCCCACCTTCAGGAGTGGTGGCTAACGTCCAGCAGGTGCAAATCAAACCAACTCAAGGAACCGGTGCGGGTTGTAGCTTAACGACGGATGTAGCGGCGGCAAAAGCCTTTACGCAGTCCCAAGGTAACATGCTCTGTTTACTGGAGTGGAGCTTGCCATCAGGGTTAAGCACTTACAGCGATGGTATTCAGGGTTACTTTAATAACTCTGGCAATAACATCATCGGGTATACCGTAAGTATTTATTCTGGCAGTGGCAGTGAAAAAGTGCTGGTTGAAACAGGCTCGATGACTGTGGAAGCGGCGCAAGCTATTTCCCCAAACATCGTTGAAATCGTAAGTGACTTAACCACTGGTATCCAGTTAGGCTCGGACGTAACCAGCAACAGCAAGGGAAACATCCTCAAAACCGTCCAAGTTAAGACCGATTCAAGGCCATATACCCAAGTAGTTAATGCGCCGAGTCTCGGGGCGTGTACCATCCCGATTGGCAGCACATCATGTACCATGTCCACAGCTGGCACGACTATTGTCACCGACACAAGCAGTTCGACGGGCTCAACCAACTACAGCATGAGCGTGGATTCGGATAATGGTTATTTCAAAACCATCAATGGCCAATATCAGTCGCAATACAATCTCGCGTGGGACTTCAGGACCGCGACACTCGACGATTATATGATGCAAGCGGTGGCCTCGGGTAACGAGGTGCCAATCACTAAAACATTTACAGACGGCACGACACTAACTATCGAGAACGAAAAAGCGCTATTAACAGTAGCTACCCCTCACGCGGGTAAATCCGGTACGTGGTGGCATCCACAGGCGACTATTACGTTAAAACCAGATCCACAGTATTCAATCAAACAACCAAGCTATAACCTGGCAGGAAATGACATTCTCTCTACCGATGTTATTACCTTACCTACGGGAGAACTTAAGCTGAGCCCTAAGCTCGTTGAGCAGCATTCCGATGTATGGGCATTCGAGTTTAACCTGTCTTCGCTTCCAGATGGCGTTTACATCCCATACGCGACGTTGACGGACGCTTACAGCAACACCTGGGAAGGTGTCGTAGGTGAGTCCAGTAACATCGATAGAAATCCTCCAACTATCAGGATTTACAACACTAACGGCGGCATTGTTAACGCTGCCGACCCTATTTATTTCTTTGATGATATTCTCGTTGCGGCTGTTGATTCCATGTCTGGTGGGGGGAAGGTGATTGCTGCGTCAGTGGATGGCCAATCAGTTCTTGGAGATGGTATTGATGAAGGGATTGAGTATTTAAAAATGCTCAAAACTCCAGATACTCCATTAGAGCCCAATACTGATAAATTACTATCTGTGGTAGTCCAGGATAATGCTGGTAACACATCAGTACAGGAAGTCTCAATTCGATATATGCCAGTAAAATGGCAGATAGATGACAGAAGCCAGACCTATCGAAGAGGTGTTCAAGCGGTCTCTATGCCACTCAAAAACACCGAGGGGGTTGGTTGTCGCATGTATGCGTCAGCTGAGCAGGCACGTAAAGCTGGTGGTCAGTTAAATTATCGCTGTTTTATTGAATGGCTACAATTCCCTGATGGCACAGGCTCTCAATGGTCTAACTCTCAGCAAGTGCTCGCGGGTACGTTCCAAAAAGCGACCAGTACATCCTCACTTAACGAGGCTAAGTACAAGGTTTGGATGATCAACCGAAAAAACTCAGAAGCGCTCAGCTTTGTGGGTTCGCAAGCATTTAAAGTGACTGAGCCGGAGCCGCCAGTAGTAACTGTTGCTAAATACCGTGAATTTAAACCTGACATTTTTACGACGACAGTTGATGGTGGGGTGATTACCACCACGTCAGCTGAGTTTATTAACGGTGATTTAACTTTTTCAATCACTAGCAGTGATGGCACTCAGGTGTTATACCCTTACACACAATCAGGCTCAGCTCAGTCTAAAAAGCGAATTGGTAAAGTTTTAAGTGTGGGGGCATCTGCCTTGTGGACCACAAGAGATATTGAGCTAAAAGCTCAGTACACTGGGGACAAAACCGCGTTAGGCACTAAGAAGGTTAAAGTTCTGACTGTGCCAGCTAATACTATTGTAGCGAAGCTAGAAACCCCCGAGGTACTTCAAAACACTCAGTCTACGATCACTGCTAAAGTGAGTATTGGCTCTCTGGACTTCTTAACTCGAAAAATGACTTACGATAAAGAGACTATGGGTGATTGGTCTGCGGTCATTGCATTGGAGTCGCGAAACAAAGAAGGTACTAGCTATCAAAACCTAACAGAGCCATTAAAGCTTAACAGTGAAGGTGTGGCATCTGCGGAAATCCCATTCAAGGACTTTTCTATCGGCAGTTCTCGCTTAGTGGCTCTGGTGACTGTGGACAGTAAACTGGCTGATTACCAAAAAACGATTAAGAGTAATTCTGCATTTTTCCAGATTTATAAAGGTGAGGCTATTGACGGAGATATCCAGATAAAGCGCATGGCGGGTAAAGCGCCATTCGCGGCTCAACTGCTATACGTACCTAATACACTAAATGACCGTCGTGCTAAAGGCGACGTGACTTGGGAAATGTCGAAAGATAGTGGCGGTACGTGGGAAGAAATTGCCACTAACAAAGACTTTGTTCAACTCCTATTATCAACAAAAGGGATCTACCAATTTAGAGCGCAGATTGCGAACAAATACAGTGGAATTAGAACAACCACTGATTTTCAAGAGGTGTTGGTGTACGAGCAACCTGATCTGAAGATTGAAGGGGTTAGTGCATTGCATAGTGGGGAAACTGGTGAGTACAAACTTCTGGATAATGACGAATCTATCGACTTGACTTCAACGGAGGTCCAATGGTCTTTAGATGGTGTGAACTGGGTTAATGGTGATGATAGTTTTACATTAACAATGGACAACGATACTCGCTACAACGTTTATGCACGCGCTGCTTACGTGAATACTGAGCTGGCTGGTGATGCTAGATTCTCGAAGGCTACTAAGATTGTACGTGCTGCACGATTACAACCTGTGAGAATGTCGTTGCCAGTAATCAAAGCGATGGAAGAAGGTGTACCCTACACACTAGATGTGACAACTACCTTAGCTGATACTGCCGCAGGTACTCCAATCATTACTGAATGGACTTTGCCGGACGGTACTAAAACTCTATCACCATCTATTACTTACACCCCAACAGCGGCAGATGTCACTAATAAGCTGGTTACACTACAAGTCAGAGCATGGGCAGAGGGGTATCAGGCTGAGACTGAAAACCTGAAACGGTTAACGCCTGCTGCATGGAGATATACTTTCCCATCTTTTGAGATCATCAGCAAAACGAACAGTAGTTATGCCCCAACTTCTGGTTCAATGTTGATTAACACACCGACAGATCTCCCTCCTTACTATTCAGGAGTGACTTTCTCAGTAGAATGGAAAATCCCTGAGACATTTGAAGTGGTTCGTAAGTCAGATAAGCAAGTGGTTTTCAATGTGACGGAAGCGGGAACCGAGAATGTTCAAGCTACGGTCACCGATAACAGAGGAAACGCTAAGGTGGTTTCAAGCTATATTGGCACCAACCAAGCGCCGGAGCCCCAGTTGAGCATTGAGCCACGTTATAGCAACACTATGATGCGCGAGCCATTAACCGTGATAGCAAACTTGTCAGGCAAAATGGGACATCCATTAGACAGAATCAACACGGTTAGTTGGTATCTAGATGGCAAGCTGGTGGAGCCTACCAATCTGAGGGTGATGGTAAGTGGTGTTGAAGCGGGTGTTCACAAACTAAAAGCGGTTATGACATCCGTATTCAACATCCAACGGGAGTACGAAATGGAAATCCCCGTTGCCAAAAACGTAGAACCCAAATGTAACGTGAAGGAAAGCAATTATTCCAACATTCTCCGACTCGATCTGATATGTACTGACGAAGATGGTAAGATGGCGAAATACGAGTGGAACATTAACGGTGAAGTATCACCCTACATTGGATCTTATATTTACGTAAGTAAGTCAACTGGTTATAGTGCTGTGATTATCGCTAGAGGCGTGGATGACTCTGGCGCTTACTCAAATTCTATTGAGAAACATTACACATATTAAACCGTTCAAATAAAGAATCCCGCAAGTGCGGGATTTTTTATAAATGCTAATTTCATGTGAGACATTAAAATTTGTCAAATGAGACGTATAGTGCGATAATTAATCATAATTTTGGAATGCAGGAGTCATTGATATGGCTGTTCAACAATTACGTGAGTTCAGATTAAAACCTAAAGCACATCAATCTATCTGGGCTAAAGTGGGGTTGCCTGCTGGCGAAGGCCCTGTGCTAAGTGACGCAATAAATCATGGGTTTAGTATTGATGTTGTGAATCGCTTTGCCGAAGCCGTTTCCATGCCCGTTACGAACCTTGTTCAGTATGCCGGTTTAAGCCGGGCAACCTTCGCCCGTCGGGTAAAGGATAAAGAACATCGACTGAAACCTAGTGAAAGCGAAGCGTTTGCAAGGATGATACGAATGTATGAAGCAGCAACTTTGATGCTTGGTGGAAACAAGGCTGATGCTATTCAATGGCTCAATGAACCCGCAATTGGATTGAACGGTAAAAGACCAATTGAGTTAATGGGCTCTGAGTCGGGCACATTAGATGTCATTCGTCTAATTAATAGATTAATGCACGGAGTTTACATGTGAAGCTCTATCGCATTGTATCAAAGCAGTACGTGGATTCTGCATGGAATGGACAAGGGGCTGCAATGTATGGGGGGCGCTGGAACTCATTGGGAGTACCGATGGTGTATACCTCTCCTACACTATCTCTAGCAATCCTAGAAGTCTTAGTGCATCTCAATTCACCCCGAAGATTCGATAACTTCGTCACGCTTGAACTGGAATTGCCCGAAAGTGAATTGATGATGTTGCCACAAAGCGAATTGGCCGAGGGGTGGCGATACAACGACATAATGTCCAGAGGGCTTGGAGATTCGTTTATAGAGTCTGAATCGGCGGCTGGACTGATGGTGCCCTCGTTTATTGTGCCCTTGGAGCACAATGTGTTGGTCAACCCTTCCAATCCAGTTGTAATTGAGTCGGTTAAGAATGCCGTTGATTTAAAATATCAAATCGATCCAAGACTAATTTAAGTTGTTGATTAGCTAGCATAGACAACTCGGTTAAGCGGGTTCTCATTTTATTTATCGGATAGTGCGGAAAACCTCGCCGTTCAGGGCGAGGATGAATAGCGCAACGGCGAAGCCGTTCTGAGGGCTACGCCGGAGTTTGTTGCTGCTCAATATACTGCCGGATGATCTCAATTGGCGCACCACCACAGCTCCCCGCAAAATAACTGGGCGACCAGAGCGCACCTCCCCAGAGTTTCTTTTTGATCGAAGGGTAATTCTTTTTTCGGATCATCCGGCTGGATACACCTTTGAGACTGTTAACCAGATTCGACACGGCCACCTTCGGCGGGTAATTCACCAACAAATGCACATGGTCGTCTTCACCGTCGAACTCAACCAGCTCTGATTCAAAATCAAGACAGACCTTTTCAAAAAAGATTTTTAGATCATCCAGCACTTCTTTGGTAAAGACATTTCGTCGGTATTTTGTTACAAAGACCAAATGAACGTGCATTTTAAAAACACAATGCCTGCCATGCCTTAAATCGCTTTCAATTTCCATAGACCAATCTATAATTGAGTTGTATTGACACAGTATGAGCAAGCCATGCAACGACTGCAAGCCTACAAATTCGAACTGATTGTCACTGGAGAGCAGCAGCGCCAGATGCGCCGCTTCTCCGGTGCTTGTCGGTTTGTCTATAACAAGGCGCTGGCGTTGCAAAAAGAACGACATGAGCTGGGTGAAAAGAAACTATCGGCCTTTGAACTGAATAATCTGTTACCACAATGGAAAGCAGAGCCAGAAACAAAATGGCTGTCTGATTCACCTTCTCAAACGCTGCAACAGTCGCTGAAAGATTTAGATCGGGCGTACAAAAATTTCTTTGCCAAACGAGCAGACTTCCCGCGCTTCAAAAAGAAGGGTCAGTCAGATAGCTTTCGCTATCCACAAGGGGTGAAACTGGAGCAAGGCAATAATCGACTCTTCCTGCCCAAGCTCGGCTGGCTGCGTTACCGCAACAGTCGGACGGTGGAAGGTGAGATTAAAAACGTCACGGTCAGTCAGGTTTGTGGTAAGTGGTATGTATCGATCCAGACCGAGCGGGAAGTTGAAATTGCCGTGCATCAGGGCGATGCCATCGGCATTGACATGGGCATTGCCCGCTTTGCCACCCTGTCCGATGGCCGTTTCTACGCCCCGCTCAACAGTTTCAAACGGCACGAAACCGCTTTGCGCAAGGCGCAGCAGGCCATGAGCCGCAAGGTAAAATTCAGCAATAACTGGAAAAAGGCCAAAGCCAAAGTTCAGCGCATTCATTCCAATATCGGCAACAGCCGCCGTGACTACCTGCATAAAATATCAAACGACATTAGCAAAAACCACGCGATAGTCTGTATTGAAGATTTGCAGGTCAAAAACATGTCAAAATCAGCGGCAGGAACCGCCGAGCAACAGGGTAGGAATGTTAGGGCGAAGTCAGGCCTGAATAAAGCCATTCTTGATCAAGGCTGGTTTGAGTTCCGTCGCCAGCTCGATTACAAGCTGGCATGGAATGGCGGCCACCTGATCGCCGTTCCACCGAAAAACACCAGCCGGACGTGTCCGTGCTGTGGTCACATATCGAAGGATAACCGCGCCACGCAAGCTCGGTTTGCCTGTGTGGAATGTGGCTTTGAAGAAAACGCCGATGTCGTCGGCGCGATCAATGTATTAAGGGCGGGACACGCCCGATTAGCCTGTGAAGTGAGTGGTGCAACAATGCCGCCAGCAGCAGGAACCCACCGAAGCGAGTCCGGCGTTCGCGCCTAACCGCAGTAGGAATCCTCGTCGTTTACGGCGAGGAGGATGTCAAGACAAGTAAAATCTAACCCAAACCAAAAAAAACCGAGGTGGTTGAGGCCTCGGTTAAATGGGTCTAAACGGAAGATGGTTGTTCACTATTGAGCTAGTTTGCTTAATGAATCGATCGAAATATCGGATATTGAATCATTAGCAGCATTTGCGGTTGCAACTTCAATTTGCATAAAGTAGCTAAGAACATAGGTATCATTAGGGCTGCTGGTGCTGTTGAATAAACTAAATGTGGGGTCTAAATAGTAGTCGCCACGCTTTAACCATCGATGATCTAGCGCGATTAAATTATCACCTATCGCGACAATCACGATCCCTTGCACTATAAGTTCAGCATTCAATATGCTCTGAGTTCTACAGCAATTCACAAAACTCTTCCCACATTCTACGTGTGCGGAAATGCGGTCCAACTCTTCAATTGTAAGACCTGTAATATTCACTGGGATCAGTGTTGTCGGGTCAATTCCTAGTTGATTCAAAATTAGCTCTAAGTCATTCACAGTAGATTTCATCGCCGCTCTCGTTGTTGCTGAACTGCATTCCGTCTAGTAATATACATGAACTGTATACTAATAGAAATGTGTAGATGATCAAATTCGACAAGGCTCACTGGCGTCACACGTATTTACTTCCATTTTGTATTGCTGCCGTCATTACAGCTGCTACTACGTGGTTTAGTCATAGCTATAAACTGATATTGGTACTCAACAGCGATAAATGCATTCCAGGTTCAGTATTCGTGGTAGACACACGACAAAAACACGTTAATAGCGGCGAGCTGGTGATGTTCATGTCTCCTCAAACCGACATTCTTCCGTCAGGGATCAACATCATAAAGTTAGTGGCAGGTGTCGAAGGAGACCTCGTAGAAATAGGGAGGTTTAGTGTGACCAACAAAAAACACAGGTTCCCAGCACCTATCGACAATGCGGCGAATGCGCTGAATATCGATGTACAAAAGCTCATTGGTACTCGGACTGTAGAGAATGGCGGGATCTTTGTGTTAGGCACAGAACCTGGCAGTTATGACAGTCGTTTCTTTGGTTCAATCAAAACTCAGCAGGTGATTGGTCGTGCTTACCTCATTATCTAATAGACAGTTTCTTGTTAGCTTGTTTGTGGCGGTAACGATGTCTGCCATTTATTTCGATGCAATGGCTACAGACGATAACCAGCAGTTTATTCTGGATGCAAAACGACAGATGGATGAAGTCCGTAGCCAAATCGAGGCTATGAGGCAGAACAATACCCAGCAGCCCCAAGGTGGCCTCCCCGCTGCTTGGGGGCAGCAATCTTACATTTCACAAGCACAAATGCTCACCCAGCAGGCCGATGCGATCAGGCATCAAGTGCTGCCAAAGCCAGAACCTGTCACGCCTGTTGTGCAGCAAGAGATAGCCGCAAACGGAGAGGTATTCATTTTCGCTTCATTCGGTATGCCAGCATACACGCTGAAATCAGCGCTGAGAGCAGCATCTCAAAGCCAAGTTAAAACAACAGTCGTATTTAGAGGCCTGAAAGATGAATCTGAAAGTCTGCGTGATGCCTCCAACGCCATTCATAGAGTGATAGATGAAGCAGATTTAGATGTTACTCCAAGAGTTATCATAGACCCTCGTTTGTTTAATACCTATGCAGTCGAAGTAGCGCCAACAATGGTGTATCGCAACGGTGGCAAAGTGGTTACCGCGACAGGGCTACAGTCATTAGAAGATTTCGTTAAGCAGTCCGAAGGCTTGTTGCAAAGCGGCTCGCTCGGGAAGTTGTCAGACACTTACGACATTACTGAGATGGACATGCTCGAACTTATCCAACAGAAGCTCAAAAAAGTAGATTGGGAAGAGAAAAAGCACGAGGCCGTTAGCCGATTCGTTAACCGTAAAGAGGTTCAGTTGACAGAGAGCCTTAAAGACGAGGATGTGCGTTACAAAATTGACCCGCGTGTTCGCTTTACCCAAGACCAAACAACGCCGGATGGCCAGTATTTTGCCAAGGCCGGTGATGTTGTAGATCCTACAGCATTACTCCAAATGGAAACCCGCTTATTCATGATTGACCCAACCAGTGAGCGTCAGCTGGCGTGGATGAATGATGTACTTTCCGTGACTGATCACAAGCAAGTTTACGTGCTGCTATCAGCTCTGCCAGCGGGTAGCGATTTAAGCGAATTTAACCGGTTGCAGACAAAACTAGGCCGTCGCTTGTACTTGATGCAACCGACGATGGTGTCTCGTTTTAAGCTTGAGCATTTACCCGCATTAGTTGATTTGTTTAAGGGAGAAATCCGCGTCACTGAGATTGGTCAACGAACTCTGAGTAATGCGGGATTACCGACACTATTAGTAGCTCCAAATGGCGGTGCCAAATGATGAAGAAGTTCGCAAAAGTAGCTGTTTTTCTGGCTTCCATGATGTCCGTAAATGTGAGTGCGAACAGTATGCCGGACTCGGTTTGCCCCGATGCTGGCTATTTCTCAAACCTGATTAACTCTTTTTGCTGGTCATGTACGCTACCTTTTAACCTCGCCGGATTCTCGGACAATGTGCCTAAAGGGGCTAATTCGAGTCGTTTATGCTCATGCTCGGATGCTCTGGGTGTGCCGGAGCTTGGGGTATCTCTGGGTTACTGGTCACCTGATCATTTAGTTGAAGTCTCTGCAACGCCATGGTGCAGTCCAACGCTGGGTGGAACCTTGCTACAAAATGACATGACGATGCGGGGGAGGGCATCCAACCCAGATACTCAATCTGCCGAAACGGTATCGTTCTTACATTACAACTACATCATCAATCCGGTTTTCAAGATGTTAGGTCTTTTCTTGTTGCCTGAGTGCGACACATCCCCTGGTTACTTTGACCTCGATATTGCGTACATGTCAATTCTCGATGTCACCTACGAAAACTCGGCGCTATCATTTCTGTTCACTCCTGACGCAATTCCGATTGCGAATCCTGTTGGCCGCGCCATTTGTGTTGCCGATGGGATGATCACTGCTAGTAGCGGCAGTGCTAACGAGGCGCTGTGGTTCTGCGCTGGTTTAGATGGTCCCTTGTATCCATTAACCGGCTTTATTGGGGCCGACAATGATTTTATCCGCAATACCCAGTTAATCACGACTCGTTCACTTGCTGCGCTACATCGCAGGGGGTTAGCGCGAAAAACTTACGGTAAAGAGGCGATGTGTAACGCCGAGTACAGTCCAATGATCCCTAAGGCGCAGTACAAAATTTCTATGATGTATCCGTCTCCTGAAGCGAATCCTGCAGCAGCATCAGCCGTGAAACCCACGAAGGCTTTTAATATTGAGGATCTACAAAATCCTGAAACTGGCAATTACGACAACAGCGAAGATAAAAATAAATCAACCCTAGATGGTTCATGGGATGAATGCTGTCACCCTCTCGGTTGGCCTACGATTTGGTGGGGTTCAGGTAGAAAGTCTCCTGGTAATGGAAAAGACCAACACGCGGTTTATTCAATTTTCAGATACACCGATTGCTGTGTGAGGGTTCAATAACAATGGAAGATAAACTGGTTACGTGGTGGGAAAAGGTAATCTCTTACGGAATAGGAAGCATTTACTTATTCAATATTTTAACTATGAGTTTTCTGGCGCTATTTCTCACAAGTAGCCCTGCATTTGCAGATCTCCCATTGCCAGTATCTCTTCAGTATTCCTGCCCAACAGGGTGGAGCTATTCCAATGGCACCTGTATTAAGTACACTTATGCAGCCCCGGTAGTGTCATGCTCGACACCGGGCTATTCAGTCACCACGGTAAATGGCTTACAAACATGTGCCAAAAACGAGTCCCGGACAACGATAAACAGTTGCCCCACTGGGACAAACTGGTTGGACTCTCAACAATCGTGGAACTATCATGACCCTCTGTATCCTAACCTTTGTTCAGCAAGGCAAAGCGCTTCATCTCGGGCTAGTTGCCCCACAGGGTACACAACATTTAGCAATGGAATTTGTTTTAAACTGCAGACCCCATTGGGTAAAACTTGCCCGGATGAAGGTGGGGCGGCAGAAACAGTAGAGCAAATTTGCCCACAAACCTATGTAGACCTCGGACTCTGTAAAAAGGACGAGACGGTCTCAGTTACATTGCCTGATCAAAGCTGGCAAAAGCAAAACGAATCAACCTGTAAGCGAACCTTGTATGAGGGAACCATTTCCACTTGTCCAACTGGCTACACGCCTGCCGGTGATGACAACTGCCAGAAAGTCGAAATCACTGTATCAACTGTAAGCTGTCCGGCAGGCTACTATCAAGATGGTAGTCAGTGTATGCCTGGGACTGCCCCGAGCTGCCCGGCAGGTACGACGTTAATGAACGGTTCATGTGTTAATTCCTCGGGTTCTGTCGCCAGTTGTCCAACTGGAAAAGAGTTAGATCCCTACAGCAATACCTGTATTACGGCGAAGGGAAACTTATCAGATCCTGATTACTTTATGCAGATGGGCCGCGATTTTGGCAAATCCGCGGTAGGCGCCATTGAGCTGCCAGGAGGCACAACTAACAATATTAAGCTTAATTACCGGAATGTTGGTCAAACAGATATGACCACATCTAATATGACCAATGCTGATATGCTCGGGCTTGACTCCAATAACGGTTACAACGTATCTGCAACAGGTACTTATCAGGACGAAAAGGCGCAACAAAAATCGATTAAAGAGGCCGTTGAGCGAAACACGGCTTATGGAAAGTCAGAGCCCGTTGTAGGGGCAAATCAAGATGAAACGAATGATGCGCAAGATCATAGTGCTAATGCTTATCTAACCTTGCTTGATGCTCAAAACAAGAACCCGCCACACACTATTGGAAAGGATGCTTCATTCCTTAAATCTGGATCACAGGAACAGCAAAACATTCTTAATGGTAGTGGAGGACAATTTTTCGGGGATTGTTCGACGGACACTGTCACTAAAACTACTATCGATGACTCACTGATTAAAAATACTATCGAAGAGTGCTTTAAGCCAAACAGAAACAATCTTTCAAGCTGTAATAGAGAACGAATTTTAACGCCACCAAACGAGAATAAAATCTTTGGCAGTGGGTTTGGGTATTGCGGTAAACGCTGTATTTCAATCATTTTGGGAGATGAAACGGATAACGCTCTGCCAGACAATGATGATGGTACGTGTAAAGTCTATCGCAATGCTTCATCGTTCAGATTGCTTGACGGAATAAACATTGTTTCCGCGACTATAGGGAAATCGAGATATGACGATTATTTTAAATTATCAGTTAATGACACAATTCTTAACCAGTCTTCGACTTTCCCACTAGATGGACAGTCTTGCTCCGATATTGGTAACACCATAACTGCGTCCCCCATTGATGTGACTGTGCCATTCCAGACTGCATTAGCAAAGAATCGCACTCTGACCGTCGAACAGTTGCTATCCGTAAAAAATTTGGGGGAAGGGTATACCAGTATCACTATCAATTTCGATCAAGACTTGCTTGCAAACTGGGTTGAGGACATTGTTGAGTCACCAGAAGGATGTGAGGCATCGTTGTCAACGCCAGACAGTTTTTGTACGGCATCTGATTGGAAATGCGATGCTAGATTAGATTCTGAGTTAATCAATAACGGTGGTGTGCTAAACCTTTCGGATATAGATGGTGCTCCGGGGGTTCAGGCGGTGTCTGGGGCAAATGACGTAATATTAATGGTTATGCGTAGGGATTTTGACCCAAGTTTGGCAAATGGGACTAAATCAAACTGCGGTAACATAGTTGGTACCACTGATGATGAAGGTGACAATAAGAACGACGACGGTCTATGGGTATGCAAAGAGGGAATTGGGTTTCAAACTCATAGTATCTACAGTGGCCCTGGTATGTATGGTACAGAGTTTGTAAACGTCCTACCCAAGCGGAATAAATGGTCTGTATTTGCTGTCAAAATAAACAACGGTGTTACATCTCGGTTTTACAATGAGAATGGCCAGATTTTTGATGCTAAGCAGATGTACGGTGGAAGTTTTGACTCTTTAAAGCAACGTCGAATTATCATTGGGCGAGGGAATACCTCAGAAGATTGGACCAAACGTGCTAACGCACCACTTTATCTCGCTCATTGGGAAGTACTGCGTGATATATCCTCAGACCAACAAGTTATCGATGCGTTAGAAAAAACCAAGGATATGTTTGCACTTGTCAATCTAGATCCTTTATACGAGGGGGACGATGGCCTTACTCCTTGCATGTATGCGCACATGGAAGATTATGTGTGTGATCCTCTTAAGGGTAATCGACTACCCTTTAATGGTGGAACAGTTGGGTATTCTGACATTCGGACAATGGGTGATCAGTGCAGTCAGTATACGTCAGATGAAAAATGCAGTATTGAGTCATCTACGTGCGCGGAGGGGTGGCTTGATTCGGCAACTAATACATGTTTTGGGTGGGATGTGACTTATCGCTGCGAGAGCGGTTCGGTCATAACTAAAACTGAAATAGTAGAGAATAATACCTGTTTTACCGATATTTCATGTGTGAATGGCAATTGCGAAACAAAAGCAAAAGAGACCAATACAGACTTTGTTCAAACTGCTGCGATGTACGCGGCTATAAACGAATTAGACAATGGGTCATCATGTACGGACCCTACTAATCCTGATACCTGCCAAGTGTTCGTTGGCAGTGTTGAGCAATGTAGCTGGGATCAACTCAAGGTAAATGATTGCTGCTCCACCAAAGGCACCGATACCACATCCAACCTATTTAAACTGTCATTAATGACCTTCAAAGCTGGGCAAAATGCAGTGTCCAGTGAGAACGCGTGGGTGAATGAGTATTTAGGCGGGGAATATGCCAAAAAAGGCTGGAGCATGGTAAAAAGTGGTTGGAATGATGCTGTTGATTGGGTATCTGACACAACTAAACCAGCGACGGAGGCCGCAAAAGGTGCATGGGATTATCTTGGTAAATCCTTTTCTTCCGAAGCTACGGCTACAGCCGGCAACGCAGCAACCACAGTTTCTGGAGAAGCAGGCTCCGTTGTTACTGACTTTTTCACTGATTTGGCTACCTCAATCGATACGGTAAAAACAGAAATCTACCAGTGGGTTTACGATGTGATGCCGCAGGCGATGCAGGAAGCTATAGTTTCTGGGGCTGAAGCGCTAGGGGTTGAAGTAGCCAAAGAGCAATCAGGTGCTTTAGCAGAAGGTGCTGGCGCACAGGCTATGGAAGGTGTTGTAAGTAACCTCATAGCAGCGCTTTCTTTCGTGATGATGCTTTACACCATTTATAACATGCTCAAATTGCTTTATACGATTCTAACGGCCTGTGACGAGGAAGAGCTGAAAATGGGGACCGAGCTGAAAGAACGCAAGTGCTTCTTCGTCCGTAAAGTGCCTTGTAAAAAGACATTAGGGATATGTACTGATAAGGCGCACAACGAGTATTGCTGTTTCAAGAGTACCTTAGCTCGAATTATCATGGAGCAGGTGATTGTTCAACTTGGGCACAATCCAGTGTCATGGCATGACAACGAAATGTGCCGTGGATTAACCCTAGACGAATTATCGAATATCGACCTAGGAAAAGTAGACTTCAGCGAGTGGGTGGGGTTAATGACTGAATCTGGTATGTTCCCTGAGCCTGACATGGAAAAAACGGGTGAAGATGCCATAGTTAACCCCGATGCGCGAGACAGCGCCGATGACAGGATTAAAAATCAGTTAGGGGTGGATACTGGTGTCAAAGTTCGAGAAGCGTTTGAAAACGCTTCCCCTGCTACTAACCTAGATTGTTCAGGTTTCCCAAGACCACCATCTTGCCCAATCTAAAGTGACAAAACCCCGCAAGCATTTTGTTAAATGCTTGCGGGTATAAGATTACATTTTGACGAAGAAGCGCTGAGTTTTGGTATTAACGTCAATGATATATGGATAATCAGTCAAGGAATTATCAACAGACTCACAAGTTTTGCGTGAATTAGGTGCCTTTGGTGGCATATAAAAGTAGGATGGATATTCAAAGGTCTGAGCTAATAACTTACTGCTCTCAACTTGGTAACAAGAACCAATGCCTAACTTTAAAATCGCATAACTACCGTTTCCATCACCAATATTCAGCAATGATTTCAATTCAGCCCCACTAAGCAAGGTAGTTGTAGAAATGCTCAATGCAGCAAATTTACCTTTGTATTGGGGTAATGGTAAATCTGAATAATTCGAATCTACCAGCACTACAGTTCTGCCATCAACTCCAGCTGAGAGTTCAAATTTCTGACCATCTGGCAAGTAGGTTTTGATTAAGTCAGCTTTTGCTTGTTCCATCTGATCTGCTGGCACAATTTGATAAAACATAAATGTTGGTAAAGGTGGGATCTCCCCTGAACCTAAGAAAAATAGACCCGCATTTAATAGACCACCAGATAGGCCGGAACCTGAAATGACACCTAAGCCAGCTGCGCCAGCTGCCGCGTTCATTGCGACAACCGAGCCACTAGAGCCGTTAATTTTCTCCCATTCAGCATCAGAAACAATTTTGTCTTTGATATTCCCATGCCCCCCATGACCCAACTTGAAAACTTTAAATGCAAAAGAATCATCAGATTTAATATCGAGTTGAGAGACTGTTTTAGGTGCTGATTTGTCAGTTGGTGTTGACGCGCAACCAGAGAACAATGCGGTGCAAGCAAGAACAGCGGCAAGTGAGTAGGTCTTTTTCATGGTGAACTCCTGATAGAATTACCAACAATGTTAACACAGGCCTAATACTTGGCAAATTTCTTGAAATATAAGAAGAGTGTTTAAAAGGTTGATTGTTTAGCTTACGAAACTTATCATTCGCGCAACACATAAATTTAATGGTGAAGTTTAAATGGGCTCAACAAAAGATCAGGGGTTAGTCATCGAACGTGACGACAATACCCTTGTTTGTGCATTACCTGGAAGTGGTAAAACCTATGTTTTGGTAGAGCTGACTAAGCGTTTACTGTCCAGAGATGGCGCCTATTCTGTCCATTTACTTACGTTCACGGATGCGGCTCGTGTTGAGCTCACTGAGCGAATGCTTCACGCCCTTACCCCACGAGCTATGGAACGGGTAACTATCAGTACCTTTCATTCAACTGCGTTAGCGATGACTCGCGGCAAACTTAATCGCCGGTTATTAATGGCCAATGAGTTAATGCTGTTCGTTAAGTCGGTGCTCAATGAAGCTGACCATTTAGACCTCATTGATAAGTTCAGATTTAAGGTGCCGGACGTTGTTAGGCTGTTTGATGAAATGGGCCGAAGCCAAGACCTGTCAAAAGAGTATAGTGGCACAGAAGTTGCCTTGTACGAGCTTTACAAAGATATGCTGATTAAGCAGGGCAAGACGGATTTTAACGTCGTATGCCAACTGTCCGTGAGTTGGCTGGCGCAAAGTGAAATCCCTCCTGTGTCGGCTACGCATATTCTGGTAGACGAATTTCAAGATACCGATGCACTGCAATACATGTGGCTACGTGAACACGCGCTGCTTGGTAAAAAGCTGGTGGTCGTTGGTGATGACGATCAAGCTATCTACTCGTTCAGGGGTGGCCAAGGATACGACAACATGGTGGCCTTTCAGTCAGAGTTTAACGCAGATGCTTACGTGCTAAGAGACTGCTTTAGATGCTCAAAGGAAATCCTGAATCGAGCGGGTATGCTGATTAAGTTCAATAACCCCGATAGGATTGATAAGCCGATGAATGCGGTTAGGGAAGAGCAAGGGACTGTCAAAATCATTAAGTCTGGCACGATGGATAACCAGCTTAACCAGATTTTAGATGCGGTGAGCAAAGAGCCTCATACGTGGGCAGTAATTGCGAGGAATAATGCCATCCTTGATCGCGTTGAAACGGTTATTCAGGGTCATGGCATTGAGTACAATCGACGCGGCGGTAAGTCGTTTTTTGATGGCGTAGCACCCTACAGCTTGATTCAAATTGCCTCTGTGATTTCAGGCAAACATGATGACCATACCCTACATCGGGCTTTGGCGGCTTTGTCAGTGCCAGAGGCGGAAACGGCAAGAATTATTGGTTTATGCCGGACGGCGAAAACGACCTTTGGCGGCCTTAAACATGCGGAGATTGGTCATCATGCTGACCTGCAAAAATTCCACTCATTAGCTGAAGGCTGGCATGACATACCTGCAGGGCGTGAGGATGCTAAGCGAACCTACATGCAATCTATCGTTAAATTGTTAGCCATACACCTCGATAAGCGCGACCAAAAACATGCTCAAGTCGTCGGTGATGTCATTGCTGGACGTCACTGGGAGAGCCTGGGAGAAAGTATTGCGCAACTGAAGCCTTCGTTAGACAGCAAAAAGCGTAAAGACCAATCAGAAGAGGCCGCACCTAAGCTGTCATTGATCACTATGCACTCTTCAAAAGGTTTGCAGTTCGACAACGTGTGGATTGTGGGGAGCGACACAGGAACCATCCCGAGCAAAGAGGCGTTAGCAGAGGGTAAGATAGCGGAAGAACGTCGATTAATGTATGTGGCCATGACCCGCGCTATCTCGTCGCTCACTATGAGTTACACCAGTGAGCCCAGTGAGTTTCTGTACGAGGTTAACAAAGAAAGGGTTGTAGAGCTGGAGTCTGGATATGAAGACGATGCTGACGATTTTGACGCCGCTTGACATCCTCCACCCCCTAAAGGGGGTGGATTCCTACAGCTAGACGGTCATGCCCGACCGCAAGAATGTTCTTGGCTGCATTGACATCTCTATCATGCGTAGCGCCACAACTGCTACAAGACCATTCTCTTATTCTCAAGCCTGCTCTACCTTTCGGACTGCTTGCGGGGATTTCCCCGCAGCACGAACACGTTTGGGTTGTGTAACTCTCGTTGATTTCTTCAAAAACAACGCCTGCGTGAGCGCATTTATATTCCAGCATTGTTTTGAGCATTCCCCATCCTGCATCCAAAACGGACTTAGCCATTTTGGTTTTAGCTAAAGAAAGGGAATTGACGTTACCAACGAAAATCGCCGCATTACCATCTACTAGCTGGCGACTGTATTTGTGCAAATCGTCCTTGCGGCGATTCTTGATTTTGGCGTGAATTGCCTTAACTCGGTGTTTCTTGTTAGCCCGTTGCGCAATACCTAATTGCTGTTCGAGCTGGCGGTACTGGCGGCCAACAACTTTATGACCGTTGCTATCAGTGGCCGCTTCTTTACAACCAAGGTCGATACCGACACTCGCTGTCCCTGAGCTTGCTTGAGTTTCGATTTCAACCACCACATTGAAGTACCAACGCCCTTGAGCATCTTCGTTGAATGAAGCGGTTTTGAACTGATATTTGCTTAGGCCGTAGCTATCCCACACGCTGTAATAGTGACCATTGAAGAACACTTGACCGTTTTTCCACTTGGCCGCGCCCGTGTTAATTGGTATCCAGCCAAGGGAGCGTTTCGCACCACCCGACTTGCGCCAGTTAAGGCGAACCTTTTTGAATTGGACTCTGCGAGTAACGTACTCTTTCGCGATACATTGAAGCGTCTGACTGTGAAGTCCTAGCTCTTTGTTCGCGCCTTTGGTGTAAGGATGAATATCAAATGCAGACAAAAACCGCCCCCGCTCTTTGATGGAGCGTGAGCTTAATTCGTTGATGTAGTTCCAGACAAAGTTGACCGACCTCGCTTGCTGAGTGAGCACGATTTGGTGTTTGTCTTTTACTCTGACTTTTAGGGTTTTTGTGTGCATGGCTGTATATTTATACAGACATCAATTAAATGCAAGGGCGCTTACATCCCCACCCCTAAAGTGTGGGGTTTTACGCTTAAACTGACAGATTGACAAACCTGTGAAATTAAAATAATGTGTATGTAGGCGGATGCCCTTCGCCTTTCTAAGTGTTCTACTTTTCAGTAGGCATTCTTTTCAGGGCCATGATGTACACACCTGTTCATGGCTTTCGTATCGGTGGCTTTAGCTATTTCTGATTTACCTCCAGTTTCACTAGGAAATAACGATTTCCTAGTGCAATTGCGCAGCCGAACCTCCCACCTAAACGTCTGGCTCGCTGAATATCAGCTTTCCATTTCTTTACGAAAAATCTATCACTGAAAAATTCAGTTAGATAGATTCGGCGTTTAGTTCAAAAGGTGTTGCTACGCAGCAACCAAAAGTCTCCGTTAGCCTCGGACTCAGACTCAATTCAGATTAGCGACCTGAAACCAGATGTTTAGATTTTCTAAATATCTTCCCTTGTGGGTGAATATTCCCCCACAGGGATTGTTCACCCAATTTTTAATTATTGGAGTGAACTATGAATAGTATTTTTTCGGCCGAGAGTGTTCTGCATCAGATCACCCTTAATCAAAAAATCACACTTTGTGACGCTGAAGGCGAGATTCAAACTGCTTCAGCTCAGATTGCCTTGCTTAACGATTCTCCGTTTCGTGATGTCAATTCAAAAATTCAAAAAAACGCCAAATTCCATGCTGATTTAGCTGGTGAGTTGTGTGGGACCCTTTATTTATCTGCGGCTGAATCTTTGAAATCAGAGATGGTTGCGACATTTAAAGAACTAATGAATCGACTCCCTTTAGAGCTTCAAGACAGTTTTACGTATGCCTTGCTTGACTCTGGCGCACGTACACGCTTGGCCAAACGGAATCTATTCAACTTGTTACATTGATTAACAAACCTACCTTTTTGGGGTGATGAATTGCCCTAAAAGGCGTTATCACCCCTTTTCTTTTTTATTTTATTAAAACTGGAGTGAGACTATGGACGCTATCGTATTTGCGGCAATCTTTATGGGTTTTATGACTATCTATCTGTTTTTAGTTAGACCTGTATTAGAGAGATTGGGCCTAGTTTGGTAATGCCAAATTAACCACTGTAAATCGACATCACTTAAGCGTCCTCTAGGACTGTTTATGGGGTGTCACTAATGCTCTTTCGCAATAGACAGCACTAGCGACACTCTATAAACAGGAATTTTACTTATGTCTACACTATCTGCGATTTTCTTCTCTGATCTGAATGTGCTCGTTACCGCGTCTGAAAAATGTGTTGCTATTACATCAAGCAAGGTTGGTTTTGATGTGAGCAGCAGTGATCATGGCGAACTGGCTGAGCGTTTATCAGTTTGGGCAAAATCTCAAAACATTCTGTCACCAGAGGAAACTCTAGGTGTTATCTAACCGGCTAGTAAGACCGTCTTACGGACGTGTCAGCCAATCAGTGCCGGTGCTGATTGGCACAACTAACCAAAGTGGGTTTTTTCAAGCCTATTTTGCTTAGTACCACTCCATGCTTCCTCACAACAACTCCCAATTAAGCGCTGAACATCAGTATTCCAATCGCCTACGCGAAACTGGAATTTAATTGCCGAGTTGTTGTTTGGTTGTGGTGCGTCTACTAGAGCATCTAGTTTGACCATCACAATCTCCCGAAAGGGCGCTTTGATGCTGCGTTAAGCATTTTTTCCCTTGTGGGTTCTGCCCACTAAAGGGCCGTACCCGCAACTTATTTATTTGGAGTGGGTATGGCTAAAAAATATCAAACCCGCGAGAAATCGTTGGGTGAATTAGGCATTCATGAATCTGTTGATTGGAGCGCTGAACAATGTCGCGCTTTTTGGGACGGAATCATTTCTGCAAATCTGGAGTTACTGAGAGATTCGGTGACTGAAGCGGAAGACATTCTTGACTGGGTGTTTTCAGAGCAGTTTCTAGTTGCTTGTCGTTATGCTGGTTTAGATTGTGATTTACTGAGGGATGGTGTCTTAGACGTCGTTGACCCAGTTGAAATCGTCAATGCCAGAATAAAGCTCAACAACGAAACTTGGTCTAAAAAACGCACTAAGCAGCAATCGCAATTGCGAAATGGCGAAGGCGTTTGGCAGACTATTTCTTGGGGCGAATCATTGGCACTATTTTGAGTCAGTATCGCTCCAGCATATCCAATTGCATCAGTAAAATCCGAGCCATAAAACGCCAACGGAGTTTGACTGCTGCAGCTGGTGAACAAATCAATTTATTAACCCTTGGGGTGAGTTTTGTCCCCCCGGGGCAGACTCACCCTTTTTTTATGCCTAACGGGCATATTTGGAGTGAGTCATGAAATTTAATACCGCAGGTAACATCGCTGCACGTCAGGCCAAAATTGCTTCATTGCAAGGCCAAAAAGGTCTCCATCTGTCTTTAGATTTCTCGTCCTTTTCGGGCAAGAAGTCAGAGAAATCATCAAAGGTATTTGATGATCAAGGTGGGGACGTGTCAGAAGTCACAGAGAAGCCTCGTAAGTTCTTGGTTGATAAATCAGCCCTTAAATTCGTCAGTAAATATTACATGAGAGCTAAGCGACTCATGGATACTGCTGGCATTCCTGTTTGGGGTGGGTGGTTAGTCCCTGAGAGTGAGTTCGATACCTTAAAAATTCGCTTTGAAGCAATTCAGCGTGCTTTTAATGAGGAAGCAGAAGCCTTCGTGAAAGATTACGAAGAGCTGCTGGATAACCAGTGTGCGGCACATCCTGAAGCGGCAAGATTCATTCGCCGTGATGCGCCTACTGTCAGTGACGTGGAATCACGCTTCTATATGAGCATGAGCCCACCAATGTCTATCGTTATCGGTTCTATGTCCGATGATGAATCGGCTGCTGCTGATACTCACTTGGATAAAAAGCTGCTTCAAGAATTTGCGGATTTGTCAGAGGATGTGTTGAATAAGATTGGTCGCGGCGACGTGATTGGTCAAAAGGCAATTTCATTCCTTGCTGATATGGAAGCAAAGGCGGCGAACTTCAGTTTTCTTTCTGATACTTGGGTCGGACTTGCGGCATGTCTCAATGAGATGCGCAACTCGTTCCCTAAGAATGGGCAACTGGATAGCAAATCGTTAGGTTTGTTACGGCTGTTACTAACGTCATTAAGCAACAAAACCGCGCTTGAAACTCTGTTAACGTCATACGACGAACTAGGCTTGGAAGCGATGGTTGAGCCTGAAATTGTTAACGAGCCTATGGCTGAGATTGATGAAGATGTCGCTCAGTTGCTACATGCGTTACGCGGATCTACAGAAGACAGTGGTGAAACGGAAGTTACAACGGCAAAAGTGACTGAAGAAGTGGAGCACTCGGAATTAAGTGCCGAGTTAGATGCCGCTTTTGCTGCGTTTTTTAATTAATTTTTAAACCCTTGGGGGTGAGTTTTGTCCCCATGGGGCAGACTCACCCTTTTATTTTAATGCCTTACGGGCATTTCTAAAATTTTGGAGTGAGTTATGTCTATTAAAGCTAAACAAGTATCCGGTGCAACAGTATTCCCATTATGCCCAACTTTAAGCGGTAAAATGGTCGCTGTTTTTGAAGGTATGGCTAACGTGCCAAAAGTGAACCCCAAGTACAGACCAAACGAGCGTAATTTGCTCATTGCGCTGACTTGGATGTTCGGAAAGAGCCGTAACATGTCACTGGCTTGTTATGGCGAAACAGGTACGGGTAAAACGGAGTTTGTCGCGTTTCTTGCGGCTTCTCTTGGCTTATCTCTGCACCGAGTATCCGTGAGTGAAACCATGCGCCCCGAAACGCTGAAGGGCAACATTGGTATCAAAAATGGTGAAACCGTTTTTGAAGAGAGCGTGGTGGTCAAAGCGTATCGCGAAGGCGGTATTCTGTTGCTGGACGAGCTGGATAAAGGCTCATTCGACCTGCTAGCTAGTCTTCACCCAATCCTCGAGGGCAAACCTCTTGCGATTGAGAAAACTGGCGAGGTGGTAAATCCTCACCCGCTCTTTAGAGTAATTGCAACGTGTCAGACCCCAGGTATAGCCGACATGTCTGGCCGTTACGGTTCTATTTCATCCGATATGGACGAGGCGGTTAAACGTCGCTTCCTTTGGATTGGCTTTGAATATCCAGCAATTTCTGTGGATACAGATATTCTCGGTGATATGACTAAGCTGTCTTATCGTATTCGTCTTGCGATGGCGAAATTTGCCAAAACGGTACGTGATGCGATGAACACCGATGCTGTCAACGGCAATTCTCAGCACTGCATTCAATCAGCACTATCAACTCGTGTTTTAGTTGATTGGGCGGTAATGTGGGAGTTGTTGCCTGACTTCACGATGCAGGAGGTGTTTGAGATTGTGTTTACAGCCGCTTCAACTCCTGAAGAGCGTCTAGCGCTTAATGAGTTGGGCAAGCTGCATTTAGCTGAAATGTTTACGCAATCGCTAACAGCTGCGAATGCTTAATTTAACCCTTGGGGTGAGTACGCCCCCAAGGGCTTTCTCACCCCATTTTTTTGTACCTTACGGGTGCAATTGGAGTGAGAAATGAAAAGAAATACTGAACAAGCGTCATTCTCGATGCTGTCGAATGCGTTAACTCGCAAAGGCGTTAACGTCACGATTGCTGGTGGCAGTTCTTACACCAACGGTAAAAGAATTGTCATTGGGGTTGGCCCGTGGGATCAGATGGTTTGCTCGTTACTTCACGAGTCGGCCCATCTCAATCACACCAACTTCAGTGCAATCGGAAACGTCATGCAGCAGACCAGTACAGCGTTGAAAAACGCAATCAACGTGCTTGAGGACATAAGAATCGACTTGCGCAATATCAGGGAATTTCCTGGCGCAATACAGTCTTATCAATCAAGCCGAAGAATATTGGTAGACATCATTACCAAGCGTGAGTTTACAAACTGTCTCGACGACATTTTGTATTACGTACTTCTAGTCGGAAACCTTGAAAACGGGATTACTGCGATCAAACCAGCATTAGCTGGATTTGATTGGGTAACACTGGAGCTTGATAAGTTGTGTTTGAAATACGCACAGCTTGCACAAACGGCGAAAGACACCTTAGAAGTGCGTGAGTTGGCAGAAAACCTTCTGTTAGAGCTTGCGGCAATGCAACAGGCTAATCAGCAAGAAGGTGAAGCTGAAGGTGAAGCTGAAGGTGAAGGTGAAGCTGAAGGTGATGCTGAAGGTGATGCTGAAGGTGATGCTGAAGGTGATGCTGAAGGTGATGCTGAAGGTGATGCTGAAGGTGATGCTGAAGGTGATGCTGAAGGTGATGCTGAAGGTGATGCTGAAGGTGATGCTGAAGGTGATGCTGAAGGTGATGCTGAAGGTGACGCTGAAGGTGACGCTGAAGGTGACGCTGAAGGTAAAAGCAACGGCAATACTAGCGGGAAGGCTCTTAGCAATAGCAAAGGGTTCAATGAAATCGATTTGGAGCAATCCTTCGAGGACTTGGACGTTGGCAAACTGTTAGAGGCTCACCGATATCAGCAAGATATGAGTAACTATTCTCGTGTTCCTGAACCAATCAAAGTCGTTCCTTACACAGTGCAGGAGTTGCTGCGTGGTAATCCAAGCAATGTTTTCCCTGCGGCAAATCTGCAGGTGAATGGCGCTGTCGCCAATGCTGTTAAGGTCATGTTCCGACAACGAAACATGAAATTATCCGGCGTGACGCAGTTTGGGGAGTTAGACGAGGATCGGTTGGTCGATGCTTTTCTGGGGAATCCTGGCGCTAAAAATATCCGTCGTGATATTGCGGCAAACCTTTCAGTTGGTGTGTTGCTTGATGCTTCAGGTTCTATGGGGTATCCGTGGGACGACACATACCGCTCTTATGTAGCAACAAAGGCGGCAATGGCAATGACACAGGCTCTTGAAAAACAGAGTGGTGTTTTGACGTCATTATCGTTGTTTGGTGATTTTTATCTGGAGCTAAAAGGTTTTGCTCTGAAGAAGACACCTTCGGTTTTGCCATATGTAGAGCTCGGCGGCACAAGTACTGGAAGTGCGATGATGGAAATGGGCAGCAAGCTCATTTTACAGTCATCGCAAAAAAAGGTGATGTTTGTGATTACCGATGGTCAACCGGACGTTCCGCAGGAAGTGGTTGGTTCTCTCGATTGGTTAGCTCAGCATGGCGTTGTGGTTTTGCCTGTCATCATTGGTCAGGTGGACGTAAGGTTTACTGGTTTTAAAGACCTTAAAGTAGCCTGTATCGACCACGTCAACGAGTTACCGAAACAGTTAATGCAGTTGCTTAAGCAACACATTTAACACTTTAAATCCCTAGAGGGGCGTACTTCCCCTCTAGGGAGAAGTGCGCCATTTAGCGCATGAATACGCAGTTTGATTGCTTCCCTGCAATCGCTCTCTCTGTGTGTTCGTCCTAGATTTCCCTCGGGGGATCTTTGATGCGTTCTCTAGTTAGTGGGTATCAAAGATCCCCTGAGTAAAGGAGCATTTATGGACGCAATACAAAAAATCCAAGCTATTCGGTCTAGCGTTAATCCGTTAGATATTTACGGCAAAATTCCGGCGCTCAGCGAAGCGCTACGCAAGAAACCATCTCAAGTACCTGATCCTCGGACGGGGAGTGGGACAACCGTGTTTCGAATTGCATCCAATGGTTCAACTTACCTCAACGGGGTTGGTTACATGGATGTGATAGATACGGTGGCATACGTACTTGATCTACCGAAGATGAAGGCCTGCGATGAAATCAGTCGTTTGGCTAATCTGAAATTAGATTCTGAGTACGTGGCATCGGGTTCTAGCAAACCTGCCGAGTACACATTACCTCCGGAAGATGTTGCAAAACGTACCGAGTCATTACGCAAGGTGTGGTCAAAATCCGTTCACGCAATGGAAGCTGATTATGTGAAGGCTTATCTGTCTAAACGCGGTTTAGATGTATCTGACTTACCCAATACACTGCGCGGAATTAAATCGTGTCTGAACGTCAGCAATGTCGATGGGAAATTGGTGAAAAGCTGGACTCCAGCGATGTTAGGCGTTTATTTCGATAAAGAAGGCAAGCCCCTGACATTGCACCGGATCTACCTGACACCCGAAGGTAATAAGGCCAATGTGGAAGACGTAAAAAAAATTATGTCGCCACCAGGTGATATAAGAGGTGGAGCTATCCGCCTTGATTATCATCCTGGGGAACACTTGGCTGTTGCTGAAGGCATTGAGACTGCTCTGGCAGTGCGAGAGATGTCCGGTTTACCGACGTGGGCGTGTTACAGCGATAGATTGTTAGAAGCTGTTCACATTCCATCGAGTGTAAAACGAGTCAGCATTTTTGCTGATAAAGACGTTTCTGGCGCAGGTCAGGCGGCAGCGGAAAATCTCAGGAAGCGGTTAGAATCGCATGGTGTTGAGGCTCGGGTATTTTTCCCCAAGCAAGCAATACCAGCGGGTTCGAAAGGCATTGATTGGCTTGATGAATACAATCAACTATCAAAACCGACAGCGGCTTGAGTCGTAAATGAATACCTTACAAAAGGTGTTCATTTTAAAGTGGATTAATAACAGTCTACTTTGAGATGAACACCTAAATACCACACACAGCGAGGGCGAAAGCCCTCAATGGGAAGCCCTCACTCTATAAACTAATGGAGTGAATATGAGTCAAAACGGCTTTCCAAACTGCCCAACGAACTACGTTGATGAAGTGAGCTTTTTCCTTGAGTTTCAGCCGAAACCGAGCAAGAAATCTACAGGAGAAGAAATCCACATCAACGGAAAAAACTACCTGCACCCCAGCGTGAAAAAGGAGGAATCCTGTAGCGTATGGCGGTTCATTGAGACAGACGGTGAGCGAATGATCACAAGCTCTCACACCGATTGCGGTGAAGTGCTTGGATACGTTCTTAGCCGGAAGTCACCCCCCGCAGGTATCACTATCAGGGTTCCCTTTGATAGTTAATTCCAAAGCCCTGCCAACGCGGGGCCGTTACCGAGTGGCCAACTTTGATGGCTACTCGGTAACGGCCTCAGTGCTAACCGAGCAACCCTTCCAACCTTGTTTAAGACCGTCGTAAATCGACTACTTTAAATACAGTTGGATTTTGCATGACTAATGTACTTGATGATTCTTGTACTGCGGTCATGTATTGGCGAAAGCCCGTCGAACCTACGTTAAGGTCTAACAATGCTTTAAGTACCGCTTAAAGCCAAAACCCTTGAGGTGTGCATAGCCTCAAGGCCTGCGCACCATTTTACTTTTTTACTAATTAATTTTTAGGAGTGAGTTATGGGCGCAGGTCATTTTTGTCTAGCAAACGCAAGTACCGTACATATCGAATTACCATTTGATGAAGCTTGGGAACCTTGGGAGTTGCACGACGAGACTCAGTGGTTTATTGAGAACGTAAAAAAGACAGTTCAGTCTCTTTTACCGAAATCATTCACTGAGCCAACATTTAATGTTCGCACTAGAGATGGAGAAATTATCGCTGAAAACGGCTTTTATAAAGTGCTGTTAACCAGCTGGTGTAGCTACATCGCTATCAGCGTACAAATCAAAGAAGCGAATTGGTCAGAACCTTGGGAATTTAATCCTTTGGCTCTTTTCCATCATGCTTCTGCAAGTACAAAACTTTTCGATGAGTTAAGTGAGCAATATGAAGTCCGAATCGCGACAAGCGCTTGGACTTCTGGTGCTTACATTCGAGAAGCCGCATAAATATAAATCAACATAGATTAACCATCCCTAGGGAATTTTGCCCTAGGGCGGATTCCCTTTAATTAACTTTATAGGTATCCGCTATGAAAAAATTCATTTGTGATGGTGAGAACTCAGCAAGGGTGATTGATGCCACTTCACTGAAAATGGCTCAAGAATCTTTTGAGTTAGCTAATTATGTTTAGTTGTTCCACAGGAGAATATTCATGTTACAACAGAACGTGCTACGATGCTCAAGTAAACTTTTTATACGAGTATCTAACATGCCATCAATCACAATTCGATTTGATGATCGTGACACTCTTCTTGCAGAATTGGAGGCCAAAGCTTCTCAGCTCGGTATTACAACTGAGCAATTGGTTCTACGTTTCGTTTCAGCAGGAATGCAGAGTGACTGTTCGCCATCGATCGCAGGAGAGTCCATTGAGGATTTCTTCGCGAGAAATGGGGTATTCAGCAAACCATAATTCAATCAAATTATTTCCTACAACTAGGTCGAGGTTCCTATGAGTAACCCTACGGCCCTAGTTGGGGTCATTCTATTTGCCTGGTTCCCTTCGGATGAACATCCTAATCGGCCAGGCCCCAAATTCCGTCCTGTTTTAGTTGTTGATGCAGACCCGTCTGGTACACAGTTGCGCTTGGCTTACGGCACAAGTCAACGAGTGGACGAAAACCACCGGGGAGAGCTCACTTTTAGAAGTCACGAGATGGAAAAATTAGACAAAGATACAAAATTTTGCCTCGGAAGAACTCGCTGGGTTCCTGTGACACCGGAATACTTTGTCAAAGATGGCAAACAAGTGATCATCGGTACCATACCTAAAAATCGCGTTAGAGACCTCTATTTGCGAGTACAGGAAGTGCTGTAACCTTATCGAATTTGATTTTTAAACCCTTGGGGGTGAGTTTTGTCCCCATGGGGCAGACTCACCCTTTTATTTTAATGCCTTACGGGCATTTCTAAAATTTTGGAGTGAGTCATGCAATTACAGAAAATCAGTTTCAAAGAAGCAAAACAACTTGTGGCTTTGACGGCACCACATTTGGACGTATTGATAAACCAAAAGCGTCAAACAATCGTGCTGTTTTACAAGGGGATGGAAGACATCCTTTATGTAAAAGGGTCTCAAGTCATCGTTGTAGATGATATAGAAAACCTGACAGGTTTTGGATTAGTTAATTCAATCCAGAACCTGAACAACATCATAATGAGAGCAGACTTTGATGATTACATATCCCTTATGAATTGGGCATCTTCGGAGCATCTTCAAGATGCAGAGAAGGTGGTCAATCAAGACAGGATATTGGAGTTTCATCAGAATGCCTCCCGCACTGCATTATTAGCCGCTTCGATTTATGAAAATCTTAAATTGATTCAAGCCGAAATGCGTAAATTCGAAACAACAATGGTTTGACACCTTTCAAGCGAGCCCAGCGCCGCTTAGTGAAAGAGCCTTTGTAGTCGATATTTAACCCCCAAGGGTACACAAGTGCCTTTGGGCTGCGTGTACCTTTAATCAGTAGTGAGGACACGCTATGAGTAAATTAGAAGGTGGCAGTAAAAGCGAGATTATAGATCGTCGAGAGCAGCGTTTTTTTGCGATTCTCGATGCTTCTTTTTTAATAACTGGGCTTTTTGGATATGTACTGCTTTTTAATGCGACCAAAGAGGATTTAATCGTTTTAATTGGGGTCGTTAATTCGTATGTGCTATTGAATCAGCTTGTTAAGGCAAGTTTCAACTTCAATTACATCCTCAAAGTGGCAGTTATATCTATCGTCTTTAGCGCGATATACCGCTTTTTAGCTTCACTAGCAATTTAACCTAGACAGTTAATGCTGCCATTGCAGCTTAACATCAAAATTTAACCCTTGGGGTGAGTAATGTCCCCTAGGGCCATAGCTCACCCTTTTTTGTTTTATGCCTTACGGGCATTTATGGAGTGAGTCACATGGCAACAATCATTAATACTAAAATTGGAGATTCCAAAGGCCGCGCTCGCGTGTGGGTCGAGGGTTCCAAGCTATCACGAGAAGGGTGGGATGCAGGTCGAAATTACACTATTCACGCAAACGGAAATGAAATCCGCTTAGCGGCAGATGAACAGGGTAAGTACACCGTAAGCCGTCGCAGTAAAAACGGTAATATCACACCCATTATCGATTTAACCTGTAAAGCGATTACAGAGGTTTTTGAAGGCATTAGCAAACTCAGAGTGTTGATTAAAGCAGGGGTAATCATTATCTCAGCGCATCATCAATCTGAGCGGGTTAAGAGTCGGGAATCACGATTAATGTCACGCCTGCAAAATGGTGAGTCATTGAAAGTGGCCTCGTTATTCCATGGCGGTGGCGTGTTAGATAAGGCTGTCCATCATGGATTAGAGTCGGCGGGGATCTCCAGCAAAATAGCTGTCGCTGTTGAGCTAGAGTCCCAGTACCTCGATTCGAGCCTGACCAACAATCCAGAGTTGTGGGATAGCAGTTCTATTGTGATTGAGTCTCCGGTTCAAGATGTGAACTTGCAGCAATGCAATATGGAGGTCGATGTGCTAGTAGGAGGTATCCCTTGCGTCGGCGCATCAAAAAGCGGTCGAAGTAAACTGAAGCTCCAGTTCGCAGAATCTCACGATTCGGCAGGCGCTTTGTTCTTCTCGTTTCTTCAGTTCGCGCAAGTGTTAAATCCGGCGATTATCTTGATAGAAAATGTGGTCGAATACGCCAATACTTCATCAATGACAGTCATCAGGTCTGTGCTGGGTTCGTTGGGGTACAACCTCCACGAAACCACATTAGATGGTGGCCGCTGGGTTTTAGAACGTCGTAAACGCTTAGCCGTTGTCGCTCTGTCGTCGGGAATTGATATGTCAGAGTTTGACATCTATTCACTTATGCCTTCTCGCTTTCCAGAGCCCAGTCTAGGGCATATTTTGGATGCGGTGCCGGACGATAGCGACAGGTACAAGCCGTTTGATTATCTGGCGGCGAAGGAAGAGCGCGATAAAGCGGCAGGTAAGGGGTTTGCTCGTCAGTTATTGACAGCAGATTCCGATGGCTGTGGTGTGATAGGCAAGGACTACGCGAAATGCCGTAGCACTGAGCCATTCATCATCAATCCAGTTGACTCCGCGTTATCAAGATTGTTCACACCGGTTGAGCATTGCCGCGTGAAGGGGATCCCCGTTGAAGTCATTCAGGGATTGTCTGACACACTGGCGCATCAAATCCTTGGGCAATCGGTGATATACCCTGCTTTTAAAGACTTGATGCAATCAGTAGGAACAACGCTTTTAACCAATACCGTTAATACTGCAGTTGCAGCTTAACATCAAAATTTAACCCTTGGGGGTGAGTTTGCCCCTCCGGGCCATAACTCCCCCTTTTTTTGTTTATGCCTTACGGGCATTTTTTAAATTTGGAGTGAGATATGGAAAATTTAGTAGTAGGTGCCTGGGAAACAAGCACTAAAAAAATCGTGGCCTATGCCACTTTACAGGGGATTGAAATTGACCGTCGCCCTAAGCTCTATGTTTATCACATTGGTTTATATGTGATAAAACAATCAGGCGACGTGAGACTTGCAGCTGTTGAGACCGTGAAACTCGAAGGGAACCTACTTCCGTTTGAGATTCAGGATGAACTAGAACTCATGAATTTGTGCTTCTGGGGCTTCCGTATTGCGAAAGCAAAACCAACGTCATTGAAGTCAATTAGCCGTGATGACATCGGGCTTATTGAGTTCTGCTATGCAATGTCTTCGAAACCTCAAGCCATTCCATTGCCACTCACTGAAGAAGTTAGCTGGAACGGGATTGTGAGCTTCGGTCAAAACGCAGGGAGATTAGCACATGTTTAATAACTCTCATGCAAACAAGAAAACGTCATTGTTAAACATTAACGAACTGAATGAGTCGTTAAAAAGTATCGATGGCGACCTGTATTGGTTCAGAAAAACAGGTCAGAAATATATCTCAAGTAAGGAGATTGCTCAGAAACGATGGTTACGCCGACTCATTAAGAAGCGTATCCAAAAGGGCAGAGCAAAACCGGAGTTAAGTATGTATGGGTCTACGATGGTCAGAGATTTCTGGCCGTTCGGCGGCTCATTAAACTTTGAGTCCTCACTTAAGAGTGGATGGGAGCGGAAGTATTGCGACGAGTACCAAGGATTATGGGTTAACCCTCAATCTCTCATGTTATGCACTTACACCGAAGGGGACGTGGTTTACGTCAACGCCCCTGACGAGCTTACGTACCAATCGGAATACAACCGGCACATCTGTTTCATCAACGATCTTTAGTCACGATTAATAACTATCGGGTAAGACCTTACCCGACGGGTGTGGCTTACTTTAAAAGGAGCAAGTCATGCTTATATCAATTGAGTCAGATAATAACTCCACTCTTCTTTTGCAGCTTGAAGTTAAAGGTATTTCTGTTTTTACTGAATGCCGAAGCGGTTACTGCGGGGCTTGCAGCACCAAATTAGTTAATGGAGTTGTAAGCTATAAAGAAGAGCCAGTTAGCGTCAAAGCCGGTCATGTGCTTGTGTGTTGTGCAATAGCACATACTGACGTGACCTTAGAAGTTTAATTTCTATTACCCCTTGGGTGAGCAATCACCCTTGTGGGTTGCTCACTCTTAATCCATTCGGAGTGAGTTATGCAAGTAGATAAAGTTATTCGATTAACAGAGGAAGACGAAGGTGGTATGGGGATTGTTCGAATGTGCAATTATAACATCGTCAGTAGTCCTTCTCGCCGTCAAGTGCTTACTAAGCGATTTATGCGTAAAAAGCCAGTTACGATCCAAAACCTCGACAATGGGTTCTGGATCCTGCGCTATGCAATGGGTAATTCGGGAAATCTTTCACTAACGAAGAATCAGATAGCGATAGATTACGACGGGATTCAGCAGTTGGGATTAAAGCTGCATACTAATCCTGTCAATTTAAAGGTGACTGATTCGACGCAGTTAGAGATTTTCAAACATTTTTGGGATCATCAAGACTTAAACATTCGTATTTCTATGCGAATGGGCGCAATAGGTCTTGTTCTTGGCACCATAGGTTTTGCAATCTCGATAATCTCGATTTTTTAACTTAACAATGTAAAACGGTTACGCCGTTACAAAGACCCTAGGGTGAAACGACCCTAGGGCGTTCACCCATTTAAATTTTGGAGTGAGCACCATGAATTACGAATCAGAAATTAATACTGTTTTCGCTTCTATGACATCTGAATCGAATCGATTAAACCTGCCGATTGTCTATAAAGATGATTTAAAGGTCGATCTCGAAACGCTTACAAGGTTTGCTGACAAAGGTATCAAGCAGTTCTTGTGGCAGCTGCGCGAAGGCGGTTCGGTGTTAATCCCTGTGGGACTTGGCGTAAACCCTGTATATGTGAGCTTTTGGCACAATGCAGGTTACCCCACAAGCCCTTATTTAATCTCAATTGATGACGGGAAATCATCGATAGAACCGATCTCAATTGAAAAAATGCTTAATATTGTTCACCGGAAACCGCACGGTCAGTTGGAGGATATTATTAAGCGTGGATGCGATTTAAATATCTGGGGACTATGGAACACTCCCAGTTTTGAATCGTTTTCAGTGGCAGGTTGGCTCGATTATTTTCAGTATGCAGGCAATAAACTGATGGTGGATTTAATCAAGCAAGATCTGCACTAAAGTGTAAAACGACGTTGGAATGCTAAGGCATCCCTTCGTCGTTTTTTTTTGGATTTTTTGGCTAGTTAATTTGAATAAACGGTCTTTAACGCGGCTCTTGCCATCGAAAACCAACCCGCAAAGGCGCTGGTGGCGGGTGACATTTTAAATGCACGATTGACCTTGAATAAGCGATTAAACGCGAGGCCTGCGCCGACTTCTGCCAACGACAAACTGCAGCGGTGGAATCGGTGGAGCACATCTTCTACTTCATCCACTGAAATAACCCCCGTTAACAGCAGATTGCTATTATCACTGTACACGGCGGCAAACCCTTCCAGTTCCGCATTGTGCGCAACGTGATATTGCTCAGGCTTGCTCATGGCATCAATGTTAGCTGTAGTGAACTCTTCCCCTTTGGAAATGGCTTTGACGCGGAATTCCCCAGCTTTATCCGATTTATACAACCGGTTGTAGCCTCGGGCAGTGAGTATTGGGTATGGCTCTGCAATGCCTGGTATTGAGACTAAGGCCAAGTCTGAATGATGAGGGTGCAGGTTAATCTCTTCGTCAAATAGGAGCTTAATCAGTTGCTTTAAATGCTCTTTATTGACCTGTTCTGGCGCGAGACCAATTAATCTTAAATGTACCTCCAAGAACACCAAACGACTCGGCGCACTGTTGCAGCCTAACTCCACTGCCAATTCGGAAAATAGTGGGTGAATCGAAATGCGCGACATGCTTACCTCAAGATGTAAATTTGTTATGTGAACTTTATCTCACAGAAAATTTTTTTCGCAAATTTAGGAGCTCAGACCAAGTTTTAAAAAAAATATCGACCCAATTTTTTGTTATCCTGTATTATTCTCGTTATTGGGTAGATATTTTTGAGAAGCACGTCACCAAGTTTGTTAAAATAATATTATAACCAACTGATTTAGCAAGATAATGCAGCAAATTTGCCACGTTTTAGAACTGTGATGAAATGATTCTGGTCATAAACTTTAACAAACAAGGAATTACTAGATGAAAACTCAACACAAATTAACAACCGTAGCATTATCTGTTTTAGCTCTGTCTGCTTGCAGCTCAAACCCTGTTTCTGATTATGTCGAAGCACAACAAGAGCTAGTAGAACAAAAAAATGAACAAATGAACGACGCTATTGAAGAGGCGCCTGAGTGGTTCTTAAACCCTCCTGCTTCGAATGGTGATGGCGTTTACGCGACGGCAATGGGCCGTGCTGATAACTTGATGGCCGCTCGCAATATTGCGAACTTAAATGCGGAATACGCGATTGCTAAGACAGTATCGCAGGAAGTTTCTGGTCGTGAGCGTCAAAACACTGAAGTGCGCAATGGTCGCACTAATCAGTTGAATGATGAAACAATTGTTAAGCTAGTAAATCGTGCAAAAGTCGTTGGCTATAACCACGTTAACACCCAAGTTCGCGTCGATAACGGGCTGTACGTAGTGTATATGCTGTTACACCTGCCTTACGACAAGCTGGAGCGTATGATTGAACTAAACGAGCGCAGCTTTGACGAGCGCTCGCAAAAGGCCTATTCAGAAGTTGAAGCGTTAGTGAAACCTTCTCCGACTGTGGGAAATGTGACAGCTGCGGAAGTTGTGACCCGATGAGATATGCTGCTCATGTGGGCCTAGGAGTGGGTTGTTGGGGCGTTTACGCTGCTATCGTCAACTCCTATGCCCCTGAGACAGTAATCGGTGTTGTAGATGCGTGTTTGATGTTACCCGTGGTGGCGATAGCGTCGTTATTACCTGACATAGATCATCCTGAGTCGAAATTGGGAAGAAGGATTAAACCAATATCAACGATTCTTTCGCTCTTCTCACATCGTGGTATCACTCACTCATTGTGGGCTGTTGGGCTAATGGTCTGGCTTTTAGCCAGCCATCAAGCTGACTCTATCGCATCGCAAGCCCTAGTCATTGGCTATTTAAGTCATTTACTTGGGGACGCGGTGACTCCGGCCGGAATTAGACCATTTTGGCCATTGGGTAGAGCGCAACGAATTGGGCTAAATCATGCAGTAGTAGCAAGTGTTGGTATTATTTTATTTTTAAGATGGATGTATTGAAGATGGGAAGTTCTGGTGCGCAAAACGTAGTGATGATGTTTAGAGCTCGCGAAGAGAAAACTCTCAGAGATTCAAGATTTTCTGAGATTGTTGATTCTGCGACGCCAAAAGATGTCAAAGCTATGATCACTGTTGTGTTGGAGCAACTACTGAATCGCTCAGTCTTTGTAATTCAGCACGACTCGCATCTTGAGTTTGTCGCCGGTGACACTCGATTAGAAGTCGGGGTTAACGGTAATTACTTCAACGAAAAATTTTGGAACGATGAATACCCTGCGGCTGAGCTACGTTTAGCGTTAATGTTTAGCTCGGATTCGGTGAAATGTACGCCGGAATGGAATGCAATGGTGAATTTCAAAGCTAAGCACATTCGTGATTCTATTCGTGTATCACTCGCCACTGGTGTCGTAACGTGCGCAAGTTGTGCTGATTTCTGGGGTGGGGCAAGTCTGCTAAAATTGAAATTTTTAATCACTAACTTAGTAAATAGCCTGCATCACATCACGTCTTCAGTCTAAATTATTTAATCTCTTACTTTCATCTAAATCCCGCGAGAAACCCCGTCCTTCTAGGGCGAGGAGGGATAGCGGTTGCTCCGAAGGAGCAAAAACTACCCGATTGGTTAATGTTAATATTTACTTTCACAAAAACAACTGTATTCTTGTGAACTATGAAAGAGATCGCTATTAAACAACGCTTTTACCCAACGACTGAACAGGCTCAATTGCTTGCGCAGACTTTCGGCTGTGTGCGTTTCGTTTACAACGCGATCCTTAAATGGCGTACCGACGCTTTCTACAACGAAAGCAAAAAGGTTAACTACAACACGGCAAGCTCTAAGCTGACCGAACTCAAGAAGCAAACTAAGTTTGAATGGCTTAACAGCGTGTCGTGTGTACCGCTCCAACAATCTTTGCGCCATCAACAAACTGCGTTTAAGAACTTCTTTGAAGGAAGGGCGAAGTATCCAGCCTTTAAGAAGAAGCGCAGCAAGCAAAGCGCAGAATTCACGAAGTCGGCGTTTAAGTTCAAAGATGGCAATATCTACATTGCCAAGTCCAAACAGCCGCTTGATATTCGCTGGTCGCGTGAACTTCCTAGCGAACCAACTACCGTTACTATCTCGAAAGACAGTGCAGGCCGCTACTTCGTGTCTATGCTTTGCCGCTTCGAGCCTAAACCACTGCCTGTTACCAAAAAGACAACGGGTATTGATTTGGGTTTGACCGACCTTGTGATTACCGCTGACGGGTTTAAATCTGGCAATCCCCGCCATACTGCAAAGTACGAGAAGAAATTGGCTCAGGCGCAACGCCGCCTTTCCAAGAAGAAGAAAGGAACTGCCAACTTCCACAAAGCCAGAATCAAAGTTGCTCGCATTCAGGCGAAGATTGCCGACTGCCGCCGCGACTTTACCCACAAACTCACCACTACGTTGATAAACGAAAACCAAGTGATTAGCTGTGAGAGTTTGAGCGTTAAAAACATGGTCAAGAATCCGCGACTTGCTAAGGCCATTGGTGACGCCAATTGGGGCGAAATGGTTAGGCATCTTGAGTACAAAGCAGAATGGCGCGGCAGAACACTTGTCCAGATTGACAAGTGGTATCCGTCTAGTAAGCGTTGTAATTGCTGTGGTCACGTAGTTGATTCTCTACCGTTACATATAAGGCATTGGACTTGTCCAGCGTGTGAAGCGCGCTTAGACCGTGATACCAATGCCGCTATTAATATCAAAGCCGCTGGGCAAGCGGTGTTAGCTTGTGGAGCGTAAGTAAGTCCCGATTGTTCTAATGAACTTCGGGCATAACGCCTTGAAACAAGAATCCCCTTCCTTTAGGGAGGGGAGCAGTCAATTAGCGCTCTGATTCTCTATTACTCCAAGTAAAGAAGTGCTTTTGCTTGTGGGTAATGGTCATCCAAGGACGATATTCAGTCCCCTTGTTCTGTGAAAGTCTGGTATAAATCTGCATTACATTCTGTAAGTATTGGATTTTTACCGTGGCAGTTTTAGAGTTGTAATGACCAACCGCCTCCCACACCGACTGACCTACGTTCAATTCTGACATACGGCGCAGCAATACGTCAGCGGCAGCAGCAACGCCTGTACACGTATCCTGGGCCACTTGACGCCAATCAGGGTAGCGCGACTTAAACCATGTCTCCGTATACTGAATCGTGTTGATTTGACCAACGCCCAGATCAAACGAACCATTCTTATTCTGAACAATCGCCCCACGTCTGCCGCCCTCAGCAACCAGTACCGCGAGTAATAAGTCTGGGTCGATAGGCCGAGCAGCTTTAGCAATACAAAACTCAAGTTCCTGCTGGGGTACTCGATAGCCATTACTTAAGTAAGTGTCGTTCAAATCTGCAATAGTTGACATGTTGTTTGTGTTTAAAAAAGTGTGTAATATCGGCGAGTATAACACGAGATATTTATTAGAGAAGCATTCGAATGGCATTCAGCGGCGCAACGATTTTGGAATCATTGGTTAAGAATATTAAAGCCAACAAATTCAGTTTTTTAGATTCGCTTAAAAACAAGCTAAAAAACAAATCGCTTGCGGATAACTCTCGCAAACGGAGAGGTCTTGATCCGGTAATTGTCTCCGTGGTGTCGGTATCTGTCCTTGCGTATTTTATGTATTCCGGCGGTGTCGATAGATTTATCTTGTGGTACAAACTGGCGAGTAATGCAGACAACGCGTTGTTAACTGATCCTGTCAATGTTTCTATTCGCTCACTCGACACATTGGCTGCAGCCAATCCTGTGGCCAAGTCGAATTTGACTGTGCAATTCGATGGGGTGACCACTTACCTTGCCGACGATACAAAATTTAAAATCAGCCTCGTGTTTACTGATTACCCTGACTGCGCTGTCGTTATTGACGGGTATATGGCTGAGACCACTGGCGGAATTAAAGAGGACAGCAAGGCTCACGTAAGCTGCTTATTCTACGAAAGAGAGTCAATTTTTGGCACTATTCCACTCACGAGCATTACCACTATACAGAAGCCAGGCCAAGACAATGAAGTGAACGCCGAACAAAGTAATCAGCGTAAGTATCTCGTAGATGCAGAGCCCCTTCCCATGGCCAAAATGATAGGTTGGAACCAACTGACATCCTCCGAGAAAATCAAATTTGGCAGAGAGTAGTTAAGGAGTACCTATGCTGTCAGTTTTGCATATCAATGACCTTTACATCGTTTTAGAAAATCTAACGTCCAACCGAATCCCTGCGACCTATATCTCAGAATTTTTGCCGGAAGCGAAAATGCCTGCAATTGTGTACCTAATTGACCGAGGACGACTGGTGAAATTATGTCGTGAAAGAGGTCAGATTGTGGGATTTGAAGCCTGTTCAGTCAGCCAGTTTTCATGGATGCACACCATGATCGCCGCGACAACCACAAATCAAGTGGCTTGTTTATAAAGAAATATTCCAAAAATTTGCCAGAAAAAAAGTGTGTGGCTTAATACTCATAACAGTAAAAACAAAGCGATTACGTTATGAAAGCGAGTCAGTACATACAGTTAGCTATAGCCAACAATCGGCAAGTGACCGTTCCTGAGATAAACATCGAAAAAATGCATATTCAGTATGTTATCGATGAATCGGGTTTTGACCTTCCCAGAGACCAGTTAGAAGCCTACATGCTCAGTGTTTACGCTGCGACAGGCTTGTCATGGAGCCCAGGTGAAAATCTGCTGTATTTGGCGCTGAATGACGAAGGTCAGATTGAAACCAAACTGACCTATATCGGCGGTCTGGATTTAGCGCTGCAATCGGGTGAAATTCAAGCATATCAGGCATGGGCCATTCGAGAAGGGGACTCTATTCGAGTTTTTAACGACAGAATGCCACTGGTCAGCTTGGTTGGCTTATCACCTAAACGTGGCGAATTGCGTGGCGGTATTGCTTCAGCGCTATTGCCATCAGGCGAATACGTGTCCTTTGAGATTGACCAAATTGAACTGGAATCTGTAGCTGAGAACGGTTCAGAGGTTTGGCAATCAATCTACGTCGATGAAATGGTAAAGAAGCAAGCGCTTTGGCGCCTATTAAACCATGTCGCGATCACTGCATTTGACGGCTTTTATAACACCCTTATGGCGCATTGTGAGGCGTTAAGGCCAATCCGCAAAATTGAAGCACCGACCAAGAAAACAAAGTTTATGGCTGCTGGCGTGGTAGAAACATCAGCATGTCGTTTCGATGCACTATTTGACTAAACCAGAGGTTTTTATGAGTACCAGATACACCTCGGCAGATGCCGCACACTACGTTCAACATCTCTGTGTCGAATTTAATACTGCATACCCTAATAACAATTTTCCGTACTCGGAGCTAAACATTTTATTTGCTCAGTTGCAGCGCCTGTTAATGCTCAATCCATCCCAAATTGGCTGGGTAAATATTCATAGCGTTTTTGATGTCATGACTGAGTTGACACAAGCACAAATCAGCCTCAATCCGAACCGCAAGCAGGCATCTATTCTGTTAGGGGCTTACTACGATAGTGGTTGGTTAGGGGTGCAACTGTGCTGGACATACCGTGGTTACCGTGACGCGGCGGCAAAGGCGGGGATCATCCGTTCTGCACGACCTGTGATTGTGTATGAAGCCGATGATTTTCAGTGGATTGACTCTTTTACTCCACCTCGCCACCAATATGACCCATTTAGCAAGAATCGTGGAAATATCCGCGGTGCCTATTGTGTAGCAGAGCTCGCTGGTGGCGGTGTGTGCGTAACACATTTCACCTTTGATGATCTCATGACGACCTTTGAACATCGTCAGGTGGCCACAAGAGCTTGGAATGAATTTTTTGTAGGGATGATCTTAGCTAAAACAGTGAGACTTTCCGAAAAAGCATGGTCAGAAGCGGCTTAAGAGGCAAGAAAATGGAATTACAAGTAAAGCCGACAACCCGTTTAAAAACACCCTTCACGATTGCGTCTAACGTGACATCGACTTTCACCGTTGAGGCGTATGTTGAACATGACTCGATAACCATTGCCACTAATTCGGTGAATCAAGGCGTGAAAGCGCTGGAAGTGATCTCGCGTGACGACAACTCCGTGTGGGAGGTCATTCAAAATCGATTCGCGGTGTGGACTCAGCATTTTATTCAGTTAGGGGCTTACTTCTTACAAGAAGGGACGTTGCCGCTCCCAGCGACTAAAGTGAGTGAGCCATTAGAGATACTGAAGTCGATGCCGGAAATCTGTGCCGGTGATTGGATTGTAGAAAGCGGTACTAGCCAGATTTTTACGCTGGTTAAAGATCAGGGAAAGTTAAGTGTATTAACCACGCATCACTGTGAGAGCTTCCATGTTTGCACCAAATTGATTGCATGGTTTGTGGGCCAAGAGCAAGTCACGTCTGCGATGTTTGAGGAATCAAATAGCGGTTATCTCATTTTGGACGTGGCAGAGGATGGGGAGCCATTATCGCCCAAGTTAACCCCAAGTCTGAATGCGCGTAAAGCATCTGCAGGGCGATCACTCGCTGCACTGCGTCATTTGCCCTCGGTTGATATTCGGGTGCCGGTGATGGCTCCTTTGCCAAATATCGACGTGCTGGCCAAGATGCCGACAGCCTATGAAGTGCTGAGCAAAGTTAGCGCCATACAGCGCAGAGTCGTGGCGATTGGGACTGTGGTGAAATCGAACCAGACAAAAGAAATTATGGGGAACACGTTACAGGGTTTGGCGGGTTTAAGAGACTCTGGTTTGTACGATGTAGAACTCATTCTAAAAGGTAAAAAATTGCTTCGTTGGAAGTATCTGTCAGAGTGATTGGACATCAAGAGAGGTCAACGTGAACGCAAAGCAAATCAAAGTGTATATGGGGCAGCATCAGACATTTGCGAGCCAATTCCCGCTAACGCTAGGCAGTGGAAAGATTGTTAGTGAGTTTAAGATGGAGTGTAAGTGTGGTGAAGAATTTAAGGATGAATTAGTTAGGGGCAGTATTCATCTCGTAGAGAGTGACATTCTCTATCGTGGAATCGGTATCTGCGATTCATGCCACAAAATCGTGTGCCTAAGCGGCACGGCTACCATGAAGGGGGATGATTTTGAGCTTGAGCCGGACCCATTTGTTGTTCAATCACTGTTTAACCAATAAGGCGCCTAGTATGACCAGGCTGAGTTCACTCGCATTACTTATGCTTTCCTTGTCCATTACTAACGGTTTGGCTGCGGCCGACCTGAAGTATCACCGTGAAGATTACCCGCATTGGAGTGATCTGGATGGCAATGGTCTCAATACGCGCCACGACTTACTCGCTACACAATCCACGGTTAAACCAAGTTTTAGCCGTGATGGTAAAACCGTGACTCGGGGAAGATGGGTGTCACCTTGGACGGGGCAAATCTATCTCGATCCCTTTGCGCTCGATGTGGATCACACTGTACCGCTTGGCTATGCCCATGCCCGAGGCGGTAAATATTGGGATCGCTATCAGCGTGAGATGTTCGCAAACGATGTGAGAAATCTGCAGGTAGTCGAAAAGGGATTGAATAAAGAAAAAGGATCTGCGGGGATCACCGAGTGGTTACCGCCCACCAATCAGTGTCAGTATATCTTGCGATTTTACCGGATCATGAAAACGTATCATCTAAAATATTTCACTAAAGAAGAACCACGGGCGCTGGCGCTGGTAGCTCAGTGTCAAAGGGGGTAAACGTGGTCAAACTTGTTGGAGAGTAATACTTTTCACCAAGTTAAGTTTGATACTGAGTATTAAAGGATCATACTGAAAGGCAGCGCTCACATCGCTGTACTGCCTTTTCTAAATCGTTTATGCCCCAAAGCTTGTTTCAAAGTTAAAAATGCAAGTAGGGCAAATAAAGCTTTGGCGATAGAAATGCTAATGTGAAGAGGTTACTTTCAACCTAGAATTCATGCCCATCCGATCTTTCAAAAGCCTGCCATTACGCCTGTCAGGATAGCATCACCCTCAAGACGAAGCGGAATAACCAACAACGAAAAGCAGCCTGCCTTATAAGCGCAAGCCTGTGAGAGGATGTGATACGAGTGTCAGCCTGAATACGAGGCCAAAATGCTGTTCATCAAGGTCAATAATGAGTCAGGCGTAGCGTAAATGAATGAGAAAGCTAAAACGATATCAGGTGATTACCATCACACTGTATAAAAAATCGCCACCACAAAAAAGCAAATTTATATAGCATAATTTTTACCAATTGGCATGGATGTGGCAGCGACCAAGTCCAACAAGCGATTTATGCCCTGCAAACAGCGCAGCGCATAAATACTAAGACGTTAGCTACTCAGGAGAGTTCTGTGAAAATTACCTTTAACGAGCAAGAGGATAATTTGTGGATATGCACGGATTTCAAAATAGCTCAAGGTCGTCCACCCGTTCGATTGATATTAACCTCTGATAACGAACCGAGTAACATGTATGTTTCAGAAGCAATTGAACAGCTGAAACAACTCGATGAACTGGTTCTGTCGGCATCGGGACTAATTCTTGAGAATTATTCCTACGAACACTACAAGGATCTCGGTGTGCCAGAAGACAGACTTGAACGAGAAGAGACTCCCGAAGCAATCAGCAAGAGAGCTGTGCTGCGATCGATATGGTTCATGTCGGATGAGTGTGACGAATTTGAGCTATCTTTTGAATTACCTTGGGATAATTACCATTCTTACGACGTGGAGTTTCAAAATGGCGAGCCAGCTAACTGCGCTGTCAACGGATAGGTGTAGCGGCTTGCACACATAATCCCTTCGGTGCGATTACATCCGCCAAACTGAGCTGATAATAACTTGGTGTGAGTTTTAGTGCCTCTGAGCGTGCTCAGTACTTCATTCTGAGGAAAACTAACTATGCCCCTCAAGGCGCTTATTGATAGTGAACCAATTCAGTCATTTGACCTCGCTAAAGAAGAGTGGGCAGCCTTAAAGGTTGAGTACAAGCAGCGGGAATTAACCATGCCCTGTTGCGGCAGAACTGCAATCCCGAAGACGAGTAACCTTGGCACACAGTACTTTGCCCATTCAAGAAAAAGTGATTGCACCAGTGCACCTGAGACGGCAGAACACCTTTATCTGAAGTTTGTTGTCGCTAAAGAAGCGAAAGAGCTTGGTTGGCATGTCAGCACTGAAAAGGCCGGGCATACTCCATCCGGAGAAGGATGGATTGCAGATATCCTTTGCGAAAAGGGAAACACTAAAGTCGCGATCGAGATCCAGTGGAGTCCTCAGAGTGAAGATGAGTACATAAGGCGAACGCTAAAATACAAAGAGTCTGGCGTGAGGTGTCTTTGGTTGTTTCGGCAACAGAGCAACAGGACTTACTTTCAGCATGAATTTGAAAGGTCTAGGGGACTTCCAAAGTTTGGTTTTAAGCGAAGCGGCAACGATTTTCTTGTATCTGAGTTCAGCGTTTCTGTTCGTTGCTTCGTTGTCGGAGCTCTCTCAGGTAGCCTTCAGTGGGCTCCAAAAGAAGGTGATCTAGTGGAAGCTAGTATCCGATATGAAGCCGTTAATTGCTGGCGGTGTAAAAAGGTTACACAGATTGTTTTTGCTCTGGACCTTAACACTGAGACCGGAGAATATATTGATACGCTAGGCTTTGATGATTCTCAAGCTGCCGAGTTCATTGCCGAAAAATTTGAATCGAACCTTCTTATTAAGCATGGAATTGGGCCGATTAAACCGCGCTACAGCAAGACTATAGGTGGTCACTATGTTTCTAATGGTTGTATCCACTGTGACGCCTTACAAGGTAATTTCTTTCTTCATGAAGCCGATTGGTGGAATGACAATCTTCCGAGATTGAAGAAGGTCTTTAGCTGGTCCATCTCGTTTGGTTTATCTGAGCCGAGTTGGCGCTTCAAGGGAGCCAAAGGACGTCATTCGTATTAAACAGGGTGAATAGTTGATAGAGCCTTGGGGAGTCCAGTTTTGTTAACCTTCCTCCCACAGAAGGGGGCGTTTATCCCCTTACTACTCCATATAGAATGCCTTAGCGTACTTTATTTTCCGTTTAATGAAGCAACCCCTAATTTACCAAAAACTTGATGCCGAAACATTACGTCTGGTGTGCCTCGGTTCTCATTCCTAACTCGGTTTATACGGACAGGTCCCCGATTTTATCTAAATTTTGGGCTAAATGGGTTGCTCATGGAGCGTTCTGTTCAGAATGGGGTTCTACGCCGGAACCCCAAAATGCGATAACAGGGCACTCAAATGCTGGCAGTACGGGGCGTAACTTTTGACTTAAACTCAAATGTTTATCACATATAAAGTATTGTTGCTACATACTGATGATGTTATAAATTATATGCTAGATTTTTCTTATTATAAAGGGTTGTTAATGAAAAAACAAATTGGACTTGCTTTGATAGCTTCTGTCATTATTACTGGTTGTGGTTCAGGTAATATAGAAAAGGTAAGGAATTCTCGTTCCCCCAATAATGATATATATGTAATTAAAGATATTTTAGATACACGAAAATCTTGCAAGGATGTTGAATGGCATGAATTTGAGGGTGATAAGAGTATCAAGATAGTGGAGTATATCTGCCATATTGATACTTCTGAAGATGTTAAAAAATTTAACGAAATTGTTGACACCTATAAAGACGTTGGGAAAGTAGAACTGAAAGAATACAATGAATTTGTTTCAAACAAACATAAAAAGCTTGCAGATTTAAAAGAGAAATTAGAAAAATTCAAAGTCATGGTAATAGAGGAGAAGCAGAAAGGTAATGGGTATGCCGATTCTGCCTATACCATAAATAATATTGAACGGGATATTTCAATCGCGCAAGATGACTTAAGATATGGAGGAGGTAAATACAAAACAGAAGAAGAATCTGACCAGTTAGGATGGTACACAGCGTGGGAAAACGCAGGAACTAATTATTTATATAAACAGCGTCAACTTGTGGCTCAGTTTACTTTTGTTGGTGATGAAAAAGAACCAAGAATTATGTTTACTGGTGAACGAGGTATTGTTCTTGATGGGTCACTAGACAGGTCAAAACAAGTAGATGGAAAAACGTATACACGATCAATAAGAACGAACGATTTTTTTAAAGATATGGAAGAAGATAAAAATATTAGTAGGTAGTTGAACTGACTCCTGTCCGCAATAATGATTTGTAATCGAACATGCAACTTGTGCCTTCTTACTTGTTGTGAATAGAAAGGATTCTTTAAGTATTGCCTGATCGGTTTATCGCGGAATCGGTGATCTAATTACTCCGAAACATGCAATATTTGGCATATTTGAGATGTTGATGGTGGTATTCTTAAATAAATTAAGTAGTTTCGTTGAGTGAATATAAACAAAAAATTAAGGTAATTAAGTATGTTTAAATGTAAAAAGTGCGGTGAAGAAGTTTCAAATGCTAAAATGGTTGGTTTGATAATTGGACAAATCGGGCGTGAGGCGAGTATGAATAACGGTATTTCACCACAAGCGAGAGCTGATGTTATTGCTGGTGTTGTGAGTGGCTTTAAAATCGAGTGTCCTAGCTGCAGTGGTCACAATTGGAGTTATAATTGATGGGACTGATCGTAATCTTTGTTGTTTTAGGTCTATTCTTTTTGCTTTTTAAACATCCAAAATTACTTTTTAAAGGTGTTCAATTTATTCTTGTTGATTTGCCTAAAGCGTTTATAAAACACGCTGGGAAACAGCAAAAAAAGTAAGAAAAGAATAGTTATGAGTGCTCATCTATAACGCGATAGTGTTGCATTATTGACGGTATGGTCATATTATGAAGTAGTAGCCCTCGAGGCCTGAAGTATTTTGTCCGTTAGAGGACTAGAAAGCCCAGATTTTTCATCTGGGCTTTCGCTTTTCTATGTTTAAGATAACAGGGTAGAGGCACTAATGGCTTTTATCACAGTAAGCTGCACTTGAGTCACTATATCCCTCGATAAGTAATGATCGAATCTCTGTCCATTATCTATAAGCTTATACAGGATATGACGGCTAACTATTTGTATTAAATCTGTTTTTGAGGGTTCACAGACGAATGATTTACAGTGTGATGCATTGCTCGCTTCAGGCATCGATGTAGCTCATCTTTATGAGGATCGTGCATCAGGAAAACGTGAATATCGCCCAGGACTTACAGCCTGCCTGAAGGCTCTACGGCCCGGAGACACCTTGATTGTATGGAAGCTGGACCGACTTGGTCGTAACCTTCGTCATCTCATTAATACTGTTCACGATCTGACCAGTCGAGAGATAGGACTAAAGGTACTGACCAGTCATGGTGCTAACATAGACACTACAACCGCTGCTGGCAAACTCGTATTTGGCATCTTTGCCGCACTGGCCGAGTTTGAGCGCGAATTGATAGCAGAGCGAACGACCGCGGGCCTGGCCTCAGCAAGAGCTCGTGGCCGAAATGGCGGACGGCCTTATAAAATGACGTCAATAAAACTGCGATTGGCAATGGCATCAATGGGACTACCAGAGACAAAAGTGAGTACTTTATGTCAGGAACTGGGGATCACCCGACAAACACTGTACAGGCATATTTCGCCTGATGGTCAACTGCGAGCAGACGGAATAAAGTTGCTCAACCGGTGATAATTTATGTCAACGGATAAATCTGGGGTTCCGGCGTAGAATCCCAGAATCGTCACTTTTGGGGGTTATTCGGCGGAACCCGTTTTACAAATGAAGAACAAAGGCCTCGACATACTCATTGATGTTGGGATATATGCCCAAGCATCTGAAAAATTCTACAGGGCCGAAGCCTATATTGGTGACTTTCAGGGCGTTCTTGTCGGAACATTCTCAAGTCGCAATAGACTCGATATCGTCAACGTCATTGAACAATGGATGCAAAATCCCCCAATTCCAGCTTTCTAGTCAAAAAACAATGAACCCAGAAAATATTCTGCTCCTGCCTAATTAGTCCATTAACGCCGCCCAGCTTCGCTAGGCTCAGAGTCAACCGCTTCGCTGTTGGTCCGGTTATGTCAGTCGTTAACCCATAGAAATTTTAATCCGAACTCTACGAATTAGAGTAAAAAAACCTAGCTCACTTTTGTCCAGAAGTAAGCCACAAGGAGTATGAAAGTTATTCCTCTCCAACACGAACATCCTTCGAAATATCTTATTTTTTCTCGGTCTGACTGCCCGCCACACGGTTGGCAGCTAGAGCTTGGGATAATATCTCCCGTTCACGCTCGGATTGAGATAGATCTAATTTCACCTGATTCAGTTGTTTTTCGACGCTAATAAGCTCAGCTTGGACGCTTCCGAGTTGGTTTGCTTGCTGACGATAACTATTGAGATCTGTATTAAGTCTTTGCGTATCACGCTCAAATGCCAACTTTTCTGCATTAACCTCGGCTAGTTTTGCTCGAGAGTCTGCTAATTCATTGCGCACCGATACTAAGGTTGCCGTTAAATTTTCCGCAGTCTTACCTAGCTTGGCTTCTGTAGCCTTTAATTCTGTTCGGTCCTGCGTCAATCGCTCAAGGTTCGCTGTGGTGTATGAGATCTGGTCTTGCTGCTTTGATAGTGTGGCCTGCAGAGTTGCAATGGTGGCCTTCGCTTGCTCTAACTCTCGCTGTTCTAGTTCACGCTTCGCAAAATCGATGCTGAGTAATTTAATTTGCTCTCGAGATGCCCTTAATTCGGTCTCTGCTTGTGCAACGCGCCCATTCGCTGCGTCTACTAATGCTTCTGCTTTTAATACTTCGGCTTTTGCGTGATTTCTTGCGTCATCAATGGCCTTTTCGCTGGTGGCCTTTAACTCTCGCAGTTGTTGCTCTATCAGGCTTACAGCGGATTGGGCCTTTTCGACCTTGGCTGCGGTGCTGGTTTCAATCTCCGCAACTTGAGCCGCCGTAGTATTCAAGACGCTTTCTAACTTATCTTCACTGTCACTTAACAGCGATAGCGTTTCATCAAGGTTTCGCGTCAACTGGGCAACTTGCTCGGTCAGCGATTCGTTACGACGGTCAATCATGAGCAACAGTTCTTGAGACAGCAACTTAGCTACGGCAAGGCTTCCAACCTCTTCCGCGATAGCATTTTTTCTATGCTCAAGATTATTTTTGTACTCAATCAAGAACCCTTGGATCGACGATGTTCTGCCCTGCAGATGAACGCTCAAGTTACGTGTCGTTGGCTCGACACCGTTTTTAAGCATTTCATTCGCGAGCTTAGTCACTTCCTCAAGAGTTGCCTTCGGTTTCACTGCCAATTGTTCCATTTGCTTGCCTCAAACATCTTCAAAGTTAATGACTTACATCGATAAATCCCAGTGTAGCCTGTTATTCAACACTCTGCAATGGAAACGATGTTTTTACGGAAACATCGTTTCCCGTTTCCCGTGGTGATTTGCGTCATTCTTGTCTTGTATGGTGCTGATATAGAAGGGTAAATCCTGAAATTTGCCAGGATCGGCCGCCGTAATAGAATGTTCCTACATCAACTGAATGGGACAGAAAAAATGACCGAACTAGCAACTACGCCAACTGCACCGCGCAACCATGCAGAGGTCGCTATGTACCACTACTATCTGACCAATGCCGTGTTGACGACGAGCCCCAACGAGCAAGTCATTGGTGATGTGTTGGGGATGGGGGAAGATGACTTTGTGATGGAGCTGTTTGCGCTGTCTGAAGCGTTTTGGCTAAAAGGTGAAGATCTCTATGCCGAGGGTAAAGCGTTCTCAGGGCTTGCGGTATTCGACGTTGTGGCTGAGCTGGCTGAGTTCTTCTGGGGGTATGTAGAGCATACTGGAGAAATGCCTGACCTTGATGCGTTCAAGCTGGATATTGACCGAGTGTTTGAGACTTACACGCGATAAATCACCTGTCTAATACTCTTCAAAACAGTGAGGCCTACAACCCCGATGGTAGTAGGCCCAACTTCCAAGCAGTAGTTTCTAACCCTGTAATGGAGTGCTTATCTTTTTAATATTTGTTCCCTCCATGTATTCTTTACGCAAAAAATCATCTTCGGGATTTTCTATGTTTCAATAATTAGCTATACTGTATTAATGTACAGTATTTGTGATTTGTCCTATGAACGTCATCATTGGTTTGGCATCGGCAGGCATACACGGCTTTGAGAGTCCAGCCGCTGGATACCAAGAGAAGGCGCTAAGCCTCAATAATCTTATTGTCTCACACCCATCAGCAACGGTATTTGCAGAGGTTACCGACGACGCTATGACGGGTCTTGGGCTATTTACCGGAGATCTACTTGTCGTTGATAAGTCATTGACTGCGACGCGGGGAGATGTCGTTTTGGCGCTGGTGCACGGCGAAACCGTTTGTCGGCAGCTAGACGATGACCATGACCATCATCAACTTCATGCCAATACCAATGCTCATTATTCCGAAATATCAGTCACAGACGGGATAGAGATTCAGGGCGTGGCCATTTGTGCCGTGCGCTTTCATCGACGCAAGCGCGATCCTCTAGTGTTGAAAAGCCTCGATGACCTTCTGGTTGAATCGACGTTTGTGGGTCGTGCAAGAGGGGAGTCTATGACGGGGGTGGGCATCCACTCCGGTGACATCCTGATAGTGTCACGTCAACTAACTCCAAGTTCCGGCGATGTCATCATAGCCATGTATAACGAGGAATTTGTTTGTAAAGTCTTAGATCTATCCAATAGCAGGTTGTTATCGGCTAATGACGATTTTGAGCCGGTATCAATTAGGCTTGATGACCGCTTCTGGTGCGAAGGGGTCGTGCCAGCATCCATTAGATTATTGAAACAACCGAGTTTATTGGTATGAGCAGCATAATAGCGTTATGCGATGGGAACAGCTTACCTACACAGGTGGTATCAGCAATAAATCTGGAAAGGTTTGTGTGATAAGGCTTACTAGCCTTTTCCAGAAAAATAGTAATTTTTAGCTATTTTTCCTAAAACTTGAGTTTTGATGTTATCAGTTTCCAGAAAATTAGTCACTTCTTTAAGGCGTGCTTTCAATGGAAGGAGTGCAGATGTCTTTCAGCATCAAACTGCCCCAAAACGATTTTCAGCCCGCTTAGCCCAAACAACATATCTCGCCTAAGTTGACCCAGTTTTAGTAATGTTACAAAGTATCCACTATTACTGGATCAAATCGTCGATTAACTCTGATAATTGGGATTTTTAAGAAGAATGATAAATTCAAAAGTAGGATTAGCGGTCACGCTTAGCGTAGTTATCGGGGCTGGAGCATGGTGCACCTACACCCAGCTAAACAAGCGATACATTGGCGAGTTTGACGGCTTTGAATGGGGAGTGACTAAATCTGATGTCCTTACCACCAAAGGTAATCCGTCCAATGGTAGTAAAGGTGAAATGCTCGTATACCCCAATAGTGAACAAATAAGCGGCCACCTTTTAAAATCCTCTACCTATTACTTTATGCCCTTGTGTGAAACTGCTAACGACCATCCACATAAATGTATCCTAGTTAGCGGGGACTATGAATTTGAAGTGCTCACTGATGAAGAGTTCGAAAGTATCACTCGACTGCTACTCAAAAAATACGGACCATATACCATTAAAAAGACACTTGAGCCAAGTTACGAATTGAGCAGCAAAGCATTTATTGCCAATGAGGAGGTCGAATCAAGAAAGTTCGAATTTCCAGATTTTTCTGGTCTAGTCCTTACAAAAAAAACTTATGATCGGGACTATAAAATTGGTGGATTACTCGTTTATAGAAAAGGGATTTACAGCATTAGCCTGACCTATGAAGCACCAATTGAAATCCAAACAGAAGCGTTAAATCTCATCGGTGCTAAAAAATCGCTATAACCTTAACAGGGCGTACTAGGGGGTACTTTGGAGTCTTCAGCATTATTTAAGAATAAATTGTCCGACATATCACTGAATTTTACTGTCTATAGTGAATTGTTCGACAATACTAATTCTGTAAATACACTAAATAACTTTCATTCATTCGTTTTTGGTAACTATCAAAAATGCTTAGTTGATGCTCTCTATTTAGAAATAGCAAAGCTATTTGATCTTAAAGGCAATAATGATAAAAACTTGTCTTTCCTATACCTAATATCATTAACTAATGATAATAATCACGCTGAATTAGAAGAAAACTTTGAAGAATTATGCAAACTTTTTAAATCTTCAAATTTGAAGGCGTATCGAAATAAACTTCTTGCTCATAATGACCTTAAAGCCATTCAAGGAGTCAGGGCAGCAAAGCCAGAGGTAACAACTGAAACCCTAAGGGTTTTACTGGAGCGGTGTTGGTCGTTATTTGGTAAAATTGAATATGCTCTTGGTATTACAGATCGTGCTTATCAAACATCTCCTTATATTCTATTGCCTACAGGCTCAGGAATAGATGAGTTCATTAACAAATTGCAAAAATGTACATAATAATTTGATTAAAAGGAAAATAACGGTTAGCTATTCTTACTGCTTATAGCCAACCGCGATTTCCTGCTTATCAGAGCGTTATTAAGCCATAGAAATTTTAATCCGAAATTTATGAGTTAGAGTCTGTGTTCTAACTTATTTATGTCCAAGTACTTGGTATTGCGGCAGGTGAAGGATGTTGTCGGGAAGTTCGGTCATGGTGTTGTATAGGCGTAGGTGTCAGTCAGATCCATCCGACTCGGCATTGGTGTTTGCTTTTTTACCCAACAAGCTGCTGGAAACGAAAAGTAAGGCACCGAGGACAATTGCAATATCAGCCAGGTTGAAGGCCGGCCAATGCCAGTCTCGCCAATAGAAATCAAAGGAATCCACAACATAGCCGCGAAAGACCCGGTCAATCAGGTTGCCCATGGCGCCACCGAGGATAAGACTGTAAGCGATGGCTTCTCCTTTATGACGATTTTCAAGGATCAGCTTGATCAGAAAAATCGAGACCACTACCGCGATTCCGATAAAAAAGTAGCGCTGCCAGCCTCCACCATTCGCAAAAAGACTGAATGCGGCACCGGTGTTCCATAGGTGCACCCAGTTAAAGAACGGGGTCACCGAAACATACTCGCCATAGGCCATTGATTGCTGCACCAGCCACTTTACAGCCTGATCAGACGCTGCCAGCAGGCCCGATATGGACAATAGGGCATACGGCGAGAGCTTTTTGCCAATAATGAGCATTATTTAACCCTTCAACGCCAAAATGCGTCTGGCACCGTTAAGTACAATGCCCCCCGCGATGGTGCCGATAATCAGATCCGGATAATTGGAACCGGTCCACGCGACCAGGGCGCCGGCGGTGATGACCCCCAGGTTGATCACCACGTCGTTGGCCGAGAATATCCAGCTTGCCTTCATGTGCGCCCCGCCTTCCCGATGTTTGGATATGAGCAGCAGACAACTGGTATTGGCAATCAATGCGACGAATGCGATAGCCATCATCACCAGCGATTCAGGCTCACTACCGAATACAAAGCGTCTCACCACCTCTACGAGCACGCCCACAGCCAAGATCAGTTGCAGTACACCAGCAAGATGCGCGGCACGTACCTGCATTTTCACGCTATGTCCAACCGCATAAAGGGCAAGCCCGTACACCGCCGCATCGGCAAAATTGTCCAGGGATTCTCCAATCAGGCCGGTGGACCGGGCGATCAGACCGGCAGTCATTTCCACCACGAACAGAAGTGCATTGATGCCGAGCAACCAGCGCAGGGTCCCGGATTCTTGCTTAGCAGAAGCTGCCGAAAACTCGGCGGCCTTGATGGTCTCCGGATTTGCAGCGACGGTTTCCTGAAGCGAGGCGCCTAGCCCCAAGGTCTTCAGTTTCGAGGTGACGGGCTCGACCTCGCCGTCATGCACGACCTTCAGCCGGCGGTTCGACAAGTCGAAGGACAGCGCCCGAATCTCCTCAAAGCCGTTCAGGGCTAGGCGAATCATTCGTTCTTCTGATGGACAGTCCATCTTCGGCACGGCATAAACACTGACCCATCTCCCTGGCGCCTCGGAGGAGGCCTGTATATCGGTATCCGCTGCGGACGTTGCATCACCGCCACAGGCGCCACCACAGGATTTGCTCATGATACGACTCCACTTGAACAATGTTGTGGTACCATTTTAAACTATAAAGCTACTATAAGGTCAATAGAGTAAAGAATCCGTTGGGGAGGAGGCTGATGCGCATTGGTCAGTTGGCGCAGTTGGTAGGGGTCGAAACACAGACGATCCGCTTCTATGAACAGCAGGGCTTGTTGCCACCGCCTGATCGGCAGGACAACGGTTACCGTGTCTATACCGAGAAGCATGGTGAGGGGCTGGCCTTCATCCGTCGCTGCAGAATCCTGGGCCTGTCACTGGCTGAGATTCACGAACTACAGAGCTATCAGGACGACCCTCATCAGCCTTGTACCGCCGTCAACGCCTTGCTCGATGATCACATCTCTCATGTGCGGTCGCAGATAACCGCTCTGCAAGCGCTTGAGAAACAACTCGTTTCACTGAGAGCGAGTTGCAACGATGACCGGGAAGTTGAGGCGTGTGGGGTTCTTGCTGGAATTAGCGAAGGAAACATGCACCAGCAGTAGGTGAAGCATCAACCAGATAATCCGATGAGATGCCGGTCTGTCTCACTCTCATGCAAAGGTAAGATCAACCATTTAATCCGCTTACCCTTTAATTTGAAAGGTTTAAAAAGATGAACAGTTACGAAGAGCAGCTTAAGACAGTGTTTCGCTCTGCTCAGATGCACCTCTATCTCACCTGCGCAGAATCAGGCCGATTTGTGCCAGTTCAGCGCCGCAATGAGATTTTGATTAAACGGTTAAAGCCATTTGTCGATGACAAGGCCTGCCGTGAAATTAAGAGTCATGTTAAGCGTGTCATCCTACTTGGGCGCCAAGGGCAGGACATGGAAGCCTGCATTAATCAAATGTTATCGGTTATCAACAGCTCCAGCGTCAAATACGACAGGATGATTGCGCTGGCTGAATGGTTGGTCACTGCGATTGATGCTATCAAAGAGCCAATCCAATTCAGCACCAGTGAACAACCTGTGACAGTGGATCACAATGCCTGCGAGATACGTTTTAACCGAGTGCAGATTGAGAATTGCTTCAATGAAGATGGCCAACAAATAGCTCCGATGATGATTAACTATCGCTACACTTCAGAGGACAATTTAATTGCACTTAAGAAGGTGTTTAACTCAGATTATCAATTGATTGAATGTGTGGTTTTAACAAACAACACTGCCAACTTTTTTATCATCGATAGCGCTCATTGGATGGATGCTCAATAGTGCTAAAATAGCTGAAAGGAACTCTCGGTATGATTCAATTATCCTCTCTCACCTTACATGATGTTGTACGCAACTTATCCGGCTTAGGCTTCTTTTGGGCGTTGTGGATGATATTCCCTTATCGACATAATCACGCAATACCTTTACTCCGGTCAGGCGCCGCTATCGCTTTTATGGCGGCTGGGTTGTATATGCTAAGTGATAAAGGGCTTGTTGAGTTTCACCCCCCTGCTTTTCTGGCGCTGGCCACATTACTGGTCACAACTAAAATGGATAATACCAATACATTTCCGGCGATGGTTATTCAGAACGTGTTTCTTGGTAGCACGTTAATTTCGTTATTTATTTATGGCATTGGAACCGTAGTTATCACCTGCACTTCGGCGGCGATTTTCTTGTATATCCTCAACAAAGCAATGCCGGAAGACATTCACAATTAATATAGCGCGTGATATCGTCCAAATGTGTAAATTTTTGGACATAACTCTATGAATCCTTTGTGCGTTTATATAATAGTTTGATAATTCTTAATAATGTTTGATCATTTATATAATAGTTTGATATTTTTTGGCTCTTTTGGTGAATGTGCGGATTAAGAGTTAGCACATTTTTGCCCCATTATCAGTTAGACCAAATACACTACAGTTTTGAGTTTCAAATCTGTCACAATTTCCTAAATTGCATATCTATTCAACTCATTGACCTCAATCTCAAGCTAAAATAAATAAGGACATTTCTAAAGTCATTTAGGGGTCAGTTATGTGGACGAAAAAAGGCCATCGAACTGGGCAGAAAAAGCCCTTTAAGCTCGAGGATATCTGGCGTATCCGCACTAGACTCGAAATCGAAGGTAATATCATGGAGCTAGCGTTACTTAATCTCGCTATTGATTGCAAGTTACGCTCGTGTGATTTACTCAGGATGAAAGTAAGGGATATTTCGTCAGGTGGTATTATCCAAAATCGTGTCCTTTATAGCCAAAGTAAAACGGGTAGAGAGGTACAATTTGAAATCACGTCACGCACGGCACAATCGTTAACCCAGTGGTTTATACACAGCCAATTAGCCATTTCAGACTATCTTTTCCCAAGTCCTCGAAAGTCGGGCAGACCAATGAGTTATAGCTGTTATTCAACAATCATTCGTCGTTGGGCATCACAACTTGGCTATGACTCTCACCTGTATGGAACTCACTCTATGCGAAGAACAAAAGCAACGTTGATCTATGCTCGAACAAAGAACATACGAGCCGTGCAGCTACTACTAGGCCATGTCAAGTTGGATAGTACCATTCGCTATCTAGGGGTAGAAATGGAAGATGCATTACATATATCTGAAGATATAGAGTTTTGACGTTACCCGTAATAAGTCTATATACATCGGTAGGTTGTAAGGTTAGGCATGAGCAAAATGGAGAACCCTGCGCTGCAAAATAGATAGAAAATCTTATTTATAAGGTTTATATTAAACATAATTTTAATGACTTTATAAACCGAGCTATTGCTTGAGAGGATTCCATGTTTGCAGAACGCTTAGAACGAGCCCGTAAGGCTGCCGGGCTATCCATGAATGCATTAGCCAACGAGGTAGGACTGTCCGCTAACGCCATTAAAAAGTATGAACATGGCACGGCTATGCCTTCTTCTTCAAACCTACTAAAACTCGCGAAAGCGCTCGATGTGCGCACTGAGTACTTCTTTCGTCCAACGAAGGTGAAACTAGAGGGCGTAGAGTACCGCAAGCGTGCTAGTACACCAAAGAAAGTGTTAGACCGAATTAATGGCGATGTTTTAGAACAAGCTGAACGTTGGCAAGAGCTTTTAGAGTTGTATCCCGACTCAGTGAAGCCTATCCCTGAGTTTACTTTACCAAATGAGCTTCCAGAACAAATCTTTAGCTTAGAACAAGCGGAAGACTTGGCTATTCAGATGCGCCATGCTTGGGACCTTGGTCTAAACCCAATTCACGACATGATCGATACACTTGAAGCTAAAGGGGTGATGATCATTACCACTGATGTGGAAACAGATAAAAAATTTGATGGGTTGGCGGGGAAAATTGGCAGCACGCCTGTCGTCGTTATCTCCACGGCTCAAAGTGGTGACCGACAACGTTTCACCTTAGCCCACGAACTTGGACACTTAGTGGTGCATGGACGTTTAGTTGAAGGCCTTGACGAAGAGAAGGCCTGTAATACTTTTGCAGGCGCTTTCCTTTTACCTACTCAATCACTTATTGAACACTTGGGTGAAAAACGCCGTCATATTGAACCGCGTGAATTACTCATGCTTAAGCACGAATACGGTATTAGCATGCTAGCGGCACTGTTTCGAGCTGGCCAATGTGGAATAATTACGCCTGCGACTCAGAAAAACCTATTTATGCTGTTTAGCAAAAATGGCTGGCGAACGGAGGAGCCAGGAAAAGCTTACCCGCATGAGTCGACTTATCTACACAAGCAACTCGTTTATCGTGCGCTAGGTGAGGAGTATATTGGGGAATCAAAAGCCGCAGAGTTACTGGGAATGTCGGTTTCTAGCTTTCGTAAAGAACGAAAGTTGGAGGTGCCGACTCAAGCACAGTTAGCTCAGGAGGCTAGCCGTGCAGCAGCTGCTAATTAGTGATGCCAATATCCTCATTGACATGGAAGAAGGTGGTTTACTGGAAGCAATGTTTCAGTTGCCCTATGACTTTGCAACGCCAGATATTCTTTTTGTTGAAGAACTTGAAGAAGATCATCCCCACCTTCTGGATTTAGGGTTAGCGCTAAAAGAGGTTTCTGCAGAATCAATGATGTATGCCATGCAGCTAACGGGGACCTATACCCAAGCGAGCCGAAACGATTGTTTTGCCCTTGCTTTAGCAAAGCAAGAACAGTGTCCTTTACTGACCGGTGATATGGCACTGAGAAAAGCAGCAGAAAAAGAAGCTGCCATTGTTAAAGGCACAGTTTGGCTAGTAAGCCAACTGGTGGTTCATCAGCAAATCAATACCGAACAAGCGCGAGCAGCCTATAAGCAGATGCAAGCCAATGGCAGGCGTCTACCTTGGCATATCGCAGAACAAGCTTTAGTAGAACTAGAGCAAGTAAATTAATAATTAATAGGTTGCCCTCATAAAGTGCAATTTAGAACGATCAGGAATTCTAATAATGACAAGTTTACAACAACGTGCCGAACTTCAACGCCAAATATGGGCGATTGCCAACGATGTACGAGGCTCAGTAGATGGCTGGGATTTTAAACAATATGTATTGGGTACGCTGTTTTACCGCTTTATCAGTGAGAACTTTGAGGCATACATTACTGGTGGTGACGAAAGCGTTAACTATGCAGCAATGGACGACAGCGATGAAAATATCATAGCGGCAAAAGATGATGCAATTCGCACGAAAGGCTATTTTCTATACCCAAGCCAGTTGTTCAGCAATGTGGCGGCAAATGCGCACAAGAACGAAAATTTAAACACAGACTTAGCCGCTATTTTTGCTGCAATTGAAAACTCAGCCAATGGCTATGATTCAGAAAAAGACATCAAAGGCTTGTTTGCGGATTTTGATACCACCAGTAATCGTCTGGGTAATACGGTAGAGGCAAAAAACAAACGCTTGGCAGCTGTGTTAAAAGGCGTGGCAGGTTTAACCTTCGGTAATTTTGAAGGCGGTTTTGAAAATAATCAAATTGACTTATTCGGTGATGCTTACGAGTTCCTGATTTCAAACTATGCCGCCAATGCGGGTAAATCCGGTGGTGAATTTTTCACCCCTCAGCATGTTTCAAAACTCATCGCGCAGCTCGCCATGCACGGCCAAACCAGTGTGAATAAAATCTATGACCCTGCGGCGGGTTCGGGCTCGTTGCTCTTACAAGCTAAAAAGCACTTTGATGCGCATATCATTGAGGATGGTTTTTTTGGTCAAGAGCTCAACCACACCACCTATAACTTGGCGCGTATGAATATGTTTTTGCACAACATTAACTACGACAAGTTTAATATTCAGTTGGGTGATACCTTAACCGAACCGCACTTTTTAGATGACAAACCCTTTGATGCCATTGTCTCAAACCCGCCTTATTCGGTGAAATGGATTGGTAGCGATGACCCAACCCTAATCAACGACGACCGCTTTGCGCCCGCTGGCGTACTTGCGCCTAAATCAAAAGCCGACTTTGCTTTTGTATTACATGCGCTCAGTTACCTATCAAGCAAAGGCCGCGCAGCCATTGTCTGCTTCCCCGGTATTTTTTACCGTGGTGGTGCTGAGCAAAAAATTCGCCAGTACTTGGTTGATAACAACTATGTTGAAACTGTGATTTCACTGGCACCTAATCTATTCTTCGGCACCACCATTGCGGTAAATATTTTAGTGCTGTCTAAACACAAAACCGACACCACCACCCAGTTTATCGATGCCAGCGGTTTGTTTAAAAAAGAAACCAACAACAACAACCTCACCAACGAACACATCGAAAACATCATGAAGGTGTTTGCCAGCAAAGAGGACGTGGATCACTTTGCCAAATCCGTTGATTTGGATGTTATCGCAGCCAATAGCTATAACCTATCGGTGAGCAGTTATGTGGAAGCGAAAGATAATCGCGAGTTAGTGGATATTGCAGAGCTTAATGCCGAACTTAAAACTACCGTTGCTAAAATTGATGCACTTCGCAGTGATATTGACGCCATTGTAGCGGAAATTGAAGGTGAGGAGCTTGAGGCATGAGTCATTTTAGCTATTTAGAGAAATTGCTGGATGGGGTTGAGGTTGAGTGGAAGCCAGTCGGCGAAATATTTGATCTAAAAAATGGATACACACCTTCTAAAGCAAACTCTGCGTATTGGGCTAATGGGGAAGTTCCGTGGTTCAGAATGGAGGATATTCGTACGAATGGTAGAGTTCTTAAGTCTGCTATCCAAAGCGTTTCAAAATTAGCGGTAAAGGGGAAATTAATTCCTGCCAACTCACTAATAATGTCTACAACCGCAACACTTGGTGAACACGCTCTTATTGAAGTGCCATTTCTAACTAATCAACAAATAACGAGCTTTTCATTTAATGACGAATATAGAGAAAAAGTTGATGTTAAGTTTATGTTTCACTATTTCTTCAAGTTCGGTAAGTGGTGTGCTGAAAATGCCAATAAAAATGGTGGTATGGGAATCATTAGCCTAGGTAAACTGAAACAGTTTCAAGTCCCCATCCCATGCCCAGATAACCCAGAAAAATCGCTGGCAATACAAGCTGAAATAGTGCGTATTCTGGACGCATTTACCGCCATGACCGCCGAGCTGACCGCCGAGCTGACCGCCGAACTTAACATGCGGAAAAAACAATACAACTACTACCGCGACAAGTTGTTGAGTTTTGAAGAGGGTGAAGTTGAGTGGAGGGCTTTGAGTGAAATAGCCGAGTATTCAAAGGCTCGTATTAGTTACACAGAACTAGATGACAGCAATTACGTTGGTGTTGAAAGCTTACTTCAGAATCGAGCTGGTAAAATAGACTCCACTCGAACCCCTGATAGTGGAAATCTTACACAATACAATCCTGATGATATCTTAATTGGGAATATACGTCCTTATTTGAAGAAGATATGGCATGCAGATCGAGTTGGCGGCACGAATGGCGATGTTCTTGTTGTTCAGACGACTGATACAGCTATAAATCCACGATATTTGTATCAAGTTTTAGCTGATGACAAGTTTTTTGAATACAACATGCAACATGCAAAAGGCGCAAAAATGCCACGAGGAAATAAGCCAAAAATCATGGAGTATTTGGTTCCTATTCCATTTGCTAGCAATAGAGAAAAATCTCTTTCGGAACAAGAACGAATCGTTACTATTCTCGACAAATTTGACACTCTAACGAGCTCCATTACCGAAGGTCTGCCCCGCGAAATCGAGCTGCGCCAGAAGCAATACGAATATTACCGAGATTTGCTGCTGAGCTTCCCTAAACCTCATTCAGATGAGGCAGCTTAATGGCCTACCAACCACCTTTTACCATCACCAGCGATATTTTGAACTTGGTGGCACAAATCAGCCAGCAGGTGGGTGAGTTAAATGCCAGCCAGCTCAATGCCTCGCCGCAACTGCGCAAGCAAAACCGCATTAAAACCATTACCGGCACGCTGGCGATTGAAGGCAATAGCTTAACTGAAGAACAAATTACCGCCATTGTTGAGGGTAAGCCCGTGCTCGGCAGCGTGCGTGAGCTGGCCGAGGTAAAAGGCGCGATTGCCGCTTATGATGCACTGCCTGCATTCACACCCAGCGCTGAAGAATCCCCTGATGATTTACAAATAAATCATCAAATTAGGGTGGAAGCGCATCTTGTTGCATGATCAAATGGTTTCGCCAAAAACTACACTTGGACAACAAGATGCGCGAAGCCAATATCCTACAACATTCTTTACACCAATACTGCCCAGAACTTCACCTAAAACGATTAAACAGCTTGATGCTGGCCTCTAAGGCACTGATTGAATGTAAGACACTGACCTTGACTGAGTTAGGTCGAAATTTACCAACCACGGCCCGAACCAAGCACAACATCAAGCGCATTGATCGTTTGCTCGGCAACACGCATCTGCATCAAGAACGGTTAGCTGTCTACCAATGGCATGCCAGCCTCATCTGTTCTGGTAACCCTATGCCGATTGTGCTCGTCGATTGGTCAGACATCCGAGAGCATAAACGCATCATGGCTCTGCGCGCCTCAATAGCCTTCAATGGCCGCTCTATTACCCTGTATGAGAAGTCCTATCCCCTATCAGAACAATGCTCTAAGGCCTCCCACAACGGTTTTTTAGCGGACTTAGCCAAGATTTTACCTTTGCATGTTACCCCTCTCATCGTGACTGACGCGGGGTTCAAAGTGCCTTGGTACAAAGAGGTTGAGGCGCATGGTTGGTTTTGGCTAAGCCGTATTCGCGGTACAGTTCAATTTGCAGATATTGGCGCTGAAAATTGGCGTGCAGTTCGCAGTACACATGACTTGGCCAACGGTCAAGCGAAGAGCCTGGGTTGTAAGACCTTGACCAAAACTAACCCTATCAATTGCCATCTCACGCTTTATCGTAGCAAACCTAAGGGGCGTACAAATCAGCGTTCAACGAGGACTAATTGCCACCATCCATCGGCAAAAACGTACTCAACATCGGCGAAAGAGCCTTGGGTGTTAGCCAGCAATTTACCACCAGAATCTCGGAGCCCAAAGCAGCTGGTAAACCTGTACGCCAAACGTATGCAAATAGAGGAAACCTTTCGTGACCTCAAAAGCCCGGCATACGGCTTTGGCTTACGCCAAAGTCGTACCAACAGTCCAGAGCGATTCGACATCATCCTACTGATAGCGTTGATGGTTCAATGCCTGTTGTGGCTAGTTGGTTTACACGCACAGCAACAGGGCTGGGATAAGCATTTTCAGGCCAATACCATTGGGCATCGAACGGTACTCTCAACGATTCGCTTGGGATTGGAGGTACTCAGGCGGCCTGATTATCAAATCACGGAGAAAGAATTGCTGGCGGCCTGGGTATTATTCGCCAATCAGTTGCTCAAATATGGCTATGCTATGGCTGATTTATGAGGGGATCCTTCAGCACCCAGCGAGATTTCCGATTTACTCACGGCTCACGGTTTAATGCTGTCAGATGTTCTTGTAAATGCCGGTGAGTTTCGCAGTAAAGGCGTGGGTATCCATAAAGGTGGTGTGGTGCACCATGTTGCGCCGCCTGCCCATCAAGTATCTGGTTTAATGGCTGATTTACTCCAATGGCTTAAGCAAACAAAAGACCACCCATTGATCGCCAGTTGTGTATTTCATTACGAATTTGAGTTTATTCACCCCTTTGCCGATGGTAACGGTCGTATGGGGCGGTTATGGCAAACGCTGATTTTATCCAAGTGGCATCCGTTGTTTTTATCTTTGCCGCTAGAAAGTGTGATTAAAGACCATCAGCAAGCCTATTATCACGCCCTTGAGCAGGCCGATAACCAAGCAGACAGTACGCCGTTTATTCATTTTATGTTGTCGGTTATTCAGCAAACGCTGGCGCAAAACGCCTCTGTAAGCGCCCCTCTAAAAGAAGGTAAAAACGCCCCTGTAAATACCCTTATCAATGTAACGGGCCTTAAAACGCCTGAGGCCATTTTAGCCTTGCTTACTAGCACGCCCGAGCTAACCCGACAACAGCTCGCTGATACCTTGAATAAAGACGTGAGAACCATTGGCCGTGCCATTAGCAAACTACAAAAAGAAGGCAGGTTAACTCGGGTAGGTTCAGATAAAACCGGCCATTGGCAAGTCACTGAATAATGCGATGCGGTGGCTATTTCCATTTTGGAAAACACCACGGCTAACAAAAAAGGATGTAAACGAATGACAACGTATAAAACGGTGGCAGAATCCAATAACTTTATTGTGTTAGATAAATACACTAAAGAGTGGCAGGTTAACGAAAGCTTTCAAAGCGAAGGTGATTTAGAACGTGAGCTGATTCAGGACCTAAGCAACCAGGGCTATGAGTATTTACCGGCGCTAACGACGCCAGACGCCATGCTGGCGAATGTGCGCAAGCAGCTACAAGCCCTTAATAAGGTCCAGTTTACCGATGCCGAGTGGGCTCGCTTTTGCGAGCAATACTTAAACACCCCAAGCGATACTATTCTTGATAAAACTCGCAAAGTGCACAGTGACTATATCTTCGATTTTGTCTTTGATGATGGCCATATCGAAAACATCTACCTGTTCGACAAGAAGACCATTGCTCGTAACAAAGTGCAGGTCATTAAGCAGTTTGAGCAAACGGGAAGCCATGCCAACCGTTACGATGTGACGATTTTGGTCAATGGTTTGCCTTTGGTGCAAATTGAACTGAAAAAGCGTGGTGTGGCAATCCGTGAAGCGTTTAACCAAATACATCGCTACAGCAAAGAAAGCTTTAATGCAGAGAACTCGTTGTACAAGTTCTTGCAGCTTTTTGTGATCTCTAATGGCACCGACACGCGCTATTTTGCCAATACCACCAAGCGCGACAAAAACAGCTTCGATTTTACGATGAACTGGGCGAAGTCAGACAATACGCTGATCAAGGATTTAAAAGACTTTACCGCCACTTTTTTCCAGAAAGAGACGCTGCTTGAAGTGATCTTGCGTTACTCGGTATTTGATGTCAGCAATACTTTGCTAGTGATGCGCCCCTACCAGATTGCCGCTACAGAGCGCATTTTATGGAAGATAAAGAGCGCGTTTAACGCTAAAGACTGGGCTAAGCCAGAGAGCGGTGGCTACATTTGGCACACTACGGGTTCAGGCAAAACACTCACCAGCTTTAAAGCGGCACGTTTGGCCACCGATTTAGACTGTATCGATAAAGTATTTTTTGTGGTTGACAGAAAAGACCTCGACTATCAGACCATGAAAGAGTATCAGCGCTTCTCGCCTGATAGTGTGAACGGTTCAGACAGTACCGCAGGGCTTAAGAGTAACCTGGATAAAGACGATAACAAGATTGTCGTCACCACAATCCAAAAGCTCAACAACTTAATCAAAAGCGAAAGCGATTTAGCTATCTACAACAAGCAGGTTGTCTTTATTTTTGATGAGTGTCATCGAAGCCAGTTCGGTGAAGCGCAGAAAAACCTGAAGAAGAAATTCAAAAAGTACTACCAGTTTGGTTTTACCGGTACGCCCATTTTCCCAGAAAATGCACTGGGCGCAGAAACCACGGGTAGCGTGTTTGGCCAGCAGTTGCACACGTATGTGATCACCGATGCCATTCGTGATGAAAAAGTACTCAAGTTCAAAGTGGACTATAACGATGTTCGTCCGCAATTTAAGAGCATTGAGACTGAGCAGGATGATAAGAAGCTTAGTGCGGCGGAGAATAAGAAAGCCTTCTTACATCCAATGCGCATTGGTGAAATCTCGCAGTATATTCTGAGCCATTTTAACCAGAAAACACATCGAGCCTATTCTGGCGCCAAAGGGTTTAACGCCATGTTTGCGGTCAGTAGTGTTGATGCGGCGAAAGCCTACTATGAAACCTTCAAAACATTGCAGGCCGAGGCTGAGAATGGACCTACAAGTAAACCTCTGCGCATTGCAACTATCTTCTCATTTGCTGCCAATGAAGAGCAGGACGCCATTGGTGATATTTTAGATGAGAGTTTTGAAGTCAGTGCCATGAACAGCAGCGCAAAAGAGTTTTTGAGCGCCGCGATTAAAGATTACAACGCCATGTTTAAATCTAACTATGGCGTGGACAGTAATGGCTTTCAGAACTACTACCGTGACCTTGCTCAGCGCGTGAAGAATCAAGAAATAGATCTGCTCATAGTGGTGGGGATGTTTTTAACGGGCTTTGATGCGCCTACGCTTAATACCCTGTTTGTTGATAAGAATTTGCGCTATCACGGCTTGATGCAGGCATTTTCTCGCACTAACCGCATTTATGATGCGACGAAGACCTTTGGCAATATTGTTACCTTCCGTGATTTGGAACAGGCAACCATTGATGCAATCACCTTGTTTGGTGACAAAAACACCAAAAACGTGGTGTTGGAGAAGAGCTACAAAGAATACATGGAAGGCTTTAACGATATTGCTACTGGCCAAGCGCGTCGAGGTTTTGTTGATATCGTCAAAGAGCTGCAAGAACGCTTTCCAAACCCAGAAAATATTGAAAAAGAACAAGATAAAAAAGAGTTTGCCAAGCTGTTTGGTGAATACCTAAAAGCAGAAAATATTCTACAAAACTACGATGAGTTTGCTGGATTAAAAGCACTGCAAAGCTTAGATACCAGTGATGAACAAGCTGTTGAAGAGTTTAAGTCAAAGTACTATCTGGACGATGCTGACATCGAGGCAATGCAAACCATCGATATGCCGAGCGAACGTGCTATCCAAGATTATCGCTCTACCTACAACGATACCCGCGACTGGTTGCGACGCGATAAAGAAGGTCAGGATAAAGATAAGTCAACGGTAGACTGGGACGATGTGGTCTTTGAAATTGATTTGCTTAAATCGCAAGAAATCAACCTCGATTACATTCTTGAACTGATTTTTGATCACAATAAGAAGAACAAGAGCAAAGAAGGCTTGATTGAAGAAGTTCGTCGTATGATCCGCGGTAGCCTTGGCAATAGAGCGAAAGAGAGCTTGGTGGTTGATTTTATTAACCAGACAAACCTAGATGAGATCAATGACAAAGCCAGCATTATCGACGCTTTCTTCAAATTCGCCCAGGCGGAGCAGAAGCGCGAAGCCGATGCCATTATTGCCTCTGAAAAGCTCAATATCGATGCTGCCAAACGTTATATTGCATCATCACTCAAACGTGAGTACGCCTCTGAAAATGGCACTGCTCTTAATGAGGCGCTGCCGAAACTTAGCCCATTGAACCCACAGTACCGAACCCAGAAGCAAACGGTTTTTCAGAAAATTGCCGCTTTTGTTGAAAAATTCAAAGGTGTGGGTGGGCAGTTGTAGTGATATGAAGAGCTCTTTTCACGTAGTTAATGCTTGATGAAAAGAGCTCGATATTTTTAAATTAGTGCTGTTTTTTTTCGAGATAGCAGATATGAATATTCAAATTAGTTTAATTATTATGCATTTTCTGGATAGGTCATTGGCCCACAAATGGAGCTAATAAATAAATAACCAATTAACTGAACGATTTGATGAAGGATGGAAGGAATAACTCAATAAATATTGACCTTATCTCCCAACATACAAAGATTTATACAGCGGTATCCTCACAGCATTTCTAACATTCACAACATACCAATAATTAGAAAAAAACCAGACTATCAACGTCCTAACTCGAATTTGGCGGAAATTTCCAAAATCACGGCGCACCTAGGCTTTTCTAAAATATCTCTTACATTTTCTTGAATAAGGCCATCGCCACTCGATATGCACAATTAATTATCTATCCAGGTACTCGGGAGGTGGGGGTGTACGCCTATCTTTGTTAGTCAACAACATTGCATGATGGACTAAAAGTGGTTACAGTAAGACAACAACAGAAATACTTTAAGGTGATGGCTTTGTGTATCATATCGGATAGCTATGAAGTGATCCAATCCTCATTGCAGGAGCTCAATCACCTGCTTGATTCGAATACCCCTGTCCGTGCCAGCGTGACACCTGTACCGCCCGTCATGAAATCGGCTGAGAAAGTGCGCGAGCCGGTGACGGTGATTTCGGTACGCGAAACACTGGGTCTGGCTGCAGTAACGAATGCCAAACTCGCTTACGGTGATTTACACATTCATCCTGATTACTCGCAGCGCTCAGCTCGTAGAACGCCTGGGGTGCTTTGGTACTCCACATCGCCGTTAGTCACTCACAAAGTTATGGATGTCATTGCCCGGATTAACTTGGCTAAAGCGGCCATCGAGAAGGAAATCACCACCAAGTACAGCGCCCGTGCAGACAGATTTGAGAAACTACGAGAGGTTTGCCTTGGTGTCATGGCGTTACATCTCTATCGCCAAATCCGCTGCTTTAACGAGCCAATGACCTCGGCGCGGTTCAGTTGGTTATGCAAAGATGTGGTGTCGAAGGTCGATAAGGACAAATTGCTTGAGCGACTGAACGCGGATATTAAGCGCCTTGGCGATGAATGCCCAAGTCAGCTATTGCTGTTAAAGCAGAACATCTTGAGCACCCCAGAAGCTATGATTCGGGCGCGTCGGGATATTCAACCGCAGCCAGTGGCCAATCTCATGATTAACGGGAAGGTGAAAACGGTTACCGCTACGATGCCGCTTATCGTATTGCAAAGTGAGCCGTTGGAGATCAAGCCGCTCACTACGTTTGATGCTTCAGTTAAGCGCGGTACTCGTGCCGATAAGCAAGCAGCTACGCCACTGGGATCCTTTAATGGCTCCAGCTATGAAGCAAGGAATTAAAGACCGCAAACGGAGAGTGACCCCCTCAATTTTGCGTAATTTTCACGAAGTAATACAGTGCCTAAAGCAATTTAATTTGAAAGGTTTAAAAAGATGAACAGTTACGAAGAGCAGCTTAAGACAGTGTTTCGCTCTGCTCAGATGCACCTCTATCTCACCTGCGCAGAATCAGGCCGATTTGTTCCTGTTCAGCGCCGCAATGAGATTTTGATTAAAAGGTTAAAGCCATTTGTCGATGACAAGGCTTGCCGTGAAATTAAGAGTCATGTTAAGCGTGTCATCCTGCTTGGGCGCCAAGGGCAGGACATGGAAGCCTGCATTAATCAAATGTTATCGGTTATCAACAGCTCCAGTGTCAAATACGACAGGATGATGGCGCTCGCTGAATGGTTGGTCACTGCGATTGATGCTATCAAAGAGCCAATCCAATTCCGCACCAGTGAACAACCTGTGACAGTGGACCACAATGCCTGTGAGATACGTTTTAACCGAGTGCAGATCGAGAACTGCTTCAATGAAGATGGCCGGCAAATAGCTCCGATGATAATTAACTATCGCTACACTTCAGAGGACAATTTAATTGCACTTAAGACGTTGTTTAACTCAGATTATCAATTGATTGAATGTGTGGTTTTAACAAACAACACTGCAGACATTTTTATCATCGATAGCGCTCATTGGATGGATGCTCAATAGTGCAAAAATAGCTGAAAGGTAATCTCGCTATGATTCAATTATCCTCTCTTACCTTACATGATGTTGTACGCAACTTATCCGGCTTAGGCTTCTTTTGGGCGTTGTGGATGATGTTCCCTTATCGACATAATCACGCAATACCTTTACTCCGGTCAGGCGCCGCTTTCGCTTTTATGGCGGCTGGGTTGTATATGCTAAGTGCTGAAGGATCCCCTCATAAATCAGCCATAGCATAGCCATATTTGAGCAACTGATTGGCGAATAATACCCAGGCCGCCAGCAATTCTTTCTCCGTGATTTGATAATCAGGCCGCCTGAGTACCTCCAATCCCAAGCGAATCGTTGAGAGTACCGTTCGATGCCCAATGGTATTGGCCTGAAAATGCTTATCCCAGCCCTGTTGCTGTGCGTGTAAACCAACTAGCCACAACAGGCATTGAACCATCAACGCTATCAGTAGGATGATGTCGAATCGCTCTGGACTGTTGGTACCCGTCATTCCGCAGCTAATTCCAGAATTTAAATAGTGTGATCTGGCGATCAGCTTTTCATAAAAACTACGACACCATCTTGACCGCGATCGACAGTTTTGATCTATTACTGCTATTTGACGGTCTCAAAATATGTCTACCCATCCTGTTATTAAACGCTTAGATCACCTTGGTCTCATTGCCGCCTTTTGTCACGAAATTGGCCTGCCACGGATGATAGATGCCGTTATCCCAAAATATTCTGACCACAATGTTTCTCATGGTGACGCGGTATTGGCCATGCTCCTAAATGGACTTGGCTTTCATAGCAGAACACTGCACATGTTCTCGGACTTTTTTAAGACCAAGCCTGTATCTAAGCTACTCGCCAAAGACATTGAAGCACACCACCTGACTGATGATGTACTAGGCCGCACATTAGATGCTCTATACGAAGCCGATGTCTCAGCGCTCTATCAGGTTATTGCTGAGCGTGTTGTTGATAAACTGGGCTTGACGACCGATTCTGTTCATCTTGATATCACTAGCTTCCACGTTGATGGTGAGTATGCACAAGATGAAAACACCAACGTGATTAAGCTTGTAAGAGGTTATAGTCGGGATCATAGGCCAGAGCTTAACCAAGTCGTGCTTGAACTCATCTGTGAAAACCAAGCAGGTATTCCTGTTTACATGCAAGCACTGAGTGGTAACACCAATGATGCCAAGGCATTCGCTGAAGTCACTAAAAGACACATACATTGCCTAAAAGCCGCGCAAAATAGTCGTTACTTTATCGCTGATGCCGCTTTGTACACCGAAGAAAGCATCTCCTCGCTAGATGAGCAAAATCAAAAATTCATTACCCGTGTCCCCATGACCATCAAGCTCGCAAAACAAGCACTACTTGCGCTAGAGCCAGAGCAATTAAGCACTATCGGTCATGGCTACTCAGGATGTTGGATAGACTCGGATTACGGAAAGGTCAATCAACGTTGGTTGCTCGTTCACAGTGAACAGGCCACCAAGCGGGAAGAAATCACTTTCTTCAAGAACTTAGAGAAAAACATAGCAAAAGAAATCAAAGCGTTGGAAAAGCTAAGTAAAAAACCATTCGCTTGTGAAGTTGACGCAGAATTAGCGTTTAACGATTTCAAGAAACAATGTGACTTACTTGGGTTTGAACAAGGCACTCTCATCAAACAGCCGACTTACTCTCATTCGGGCCGCCCAAAGACAGATGAAGCACCGACAGGATACCAATACTTTATCGAAGCCGCCCCCTTCACCGACCTAGAAAAAGTAAAACTGGCTAAGCTCAAAGTAGGCATGTTTATCCTCGCGACGAATGACACCGACAATGAAGCACTCACCATGGCGGCTCTTCTAGCACATTACAAATCGCAACAAAAAGTCGAGCGCGGCTTCCGTTTTCTAAAAAGCCCTGAGTTTTTAACCTCTTCCATCTTCTTGAAAAAGCCTGAGCGCATTGAAGCGTTGCTAATGATAATGACGTTGAGCTTGCTTGTTTACGCTAGTTTAGAACACAAAATCAGAGAACAACTCGCACAAACCGAAGCGTTCTTCCCAAGTATGGTAAAGAACAAGACGACCTCCAGACCGACGGCACGTTGGGTCTTCTTGCAATTCGAAGGCATAGATACGCTAGAGATTAACGGCCAAAGGTTCATCACTGGACTTCAAGATCACCAAACACAACTACTCAAATTACTCGGTAGATTCTATGAGGTAGTTTATTCCTAAATTAGCTGCGGAATGTCGGTTGGTACGACTTTGGCGTAAGCCAAAGCCGTATGCCGGGCTTTTGAGGTCACGAAAGGTTTCCTCTATTTGCATACGTTTGGCGTACAGGTTTACCAGCTGCTTTGGGCTCCGAGATTCTGGTGGTAAATTGCTGGCTAACACCCAAGGCTCTTTCGCCGATGTTGAGTACGTTTTTGCCGATGGATGGTGGCAATTAGTCCTCGTTGAACGCTGATTTGTACGCCCCTTAGGTTTGCTACGATAAAGCGTGAGATGGCAATTGATAGGGTTAGTTTTGGTCAAGGTCTTACAACCCAGGCTCTTCGCTTGACCGTTGGCCAAGTCATGTGTACTGCGAACTGCACGCCAATTTTCAGCGCCAATATCTGCAAATTGAACTGTACCGCGAATACGGCTTAGCCAAAACCAACCATGCGCCTCAACCTCTTTGTACCAAGGCACTTTGAACCCCGCGTCAGTCACGATGAGAGGGGTAACATGCAAAGGTAAAATCTTGGCTAAGTCCGCTAAAAAACCGTTGTGGGAGGCCTTAGAGCATTGTTCTGATAGGGGATAGGACTTCTCATACAGGGTAATAGAGCGGCCATTGAAGGCTATTGAGGCGCGCAGAGCCATGATGCGTTTATGCTCTCGGATGTCTGACCAATCGACGAGCACAATCGGCATAGGGTTACCAGAACAGATGAGGCTGGCATGCCATTGGTAGACAGCTAACCGTTCTTGATGCAGATGCGTGTTGCCGAGCAAACGATCAATGCGCTTGATGTTGTGCTTGGTTCGGGCCGTGGTTGGTAAATTTCGACCTAACTCAGTCAAGGTCAGTGTCTTACATTCAATCAGTGCCTTAGAGGCCAGCATCAAGCTGTTTAATCGTTTTAGGTGAAGTTCTGGGCAGTATTGGTGTAAAGAATGTTGTAGGATATTGGCTTCGCGCATCTTGTTGTCCAAGTGTAGTTTTTGGCGAAACCATTTGATCATGCAACAAGATGCGCTTCCACCCTAATTTGATGATTTATTTGTAAATCATCAGGGGATTCTTCAGTGCTAAGTGATAAAGGGCTTGTTGAGTTTCACACCCCTGCTTTTCTGGCGCTTGCCACATTACTGGTCACAACTAAAATGGATAATACCAATACATTTCCGGCGATGGTTATTCAAAACGTGTTTTTTGTTAGCACGTTAATTTCGTTATTTATTTATGGCATTGGAACCGTAGTTGTCACCTGCACTTCGGCGGCGATTTTCTTGTATATCCTCAACAAAGTAATGCCAGATGACATTCACAATTAATATAGCGTGTGATATTGTCCAAATGTGTAAATTATTGGACTTAACTCTATGAATCCTTTGTGCGTTTATATAATAGTTTGATATTTTTTGGCTCTTTTGGTGAATGTGCGGATTAAGAGTTAGCACATTTTTGCCCCAAAGCGATTTAGCCGCCTTCAAAAAGTCATAATAAATAATCGTTGATTGACCAAATTTTAGTAATCTGAAAGAGTGCCCCTCTCATTAAGAATACTGTGCTTTCAGATTAAATTTATCCCAAATAATTTTACGAGCAGTGCAAACAGCCCAAAGCAAAGTACGGTTATCACTACACCAATGAGTAAGGATGGCCAAAAATCAAAGCGCTGCAATAAAGAGGGAAAGATCAAAAACATAGGCAAAGTCGGTACAACATACCAAAATGTGTACCACGCGTGGTTTGCTATTTTCTCCATTGGCTGTTTTTCAACATAGAGCCAAATCATTGCCAAAATAGTGACTAATGGTAGCGCGACGATGAGCGCTCCTAGTTTATCGCTGCGCTTAGCAAGCTCAGAAGCGGCGACGACTATAGCAGCTGTGATCAGATACTTCGTAATTAACCAGCCCATAGTGTCCTCTCCTTGAATAGAAAAACCGATTGCCTATCGGTTTTTATTCTGTCACTATATCGTTCATTATGGAAAGAGAAAAGTGTTATGCAGTTAGGTGAACTAGAAAAACAGGTTTTGCAGCATCTGTGGACAGAATCTGAAGCTGATGCAAAGCAAGTACATGCTGTGCTTGGTGTCTCTAGAGGGAACTCTCTTAATACCATTCAGAGCACTTTAGAACGCTTATTTAAAAAAGGATTGCTGAGTCGAACCAAGCAAGGACATGCCTATTTTTACAGGGCAAAAGTGGACCGAGAAGCGTTGATCGCTACACTTATTACCAATATCACTAGCGACTTTGTCGAAGAAGGTGAGCATAGTCTCATTGCGGCATTTAGTTCCGCATCAGCTAATCTGAATGATGCCCAACTCGATATGCTAGAACATTTAATTGAAGAACAACGTAAACTTCGGAAAGGATAATTAGGGTTATGTTTGTTGGCGATTTAGCGATAGCACTAAATTTATTGAGTGTTGCAGTGCTGGCATTTGCTATCAGTGTTGCGTGCATCTCGAACGCCCTACGATTAACTTTGCCAAGATTCGAGCATCTTACTTTTAGGTTACGTAAAGTTATCCTATGGGCTTTGGTTACTGTACCTTGGTGGGTAGCCATAAGCTGTGCTGCCTTTTTCTGGCCAAGGCAGCAAGAGTTGTTTTCTACTGCTTGGTTAAATGAATTCGCTCATTGGCATCACGTCGACATCTTTAGCTTCAGCAGTTGGCATGCTTTTACCTTGTTGTCGGCCTTCGGTTATTTGATATGGTCGATGATCTCGACCATTTATGTACGTAAAAAGCAATCATCAACAATGGCATCTCTGATTGGATTATCAGAGATCCAACCTCAGGTGACTATAACTCAGCAGCGCTATTATTCGTTAGCACAAGCAATTCCTGCGGCCTTCACCACAGGTCTAGTGTCCCCTAAGATTTACCTGACCACAGGATTGCAAGAAAAGGTTACAGAACAGCAACTCGATATTATTGTTCGACATGAAATGGCGCATGTCGTGGCTCGAGACCCTTTATTTAAAGTCATCTTTGCTGCATTTGCTGGTTTTTATCCGAAAGCGGCCAAACGCAATTTAATCGGACATTTTACCCTGTTGACTGAACAGCTTGCAGATCATGCTGTGACCACTGAGCATGACAATCTAGATGTCGCTCAAGCCTTGATAAATGTAGCTCGAATGCAGCGAAGCGTAACTCTTGGTTGTGATGGTTTACAGACAAGTTATTTCGGTAACGATCAAACCAGTGTTCGAGTACAGCGACTGATTCAACCTAGGTTAACGTCTTCCCGATTGGCGATCGGTTTAACGTTGTTATTCTTAGCCATCGTCCCACTTTTAACCGCTTCAACTGTCGATAGCCTTCACCACATTATCGAAACCTTCTTCACCCATTAATTAAGGATTGGGAATGAGAGACTTGCTTTTTAACGTCAGAACTAAAAAACCGATTGGCTATCGGTTTTCCTCCATTGTGCTAGGAATGTGTTTAGTATTCCCTGCCGTTGCGGTATCGAATGAAGCGCCACAAACACTCACCTTAGCCGATGCTGTGACTTTGACACTTCAGCAACACCCAGAATTACAGATTTTCAACTCGCAGCAGCGCGTGATGGAAGGGCGAATACAGCAGGCAAGTGTCGGTGAGCGGCCTGAAATAGGTTTAATGATTGAGGATGCTCTGGGTACTGGTGAACACAGTGCTCTGAAAAGTATGCAATCTACGCTCAGTTTTTCATGGTTACTGCAACAAGATTTGATTGATAGTCGTGTTAACACGGCTAAAACAGAGGCCACTCAATTAGATATAGAAAAACAAATCAAAGCCTTGGATTTGTCTTCACAGGTGGCTAAACATTTTATTGATTTGTTAGTGAAGCAAGAACGCCTCAAGCTCAATCTGATAGCAGAAAAGCAGGCAAAAGAGGTTGTCAAAACCGTTGCTAAACGTGTGCAAGCGGGAAAGAGTTCTGCGGTTGAAACACAGTTGGCAAAGGCTGAGCTTATCCGTCGTGGCTTGGCCGTCGAAGATATCGAGCATGAACTCAAAGCCAGCCAATATCAATTGGCATCACAGTGGGGAAAGCCTAAGGCATCCTATCGTTTCAACGGCAATCTGCTTGATATGCCTGCTGTGCCATCAGTTGACAGTCAGCTTAACTTGTTAAAAAAGCATCCTCGTTTTCAACAGTTTGCGACTGCGCAACGCATTGCTCAATCGCAAATGGAGCTCGCACGAATAGAAGCTAAGCCGCAGTGGCAAGTGACCGCTGGCGTGAGGCGCTATGAGGCGAGTGATGATTTTGGCTTAGTCGCGGGTATTTCTATCCCTTGGGGTTCAAGTGACCGTAATGCGGGAACCATAGCCGCCTTACAAGCACAGCAAGATGTACTCGCCAATGAGCAAAACGCATTAATGCAGGCTCAGGATGCCCAGTTGTATGTGCTGTTACAGGAAATGGCACATTCTGCACATGTTATCGATACAGTGCGCAGTGACATAGTGCCAACCCTTGAAAAAGCTCTGTCTGAGGCAAGCAATGCCTTTGATAAAGGTCTGCTCAGCTACAACCAATACAATGACGTGTATCGGGAATTACTCAGTGCTCAATATCAGTTGCTGGATGCCTTTGAAAGTTTGCATTTACAACACATTGAAATTCAACGCCTAACGGGCACATCCATTTCTCAGTGAGATTACCTATGAAGAATAACAACACCTTTTCGTCATTGAGTTTGGCGATACTGCTCAGTCTGGGTATTAATGCCGTCGCTTCAACACCTTTAATGGCATCCTCAGCGCCCGTTGCCGAGCAAGCTGAACCCGAAAAAGGGCCGCATCGTGGACGTATGCTGCGTGAGGGCGATTTTGCACTAGAGCTCGCCATTTTTGAAACGGGCGTTCCCCCTGAGTTCCGTGTTTGGACGAGCTTTGAGGGGAAACCGCTCGATCCTAAGACCGTCGATTTGAGTGTGAAATTGACCCGTTTAGGCAATGTGGTGGATGACATTCGCTTTAATGCGCAGGGTGATTTTCTCCGTGGTGATATGGAGATCTATGAACCCCATTCGTTTATCGTCACCATTGAGGCGAAATACCAAGGTAAAACATACCGTTGGCAGTATGACAACTTTGAAGGCCGTACCACTATCGAGCAGGCTGTTGCCAGTGCGATGGAGATTCACTCTGGTTTTGCAGGCCCTGCCACATTGCATCAAACCATCCCAGCCTATGGCACATTGGCGCTACCCGTCGGGACGCAACGTGCAATTGCGGCACGTTTTGACGGCGAAATTACCCGGTTACATGTTGGACTGGGTGACAGGGTGAAAAAGGGGCAAACCCTTTTGACTGTAGAAAGTAATGAGAGCTTAAAACCCTATCAAATTAAAGCGCCGTCCGATGGCGTGGTGTCAGCATTGTTCGCCAACAATGGAGAACAAACCCTAGGGCGTCAGTTGTTGACACTGACCGATAACAGTCACTATATCGCTAAGCTTGCTGTGTACCCCATTGATTATCAAAGCGTCATCTTAGGTGCACCTGTCACTATCAACGTCGAGGGTGTGGAGGAAACCTATCAAGGTTCCATTAGCTTTATTGAACCAGAGGTTCGTGACGATCAAGCCCGTATTGCGTGGGTCAAACTTGCCGATCCTAACGGGGTTTTGACTGCGGGCAGTTTTGTAAATGCCAGTATTGAAGTCGCAACCATTGAGGTGCCATTGGCGGTTAAAAGAGTCGGATTACAAGGGTTTCGTGATTTTACCGTCGTCTTTGCTAAGGTCGGAGAGCAGTACGAAGTCCGTATGCTGGAGCTTGGCCGTCAAGACGGTGAGTGGGTCGAAGTGCTTGGTGGCTTAAAGCCTGGTACTGAATACGTGACCGATAATAGCTACATCTTAAAAGCCGACATTGAAAAGTCTGGCGCATCACACGATCACTAGGAGTTCGAGTCATGTTGGAATCGATTTTACGCTTTTCGATAAAGCGCAAATTCTTAGTGTTAGTGATGGTAATCGCCGTTGCGGGATTAGGGCTATGGAATTTCACTAAATTACCCATCGATGCCGTACCGGATATCACCAATGTGCAGGTGATGATTAATACCGAAGCGCCGGGATACACGCCACTTGAAATCGAGCAGCGTGTGACCTTCCCTTTGGAAACCGCATTAGCAGGCTTGCCTGGGTTAACCTACACCCGCTCGGTATCGCGCTATGGCTTATCACAGGTGGTGGCCATTTTCAGTGATGAGACGGATGTCTATTTTGCCCGTCAGTTAGTCAATGAGCGTTTATCGGCGGCACGTTCCGAGCTGCCGCTTGGGCTTGAACCACAGCTTGGCCCTATTGCGACTGGCTTAGGTGAAATCTTTATGTTTACCGTGGATGCATTGCCAGATGCTACCCATGCCGATGGAACGCCTATCACGCCAATGGATTTACGCACGGTACATGATTGGACAATTAGGCCGCAGCTCATGCGTGTGCCAGGGGTGGTTGAAGTTAACCCTATCGGCGGCTTTGAGCGTGAGATTTTGGTCGCTTTCAAACCGGAAAAACTGCTCGCCTTTGGTTTAACCCAAGCCGATGTTGTCGATGCCATAGCCAAGAATAATCAGAACCAAGGCGCAGGTTTTATTGAGCAAAACGGTGCTCAGTGGTTACTGAGAATGCCAGGCCAAGCCGAAGACATTGTGGCCATTGGCAATATCCCACTCAAATCAACGCAAGGCAGTGCGCTGACCATTAAAGATGTGGCCGATATTGAAAATGGTCAGGGGCTACGCAACGGTGCTGCGACTCAAAATGGCCGCGAAGTGGTCATGAGTACCGTGTTTATGTTGATTGGTGAGAATAGCCGCACCGTTGCCCATGCTGTAGGTGAGAAACTCAAAGAAATCAACGCGACCCTGCCGGAAGGGATTGTCGCCACAGCAGTTTATGATCGCACTAAGTTAGTGGATAAAACCCTACAAACGGTGCAGACCAATCTATTAGAAGGCGCACTACTGGTCATTGTGGTGTTGTTTGTACTGCTTGGGAATTTTAGGGCTGCATTTTTAACTGCACTGGTGATCCCCTTTGCTATGTTAATGACGATTACCGGCATGGTACAAACCCGCGTTAGCGCGAACCTGATGAGTTTAGGCGCTCTGGACTTTGGTTTGTTAGTCGATGGCGCGATCATTATTGTTGAAAACTGCTTGAGACGGTTAAGTCAGGCAGGAGACGATCCTTTACCGTTAAAAGAACGTCTAGAGCTCGTGTTTGAAGCTACCCGTGAGGTCATTCGCCCCGCACTATTTGGTGTATTTATCATTACCGCCGTGTATTTGCCGATTTTTGCACTAGAAGGTGTAGAAGGCAAAATGTTCCACCCGATGGCGATTACGGTAGTGATTGCGTTGTTAAGTGCCATGTTGCTGTCGGTGACTTTTGTGCCAGCAACCATTGCCTTGCTGTTTAAGAAACCAGTGAAGGAGAAGCATAGCCCGCTTATCCGTGGTGCAGGCGCCTTGTATCGCCCTGCGTTAAACAGGGTAATTCAAGGTCGCTGGGTCGTGGTGATTGCTGCCACGTTGTTGGTCGCCGTTTTTGGTTACCAAGCGACGAAATTAGGCAGTGAATTTGCCCCTAATTTGGATGAGGGGGATATTGCAATGCATGCCCTACGTATTCCTGGCACCTCACTGAGTCAGGCGATTGCCCTGCAAGAAACTCTAGAAGATAAAATTAAGCAAATGCCTGAAGTTGAAAGGGTATTTGCCAAAATTGGTACTGCGGATGTGGCGACCGATGCAGTGCCTCCGAGTGTGGCTGATAACTTTATTATCCTAAAACCTCGTGAGCAGTGGCCAAATCCCAATAAATCGAAGGAGCAAATTGTAGAAGAGTTGGCGGCGATGGTGGAACCTATCCCTGGCAACCGCTATGAGTTCTTACAGCCTATTCAAATGCGCTTTAATGAGCTGCTTGCAGGGGTCCGGGCGGAGCTTGCAATTAAGGTGTTTGGTGATGATTTCGATACGCTCACTTCGCTTGGTGCACAAATCGAGGCAGCTATCGCTCAGGTCGATGGCATTGCCGATGTGCAAGTGGAGCAGACAACAGGTTTGCCTATGCTGAATATCATTCCGAAACGTCAACAGCTGATGCAACATGGCTTAAGTATGGCCGAGTTGCAGTCTCAAGTGGCAACCGCAATGGGCGGCACTGTGGCGAGTAAATTCTATGAAGGAGATATTCGCTCAGACATTGTTGTACGTCTGGGTGAATCACGTAGGCAAAATCTGGACGGCTTACGTTATTTACCGATTTCCTTACCCGACGGGCATAGCATCCCACTTCAGGAATTAGCGTCCTTGGAATTGGTTTCTGGTGCTAACCAGATTAACCGTGAAAATGGGAAACGTCGCATGGTGGTCACCGCCAACGTACGTGGACGGGATTTAGGTAGCTTTGTCGCTGATATTCAAAACGTTATCGGGGAAAGAGTGGATATTCCCGCAGGTTACTGGGTGGAGTACGGAGGCACCTATCAAAAATTACAATCGGCATCGCATCGCTTGAGTATTGTTGTGCCTGTGACCCTGTTGATGATTGTCGGTTTATTGATCCTCGCCCTTAGCTCCTTCAAGGATGCGATGATTATCTTTACTGGCGTCCCCTTAGCCCTGACGGGCGGAATTGCCGCATTATTGTTACGGGACATTCCCTTTTCTATCTCAGCCGCAGTGGGCTTTATCGCCCTCTCTGGTATCGCGATTTTAAATGGTCTTGTCATGGTGTCATTTATTCGCGAATTACGTAAAGAAGGTATGGGACTCGATAGGGCAATTTTTGAGGGGGCACTAACAAGGCTTCGTCCAGTGTTAACCACGGCTTTAGTGGCATCACTCGGGTTTATTCCAATGGCACTCAATACCGGTATCGGTTCAGAAGTCCAACGTCCGCTGGCAACGGTTGTGATTGGGGGAATTATTTCATCAACCCTGTTAACGCTGTTTGTTATTCCAGCGTTATATCGCATTTTACATAAAGAAAAGGAGTCGATTTTGACTGAAGTAGAAGTAATGGAGATTGCGGATGCCAAATAAGCTATTAAACATCAGCTTGTTGCTGATGGTTGGATTAATAGGTTTGGTGAGTATTGATGTCATGGCACATGGGGTGGACGACAATACTCGCGCCTTTTTAGAACAAAACCAAGGCGTGCAATTTATCCCCTTTTTGTACATTGGGGCGAAGCACATGATCACGGGCTACGACCACTTATTGTTTCTCGTGGGTGTGATCTTCTTTTTGTACCGCAGCAAAGATGTGCTGTTGTATGTGACCATGTTTACCCTAGGTCACAGCACCACATTATTGCTTGGTGTAATGACCGATTTGCAAGTTAACGCCTATCTTATCGATGCGATTATTGGCTTATCAGTGATCTATAAAGGTTTTGATAACTTGGGGGGATTTAAGCGCTGCTTTAATTGGCAACCCAATACCAAAATAGCAGTGTTGGTCTTTGGTTTGTTCCATGGCTTTGGACTGGCAACCAAATTACAGGAGTTTCAGTTGTCACAGGAAGGCCTATTTACCAATTTATTAGCATTCAATATTGGGGTGGAGATCGGACAATTTGCTGCGCTGGCCATCATCTTGATTGTGATAAATGCCTGGCGTCATTTCCCTTCATTTCAACGATTTTCAACGCTGACTAACACCGCTCTGATGAGTGTAGGGGTGATGCTGATGGGTTATCAGCTCACAGGCTATTTCGTCAACTAAACGATTATAAGAGAAGATTATGCAACACACTGTAAGTTCAAAAATCTTGGTCAAAGCGAGCGTATCGGCAACGGTAGTGGCGGCCATTGCGCTGGTCACTTTTATTCTGCCAGCCGAGTACAACATCGATCCTACAGGCGTAGGTCAAAAGCTGGGATTAACCTCAATTGCACAGGCCGCAGAAGCGGATGGTGCTGCTGCGGTGATGGGAACCCAAGCAAATAATACGGAGTTTCAAACCATTGAAGTGTTGGTTCCGGCGGGGCGCGGTGTCGAATATAAATTTGCCATGCCGCAGTATGCCAAAATGACCTACGAATGGATGACCGATGGCGATGCTTTGTATTTTGACCTCCATGGAGAACCTGAGGGAGATACCACTGGCTATTTTGAGAGTTACACCATAGCGACATCAAATGAAATGAAAGGGAGCTTTACTGCGCCTTTCGCGGGGTCACATGGTTGGTATTGGAAAAACAAGACAGATAAGCCTATTGCCGTTCAGTTACAGGTAAAAGGACAATATGAAGTCATTGGTTTAAAACAATAATTGGCAAATTTGGAGAAAACGATGAAAAAATTATTGTCAGTATTCACCCTATGCACAGCGTTAATGAGTGGCAATGTATTGGCCCATGCGGATCACGGAGTGATCAGCGGTCAAGGTGCCTTAAAGGTGGCAGCTAAATCGCTTAATCAAATGACATTTAAAGACTTTGGTTTTGAGGTGGGTAAATTAGAGGGAACATGGAAAAACTTGCCTGAGGCACAATTATCAATCGTCAGCTTTGAAGGCAATTACTACGTGGTCAGTGCCGTTAACCCAACGACTCAAAAACAATTTTTTCTCAAAATAGCCAGTAACGGCGAGCTTTTAGAAGTCAAAGACACGAACAAGTTCTAGTCGCCAAGATTGCACTGTCTATGTTATGGGCAACAGACAGTGCAATAACCCTGCAAGCGGTTTACTTTTATTAAATCAAATATCGTTCTTAGCAATACATTTTGTAATCTGAAACCAATTAATCTGAGTTAACAGTCTAACTCACTTTGTCCCGAAGTAAGCCACAAGGAGTATGATACTTTAATACTCGATTGTGGCACGGTTCGGACTAAGTTGTGGCAATTAGTATGAATCTTTATTTTTGGCCATATTTAATCTAGAACGATACGAGCTAGAGTTCTTGGCTGTTCAGTTTAGAACTTTATTCCTCTCCAACATCAACCCCGAGACATTCAATCATTCAATCGTGATCCCGAATGTCAAAGTCCAGCATTACACACTTAAATAAAATGAGGCAGTAACATGCAAACCGGCCAAAAATTTTTAGCGGTGTATCCTGCTTCATCCTTCGATGACGTTGATGGCAGTTTGGTGGAATTTCCCGAGAAACGGCGCCAATTAGAGGTGCTTCCAAAGCCAGAGAAAGTGCTGGTGGATGACGGTGAAATCTCCACGATTGAGTCCCTACCAGAACACCTTAAGTCGGAAGATTGGTATTTTGTTCGCAATTTAGACACGGGCCGTAGGCATTGGTTTACACCGCTTGGCTATAAGTTGACGTTACTTGAATAAATCATAGAGTCATCGATACCGATACTTGCCTTTAGGTGGAGTTTGAGCCGCAATCTCCGATTTTCTTTTCACACTTAGATGGTCATTACACTTGGGGCAGTAGTTGAGTAACGCACTGCCTTCAAAGTCCAACTGACAAAAAACGCAGCGATATATAGCGACTACGTTCAACCTGTCCATTTTGGCAATCTGCTCTTTAATCCGATCACGGGTAGTCTTGGTTTGTACCAGAACTTGTTGCTGTTGCTGCTCCTGAACAGCTGGAGCCTTAGCCTGTTGATGCTCAAACCACGCATTGCGCCTTGGATTGTAAATCCAATGCTTGCCCTTAATGGACGTTTCAAGCCATTCGCGCAGTAGTGTTTGAGCTGATTTTAGTTTGTAAAACTCATTAAATATCTTTGAGAAAGGAATTAAATCAAGCCCTAGTACCGCCGTGTGCTGATCTCTTGATAGATTGGCTAAATTTGCCCAACGCGCCGAAAATGTAAAGTTAGCTTTATAACTAAGCTCTTGAGCTAAATTAAGCCACTGTTTTTTTGTTTTTAATGTGGAATTTATCTGGTTACGCTCATTAACACTGAATTTAAGTCGTTACAGCTTACCGGATCATAGTTAATCTGATTTTGGTCCTTTGACTTTCAACGACCTGAACGGTATCCTTACCTAACTCTATATTGTGTTTCTGTATATAGCTAAAAATCAAAATTTTACTCATTTTACCTGTTGTAAGGATAATTTCTGTAATGAGCTTTAAGCCGCATTAGTTTAACCCCCTTCATTTTGGATCGCTCAGATCCGTTCGTAGTATCTACCCTTCGGTAGCTTTTGTTGTACCTCCATAAATCTAATATTGATTCGTCACGTTGACGAAAAAGCTCTTGTCTTTGCACATCTGTGTATATGGCTAGCGTTAGCTTTTGTTATTGATTTAATTTTAATCAGAGTGAGTAACATGATTCAAACCATGAAAAAAGAGTGGTTCTCCAATATACGCGGAGATCTGTTAGCCGGTATTGTGGTAGCGCTGGCGTTAATCCCTGAGGCAATTGCCTTTTCTATTATTGCAGGTGTCGATCCTAAGGTCGGCCTATATGCTTCATTCTGTATCGCTGTGGTTATTGCCTTTACTGGTGGCCGTCCTGGCATGATCTCTGCCGCAACAGGCGCGATGGCACTGTTAATGGTGACCTTAGTAAAGGAACATGGCCTTGAGTATTTACTCGCGGCGACCTTATTAACCGGTGTGCTGCAAATTGCTGCGGGTTACTTAAAACTCGGTAGCTTGATGCGTTTCGTCTCCCGCTCTGTGGTGACGGGTTTTGTGAATGCACTGGCGATTCTGATCTTTATGGCCCAGTTGCCCGAACTGACCAATGTGACTTGGCACGTATATGCGATGACGGTAGCTGGCCTCGGTATCATTTACCTATTCCCACTCATCCCTGTGATTGGTAAATCCGTACCTTCGCCTCTCGTGTGTATTGTCGGATTAACGCTTTTTGCGGTTTATATGGGGTTAGATATTCGTACTGTCGGCGACATGGGACAACTGCCTGATACTTTACCTATTTTCCTCTGGCCTGAAGTGCCCTTGACCCTTGAAACTCTGATGATCATCTTCCCTTACTCGGCCGGCCTTGCCGTGGTGGGCTTGCTGGAATCTATGATGACCGCCACCATAGTTGATGACTTAACCGATACCCAAAGCGATAAGAATCGCGAGTGTAAGGGCCAAGGTATTGCCAATATCGGCGCGGGTTTAATGGGCGGTATGGCTGGTTGCGCTATGATTGGTCAGTCGATCATCAACGTTAAATCGGGTGGTCGCGGACGTTTATCATCCTTCGCTGCAGGCGTTTTTTTACTTGTGATGGTGGTGTTTTTAGGAGAGTGGTTAAAGCTTATTCCTATGGCGGCACTGGTTGCCGTGATGATCATGGTGGCTATCGGTACATTCTCTTGGGATTCAATCCGTAATCTTAAGCATCATCCTATGTCAACCAACCTTGTGATGGTGGCGACGGTTGTGGTCGTGGTCGCTACCCATAACTTAGCAATTGGGGTATTTGTAGGTGTATTACTCGCGTCCCTATTTTTTGCTAATAAAGTGGGACGTTTTATGGTGGTTAAGAGTACAACGACTGCTGCTGACACTGGTCGCCATTATCAGGTTATTGGACAAGTCTTTTTTGCTTCATCAGATAAGTTCAGTAATTCATTCGATTTTAGGGAAGTGGTTGATAAAGTGACTATCGACTTATCTCAAGCACATTTTTGGGATATTACCGCGGTATCGGCCCTCGACAAGGTAGTGATTAAATTCCGCCGCGAGGGGACTGAGGTTGAGTTGATTGGCCTTAACGAAGCCAGTGCCACCATAGTCGATAAATTTGGGGTACACGATAAGCCAGAAGAAGTTGAAAAAATGATGTCTGGTCACTAAGCCATTAGCAACACAACAACAAAGGAATAAAACGATGACAAATGTGATTGCTTGTATTGACGGTTCAAATGTGACATCCGCTGTATGTGATGCCAGTGGCTGGGCCGCCTTTCAACTGAATGCCCCTGTAATCCTATTACATGTATTGGATAAGTCAGCCTATCCGATAGAGTCAGATCTGTCGGGAAATATTGGCCTAGGTACACGGGAGCACTTGCTCAATGAAATGGTTGAGCTCGAAGCGCGCCGGGGCAAGCTGGCACTCGAGCAGGGTAAGTATATGTTGCAAGATGCGCAAACGCGCATCGTGGAGGCACAACCTGCAGTCGTGGTTAAAACCTTGCAGCGTCACGGCGATTTAGTCGAAACCCTGTTAGAGCAAGAATCCCATGCCAGATTGGTGGTGATGGGGCGTCAAGGGGAGCAACATCAAGATCAAGCGCAGGCGATTGGCAGCCATCTAGAAAACGTCATTCGCACAGTTAAGCAGCCTATTTTAGTGGTGATGACAGAGTTTGAAGCACCGAAACGATTTATGATTGCCTACGATGGCAGCATTACTGCGAAAAAAGCCCTTAATCAAGTGCTAACAAGTCCACTCTTAAAAGGGCTTGAATGTCATTTGGTGATGGTGTCTGATGCTCAATCACAGGCGACAGCAGAACTGGCGTTGGTGACCGAATCTCTGATGGCGGCGAATTTCAATGTGGTTACCGCTGTTTGTCAGGGAGAAGTTCAAACGGCTCTTGAGATCTATCAACTTGAGCATCACATCGATCTTATGGTGATGGGGGCCTACGGCCATTCGCGGATAAGAGAGTTTTTTGTGGGAAGCAATACCACAAAGATGATCAGTAAAAGCCATATCCCATTATTATTATTGCGCTAACAGCTATTGATATTGCACTAATCAGTATCCAAGACGCTGGTTAGTGCATAGTAATAGAGATAGGTTCTGACGCTTAAGTTTGGAGGTGAAATGAACGAGCAGCTAAAGCAACAACTGCATTTACAGTTACAGCAAATGCTGGAAAGTTTGTTAGCGCAGATTGCAGCACATGTCGTTTTCAGAAGACGGCTGCACTGAACGTCAGAAGCCGACTGCACTATAGCAGCGGAGGGGTTGGATCCATCAGGCAACGACGGGCTGCTGCCGGCCATCAGCGGACGCAGGGAGGACTTTCCGCAACCGGCCGTTCGATGCGGCACCGATGGCCTTCGCGCAGGGGTAGTGAATCCGCCAGGATTGACTTGCGCTGCCCTACCTCTCACTAGTGAGGGGCGGCAGCGCATCAAGCGGTGAGCGCACTCCGGCACCGCCAACTTTCAGCACATGCGTGTAAATCATCGTCGTAGAGACGTCGGAATGGCCGAGCAGATCCTGCACGGTTCGAATGTCGTAACCGCTGCGGAGCAAGGCCGTCGCGAACGAGTGGCGGAGGGTGTGCGGTGTGGCGGGCTTCGTGATGCCTGCTTGTTCTACGGCACGTTTGAAGGCGCGCTGAAAGGTCTGGTCATACATGTGATGGCGACGCACGACACCGCTCCGTGGATCGGTCGAATGCGTGTGCTGCGCAAAAACCCAGAACCACGGCCAGGAATGCCCGGCGCGCGGATACTTCCGCTCAAGGGCGTCGGGAAGCGCAACGCCGCTGCGGCCCTCGGCCTGGTCCTTCAGCCACCATGCCCGTGCACGCGACAGCTGCTCGCGCAGGCTGGGTGCCAAGCTCTCGGGTAACATCAAGGCCCGATCCTTGGAGCCCTTGCCCTCCCGCACGATGATCGTGCCGTGATCGAAATCCAGATCCTTGACCCGCAGTTGCAAACCCTCACTGATCCGCATGCCCGTTCCATACAGAAGCTGGGCGAACAAACGATGCTCGCCTTCCAGAAAACCGAGGATGCGAACCACTTCATCCGGGGTCAGCACCACCGGCAAGCGCCGCGACGGCCGAGGTCTTCCGATCTCCTGAAGCCAGGGCAGATCCGTGCACAGCACCTTGCCGTAGAAGAACAGCAAGGCCGCCAATGCCTGACGATGCGTGGAGACCGAAACCTTGCGCTCGTTCGCCAGCCAGGACAGAAATGCCTCGACTTCGCTGCTGCCCAAGGTTGCCGGGTGACGCACACCGTGGAAACGGATGAAGGCACGAACCCAGTTGACATAAGCCTGTTCGGTTCGTAAGCTGTAATGCAAGTAGCGTATGCGCTCACGCAACTGGTCCAGAACCTTGACCGAACGCAGCGGTGGTAACGGCGCAGTGGCGGTTTTCATGGCTTGTTATGACTGTTTTTTTGTACAGTCTATGCCTCGGGCATCCAAGCAGCAAGCGCGTTACGCCGTGGGTCGATGTTTGATGTTATGGAGCAGCAACGATGTTACGCAGCAGGGCAGTCGCCCTAAAACAAAGTTAGACATCATGAGGGTAGCGGTGACCATCGAAATTTCGAACCAACTATCAGAGGTGCTAAGCGTCATTGAGCGCCATCTGGAATCAACGTTGCTGGCCGTGCATTTGTACGGCTCCGCAGTGGATGGCGGCCTGAAGCCATACAGCGATATTGATTTGTTGGTTACTGTGGCCGTAAAGCTTGATGAAACGACGCGGCGAGCATTGCTCAATGACCTTATGGAGGCTTCGGCTTTCCCTGGCGAGAGCGAGACGCTCCGCGCTATAGAAGTCACCCTTGTCGTGCATGACGACATCATCCCGTGGCGTTATCCGGCTAAGCGCGAGCTGCAATTTGGAGAATGGCAGCGCAATGACATTCTTGCGGGTATCTTCGAGCCAGCCATGATCGACATTGATCTAGCTATCCTGCTTACAAAAGCAAGAGAACATAGCGTTGCCTTGGTAGGTCCGGCAGCGGAGGAATTCTTTGACCCGGTTCCTGAACAGGATCTATTCGAGGCGCTGAGGGAAACCTTGAAGCTATGGAACTCGCAGCCCGACTGGGCCGGCGATGAGCGAAATGTAGTGCTTACGTTGTCCCGCATTTGGTACAGCGCAATAACCGGCAAAATCGCGCCGAAGGATGTCGCTGCCGACTGGGCAATAAAACGCCTACCTGCCCAGTATCAGCCCGTCTTACTTGAAGCTAAGCAAGCTTATCTGGGACAAAAAGAAGATCACTTGGCCTCACGCGCAGATCACTTGGAAGAATTTATTCGCTTTGTGAAAGGCGAGATCATCAAGTCAGTTGGTAAATGATGTCTAACAATTCGTTCAAGCCGACCGCGCTACGCGCGGCGGCTTAACTCCGGCGTTAGATGCACTAAGCACATAATTGCTCACAGCCAAACTATCAGGTCAAGTCTGCTTTTATTATTTTTAAGCGTGCATAATAAGCCCTACACAAATTGGGAGATATATCATGAAAGGCTGGCTTTTTCTTGTTATCGCAATAGTTGGCGAAGTAATCGCAACATCCGCATTAAAATCTAGCGAGGGCTTTACTAAGCTTGCCCCTTCCGCCGTTGTCATAATCGGTTATGGCATCGCATTTTATTTTCTTTCTCTGGTTCTGAAATCCATCCCTGTCGGTGTTGCTTATGCAGTCTGGTCGGGACTCGGCGTCGTCATAATTACAGCCATTGCCTGGTTGCTTCATGGGCAAAAGCTTGATGCGTGGGGCTTTGTAGGTATGGGGCTCATAATTGCTGCCTTTTTGCTCGCCCGATCCCCATCGTGGAAGTCGCTGCGGAGGCCGACGCCATGGTGACGGTGTTCGGCATTCTGAATCTCACCGAGGACTCCTTCTTCGATGAGAGCCGGCGGCTAGACCCCGCCGGCGCTGTCACCGCGGCGATCGAAATGCTGCGAGTCGGATCAGACGTCGTGGATGTCGGACCGGCCGCCAGCCATCCGGACGCGAGGCCTGTATCGCCGGCCGATGAGATCAGACGTATTGCGCCGCTCTTAGACGCCCTGTCCGATCAGATGCACCGTGTTTCAATCGACAGCTTCCAACCGGAAACCCAGCGCTATGCGCTCAAGCGCGGCGTGGGCTACCTGAACGATATCCAAGGATTTCCTGACCCTGCGCTCTATCCCGATATTGCTGAGGCGGACTGCAGGCTGGTGGTTATGCACTCAGCGCAGCGGGATGGCATCGCCACCCGCACCGGTCACCTTCGACCCGAAGACGCGCTCGACGAGATTGTGCGGTTCTTCGAGGCGCGGGTTTCCGCCTTGCGACGGAGCGGGGTCGCTGCCGACCGGCTCATCCTCGATCCGGGGATGGGATTTTTCTTGAGCCCCGCACCGGAAACATCGCTGCACGTGCTGTCGAACCTTCAAAAGCTGAAGTCGGCGTTGGGGCTTCCGCTATTGGTCTCGGTGTCGCGGAAATCCTTCTTGGGCGCCACCGTTGGCCTTCCTGTAAAGGATCTGGGTCCAGCGAGCCTTGCGGCGGAACTTCACGCGATCGGCAATGGCGCTGACTACGTCCGCACCCACGCGCCTGGAGATCTGCGAAGCGCAATCACCTTCTCGGAAACCCTCGCGAAATTTCGCAGTCGCGACGCCAGAGACCGAGGGTTAGATCATGCCTAGCATTCACCTTCCGGCCGCCCGCTAGCGGACCCTGGTCAGGTTCCGCGAAGGTGGGCGCAGACATGCTGGGCTCGTCAGGATCAAACTGCACTATGAGGCGGCGGTTCATACCGCGCCAGGGGAGCGAATGGACAGCGAGGAGCCTCCGAACGTTCGGGTCGCCTGCTCGGGTGATATCGACGAGGTTGTGCGGCTGATGCACGACGCTGCGGCGTGGATGTCCGCCAAGGGAACGCCCGCCTGGGACGTCGCGCGGATCGACCGGACATTCGCGGAGACCTTCGTCCTGAGATCCGAGCTCCTAGTCGCGAGTTGCAGCGACGGCATCGTCGGCTGTTGCACCTTGTCGGCCGAGGATCCCGAGTTCTGGCCCGACGCCCTCAAGGGGGAGGCCGCATATCTGCACAAGCTCGCGGTGCGACGGACACATGCGGGCCGGGGTGTCAGCTCCGCGCTGATCGAGGCTTGCCGCCATGCCGCGCGAACGCAGGGGTGCGCCAAGCTGCGGCTCGACTGCCACCCGAACCTGCGTGGCCTATACGAGCGGCTCGGATTCACCCACGTCGACACTTTCAATCCCGGCTGGGATCCAACCTTCATCGCAGAACGCCTAGAACTCGAAATCTAACGTCCGTTCGGGCATCGAGGTCCATGTCGGGGTGGGACGGGCCCGTGGCTTCAAGATCACTTGCAGTCCGACCGCGATGTCTTGGTTGCGCGAGAGGTTGTCGATATCCTCCACTTCCATCATCAACCCTGGATAATGCCGCCGCCGTCATCGCCGCCGACGCCCGTGCCGGGCTTTTCGGGCCTGTCAGGCTTGCTCGGCCTTCAGCCTGCCTGGGCGAGATCTCCGGCGGACGGATTAACGGCGGAGCTTCGCCGCCTTTCGTGCGTGTGAAGGCCGAAGATAGTTCTCTCAAAAACATCCGTTTATGAGAGATACCAAATGTCATTTTCAGAAGACGACTGCACGAAATATCAAAAGTCGACCGCACGGTCTTTTCTGACGTTGGAGTCGCCTCAGAAAACGGAAAATAAAGCACGCTAAGGCGTAGTTCCCTCGGGCTACACCGCGTCCGCACTGCGCGGTTCTTTCTTCCCTTGCAGTGACGCAATCAGCGGGCAGGAAACGTTCCCCTTCCGCGCATGGCAGGCGCACACCAAATCAGACAGCACGGCCTCCATGCGCGCCAGGTCAGCCATCCTCTCGCGCACGTCCTTGAGCTTGTGCTCGGCCAGGCTGCTGGCTTCCTCGCAATGGGTGCCATCCTCCAGCCGCAGCAGCTCGGCGATCTCATCCAGGCTGAAGCCCAACCGCTGGGCTGATTTCACGAAGCGCACCCGCGTTACATCCGTCTCGCCATAGCGGCGAATGCTGCCGTAAGGCTTGTCCGGTTCCGGGAGCAAGCCCTTGCGCTGATAGAACCGGATGGTCTCCACATTGACCCCGGCCGTCCTGGCGAAAACGCCAATGGTCAGGTTCTCCAAATTGTTTTCCATATCGCTTGACTCCGTACATAACTACGGAAGTAAGCTTAAGCTATCCAATTCAGATTCGAAAGGACAAACGTATGTCTGAACCTCAAAACGGGCGCGGCGCGCTCTTCACTGGCGGGCTGGCCGCCATCCTCGCCTCGGCTTGCTGCCTCGGGCCGCTGGTTCTGATCGCCTTGGGGTTCAGCGGCGCTTGGATCGGCAACTTGACGGTGTTGGAACCCTATCGCCCCATCTTTATCGGCGTGGCGCTGGTGGCGTTGTTCTTCGCCTGGCGGCGCATCTACCGGCCGTCAGCCGCCTGCAAACCGGGTGAGGTTTGCGCGATTCCCCAAGTGCGAGCTACTTACAAGCTCATTTTCTGGGGCGTGGCCGTGCTGGTTTTGGTCGCGCTCGGATTTCCCTACGTCGTGCCATTTTTCTATTGATCACAGGAGTTCACCATGAAAAAGCTGCTTTCCGCCCTTGCCCTCGCTGCCGTTGTTGCCCCCGTGTGGGCCGCCACCCAGACCGTTACGCTGTCCGTACCGGGCATGACCTGCTCGGCCTGTCCGATCACTGTCAAGAAGGCGATTTCCAAGGTCGATGGCGTCAGTAAAGTTGACGTGACCTTCGAGACGCGCGAAGCGGTGGTCACCTTCGATGATGCCAAGACCAGCGTGCAGAAACTGACCAAGGCTACCGAGGATGCGGGCTACCCATCATCAGTCAAGAACTGATCATGAAAGACCCGAAGACACTGCTGCGGGTCAGCATCATTGGCACAACCCTCGTGGCGCTGTGTTGCTTCACCCCTGTTCTGGTCATTTTGCTCGGTGTGGTCGGCTTGTCCGCGCTGACCGGCTATCTGGACTATGTGCTGCTGCCTGCGCTGGAGATTTTCATCGGCTTGACCATCTACGCCATCCAACGAAAACGCCAAGCCGATGCCTGCTGCACCCCGAAATTCAATGGAGTAAAAAAATGACCGAAATCACCGTGAATGGCATGACCTGCACATCCTGCGCCTCCCATGTCAAAGATGCTTTGGAAAAGATTCCCGGCGTGAATGCCGCTGTGGTGTCCTATCCAGAAAGCCGCGCGCAAGTCATGGCAGACACCGCCGTGAGCCACAACCAACTGCTGGCCGCCATCGCCGCATTGGGTTATCAAGGCTCGATCCGGGTTGGTGATTTCAAAGATGAACCAAAAATCCGTGATGCACTTGAGGGCGCCGGTTTGCATATCGCCATCATTGGCAGCGGCGGGGCCGCGATGGCGGCGGCGCTGAAGGCCGTCGAGCAAGGCGCGACGGTCACGCTGATCGAACGCGGCACCATCGGCGGCACCTGCGTCAATATCGGCTGTGTGCCGTCCAAGATCATGATCCGCGCTGCCCATATTGCCCATCTGCGCCGGGAAAGTCCGTTCGACGGCGGTATTGCGGCAACTGTGCCTGCGATTGACCGCTGCAAACTGCTGGCCCAGCAGCAGGCCCGTGTCGATGAACTGCGGCACGCCAAATACGAAGGCATCCTGGACGGCAATCCAGCCATCACCGTTTTGCACGGTGAAGCGCGTTTCAAGGACGACCAGAGCCTGGTCGTCCGTTTGAACGAGGGTGGCGAGCGCGAGGTAACGTTCGACCGCTGCCTGGTCGCCACCGGTGCCAGTCCGGCCGTGCCGCCGATTCCGGGCCTGAAAGAGTCACCCTACTGGACTTCCACCGAAGCGCTTGTCAGCGACACCATTCCCGCACGCCTGGCCGTGATCGGTTCGTCGGTGGTGGCGTTGGAACTGGCGCAAGCCTTTGCCCGGCTCGGCAGCCAGGTCACGATCCTGGCACGCAGCACCTTGTTCTTCCGGGAAGACCCGGCCATCGGCGAGGCCGTGACAGCCGCTTTCCGCGCCGAGGGCATCGAGGTGCTGGAGCACACGCAAGCCAGCCAGGTCGCCCATGTGAACGGCGAATTCGTGCTGACCACCGGACACGGTGAATTGCGCGCTGACAAGTTGCTGGTTGCCACCGGTCGGGCACCGAATACGCGCAGCCTCGCGCTGGACGCGGCGGGGGTCACTGTCAATGCGCAAGGGGCCATCGTTATCGACCAAGGCATGCGCACGAGCAACCCGAACATCTACGCGGCCGGCGACTGCACCGACCAGCCGCAGTTCGTCTACGTGGCAGCGGCCGCCGGCACCCGTGCCGCGATCAACATGACCGGCGGCGACGCAGCCCTCAATCTGACCGCGATGCCGGCAGTGGTGTTCACCGACCCGCAAGTCGCCACCGTGGGCTACAGCGAGGCGGAAGCGCACCACGATGGCATCGAGACCGACAGTCGCACGCTGACACTCGACAACGTTCCGCGAGCGCTTGCCAACTTCGACACACGCGGCTTCATCAAGCTGGTCATCGAGGAAGGTAGCGGACGGCTCATCGGCGTGCAGGCGGTGGCCCCGGAAGCGGGCGAACTGATCCAGACGGCGGTGCTCGCCATCCGCAACCGCATGACGGTGCAGGAACTGGCCGACCAGTTGTTCCCCTACCTGACAATGGTCGAGGGGTTGAAGCTTGCGGCGCAGACCTTCAACAAGGACGTGAAGCAGCTTTCCTGCTGCGCTGGATAAAAAAAGGAGGTTTTCAATGAGCGCCTACACCGTGTCCCGGCTGGCCCTTGATGCCGGGGTGAGCGTGCATATCGTGCGCGACTACCTGCTGCCCGGATTGCTGCGTCCGGTGGCGTGCACCCCGGGCGGCTATGGCCTGTTCGATGATGCCGCCTTGCAACGGCTGTGCTTCGTGCGGGCGGCCTTCGAGGCGGGCATCGGCCTGGACGCGCTGGCGCGGCTGTGCCGGGCGCTGGATGCTGCGGACGGCGATGAAGCGGCCGCGCAGCTTGCCGTTCTGCGCCAGTTCGTCGAGCGTCGGCGCGAAGCGTTGGCCGATCTGGAGGTGCAGTTGGCCACCATGCCGACCGAGCCGGCACAGCACGCGGAGAGTCTGCCATGAACAGCCCCGAGCGCTTGCCGTCCGAGACGCACAAACCGATCACCGGCTACCTGTGGGGCGCGCTGGCCGTGCTCACCTGTCCCTGCCATTTGCCGATTCTCGCCATTGTGCTGGCCGGCACGACGGCCGGCGCGTTCATCGGAGAGTACTGGGGTATCGCAGCCCTCACGCTGACCGGTTTGTTCGTCCTGTCTGTGACACGACTGCTGCGGGCCTTCAAAGATCGATCATGAGCGCTTCCCATTGAGACAAACCACGCTGTCGCTACGTTGCCTCATGCCGGCATCAAATTCGGCTGAGTAGCTTCTCGCCATCTGGACGTAGCTCACCCTTGGGTGAAACATGCCGATACAGGGTCTGCCGCGTGACGCCAAGTTCCTGGCACAGGTCGCCGACCTTGGTCTCTGGCTGACCCATTGCCGCCATCGCCAGCCGCAGCTTGGCGGCGGTCATCTTGAACGGCCGGCCGCCTTTCCGCCCGCGCGCGCGGGCCGAGGCTAGGCCGGCAATCGTGCGCTCCGCGATCAACTCGCGCTCGAACTCGGCCAGGGCGGCGAAGATGCCAAAGACCAGCTTGCCGGCGGCGGTCGTAGTGTCGATGGCCGCGCCGTGCCCGGTTAATACCTTCAAGCCGATGCCGCGCCCAGTCAGGTCGTGCACGGTGTTGATGAGATGTCGCAGGTCGCGTCCGAGCCGATCCAGTTTCCACACGACCAGTGTGTCGCCAGTTCGCAACGCCTTCAGGCAGCTCGTCAAGCCGGGCCGATCCTCGCGCATGCCGGATGCCTGGTCCTCGTAAAGATGTACTGGATCGACCCCGGCGGCAATCAGCGCGTCGCGCTGCAAATCGGTAGCCTGGGAGCCGTCCGCCTTCGATACCCGCATGTAGCCTATCAGCATGTCGTACCTGTCACATATACGTTCGATTATGTGACAGTGTGCACCGGAAAGTTCTGGTCGTCAAAATTTGTCACTTAACCCGTCATTCTGTCTAAGACATGCAAAGGGTCCATCAGGCACGTAATGTGACAGGAATTCCGGGGGGATGCCTTCCTTTGCGAAGGTGGCGCGCAACTGTTCCAGGGAAGCGGGGTCGCGCCGACCATAGGAAGCCAACGCGAACAGCGAGCGTGCCGTCTCGGGGTCGTGCCGCGCTTCAATGATGGCCTCATCGATGGCCTGGACTGCCCGTTGCCAGTGATCGACGGGTTCGGGCTTCGGCGTTTTCGCCGACAGGCCACTGGTGAAACCGGTTTGGGGTTCGGACCAGAACAGCTTTGCATGCTCGCCCGGCGGGCTTATATCCCTCATCTCAATCAAGCTGATTGCCGTTGCCGCCGCCTCCAGCATCTGCAACCGTACTGCCGGGTTCAGGGTTTCATACGGTCGCCACAGACTTTGCCCAGCACGCAGCGGATGCCCGCAGCCTTCCCAGACTTGGCGGAGATACCCCGCGCAGGTTCCGCACGTCGAAAGCGGGGTGTTCAGCTCATCGAGCAGCGTGCGTAGTAGCCGAAACCACAATCCAGCGTGGATGCGTCGGCGCGGCAGCTCCACATGGCCGGTCGTCAGTGCCTGCCAGGTGCGCCGGTCCATCACCGCAATCGCGTCGCTGGCGGTGCGCGGCGCAGTGTCGGCGTTCTCCCAGCCGAGAAACCGCCCAGGCACGCCCCAATAGGATTCCAGCCAGCAGCCATGCAGCGGGCAGCTCAGCATCAGGGGCAGCTTCCATGCAAGCAGTACGGCTTGGTTTGCCGGGTCGTTCAGACAGAGCGGGCAGGCGCGATGTATCGGCTGGCTGGGCAGCCAGGCACGCCAGCTCGTGATGGATCGCGTCCTACGGCGGAGTTTCGGCAGCAGCACCGAGAGCTGGAACGCATAGGTTTCCAATGCGTCTGGAATCTGATCATCAAGGCTGTCCAGTAGCCAAGGCACCCAGCCGGCGAAACTCATGCAACGCAGCCGGTCCGGCTCGATGCCGCTCCGCTGGGAGAGCATCGCCAGCAGCGCCAGTGGTGGCGCGGTGTCCAGGTCATCAACCTGGCCGTGACCAAGATCGTGCTCCAGCAGCTCGGACACCTCCATGTGATAGCAAAGGGCCACGCGGTTGAGCCACGAAGACAAGGCTTCGCCTTCCCTGGGAGCCGGATGCAGTGGCCAGTGTGGCGCTGGCTTCACATCAGTTCCCGCTCGAATTGCCGCCGCCGCTCGCTGGGACCGGTGTAATCGGCCATGCTGAGCGTGCGATGGTTGATCGCTTCCTCACCGCTCTCCACGGCAGCGACGGCCGCCGCCATCAACAGGTGCGCCAGCTCGCCGATGGTGCCCTCGCTGCGCGTGAGCAGGTAGCGGGCCATATCCAGCGTGGCAATCGACGAGGGTCGCCGCAGCGGGAGCGAAGCCGCGAAGCTGGCCAGCAGTGAGCAGCAATCGTCGTTGGCCTCCCACACCGGCAGCATCATCGGCTCGAAGCGGTTTTCCAACTGGTCGTCCGAGCGGATCGCCAAGTAGGCATCGCGTGTGCCGACCCCGACCAGCGGGATGCGCAGCTCGTTGCCGAGGAAACGCAGCAGGTTGAGGAATTCCCGGCGGTTGACGCTGTTGCCGGCCAGGACGTTGTGCAATTCGTCGATCACCAGCATGCGCACGCCGACCTTGCGTAGCAGTGCCAGCGCCAATTGCTCCATTTCCGGCAGCCGTGGGCGCGGGCGCAATGGCGCGCCCATCGCGGCAAGTAGCGCGACGTAGAAGCGGATTACCGACGGTTCGGATGGCATCTGCACGACCAGTACCGGAATGTGCTCCTGGTCGGCGTCGGAGCTGGCCGGGTGGGTGCGGCGGAATTTCTCGACGATCATCGACTTGCCGTTGTTGGTTGGACCGACCAACAGCAGGTTGGGCATGCGTTGTTTGTTCGGCCACGCATACAGGGCTTCCAGCCGATTCAGCGCCTCGACTGCTCGCGGATAGCCGATCCAGCGGTCAGCGCGAAGGCGATGGATGCGTTCGTCCGCCGGAAGACGGGCCAAGCCCTGGGCCACCGGCATCAGGTGGGACAAGTCGATGATGGGATATTCTTCCACGGCTACCACTCCTCAATCTGGTCGAACGGTTTGGCAGGTGGCTGGTTGTCTGCCTGCGGGTCAGCCATGTCCGCGTCCGGTGGTGGCGTGGTTTTGAAAAGAACTGCCGTTGCCTTGAGATGCTGGCGTCGATCCGCGTCGCGCCGCGCCTTGCGCGTAGCTTTCTGCGCGGTGGACACGATTTCGCGCATCTGGCCGATCATGCGAAACAGCGCCGACTCATCCACCTGTTCGCGCCCTTGCTGCCGCAATTTCGCCAGCGCCTGTCGTTGTTCCCAGAGGGTGACAGCCGGGTGCGACAAGGTGCGGTATGGAATTTCCAGATAGTGCTGCCCCTCCGGCTCCAGCACCCAAATGCGGCTGATGTCGCGCGGGTCGCGCCGGATCAGGAACGCAGGCAAGCGGTCGCGCCGAGCTATCCACGGCTTGAGCGCATCGGCGTAGTAATGGATGTGGTCGATGACGAAGCCGGTGCGGGTCAGCGTGCGGCGGATGATGGGCAGAAAATCGACCAGAAAAGCCGTGGTGCGAGTGATGACGGTTGGCACGCCGGTCCGCGCGATAGCTTCGGCCCAGCGCGCTGCCGGCGGCTGGAGCAGGCCGTTGTGCACGGAGCCGTGGTAGGTGCCGACCGCCAATGTGAGCCAGCGCTCCAGCTCACGCAGCGTCAGGGCGGCCTTGTTTTCGGAATCGTAGTCGCCGCGCTGGTCAGGGTTGGAGAAGGTCGTCCCTGGCAATTCGTCGTGGATCATCTGCATCGCCGTGCCGATGATCCGTTCCACGATGCCGCCGTAGTGCGGCTGCCCGAGCGGGCGATAGTCAAGCCGGATGCCATGCTGCTCGCAGCCTCGGCGTAGCGCTTCGCTCTTGAACTCGGCCGCGTTGTCCAGGTAGAGCAGCCTGGGCTTGCCGCTCATCGGCCACTCCATTTCTATGTTCAGACCCTCCAGCCAGGGACGCTTGTCGCAGGCGACATGCACAAGGCACAGGCCGACCGAAACAGATGACGGCGCTTCCAGCGTGACGACCATGCCGAGCACGCAGCGGGTAAACACGTCGATGGCGATGGTCAGATACGGACGGCCAATCGGTTGCCGGTCGCGCTCGTCCACCACGATCAGGTCGATGACCGTGTGATCAATCTGCACTTGTTCCAGTGGCGCGGTCACGGCGGGAGGCTCACCACCGACACCTTGCAGGCTGCGGGACGCATCCTGACCTTCCCGGCGGCGAGTGGCCTTGAGCGGATCGAGGCCGGCGATCCGCAGAGCCACGGTGTTGCGCGCCGGCGCCCGCAGCTTTTGCGCTTTGCAAGCCTGCGCGACCTCGCGGTGGAACGCTGCCAGGCTACGCTTCTGCTTGGTCAGGAAGCGCTTTTGCAGCAACTCGCGGATGATGCGCTCAACTGATTCCGGCAAGCGTCCCTTGCCTTTTCCGCCGCCGGATCGGCTGCGAGCCAGGTCCGTCACAAGCCCAGCACCTTGCCGGGCACGGCGGATTAGGACATACACCTGCCGCCTGGACAGGCCAAGCGCGTGAGCAGCGGCATCGGCGGCTTCATGCCCGACCACATCAAGCGCTGCCAGCGGCCCGATGATTTCCGCCCGTTGCCGGGCCTGCGCCCAAGCCGCATCGGGCAGGGTGGCCACGCCTTGCTCGGCAATCAATGATGTGTCTGACGCCATGCTCACACCTCGCTTTGGTGCACACGAGTATTGAGCATAGTCGAGATTGGTGCAGATGACTTCTGATATTGCGTTGTCAGGAGTCGCCTGCACATCTGGCGTTACGCCCCGTCAATTGGTGCAGTCGTCTTCTGAAAATGACATATGGTTCCACTTGCACATCTCGCGGAGCGGGAAATTATTTGATGTAGTGAAATAGGGAGGGCACCATGAAAAATGATGTTCGGCGGCTATCTATTTTGTCAACTGATGAAATAGATGAACTGTTTGGATTACCTCATTTCTCAGATGATGATCGTCGATTATATTTTGACTTAAGTGCTAAAGAGCGCGAGCTATTCGACAATACCCGAACGTTTTCTGTGGCAGCCCATTTAGTATTGCAACTGGGCTATTTCAAAGCCAAACGGCAGTTTTTCAGTTATGAACAAGAATCGTCAGTACTAAATGACTTGGATTACATTGCCGCGCTGTACTTTCCCACCAAAACGCTTTCAAGACTGAAAAGTCCCTCAAGACCGATTAGGGCTGAACAACAACGAGCAATTCTTGATTTATTCCAGTATAAACAATGTGATAATGAGGTAAAAGTTGATTTGGAAGATAAAGCACAGCGGGTTGCGATGTTATCGACACAACCTATCTTTATCTTTCGTGAATTAACCCAATACTTAGCATTACACCGTATTGTCATGCCCAGTTATCGGTATATGCAAGAGATGATTGGTAGAGTGGTGGCTTATGAACGCACCCGTATTGCTCGATTACTTAGCACTTGCATGACTTCACTTATCGATCAGCAATTAGCGGCTTTGCTTCGGGCTGAGTCAGGAGTATTTCGCGTCAGCGCATTAAAACATGAAGCTAAAGATTTCAGTTATAAAGAATTGCGACATGAAGTCGCACGGCGGCAGTTTTTCCAGCCTCTACATGAGTTTGCCAAGCAGTTCCTCATAACAGCGGGGATCTCCAATGAAAGCGGCAAGTATTATGCTTCTATGGTTAAGTTTTATACCACTTATAAACTTCAACGCATGAAAAAAGAGACTGCACAGTTCTGAAGAATCCCCTGATGATTTACAAATAAATCATCAAATTAGAGTGGAAGCGCATCTTGTTGCATGATCAAATGGTTTCGCTAAAAACTACACTTGGACAACAAGATGCGCGAAGCCAATATCCTACAACATTCTTTACACCAATACTGCCCAGAACTTCACCTAAAACGATTAAACAGCTTGATGCTGGCCTCTAAGGCACTGATTGAATGTAAGACACTGACCTTGACTGAGTTAGGTCGAAATTTACCAACCACGGCCCGAACCAAGCACAACATCAAGCGCATTGATCGTTTGCTCGGCAACACGCATCTGCATCAAGAACGGTTAGCTGTCTACCAATGGCATGCCAGCCTCATCTGTTCTGGTAACCCTATGCCGATTGTGCTCGTCGATTGGTCAGACATCCGAGAGCATAAACGCATCATGGCTCTGCGCGCCTCAATAGCCTTCAATGGCCGCTCTATTACCCTGTATGAGAAGTCCTATCCCCTATCAGAACAATGCTCTAAGGCCTCCCACAACGGTTTTTTAGCGGACTTAGCCAAGATTTTACCTTTGCATGTTACCCCTCTCATCGTGACTGACGCGGGGTTCAAAGTGCCTTGGTACAAAGAGGTTGAGGCGCATGGTTGGTTTTGGCTAAGCCGTATTCGCGGTACAGTTCAATTTGCAGATATTGGCGCTGAAAATTGGCGTGCAGTTCGCAGTACACATGACTTGGCCAACGGTCAAGCGAAGAGCCTGGGTTGTAAGACCTTGACCAAAACTAACCCTATCAATTGCCATCTCACGCTTTATCGTAGCAAACCTAAGGGGCGTACAAATCAGCGTTCAACGAGGACTAATTGCCACCATCCATCGGCAAAAACGTACTCAACATCGGCGAAAGAGCCTTGGGTGTTAGCCAGCAATTTACCACCAGAATCTCGGAGCCCAAAGCAGCTGGTAAACCTGTACGCCAAACGTATGCAAATAGAGGAAACCTTTCGTGACCTCAAAAGCCCGGCATACGGCTTTGGCTTACGCCAAAGTCGTACCAACAGTCCAGAGCGATTCGACATCATCCTACTGATAGCGTTGATGGTTCAATGCCTGTTGTGGCTAGTTGGTTTACACGCACAGCAACAGGGCTGGGATAAGCATTTTCAGGCCAATACCATTGGGCATCGAACGGTACTCTCAACGATTCGCTTGGGATTGGAGGTGCTCAGGCGGCCTGATTATCAAATCACGGAGAAAGAATTGCTGGCGGCCTGGGTATTATTCGCCAATCAGTTGCTCAAATATGGCTATGCTATGGCTGATTTATGAGGGGATCCTTCAGTGCACAGTTATATCTGCTGTTTTTTGCTTTTCATCGGTTTCAGCAAATTAATGACAACTTAATTGAAGCATTGCTCCATTGGGTCGATCAATACGAGAAACAGGCCAAGCGTGCCGCTGAAGAAGCAATGAATAATGCGGTTACCAATGCAGCGAAAAATTTACAGGCTGCGGGTCATGTATTGAGCCTGTTTACGGATGACACCATCACCGATGACACACCTTTTTCCATTATTAAAGAAAAAGCCTATGCATTGCTTGAACAAGAGAGATTCCCATTAGTTGCTGATTACTTACGCAATATTGCTTTCGACAAAACGGCATTTGAATGGTCACATTACACAAAATTATCCGCCACATTCAAACGTAACTTAAGGCAACTTTTTACTGATCTGGATTTTGCCGGACGTGTAGAAGACTCTCCTTTGCTTGAAGCTATCGCGTTTTTACAAAACTTATTGCGCACAGAAAAATCACCAAGGCAAACTGACCCTAATTCATTTCCGACTGAGATTATTCCTAAAGGTTTACGCCGATATTTGTTTAGTAAAGAGGGCAAAACATTTAAAACGCTTGATGTAGATCGCTATGAGTTTTTGGTCTATCGCCTACTACGCAACTCACTGGAAGCGGGTGATGTGTACGTTAAACATAGTAATGAATTTCGCCGCTTTGAAGATGACTTAATAAGCGATCTTAGATGGCAGGATAAAGAACGAGTATTGCAAGATATTGGTGCACCCATTTTATTGGCCCCTATCCAAGATACTCTGGCTGTATTTCATACTATGCTAGCAGCACGTTATAGTGCGATTAACCAACATATTTCTGATGGGGTCAACAAACATATTAAAGTAATTGGGGCTGCCGAAAAGCGTCGTTGGAAGCTGCTTTATCCGAGCAGTGATGAATCCGTTAATAGCGATTTTTACAGCCAGTTACCAGGAATTGGTATTGCGGATCTACTGTGGTTTGTTGCGGGTAATACTGGATTTTTAAATGCATTTACCCATGTATTAGATCGTTATGTAAAGCATGAAGCTGATCCCCGTGAAATTTTCGCCTGTATTGTTGCGATGGGAACAAACATGGGGTTAGCAAAAATGGCTGAGGTTTCAGGCCTTAGCTCAGCATCAATGGCGGGGACATCAAGAAATTATCTACGCTTGGAGACATTACGAGCGGCTAATGATGCGATTAGTAATGCGACCAGCCAGCTACCCGCATTTCATCTCTATGATATTCAGGACACACTTCATTCAAGTAGCGATGGTCAGCGGATAGAAACGCAAATTAACACCCTTAACGCTCGATATTCTCCCAAGTATTTTGGTTTACAGAAAGGTGTCAGCGCCTACACGTTGGTTGCAAATCATGTTCCTATAAATGCAAAGATTATTGGGACTCACGAACATGAAAGCCATTACGTTTTCGATTTATTGCATAACAATACCTCTGATATAAAGCCAGAACGGCATTCCACTGACACCCATGGCACCAATCAGGTTAATTTTTGGATTTTGCATGCATTTGGATATCATTTTGCACCTCGTTATCGTGATTTGCATAAGAAAATGGATACGTTAGTCGGCTCACAACATCCCAATGAGTGTGGTGACTGGCTAATAAAGCCTGCCCGAAAAACCAACGATGAATTGATTGAACGTGAATGGCCCAATATTCAACGGATCATGGCATCGCTAGCTCAAAAAGATGTTACTCAAGCCACGATTGTTCGCAAACTCTCGAGCTATTCGCGTCAGAATCAGACCAAGAAAGCATTATGGGAGTTGGAAAACATATGCCGAACGCTATACATTCTCGACTTTGTCGACGATGTTGGCTTACGTCAATGTGTACAAAAAGCATTAAATCGTGGCGAAGCCTATCATCGTCTTAGACGAGCAGTTGCATTTGTTAACGGTGGAAAATTCAGAGTAAAAACAGAAGAGGAGCAGCAAATATGGAATGAATGCTCTCGGCTCATCACCAACGCGGTCATTTACTACAACACAGTGCTGCTATCTCGTGTCTATGAACAGAAGCAAACAGTAGGAGATCAAAATGCACTGGCTCAGCTTCACAGTATTTCGCCCGTTGCATGGCAGCACATCAATATGTATGGCAATTTTGAGTTTAGTCCATCAACCTCAAAAATAGATATCGATGCATTGGTTGCTCGATATGCTGAACCAGAATATTGGAAGCAAGCGCTGATTGAGAACGAGAATTCAAGTGAGTGATTTTAGAATTTAAAGCTAACTTTACATTTTTGGCGCGTTGGGCAAATTTAGCCAAAATCGCGTCATGGCAACTCAAAGGGAGAATCATAGACCATGCCATCAATTAACCCGTTATCAAATGCACTGGGCAATTTATCACTCAACGCGAACCGTTCACTGCTTGATCCCAAACAGTATGAGGGATTTACCGTAAAAGTAGGGAAAGAAACCAGCCAAAACGGGGTATTGGGTGGCGTTCTAAGTCAGGATGATTATGATAAATTTAAAGAGATAGTAAAAGATATCAATGTTAAAGATGCCAGCCGCAATGATATGCTCACTCTTTACAGAGGGCTTATCGACGCAAAACTTCTGACTTACGAACAAGTCAATTTCGGATATATATCTGGCTCAGTAGAATTTGGCCCTGATGGCAAGGGGATAAATCAAGACGCAAAATACAATCAATGGGATTTTCAGCAAAAACAACTTCCCACATATGCCGGAAGTGAATTTAACGGGAGTCGTGGTGGCGCAATCAATTCCATGAAGCTCATCGCTGCTGTTGCAAATGCTTCACCAGTTACCGGGGCTACTGTAGCGAAAGAAACCTATTCTCCGCAAGATCGCAACTATTCAAGCGGTAATTCATCAAGCTACCAAGTCAATTTCTCTGAGCTGGCACAGCGCCTATCTCGTGGTGAAAGCATTGAAGAACTGAATGTTCCTAAAGATGTGGACATTGCTGAACTGATCAAGCAACTTGAACAAATGGCCCAAGCGCAACGTTCGGCAAAAGCCGTAGAGCCACAGGACTCAAGGGCAGTCTCACAAGGGTGACGGACGCATGAGCATCATCACATCGTCAACCGGCATCATGTCCGTACAGCCTGCGCAGACCATCACAACGGGCAGTGCGCAGTCTCCCCTTGGAAATACTCAGCCAGATGACGCAGGCTCTGTAAAAATTTCAATGGCTGGCCTTATGATGGCTGGGCAAGCCAACAAGAAAACATCAGGGAAATACGACGACATTGAAAATAGCGGCCTCCCCGATGAAGTGCAGCGCATTCTGAAAATGATCCGCGACCTTAAAGAAAAGCTCAAGGCTGAACAGGAAAAACTCCAACAGATCATGAACGATGCCAGCCTTAGCGACGAAACGCGACAGGTGAAAGTTGCGCAGAGCCAGGCAATGATCAATGCGCTATCTGGAGCGTTGGCAGATGCAAATCAAATGCTGGCAAAAGTTACCAAAGACCTTAACTTAAGCAAAGAAGATTTAGTGAAGGTGGCAGCGCTTGCAATGAAGTAATGATGCCCATTTCGATACGCCGAAGACCGAAGCCGCGCAGGTCAGGCTGGATATGAGCGTCCGGCTGGCGGTCATCCTCTACCGCAACGAGCAGGGCATCGTGGTTCCGCCCCAGGTTTTGGCGACGGACAATAAGAGGGTCCGCCGGGATTCTGGGAATATCCGCCAAAACAGACTTAACTATTAGATTTAATGGCTATTTTAGTTCTAATTCAGCAACGGCTTAGAGTATGGTATGTAATACGCATGGTACACTTATTACATACTAAAATACTCTGTACACACCTTAAAAATTGCCGATTCCTAAGAGTAGATAATCCTGAATTATCTATTCTCATCACGAAAAAGCTTGATTTGGTGGGCTCTGTTAGTACGTAATAGACGTTGTTTAAGAGGGCTGACGCTCAGTGGAACGAAAACATTTCCAGAATCCCGGCGGCGCCTCAATAACGGTTCAACTTATGTCATGTTCCGCGCCACAGCAGGCGCAACGCCAGCGAATGTTCCTGCCGTGCCTGGACAGGCGATCACCCAGGGCGTTGAGGTGCAAGGGTTGCAGGCAGGGTATGTTCTGGCGCCATGAGCACGACGAAAACTTACGCAAAAAAATGCAGAAAAAACAGCCAGGAAAGCTAAAGAATTCTCATTTACCGCCGTTAATTTAGATGTTCTTCCGCTGCCGGGGAGACCTGGCAGGTCAGGTACTTGCCTGAATGCTGAGGGACAAGCGCTGTAGAGATTATCAACCTTAAAAGGACATTTTATGAAACTCGCTAAACTGTTCGGAGCAGCCGCTCTCTTCGCGTCGATGGTCGCAACCGCCCACGCGGCCAATACTACTGTCACCGTTAAGGTGAAAAACTCCACCACCACCGAAGCAGCATACACTTACGAGTACTTCTCAGGTAGCGTCTCGCCGACGCCAGGCTCGATCCTGCCGTCCAATACAACAACTTTCTACCTGACCAGCGTTGCAGATACGGTTTCTGGCATGCGCTTCGTCTACGCTTCCGGCAACAAGAAATGCCGTTTTGCGGCATCGCACCAGGTCAACCCAAGCACCAAAGTACCGAGCTGGACCAAGACCGGCACCAGCATTGGCACCACTCGCGCCACCTGTAATGCCAACATCACTGCGGCCCAAGCTGGGCTTCCGTACAACTATACAGTCGAATTTGAAATCAAGTAATTCGGCATTTCTCTAGGCTCTCTGGCCGGGGATAGCTATGCTGTTATCTCCGGCTTTTGGAGTATTGCTATGAATATCACGATCAAATCCTATCAGGCGAGCATTCCCGCACAAGTGCCTGCCCAGGAAATACCGCGTTCGGACAACACTACAAAGTCCATCGCTGAAAACACCAACTCGAGCACTGCCGCAACCGTCTCAATATCCAGCTCCGCACAAGCCCGCTATATCCAGAGCAGCGCAACCGAGCGCCAAGCTGCCATGTCGCAAGGTGAATTAAAGCAGCTACACTCAAGTACATGGTCTGATATATACAATTTCAGCCAACTTCTCGGCAGCAAAAATTACAATAAAGATGATTTGCTACCACAAACAGATGATCCCGCACGATTGGAACTGGGAAAAAAATCTCTGGAATACGCCATTTCCCTTCATCAATCCCCCCCGGGGAATGCTTCTAACCCTTTTGCTGGAATGGCCCGAAATGATCTGAGTGCCGTGGTCTATGATGACTCCGGAACATACACCATGGCCGAGCGATATGCTGCCTCAGCAGAACTCCGCATGCAGGACGAGGCATATTTCTCCAGCCTGTCAGCCAAACTAACAAATGGTGGCGATAATCGTGATTTTTTCAAAAGCATTCTGGACTACTTCGATGATCTGCCTCCGGTAGAAAAGGCAGCCTACCCGGATGGTTACAGGGACAGCATCGACAGTCTGTATCAAGAACAGCTGGATCAATGGGGACCGCTCGCCCTAATCAAACAAGCAACCGAGGAAGACACCGAGAAACTCTCTGAAAGCATCTTCAAAGAAGGTCAGTCATCGCAGGAAATGCTGCAAGCCGTCCTGGAGAAAGCGATTGGGCTTTCTAAGGCACAATAAACCATGAACATCTCGATCAAATCTTATCAGACGAGCATTCCCGCAAAAGCGCCTGCTCAGGAAGGCTTGCGATCGGAGAACACTACAAAGTCCACTACTGAAAACACCAACTCAAGCACTGCCGCAACCGTTTCAATATCCAGTTCCGCTCAGGCACGCTATATTCAAAGCAGTGCTATCGAGCGACAGACATCCATGTCACAAAGCGAGTTGAAGAGCCTATATGCAAAAGGACAGAAGGATATTTATAATTTCGGACACCTTATTGCAGGCGGGAGCTATAACAAAGACGACTTACTTCCAAAAACAGACGATCCCGCTCGATTGACTTTAGGCCAGAAGTCTCTGGATTGGGCCATCGGGCTATCCCAATCCCCGCCCAAGCATCTTTCCAATCCGTTCGCAGGCATGGCTCGAAATGATTTGAGCGCCATTGTCTATGATGATTCGGGAACTTACACAGAAGCAGAACGATATGCCGCTTATGGGGAACTTAGCCCGGATTTCTCATGACCGCATAAACAAAAACGGCTGAAAGCCTTATGATTCTTGTCGCCAAACAAAGCCCCATAAGTCTTCAGCCGCGCACAAAATGCTACCAGAAAAACTCCACTTTTCACCCCTCTCTCGCCGCCTCGTCGAGGCCTCTTTCACCGGTGGTCACATCACCTCGGATGCGGGCTTGTTGCTGCTGCGCGAGGTCGACCGGCAACATGGCTTGACCCGCCGCCTGGCCAAAATCGTTCCCGATCGGCGTGATCCTGGGCGTGTCCAGCATGGACTGCAGACACTGCTCGCCCAGCGTATCTATGCACTGGCCGCCGGCTACGAGGATCTCAACGATCATGACGGCCTGCGCCATGACTACGCGCTGCAGACTGCGGTCAACCGCCTGCAACCGCTGGCCGGCAAATCCACTCTGGGGCGCCTGGAACAGCAAGCCGATCGCGAAACGGTGGTGCAAGCCCATCGCCTGCTGTGGGAGCACTTCATCGCCCAGCATGACCAGGCGCCGGCTGAGATCGTGCTCGACTTCGATGCGACCGATGTGCCGGTGCATGGTGATCAGGAAGGGCGCTTCTTCCATGGCTATTACGACCATTACTGCTTCCTGCCGCTCTATGTGTTCTGTGGTCGCCATCTGCTGGTGAGCTATTTGCGCCCGAGCAACATCGATGGCGCCCGACACAGTTGGGCCATCCTGGCACTGCTGGTCAAGTTCATTCGCCGCTTCTGGCCAGAGACCCGCATCGTGTTCCGCGGTGACGGCGGTTTTTGCCGACATCGCATGCTCGACTGGTGTGACCGCAAGCAGGTGGATTATGTGGTGGGTCTGGCCCGCAACACCCGCCTGCAGCGGATGGCGGCGCCGGCCATGCAAGCGGTCGCCGAGGCCTACCAAGAAACCGGGCAGAAGATGTCCGGCGTGTATCGCTTCCTCTATCAGGCCGGTAGTTGGCGTAGGCGCCGCCTGGTCGTGTCGCGCCTGGAACATGGCGAGCAGGGTGCCAATCCACGCTTCATCGTCGTGTCCCGCTTTGCCGAGGATGCTGCCCAGCAGTACTACGAAGACTACTGCGGCCGTGGCGACATGGAGAATCGGATCAAGGACCAACAGTTGGATCTGTTCGCCGACCGCACCTCCAGCCCACGCTGGTGGACCAACCAGTGGCGGCTGATGCTGTCGGCCTTTGCCTATGTGCTGTTCGAACGGCTACGCGATCATCTCCAGGGCACCGCATTGGCGCGCATGAGCATCCATAACCTGCGCTTGAAACTGCTCAAGATCGGTGCGGTGATCATTCGCAACAGCCGGCGCATCCGCGTGCTGATCAGCGAGGCCTATCCGCATCAGGAACTCTTTGCGGGGCTGGTTGCCCGCCTCAAGCCGACCTGAACAGGCGGGCGCCCCCGGCCCGGCTCAATGGGGGAAAGGGGGCAGTGCGCCCCATACGCGGGAATTGAATAAAAAACGATCAATTTTTAGCGGTGGAAGGCAGGTTGTTGATACACCGAGGCTTCACCGGCCACGCCTGCCGGCCTCATGAGAAATCCGGGCTAGTCAGGCCCCTAAAGGAGGCGCTCGTGAAAAAAATTATTCCGATCTCAGTGTTTTCCGTAATTCTATTGGCGCACACAAATATTTCACAGGCCTCAATGCGCTGTGGAAATAACTTGATTAATGAGGGTTTCAGTAAATTTGAGGTGATCCAGAAGTGTGGGGAGCCAAAAAACAGGGAAATCATTGATCCTGTAATCGGTAGCAACAACAAGACTCCGAATAAGTCCGTAAGCGTTGAAAACTGGGTGTATGGCCCCAGCAATGGAGTGTACCGCTATCTGAAATTCATTGACGGGGTTTTAGTGAAGATTGAGAGTCGTCGCCAGTGAGGGCACACAGGGCGCTTGGCCCCTGGATTTTCATCGGCCTGATAGAGAAAACGGCAAAACCGTAGCTCACTCACCGACCGCAATCTTTTGCGCGCGACCTCAGTTTTGTCTCTCCCGCCCTTAGCGTACGATTTTATCCGAATTCTGCGGGCTCCCCTTGATGCGGATGCCGTTGAATAGCCTCTACGTGTGGGTAGGTTCAAGGGCGTAGCCCACCGAGCCTATCCACGCGGCCAGTCCGGCAAGATCGGACGCGGGAAGCCCGAAACCGGCAAGGTTTCGCGGTCGCCGAAGGCTTGAAATCCACCACTCAAACACTGGAAACACGCGAGGACGACAACCGCTTAACCGCCGCAACGAAGTCGAGCCGCAAGAGGTGCATAGCCAAATCAATCGCACCGCCACCACCTTTGTCTGCACGGGTATCGAAAAACTTGGCACCAGTCACCAGCAGCTCGAAAACCTGGCCACCAACCGCAACATGCAACCGGATCGTCGCCGCATCCTTCACAGGCTGAAAATCTGGATCGCGCTTCCAATGCAACCCGAGGGCATCAAGAGCTTTTGTCACAACCATCGACCGAAGCGACTCCAGCAGCTCAGGGCTAAATGATCTCTTTGCCATCACCAACAATCCTCTATCCATCACCCCGAGGGGGAAGCCGCCCGATGGGCGGCAGGGCTACTACTTCGCGCCTTCGGCGCTGCGCGGGATGATGGATAAGTCCTGCGGACTTACCCACAACCCTTGCGGCTACTCGCATTTAAAAATGCAGGGCTACTCAAAAGCGGAAGCCCCCCCGGACAGCACTACGAAGAATCGACAGACTCCAAATCCAACCCCTTCGCGATCCAATCAACCACCGAGGAGCGGGGGGCAGATACCTGATGTACACCATGCTTAACATCTGATCTGGGTGCTGCGACCACTTCCAGCACTGCGACAACTGCTGGCTTGAGCACTTCGGTAAGGACATGCTTGTAGGCCGCGACGGTTTGGCGCGAAAGGCCCGCCAGACGCGCAATAGCGGCTTGAGTGAGGGCTTCCCCCTTCTGCTGGAGCTGGCGGCACGCAGCTCGAACCTTGGACTCCGTGGCCTTTTGCCTGACCTCGTGCGTGCGTGCGGCTGCAAGTCGCTGCCGCTCAACCAGCGGCAAGTCCTTGTCGAGCTGCATCACGCCTCGATGGCAGCGGCTATCGCCTCTGTAGCGATCCCACGTCCAACGGGCGACTGATTTCACCGTGGCCCGCAGCGAGGACCACGACAGGTCTTCGGAGAAACCGAAATGCTGGAAGTTGGCTAAATTTGCCCAACGCGCCAAAAGTGTAAAGTTAGATTTATGCACGAGGTAACAACTTGTTTTCAATATCAAATACACCTTAAACCTAAAAATTAAAAATTTGCCATAATCTCTTTAGAGATTTTGATAACCGACTTATGATAGTAGTTTTGATAGGTGATAAATTACTCTATCAAATTGTATACATTTTGATAAGGTGCATTTTTGACTTTTATCGCCCAACTGGTGTAAATTGAGCGAATCGAACGATTCGTTTAAAGGTGATAAATGAACACTCTTTCAGCCAATGAAGCAAAAATTCACTTTGGAGATTTGTTGCTCAAAGCTCAACAAGCTCCAATCCAAATTAATAAAAATGGCAAGCCTGTGGCCGTTGTTATTTCAGCTGATGCGTACCAAAGTATCGAGACACTAAAATTACATTTGCTTCAATCCAAAGCGGTGAAAGCCATGACTGACATCAAAATGGGCAATTTGGTTGATGGTAATACCTTTTTTGATGAGCTGGCCGCAGGGCAGTATGACTAATGCCGGTAACTTATCATTTAACGCCCGATGCACAATCTGATCTGATAGGTATTCACCGCTTTACGTTAGCCCAATGGGGAACGACTCAGTCGAAGACATATTTATCAGGACTTAGACAAACGATTCAGCTGCTGGCTGAAACACCCACCCTTGGGAAAAATAGACCCGAGGTACGCGTGAATGTGTTTAGCTTCCCTTATTCAAGTCATGTCATCTATTACATCCAACATGAGCATCAATTCGTTGTATTTGGGATCTTACATAAAAGTATGGTTCCACTTGCACATCTCGCGGAGCGGGAAATTATTTGATGTATTGAAATAGGGGGGGCACCATGAAAAATGACGTTCGGCGGCTATCTATTTTGTCAACTGATGAAATAGATGAACTGTTTGGATTACCTCATTTCTCAGATGATGATCGTCGATTATATTTTGACTTAAGTGCTAAAGAGCGCGAGCTATTCGACAATACCCGAACGTTTTCTGTGGCAGCCCATTTAGTATTGCAACTGGGCTATTTCAAAGCCAAACGGCAGTTTTTCAGTTATGAACAAGAATCGTCAGTACTAAATGACTTGGATTACATTGCCGCGCTGTACTTTCCCACCAAAACGCTTTCAAGGCTGAAAAGTCCCTCAAGACCGATTAGGGCTGAACAACAACGAGCAATTCTTGATTTATTCCAGTATAAACAATGTGATAATGAGGTAAAAGTTGATTTGGAAGATAAAGCACAGCGGGTTGCGATGCTATCGACACAACCTATCTTTATCTTTCGTGAATTAACCCAATACTTAGCATTACACCGTATTGTCATGCCCAGTTATCGGTATATGCAAGAGATGATTGGTAGAGTGGTGGCTTATGAACGCACCCGTATTGCTCGATTACTTAGCACTTGCATGACTTCACTTATCGATCAGCAATTAGCGGCTTTGCTTCGGGCTGATTCAGGAGTATTTCGCGTCAGCGCATTAAAACATGAAGCTAAAGATTTCAGTTATAAAGAATTGCGACATGAAGTCGCACGGCGGCAGTTTTTCCAGCCTCTACATGAGTTTGCCAAGCAGTTCCTCATAACAGCGGGGATCTCCAATGAAAGCGGCAAGTATTATGCTTCTATGGTTAAGTTTTATACCACTTATAAACTTCAACGCATGAAAAAAGAGACTGCTCAGTTATATCTGCTGTTTTTTGCTTTTCATCGGTTTCAGCAAATTAATGACAACTTAATTGAAGCATTGCTCCATTGGGTCGATCAATACGAGAAACAGGCCAAGCGTGCCGCTGAAGAAGCAATGAATAATGCGGTTACCAATGCAGCGAAAAATTTACAGGCTGCGGGTCATGTATTGAGCCTGTTTACGGATGACACCATCACCGATGACACACCTTTTTCCATTATTAAAGAAAAAGCCTATGCATTGCTTGAACAAGAGAGATTCCCATTAGTTGCTGATTACTTACGCAATATTGCTTTCGACAAAACGGCATTTGAATGGTTACATTACACAAAATTATCCGCCACATTCAAACGTAACTTAAGGCAACTTTTTACTGATCTGGATTTTGCCGGACGTGTAGAAGACTCTCCTTTGCTTGAAGCTATCGGTTTTTTACAAAACTTGTTACGCACAGAAAAATCACCAAGGCAAACTGATCCTAATGCATTTCCGACTGAGATTATTCCTAAAGGTTTACGCCGATATTTGTTTAGTAAAGAGGGTAAAACATTTAAAACGCTAGATGTAGATCGCTATGAGTTTTTGGTCTATCGCCTACTACGCAACTCACTGGAAGCGGGTGATGTGTACGTTAAACATAGTAATGAATTTCGCCGCTTTGAAGATGACTTAATAAGCGATCTTAGATGGCAGGATAAAGAACGAGTATTGCAAGATATTGGTGCACCCATTTTATTGGCCCCTATCCAAGATACTCTGGCTGTATTTCATACTATGCTAGCAGCACGTTATAGTGCGATTAACCAACATATTTCTGATGGGGTCAACAAACATATTAAAGTAATTGGGGCTGCCGAAAAGCGTCGTTGGAAGCTGCTTTATCCGAGCAGTGATGAATCCGTTAATAGCGATTTTTACAGCCAGTTACCAGGAATTGGTATTGCGGATCTACTGTGGTTTGTTGCGGGTAATACTGGATTTTTAAATGCATTTACCCATGTATTAGATCGTTATGTAAAGCATGAAGCTGATCCCCGTGAAATTTTCGCCTGTATTGTTGCGATGGGAACAAACATGGGGTTAGCAAAAATGGCTGAGGTTTCAGGCCTTAGCTCAGCATCAATGGCGGGGACGTCTAGAAATTATCTACGCTTGGAGACGTTGCGAGCGGCTAATGATGCGATTAGTAATGCAACCAGCCAGCTACCCGCATTTCATCTCTATGATATTCAGGACTCGCTCCATTCAAGTAGCGATGGCCAGCGGATGGAAACGCAAATTAACACCCTTAACGCTCGATATTCTCCTAAGTATTTTGGTTTACAGAAAGGTGTCAGCGCCTACACGTTGGTCGCAAATCATGTTCCTATAAATGCAAAGATTATTGGGACTCACGAACATGAAAGCCATTACGTTTTCGATTTATTGCATAACAATACCTCTGATATAAAGCCAGAACGGCATTCCACTGACACCCATGGCACCAATCAGGTTAATTTTTGGATTTTGCATGCATTTGGATATCATTTTGCACCTCGTTATCGTGATTTGCATAAGAAAATGGATACGTTAGTCGGCTCACAACATCCCAATGAGTGTGGTGACTGGCTAATAAAGCCTGCCCGAAAAACCAACGATGAATTGATTGAACGTGAATGGCCCAATATTCAACGTATCATGGCATCGCTAGCTCAAAAAGATGTTACTCAAGCCACGATTGTTCGCAAACTCTCGAGCTATTCGCGTCAGAATCAGACCAAGAAAGCATTATGGGAGTTGGAAAACATATGCCGAACGCTATACATTCTCGACTTTGTCGACGATGTTGGCTTACGTCAATGTGTACAAAAAGCATTAAATCGTGGCGAAGCCTATCATCGTCTTAGACGAGCAGTTGCATTTGTTAACGGTGGAAAATTCAGAGTAAAAACAGAAGAGGAGCAGCAAATATGGAATGAATGCTCTCGGCTCATCACCAACGCGGTCATTTACTACAACACAGCGCTGCTATCTCGTGTCTATGAACAGAAGCAAACAGTAGGAGATCAAAATGCACTGGCTCAGCTTCACAGTATTTCGCCCGTTGCATGGCAGCACATCAATATGTATGGCAATTTTGAGTTTAGTCCATCAACCTCAAAAATAGATATCGATGCATTGGTTGCTCGATATGCTGAACCAGAATATTGGAAGCAAGCGCTGATTGAGAACGAGAATTCAAGTGAGTGATTTTAGAATTTAAAGCTAACTTTACATTTTTGGCGCGTTGGGCAAATTTAGCCAGATTGTTATATATCGGCGGGGGGCGACCAGGATGGCTAATGTATAGGCATAGCTTGCGGCCTGAGACCGTAAAGATTAAGTCAAACATAATATCCTGCTCATAACTATCAGGCGTTATGTCCTTGGGCTCCACCGTGATTGGCAAACTTTTGGTAATGACGTGCGTTTGGCCGTGATGGTCAATCTCGAGAGGTGGCAACAATAACAAGCCTGTCCCCTGTAGAAGCTGCTTCAGCATGTAGCGAACTGAGACATAAAACGAGTATTTGCAGGCCTCAATCTCTTCCTTACTCGCACCTTTGGAGTCATGGGCAAAGTGGAACGCATTAACGTCACCCTGCCGTGCGATTAAGGCAATACCGCATGATGGGCAAGTACAATCACAGGACTTACCCCGCGTTGCGTCCTCTGCATCTATATACAAGCCATCACTACGAAGGCCGAAGGGGATTAGGTTCATAAGGTAAGCTACTTACAAAGTTTTAAGCCTTCTTGAAGGATCGGTCCGATATTAACGCGGGATGCACCCATTTCATCCTGAACTTGTCGAAGAGTTTTATTTTCCTTTTTAGCTATTGCCTTTAGGTATTCCAATAAAGAACTATCCTCTTTCCAAATTGGCTCAATAGAATCATAACCCTTGCTTTGGGCAACACCGTTTACCGCATATTCTTTATCATTTGCGATAAAAATCACTGCCTGGTCGTAGCAGCCAAGTTCTCCGCTTTCGACAGTAAACGGCCAACTTTCCCCATAACTACTTTGATGAATTTCTTTAGCGTTTAAAGTTGGGCTTAATGCCAGTAATGAGAGAATAATCGCTTTCTTCACAGTTCCCATTCCTGTTTTAAATTGTTTAACCTACTAATATTACGCCAATAATTGTCAGGTTCACATAGAAATGGAGGTTGAATCTGACTACCGTCTTTCTGCCAACATCTTGGCCATCGCACTTTCCTTTGCCTTAATGTCTTTGCCGTACCGCAATACCATCATTGGGCTTTTCCAACGACCGTTCTCTTGGATTTGGGCTATCGAATAGCCTGCGGCAAGTAAGTCCTGTGCGGCGCCAATCCTGGCACTATGCCCTGACCAAGCAGAATGACGGTCGATTCCTAAACTCTCGAATGCCCACAGAAATACTCGGTCCACTGTACGGGTGGACATCGGCTTGGCTTGAACCGAGACTTTATTGCTCCGGCCAATCGGCTGAAACAAGTAGTCTTCCTTAGTCAGCCCAGCACCTTGGATGTACCTCTGAATCAATTTGAAGCCTAGCGGTGTAATGTTCACTACCTCTTCTTCACCCGAGTCATTGGTTTTGGTGTAAGGCACTGACAACACATAATCGCCTTCAAAAGTGGATTTGAGATGGCCTACTTTGATCCGAAGCAGCTCGGATTCACGAAGCAACGATTCATAGGCGATGTTCAGCAACGCCAAATTGCGCTTGTCTAATAACCTCTCACTCTCGCCATACGATTCTATGAGCATCTGCAGGTGATGAAGTCTAAAAGGCGTTGCCTGCTCTTGCGCTAAACCGCCTGACTCGAGCTTTACTATTCTGATTTCATTCTGCTTGTCTTGCACGGTCTTACTGCTCACAGGGGACAACAAACCACACTCCACATGGAAACTGTTAATCGCCCAAGCATATTGAGATAAGGTGGTGTACGACGATGCCTGGTAGTACTCAATGAATGTGGCCACTACCTCGGGGGTCGCAGGCAACGGGGTTAGGTTATTTGTAAGACACCAACTTTCAAACTTAGCCCACCGGCTCATTAGTGCTCGCCATGTATTAGCCCTGCGGGTACGGTGGCCATTATCAAGAAAGTGCTTGAGTTTTGCCTGTGTAATCTCCCGAATGCGGAGCTTGTCTGCATCGGTTAACTGAGCCAGAGGCTTTGACAATAGCGCCTGTAGCTCGTCAGTAGAGCGCTGATAACTGTCTTTTAACGAATCGTTAAGCGTTGACGGAGGTTCGCCATAGGACAGTGCAACGCTGTGATTATTCGTAGTTAATAAGCTCACCTAATGCCTCCCTGTCTGCTGAAAATGCGGGGTGTTCGTCCTTGTAAAAACTCAGTAATTCATCAATCGCAGCATCCACGGATTTTGCGCCAATCGTATCCTTGAAAAGAACTAGCTTGTCGTATTGGTTCTTGCTGATCACAGGTCGAGTCGTCTTTTGAACCCGCTCGATTTGAGAGATGCGCCGACGTACCAGCTTCCAACCTGAATCCGAGAAAATGGAATTAAGACAGACATTCAATGAATGCAGCGCGGTTTCCTGTGGTAACGGCTTGGATTTGGTGGGTTCGGTTTCTCGCATTAACTGACGGAATGTCACAGTGAGGGTCGGAGTGCCATTTAAGAACTGCGAAGTAAACCACTCGGTTTTCTCTATCTGGTTGTAAGTGTTACCGATCATGCGCGAGAGTAAATCACGTACTTGTGGGCTTGCAGCTTCACTTGCCGCTAACAGTCTTAATGTGCGTCCCTTGGGTCGCGAACTGACGTCAGAGGGGAGGGCGTGATACGTCCAAGCTGGGCCTAATGAGTCAGATTTGAGTGGGGAGGTAGTGTCATTCATTTTAGTATGGCGTCTCTACACTAATAATTATGTTTTTAGTATAGAGACACACACTAACTAAATCAAACAAGTTTAGTTAGATTTCTGAGCAGCCTACCCATTGAGGTAATACACCGTAAAGTAGATACGCATTCCATGCTTGACCACCTGCCAATGCATCACAGTCCAGCGCTTCAAGGCTGTCATGAGTCCATCCTCCTTGCGGCGCAGGTACTATAGTTATTTGTGTGCCATCTAAGTCCTGAATTTGGAGATCACATTCAACAAGTGCCCCTGTCAAAAAATCTGGTTCATTCGGGCTTGATGGGCGGGTGATGATGCCAGAGACGATTTTTGATAGCTGTTGGCTCACCACCTTCCAGACCAGTGGATTGCTTTGCAAGGCACTAACAATCTTATCCAGCATAGGGATGGCCCCTTGAAGAAGAGCTAATTCAACCGAGTTAATTGGTTCGAAGTCGCCAGACTTGATAGCCTCGATGTCCTCGACGTAGAAATTGGCACCATCCTCAATACCGTTACCTTGGCCAAGGTTAATGCCGTAGGTGAACACGATGGGGGCATGGTCGCTATCGGTCAGCACCTCGGCATTGACCATTACTGCGAGTTCCAGTTTAACCAGCGGGTTAGGCGTATCGACGTAAAAGCTGTATTCCTGATAGTAGCTATCCGCGTCGCCGTTGTCCTCTAGGAACGGCAGGGGAGCTAACAAACTGGTCGCTTGGTCAAGGTAAATACTTGGGCTAATTTGCATCTAATTTCTCTCAGTTATTAATGTAAGATCATCATTGCATAGGTTCAATTTCTGGCAAATTTTGAGTAAATTCTACAGGATTTTAATATTACAACCTCGCTTCAATCATGCCGTAACGGGCATTGCTTCACCGCTAAGGCCAAACCGTTTAATCCCCGCGCTAATGCTATACCTGCTCCATTGCTTCACGATGCTCAGATACCCCGTGCCTTGGTACAAATCAAAGGCGAGCGCGTGGTTGGACAGCTTTTTCTCACTACAGGGCAAAATTAGCGTCGACTTCAACGAAACCAGCTCTTGCTGTAACGCATAGAATTGGCCTGCAACCGCTTGAGTAGTCTCCAATAATTCCATTAAAAATCATTCCCAAAACGATTCATACCAAAGTCATGGTCAAAGTCGTGACCGCTATCGATGCCTGAATGAGTCAAGTCAGCTCCTAAAGGATTACCTGCCACATCCAAAGCGCCGTTCAGCGTAAGCAACCCTGTAGCTGGATTGATAAGATAATCATGGTAAGCGCCCGTTCTACGTTTCAAACCTGTATCATCATCACATACTTCGGGGTATTGATTAGCAACACATGGGATCTTACTTGGGATGAACTTAAGCGATGCTGCACGAGGAATTGCTGCTGGTAATGGGTTACCTTTGTTGAGCAAAACAATTAGGCCAGCGACGAACCCAAACACACCTATAACCAAATATGCAGCAAACATAGTCACCTCTAATAACTGAATTTCTTATCTGATTAAAGGATCTCACAAATGCAAAACGGCGCAAAAATTGAACTTTGCGCCGTCTGAATGGGAGGGATTAAGCCGCCATCAAAAGGTTTTGATAGTTATGCGTTAACGATAACGAATGGCCGAACATTTCAGTAACTTCCACGACCTGAGATGCTGGAGCCTCCATTTCAGCCGCCGCTTCTTCTGCGCTACGAACCCAGCCAAACAACTTACCAGCCACTACATTTAACTTTAGCGCCAACTTAGGGTTCATCTTAATATGTAGGTTACCGTTAAGGTACGCACGAACTGAGAACAGTACCTCGCTAGAGCCGTTAGATTGTATGTATCTAAAGTCGTGGGCTTTGTTGCTGGCCCATTTGAACTCATAAGGTTTAGGTGTGCCGCGTGTATCGAAACCAAGATTGCCAGCGATGGTGACAAAATCGGTGATAAATTCGATTGCACGAACAGACAAACCGCACTGGTTGTAATAGCTGTTATAGTCGTAACCATTAACGATGCCGCCAACATTTTCCATTACACAACGGTAGTCGAGTTTAAAATGAGAGATTTGACCATTCATCACAAGCTCCCGATAACGCCATCTGTCGTATTTGAAGGTGCGTTGGTTACTGGAATAATTAACCACGTTTGCGGCTTGGCTCATAGATAGGTAGAAATCTTTGAACTGATCATCTTGAAGAGCATCAGCGTGTTTTATTGCCCATTGAGCTATCGCGTATGCGTTCTCAGCGGTGAAGTCGACGCTTACGTGCCTCTCTAACAGCTCTAATAACCCCTTACGATTAGATGAAGTCAGGCGAGAAGTCAGCGCATCAAATTTAGCGAACAACTCTTTCCAAAACAAACTTTTGAGACTCTTGATTTTGAGTTTGAGACTTTCCAGCACCGACGCCTTAGAAACTTCTAGTTCTCGCAGTAAATCAGGATCAATTTCTGAGAGTGCGCTATAGGTATCCATTAGCTTGGCCATCTGATGATCGTAAAGTGATTGCATAGCCTTTACCATGTCGGCACCAGGAACTAATTCATTTAGCTTTTGCTTAGTCGAGTCGGATGGCCCTCTGAATTTTGCAGAATAATCACTTTCAGCTAGTTCTAGGTCAAAGTTGGCGTCAAAGAACGCTTTGAAAGGGTCAACCTTGCATTGGCGATGATTTTTATAACCTAAATTAACACGAATAATGTCTACCCGTACCGAATGACGAGTTTCGCGATCACAATCATTTTGAAAATCGAATGTCCCAATGACCTCGGCTTCGGCTTCACGCATTGTAATCGCATTTTCGATATCTTGACTGTTAGACCAGCGCTTCGGCAATACCAGATAACACACTTCGGCATTAGCTTCGGAAATGACACGGGTAGCCCATTGCTCAAAGGCCGAATAAGGAGGGTTGCAGAAAATGACGCCAACGGGCTTATCAACAAGGGTTTGCTGATTAAAGTCAGTGCCAATAACCAACACTTTTTTATCGAGCTGGCTGCAATGAACAATGCTCTTTTCAATCGCGTACAGGTTGTAAAAAGGTGGGCTCATTTCGCCGCGACGGTCCTCTAACGGCATGTTCAGGGCGCTAAGCACTCGACCATCACCGGCACCAATGTCTAGCAACGATGACTCCCTGTTATAAGATTCTAAGAAATTAGACTTAACCAAATCATTTCGAACAACATCAATAATGTGCTGAGAAGACGGATACCATTCAAAATCCTGGTCCTCTGCCTTCAAGTGCCTAACACGTTGAGCGGTTGAAAAGTTAAACTCGCCTTGGTCGGCTAACATGACAGAATGAGACATTTGGACACCCTAAGAAGTTTCGATGTTCAAACTATCTCACGCTTAAAAATTAACGCAAATTTTGACATTAATACAGCGTCACTACACTAAACATTAAAAGTTTAGTATGCGCCACGCACTAATTAATCATGAAAATTCTTAGTTAACGCCTGACAAACATACAAGGTCCGAGTCAAATGGGGTTATACTCGGCAAAGCGAGCGCAAAATCATCAATCCCACCCAGTTTGATATAGTGACACCATACTAATGTATCATGGCACCAACGCCACACAAACCACTCAGTATTGTTTAGTATAATGACATCACACTAATATGGTTTTCGGCTGGTGGGTACTCGTGTCCGATAACTGTAATTATCGGACACGAGTAAAAAAAAGACAGATGAAGGGCTGTTAGGTGTGTTGAAGGGTCTCTCACACCGGTAGCGGGCTCATGCAGATAAGAAGGCGGGGATTCTCTTGCGTAGTTCGGATTTCTTAATGCCAGTGGTTTCGACTAATTTGGTTAGGCCTTTGTCGGTTGGCTCCCAAGAGTAACCGTGAAGGTTGACATATTTTCCCCACAGATCTCGGCCTTCGTTAAATAGTTTTGCTCTTGCATTCATGCTGTATCCTTAATTAATTTATCATAAGATATTTTCCAAGATAAATAGATTTTTGAGCATGGCAAAGTTTGCAGAAATATTGTCATCTCAGAATTAACATAAATAGAAAATTTGCCTAAAAAGGACTCTGTTGTAATTTAATGGCTTAATCAATTTGTCCGGAAAAGTGCAATGAAAAAGAAATTAAGACTTTATTTTAATGATGGGTATATCGACTACAAATTACTTGAAGCAATAAAAATACTTAAAGAGTTTCAGACCTTTTCGGTGTTTTGCGCCTTTATCGATCCACGTACAGACAACTATATTGAGGCTCCGCTTCCGTTTTTTCCAAACCAGCAACCAGCGTATCCTGGTAGTTATTTTCTGTCCGAATATAAAGGCCTTGCCGTTAAAATCTCCTGTGACTTCGACTGGTTTGCAACTAAGCAGATGGCTGGTGTGAAACGAGCTACTGTACCATACGAGACATCAGTAATTTCGTCAGGCGCTTACAAACAAGTGAGTATTAAGCTGGAAATTAGCACTTCCATCAGAATTGCATCTGACACACCACCAGAGAGTTTGGCTGGAGATTTTATTCACTATTTTAAAGCCTAAATCGAATTTTACTATAAGATCAACGAACCAGCCCATTAGCCAACGCTGCGGCTGGCTTCCGTCAATGCACATTATACTTATTAGCGAAGGCTAAAATTCGTTCAGATTGGATATGCTATGTTAAAAAAGTTATTTATATGTACTGCTTTAATTCTGCTTTCTGGGTGCCAATCCACACCAGTTCAGCATACAGGATACTTGACAACAAAAACGACTTATCCAGTTCTTGATAATCGTTTTGCAGACAAGGCCATTAATATGGGCACCGAGAAATCAACGCCCGTCAATTTTACAGGTAACACTAAAAACAGAAGATAGCATACTTGTTTCACCTCTCGGTATAACACGATGCGATGCGGCATCCGAAATATGCCGACATGGATTAATGGTCGCAGGAATCCATATTGAACATGACAAAAAAACATATCTGACAAACAGGAATTGAATTTATCTGGCGCCTTCCGGTGTAGCCTAAACGGCAATCTACTGTCACGCCAACGAAGTGGATGCGGTAACTAGGAGGGATGCGATTAGCTAGCCGGATAAAGGGCGTTTGCCACACTTGCGGCTTTACCGCCAACCGTGGATTGAGAGGGTCTTTGAAATCGAATCTGGGCATGGCAAGGCTCCTGTTTATTTAAATACAGGATCTCACCAAGTCCAAATCACGCAAATTTTGCCTTACGCTGCCTTCCTCTTCAATGCCGTCAAGCGTGCACCCAGAGTCATCTTGTTAGCTGCCTGCGGCATTGCTAGGCGCTGTACTCGCTGTAACGATTGGTTAAGTGACTCAATAAAGCGTAAGTTCTCTTCCATCGTTTCTAACGCTTTCCCCAACAACAATTTGAAGTTGTCAGGGTTTGGCTTCCACCACTCCAAAATGGATTGGTCGTACACTTCGGCTGGCACCAGGGAGCCGACAGCGACCTTGTACTCTTCCCGCGTTAAGCCTTTACATAATTGCTGTTTAAGCGTTGATATAGCGCCGTTCCAATCATGGGCAGCTCGGATTAATTCAGCGACAATCAAGTTCAACGACTTGGCCATGACTCTGCTGGCATTGAGGTAGTCGCTCGGATGCTCTTTGAGTTGAGCCAGCTGAGCAGGCGATAACAGCTGTTTAAGTACATCATCAATCTGGGTCACGCCGCCGAACATCAGTGCCAGCCATAATTTAGACACTCCAGCTCTCTGGGTTACCCCTACGTCTGAGGTATCAAATCTAACATGGAGTAAATGGCTATTAAGACCATCTATCATTTCCCTTACTGCCCAACCTGCGTCCTGAATAACGCGCTCGATGTTAAATCCTAGGCGCTCTACTGTGTCATCGTTGGTTAGGGCGGTTTTAACCCCGTGGCGCTGGGCATTTCGCTCCGCTCTAATGATATTAAGGATTTCTGTCTTATCCCTGCGATGCTGGGTCATATCGATGGCGCGGGGATGGTTCGCAACATCGATGTAAGGCATAGACTGAAAGCTGAACATTCCGAGCTGCTGAAATATCTGTGTGCGCTTTAAAATGGCTTGGAGCTGGCACCAATAGCTCGTTTTAATCGTGATCACGCCTTCAGATAACAAGGTTTCAGCCACATGGGTGCCACCGTAGCGCCGTACATCAATCGCTTTGAAGCCGTAGCTATGACGGTTGCGCCAGAAAGATGCCATAAAGTCCCTGTGAAGCTGCAAGGCGCGTCTTGGGCCATCAATGGCATACCATTTCTCAAGCGACAATTCGGATAGCTGAATGTTTTCTACCGTGGCAGCTGGGTCAAATGACAGGTCTTCGTGGGTCGCGATAGCCTGCTGAGTAAAGCCAGAGAAGTTAGGTACTAACAAAGAAGAAGTCTGTTGGTGTGCCTCATGTAATCTGCAGTCCAATTTTGGTTTGTAAAACACCATCCTAGAATTGCCCTTCTCAATACCCTGTTTGCTGATTTTAACGACACGGCGGGAGAACTGGTTTGCGCTTTCGGTCTTACGAGCTTCCGGCCTGTAGCCTGTCAGTAGACTAATGCTTTGCAGATACGGAATATTCAGCGATTGTCGTTGTTTTCCACCAAGCGCACTAGATAATGAGTCCGTAAACGCCTTACAGAGATTTTCGCAGCCGGTGTGATGGTCTTCTGGGCCGTATTGCTCACACAATGTATTCAGCACACCACGAACTCTGCTATCTATCTGCTGCTGAATTGACGGTAGCAGCAATGCTTTGGCTACCTCGTTGACCGTCCGGCCATTCACCTTAACGCTTATCCCTTCGGCGCCATAGGCAAATCGGTATTGATTAAGGCCTGCCTTAGTCAATAACCAGCATTCTTTGACGTTGGACAAAGTGGTTTTCTGACCTTCCGGCACGAACTCAAAATTAATCGCATACTCCACCACGATATCGCCATTATGCTGAGCAAAGCGCGAGATGGTGCAGTTACGGTCTTCGTCGTAAACGTCTGACATATCATGCGGCCGCGTCCACAAATCCAACAGGTTAACCGGATGTTTTGCAAAATCCTCTGCAACCTCAGATTTGAGGATTGGCATCATTACCGCCTCGGGTAAGGTTTGATTTACCTGAGTTCTGGTATCGTCCATTTCAGAGTTGAGTTTGGGGTAAGGAATCCAGCCTTGGCCAGATTCTAATTGCTTGAAAATTGCGTAAGGACGGAATGGCGCGGCCCCGATACCGTCAATGCTCCAGCGAAAAGATAATAGCAGGCTTTGTGCTTCGTCAAATAGGTAATTCAAGCTCTTTGGGTCTTGAGCCCACTCGCGGTACATTTCCAAAAATAATCGCTTGGTCTTAGGTGGGATATTAGGGTCGTTGGCGATGTCGCGATACCCTTCATGCTCGATTTCTCGACCGTTAGCAACAAGCTCTGCGAACTCCTTAGCGATCCGAATGCTATCCAATGTCAGCTGGGCGGCGTAACGCACCATCTTCTCTAAATACTTGGGTTTAAGGGTGTTTGGCTGTAGCGCGACGCGATTGTAAGTGACCGGATCGTAAGCTCGAGCATGAAGGGCTCTGGCGTCCATATCATTGCTTAAACGCCAAAGGTAATCCCTCACTCGAAGTGCATTTTCACTGCCTAACGCATTCCAGCGGGGTAATTTTGAAAGTCCTGTAGCTGAATTATCGGTTTTACCAACAAGGGTGCAGGTCACGCAGCCAAACCGTGCCTTACCCCCACAACCACTGTTTTTCTGCCCCACAATGATGTCGCAAACCTCATTTGAGCCATCACATTATATTCACTAAACCTAAAACCACTTTCGTGAGTGAATGAGCTACGAGTGCCTTATATATGGGCTTCTCAAGCAATTCAGTCTCAATAATTCTTTACGAAAATTGCAAGATTTGTAAATGTAGAGCTTTTTCGTCTGAATATTTTCAAATTCAAGCCCGTTATTCTTTACAAAAATTGTATCAAATTGAACTGGTGAATAGCTACTAACTCACTCGACACTAAAGAAGTTTGGTCGATTCAAACCTTAATTTGGTGGAAATTAGTGGGCGTTCACACCCGTCAACACTGAACTCAACTGCCGGCAGTACTAGCTTGCCGACTATATCTTGTGAACGTTGTTTTAAAACAGCTGCGTTAATAGCGGGTTTGTGCCAATTGCAGACATTTCAGTTTTTCACAACGGACGTCCGCTTACGGATGCAGAGCAGAATTTACTGAAAAAGCCCTCCTCATTTTGTGTGTCTTTTGAGCTTTATTTTCGAGAGCTTTGCATCTATACCAAGTGACTTCACCCTATGGTTTCTCAAAAAATCGGGAGGTCATCATGGAAAAACGTGTTGCATGGAATAAGGGCCGGATCATCGGTCAGAAGGCTCCATTGAAACAGCAAGAGATCTGGGCTATTCGAACCAGGCTCGAAATTGCAAAGAACACTCGTGAATTGGCGTTACTGAATTTAGCGATAGATTCCAAGTTACGCGGCTGCGATTTGGTATCGCTTAAGGTGTCTGATGTGATGCGATCAGGGGAGGTATTGGCCAGAACCAGTATTGTGCAGCACAAGACTGGCACACCAGTCCAGTTCGAGCTCACACCTCAGACACGTAAGACCGTCAAAGCCTGGGTCGAATCAAAGACGTTGAAGTTCGATGATTTTCTATTTCCATCGAGAAAGCACAGTATTCCTCACTTGACGACCCGTGCTTATGACCGGATTGTCCATAAGTGGGTCGAGTCGATCGGACTAGACTCAAGTCTCAATGGCACGCACTCCATGCGCAGAACCAAAGTATCCATCCTCTACAAACGCGATAAAAATATCCGGGCAATTCAGCTGTTGCTTGGTCACAAGAAAATCGAAAGTACGGTGCGGTACTTGGGAATTGACGTCCAGGATGCTCTTGAGGCATCAGAAAACTTAGATATCTGAGGCGAAAACTATGAAACAAACTGAAAAAAAGGAAGTAGTCAATTTTATCCAAACGACGCTGGCAGATGGCCAGGCCAAGACCGGCACTCAATTAATGGAGTTGTTTGCGAAGCATGCTGAATTGCAGGAGTACAACCGTAAAAATCTAAAGCAGGTTTTTCATCGGGTTAGTTTGAGTTTGGCTGATGAGGGTAAAATAGTTGTCACCCGTCAACCAGGAACAGCGCCGTTGCTATTTTCGATCCCTACAGATAGTGCTCAGCAGGGCCAACGGCAAGCTGCGCCAGAAATCCCACCATCAACGCTTGAATCGAACGCCATCATCACTCAAAAGCTAGAGCAGCTGATTGACCAAGAGGCCATGCTGGCCGGCAGAGAAAATGGCCTGCAAATTATATTGGAGTTATCACCTCATAAGGAAAGCTATATTCGTGAAGAATTGAGGAAGCTACGTTACGAGCGTTTGGCACTTCAATCTTGTAGGCAAGTGCTTAGTGAATTTGGCTTCAGCAATTAGGTAGATTGACAGGAAATTAACGCGGCAAAATTGAATTATTTTGCCGCTTTCAAAAAGAATTTAGAACAATCTGGATCTCTGCTTTGCCTTATATGCAGACATTCGATTTTTCGTGAACCCAGAGCGTATCCTCTAATCAGGGGGCCAATTTCAGTGTGGCACTACACTTTACTTACTCAATGGATCGCAGACACAGACTGTACAACCTCTTGTGCACCTTTTTCTATATCCAAAATTATGCTGGAAAGGAGAGCAATTTTCTCACCATTTTGACCGCTGAGCCCATCGATAGCATTAATGGCTTGCATAACCTGACTAGTTACTTCCAGATTTCTTGCAACAACACTTGATATCTCATCAGTCGCTGAGCTTGTTCTTGAAGCCAGCGATCGGACTTCATCTGCGACAACAGCAAATCCACGTCCAGCCTCGCCAGCACGAGCTGCTTCGATAGCTGCATTTAGAGCAAGCAAGTTGGTCTGCTCTGCTACGCTACGAATGATATTGACCATACTAGAGATTTCTTTTGCTTGGTCACTTAATCGTTGAATAACTTGATTAGTAGTTAAAACTGTTTCGGATATCTCGCTTGCTAAATCTAAAGAGGATTCAATATGATTCTTCCCTTGTTCAGCGATATTAAAGGTTTGAAGCGCTATTTCGTGAGCAACCTGAGCAGCTTGTTTTGTCCTCATTGCCTGCATAACTCGATCTGTAATTGCAGTTGCAAATTTGATAACTTTGATGACTTTGCCGTCATTATCTTTTACAGGGTTATAACTCGCCTCTAACCATATATCATTACCTCTGGCATCATATCTCTTAAACTTACCAGAGCTGAGTTTACCCACAGCCAGGTCTTTCCAGAACTCTGGATTTTCTCTATAAAAACTGTCATCACAAAACATCTTATGATGTCTGCCTACGATTTCCGACAGTTGATATCCCATAGCTTGAAGGAAGTTTTTATTTGCATTAACGATCTCACCACTAGGAGTGAATTCAATAATAGCCATAGCTTTATCTAGTGCGTGATATATCGCGTTTTGGTCCGTTAACTTTAATGTCTGCTCAGTTACGTCTGAGGCAATTTTGATCACGCTTGATACTTTCCCTACACCACTATGCACGGGAAAATAAGTCGCCTCTAACCAAATAGATTTTCCAAGCTTTGTTTTTCTGTTGAATGAGCCATGCTTCGCTTTGCCTGAGGCAAGCTCAGACCAAAAGTTCTTGTACTCATAGCTTGCGGAATATTTGGGATCACAAAAAATGGAGTGATGCTTGCCAACAATTTCCGATAGTGAATACCCAACAGTGTGCAGAAATAAATCGTTTGCATCCTGAATATGACCATCAGGGGAGAATTGTATAAATGCAACACTGCCTCTGATTGCGGCAATCACCGAGGTAGCCTCTGACAAAGCTGTACTCAGTCTTTCGTTTTCCTGTTTGATTTTTTTGTTGAACATCGCAGTCTCTGTACGATTGAAAATGTAACAAATTATATCTGAATAGAATGAATTCGAGATGAGTTTTCGACAATTACCAAATTTATCAGATATTTGTCTATTTAATGAACGATTTGGCATTTAATGCTGTTTAATAACGACATAAAGGAAGTGGAGGGGCATAGTTAAGACAGCTGAGTAACTGGCCTATTGGTAAAAAATATCAGAAAACTTCGGTCTATGATGGTCCGCTTTCAGTGATGAGGTAAGTCTATCCCTAGAGGCTGTTGATCTTTGAGCAAAAAACAAGCGGCATAGCAACAAGGTATAATGGTTTCGCCAAAAATCAAAAATACCACCGAGAACGGACGTTGCTATGCCACGAACAATGTTAACAGATAAAGCTTGGGAAACCCTAAAGCAAATCCTTAAAGAAACAGGACGTGTTTACAATAAATATGAACACCGAGATACGTTAGAAGGCATACTTTATCGAATGCGAACCGGTATTCAATGGCGCGATTTACCTGAAAAATTTGGTCGTTGGAACTCTGTATTTCGGCGATTTAATCTTTGGTCAAAAAAAGGGGTGTTAAGAGAACTGTTTCAACGCATATCTTCCGATAATGACCCTGAATGGTTGTTTATTGATGGGAGCATTGTAAAAGCGCATCAAGACAGTAGCGGGGCAGCCAGTCGTTCAGATGAAGCGATAGGAAAAAGTCGCGGAGGCAGTTCTACAAAAATCCATCTCGCAGTAGATAGCGGTGGACTTCCTGTTTATTTTGAAATATCAGGTGGACAGGTAAATGACATAATTCATGCTCAAAGCCTGATATCTGAGGCACCAAAGTCATACTACGTTACTGCTGATAAAGGCTATGACAGTAATCAACTAAGAACCTTTATTAAAACAAATGGCGGCGTTGCGAATATTCCCAGAAGAGAGAACAGTAAAATAGGGAATGTTCATATGGATTGGTGCCTCTATAAATATCGCCATTTGGTTGAGAACGCTTTTTTAAAAATCAAGAGATTCAGAGGTATAGCTACACGCTACGACAAATTGGCTAGAAACTATGCCAGCAATGTTGCGTTAGCCTTTGTGATGATGTGGTTGCCAATGCATTGCTGAGGAAAAGATTGTGGGAGCCTCAACAGTGCTTGGCTCTAAAAAGAGAAAAACACTGTTATTCGCTTTTTTATACGCTCCCAAACACCCCAAAAACAAAAAATTGGTCATCCACGGATGACGAGATTTGGACACTTTAAAATGACTACCGTTACAAAGGGTACTTTATCTTAGGCCACCAAAAAATAGTCATCAGACATGCCGATGAGAATGTGTGCAAAATATATACAAAGATCAACAGGCTCTAGCCCAGTTTTCTTAAATGTACTTGGAATGTATCCCTGCTCACTCAGTACCTTGATTTAATTTTGAGTGTTTGTTTCAAAGGTTTTAGCCAGCATAGATGCCATCATCGGTTTATTCAGGAAAAATCCCTGCAACACATCCAGTTTTAAGCCGGTAATTGCTTTAAAATGTGCAGAGGTTTCAATGCCTTCAGCCACAGTTTCAAATCCAAACTGTTTGAGCATCTTGACCAAAGCTTCAATTTTATGGCGTTTCATCTCGTCCTGTTCAATACGTTTGAGCAAGGTTCGATCGAGTTTCACTGTACTAATCGCGTTCAACTCCGTCAGATACAAGAAGTTTGAATAACCCACGCCAAAATCGTCAATCGCGACTTTCACTCCCAAATCAACCAACATTTTCAGCGATTTTTTCACGTTTGAACTCTGGGAAATTAAGGCATCCTCAGTCACTTCGATGGTGAGCCACGATAAATCAGTCATGCTGCTCAGTAAACTGCCCAGTAAGTTCGAGGGATGACAAAGCGTTTGTAAATGCTGCGCATGCAAGTTGATTGACAGTTGAAAGTGTTTAAAGTTTTGAAATTGCTCAGCCCATATTTGCCGCTGTTGTAGGATTTGCTTCATGACCCACAGATCAAAGGCCTCGACAAGATTTGCCGACTTCACTGCTGGCAGAATTTGTTTAGGCGTTAAATCACCAAGCTGGGGATGATGACAACGCACAAGGGCTTCAGCACCTATAAGTTTGGGAGGGGACGTATTGCTATAGTAGGGTTGATAATGTAAGACCAAACCGATGTCTTCATCATCGTAAAATGCTCGGCGTAAATCTCCCTCCAATTTCAGTTGTTGGCGAAGTTCATCCGAACGATCGGCGTCGACAAATTGGAACTGATTTTTTCCTGATTGTTTGGCCCGATACATCGCAATATCGGCATTTCTCAATAACAAATCAGCTTCTTTGCCATCATCCGGATATATGGCAATCCCAATACTAGCGCTGACGAATAAAAGTTCTTGTGACACTTTGATTGGTTTTTTCAACGCCTCTATAATTCGTGCTGCAAAGTGCTGGGCTTGCTGTGGTTGCTCAATCTCATCAATCAGCACCACGAATTCATCACCGCTGATCCGAGCGCAGAAGTCGCTTTGACGACTGAGTTTGCGCAGCACATCGGCAAAATGTTGCAAAATATAGTCACCGAACGCATGTCCCAAAGAGTCGTTGATGCGTTTAAAATTATCTAAATCTAAAAACAGCAAGCCAAAACGCGCGCCTTTACGCTGATGGCGGCTCACGGTTTCCTGCAGTCGTTGATTTAGATAAAGTCGATTACCCAGTCGGGTTAAATCATCATAAAAGGCTAATTTATGGAGTCGCTGCTCTCGTGCTTTTAATTCGCCAATGTCTGTGGCCAGTAATACCAATCGTATAGATTGATCATTAGGATCGAGCACTTTGCTCACCGACACATAATGCGGCGTCGCGAGGTCGCCGGTTGAAAGTAACAGTTCGCCTTGCCAATTGTCGCTTTGAATAATTTCCTGCCAGCCGTGATCAAAGCGTTGTTCATTCATCAGATTAAACAGGTGTGTGTAATGGATGGTCGTTAACAATCGGTCAGGAGAAAGAATGCTTTGCAGCGCTTTGTTGGCATAAGTCAGCATTTGTTTTTGATTAAAAATCGCAATCTTTTCAGAGGTATTATCAAACACTGTTTGTGCCAATAAAGCTTCGCTTTGCGAATTGATCGTATCAGTAACATCACTTTGGAGCCCAATGTAATGCGTTAATTTCCCCGACTCGAACACTGGCGCAATACTTAAGTGGTTCCAAAAACTGCTACCGTCTTTGCGATAGTTTTTCAATAAGCACTTGTAACGCTGCTGCTGCTGGATCGCGGCTCGTATCCCCAGCAGTGCCAAAGGATCAGTATCTGGCCCTTGAAGGAATCGACAATTTTGACCAAATACTTCCTCAGGCGCATAGCCAGTCATTTCAGAAAAAGCTTGGTTCACATAAAGAATTGGCATGTCTTCTTTTTGAGCATCGACGATTAAAATGCCTTGCTCGGCCGCTTCAATGGCTCTGGCTTGTAAATTGTTGTTGATGACCATTTGTTGAAGGGATTGGTACAAATCAACGAGTTCGGTATTTTCCCAAAACAACAAAATGGCACCATTGCCATAGCCTTTGGTGTGCCGGTAATTGGTGACAGTCAATAGATAGCTGTGTTCTTCACTTTTGAGTTGTTGCTGGATAGTCTCGCCATGCTGGCTGGTTCGATTCAGCAACAATCGAATATCAGGTAACGGGAATTTCTGCGGGATAAGTTCAATCAATTCGCCAAGATGCTGCTCTGAAACATCGATGATTTTTTTAGCCGCTTCATTAAAATGCACAAGCCGTAATTCTTTATCTAGCACCAACAGTGGGTGAGGCAAGCTTTGCTGTAAATTCTGCAAATCACTGTTTATTGCTTGGATTTCGTTACTTTTGACTTGGATCTCTTCATTAACTGTCGTTAATTCTTCATTGGTTGATTGCAACTCTTCATTTGAAGTTTCTAATTCCTCGTTGGTAGATTGCAACTCTTCATTGGCAGACTGCAGCTCCTCGTTAACCGCCTGTAACTCTTCATTTGAAGTTTCTAATTCTTCAATCACCGTCTGCAGATGTTCGCGCATGGCAGACAATTCATGCTGTAGCTGCAACAGTTTGCTGTTTTGTTCACCCTGCGCTTCTGGACTGATATTCACAGGGGCGGTTGCACTTACTTCATAACGCACTAAATAGATTGGAGTTTTGTCATACTCATCGGCAAGAGGTAGTACGTCGAAGTACAAATAATGCGATTGATGTGAAATTGCCCGAGAATGCTGAGCGATACCTTCTTTTTTCGCCTTAAAAATCAGCCCTTTGATTTCGAGTTGTAAATGAGGGTGAATGATATCCTGCAAATTAAGACTGGTACGGCCTTTCCTGAGTTGTGTGATCTCCGTCAAATCACCGTAGATAAAACGAATATCCATGACCTCGTCGATCACAAAGGCCTTTTGTGTGACATACCGTGCAACTGCGCGAATGATTTTATCGTCGACGTTATCAAGCACTGATATGGATTTGGGAGCCGTTGCGGTTTTAGTCGATATACTGCGGTTGATTAATTTGTAGCGACGATAGATATCATGATTATTGCCTTCTTTGCGCACAAAAAGCCGACAGTCCGCTATTTTAGACTCGAATAATTCACTGCCAGGAAGCGATTCGGAACGACCTAAAAACAAAAATCCGCCAGGATTTAACCCATAGTGAAACGTGGCTTGGATTTGTTTTTGCAGCTCCGCTTTCATGTAAATCAGCACATTACGACAACTAACTAAATCTAAACGTAAAAATGCAGGGTCACCGACTAAATTTTGTTTGGCGAACACCACAAATTCCCGCAGATGTTTGCTTATTTGAAAGCCATCATTTACTGCATTGAAATGGCGTTTAATCAGATTTGGTTTTAAACCTTTGAGGGACGTTGCGTCATATCTACCTTTGCGTGCAATGGCAAGTGCCTTTAAATCGATGTCTGTGGCAAAGACTTGCAACCGATAATCAAAAATTTGACCATCTAACAAATCGTATAAAATCATCGCAATTGAGTAGGCTTCTTCACCAGTTGCACAGCCGGCCACCCATACACGGATTTCATCGCCTTTACTTTTACGCTGAATGATTTGCCGAAGTGCTAATTCTAGCTCTGTAAAGGCGGACTCATCGCGAAAAAAAGCGGTTACCGAAATCAGTAAATCTTGATAAAGTTTTTGTACTTCCTCCAAATTTTCCGACAGATATTTTTCATATTCCATCCAGCTCGAAGTGTCTGTGGCAATCAGCCGACGATCGATCCGTCGATGCAGCGTGTTGTCTTTGTAATTACTGAAATCAACGCCAGTTTCTTCGAACACTAGTTGTAAAATTCGACTGAGGGAATCTTTGTGAATAGGTTTTTTGAAGCGGTCGGCGGATAAATCTTTAAATTCAGCTAAACGCACTAATTCTTTGCCAATTTCTTCAGCGGGCAGTACCCGATCAATACACGCGGTATCGATGGCGGCTAAAGGCATGCCATCATATTTGGCTTGGGAGGGTGACTGAGCAAAAGTAAATCCGCCGTGAGCTTTGATTTCTCGACAACCCCGCGCACCATCACTGCCCGTCCCTGACAAAACAACCGCGCACGCTCGTTCAGAGAATTGATCAGCGAGTGAAACGAACAGTTCGTTGGCCGATGGTTTTGGTACACCAAACTGATCAGCGGCGGTTAAACAAATTTTCATGTCATACACGACGGCATTCACGGCTGGCGGAATCACATAGGCTTTTCCAGCACTAAGCATCATACCATCGCCAGCGGTTTCTACTTTAAGCAAACTCTCGCGAGAGAGGAGTTTCGCCAGCATACTTTCATGATCGGGCGATAGATGCTGAGCAATCACTACACATAAATTTGCATGCATTGGGAGCTTGCGTAAGAACAAGCTGAGCGCTTCCAAGCCGCCAGCAGATGCGGCGACGCCAACGACCAAAAGAGGTTGTGATGTTTGTTTCAAGATTAATTAGGCCTGTTCCATCAATCAATAATCCTATTTGCTGGCGGGACCGTTATCAGCAAAATTAGAGTGTTTAAACGTCACTCCAGTTGGTATATATAATATAAAAAAGATAATAACAGACCTCAAACTAAAAAGTGTAGCTTCATTGACACATCGCGAATGAAATCTAAATAACTGCTCCTCCTAATGTTACACCCGTTTGATCCCATGTCCGTTACCCGGAAACGGTGATGTGGTGTCCATAAAGTGTTCAACCCGTTCCATCAGTTCCTCCATCGACTTACAGCTATGGTTGCGTGTGACCGTTTCATGCAGTGAGTGCCACAGCAGCTCGATTTTGTTATGCCACGGGCTGTATACCGGCAGGAATAACAGTTTGAACTTCGGGTTGTTCTCCAGCCAGCGCTGCGCCTTTTTACTCTTATGAATGATGTAGTTATCGACTATCAGCGTGATAGTTTTGGCACTGCGGTAGCGTTTGCGCAGCATTCTTAGTAGCTCGATAAAAAGCACCGTACTCGTTGAAGCAGAACCGACCTACGTCACCTGGCCCGTCTTTGCTTGCAGCGCGGCAGCTAAAAAATATTTCTTGTTCTGACCTGGCGTGACCACTTTGCGTTGATGTCCGCGCAAGCCCCAATCTGAACCGATTTTAGGATTCAAGTGGATATCGACTTCATCTTCATAAAACACCGGATTGCTGCTATCGCAGTTCGCAAGTGCTTGTTTTATCGCTGCTAATTTCGCTTCTTTATCTGGGTCTTTGATGCATAACGTCGGTGCCGCACATCGCCAGACGATGCCGTGCTTAGGTAACAAACGCCGGATTGTCGAGCTGTGGAGCACAATATTCAGCGCTTCCCGCAGCACGATGCTTAGCAGTTCACTGCTCCAGCGTGAACGCTGGTAGCCAAATTCCTGCGGTCTGAATCCGACCATAAAACGCAGTAATTTGCCGATGAACTCTGGTTCAAATCGTACTTTGCTGCCCGGCAAGTCAGCCTGCAAACCGTCAATATCATCCGTTAGATACCAATTTATCCAACGATTTACGCTCGATATGGCGGCCTGAACAGCTCAGCGATTTCTGTTTTGGATTTGCCTTTTGCCAGCAGCAAAATTGCATTTGCTCTGCGTGCCAACGGCCTGTTTGGGTTCCACTGACTATTTTTTTCAGGCGGTGCAGCGCCTACGGCGTAAAAAATGGTAATTTGTTCATGCTCAATGCGGTTGGTGTTTTGGGTTGTGTTTGGCGACTGATCTAATCGCGCAAACCGCATTGAGTTGTCACCTGCAAGTGATCCTACTAATTGGAACAGTTATTTAGCCTCTCGAAAAATCGAATGTCTGCAACTAAGGCAAAGCAGAGATTCGTTCAAATTTGATGGAATATTAACCTTGTCTACTTATTAGCGGCAGGAATGATCGGCATGCTATGCACTAGAAATTTTAGGAATACTTTCTAAATTTCATTTTCTGGTTTCATAACGAAGAATTTTGAGGATTATCTGAAAAAAGCGAAGGAATAATTCGGCCGTATACGATATTCATTTTTTTATAAATCGGTAACATTTGAAATTAATGCACAACCTATAAATAGGGATCTCAAAATGAAATGTCAGACTGATAATACAATAAATATTAATCTTTCAGAGATCGAAAAAATTCCAAATATTGAAGATCTTCTATCAACTTATGACTTGCTGGGTAAAGAAACACAGGGAGTACCCGATAGTGTTGCCGCTGTGCTAGCAAGAGCGGAACAGGTTGGAAGTATTAATATCAGACTTCCTGATACATCGGTATCAATTGCATCTATCATGGATACCTACAAGAATTTATCTGAAAAGTAACATTTAAAAAATGCTAAAAGATATGGGTTATCATTTCTTTAATCTAGATGTGTTAGCTACTACGATAATATTTTCGCGACATACCCAGCTATGTCCTGAAGGATCCCCTCATAAATCAGCCATAGCATAGCCATATTTGAGCAACTGATTGGCGAATAATACCCAGGCCGCCAGCAATTCTTTCTCCGTGATTTGATAATCAGGCCGCCTGAGTACCTCCAATCCCAAGCGAATCGTTGAGAGTACCGTTCGATGCCCAATGGTATTGGCCTGAAAATGCTTATCCCAGCCCTGTTGCTGTGCGTGTAAACCAACTAGCCACAACAGGCATTGAACCATCAACGCTATCAGTAGGATGATGTCGAATCGCTCTGGACTGTTGGTACGACTTTGGCGTAAGCCAAAGCCGTATGCCGGGCTTTTGAGGTCACGAAAGGTTTCCTCTATTTGCATACGTTTGGCGTACAGGTTTACCAGCTGCTTTGGGCTCCGAGATTCTGGTGGTAAATTGCTGGCTAACACCCAAGGCTCTTTCGCCGATGTTGAGTACGTTTTTGCCGATGGATGGTGGCAATTAGTCCTCGTTGAACGCTGATTTGTACGCCCCTTAGGTTTGCTACGATAAAGCGTGAGATGGCAATTGATAGGGTTAGTTTTGGTCAAGGTCTTACAACCCAGGCTCTTCGCTTGACCGTTGGCCAAGTCATGTGTACTGCGAACTGCACGCCAATTTTCAGCGCCAATATCTGCAAATTGAACTGTACCGCGAATACGGCTTAGCCAAAACCAACCATGCGCCTCAACCTCTTTGTACCAAGGCACTTTGAACCCCGCGTCAGTCACGATGAGAGGGGTAACATGCAAAGGTAAAATCTTGGCTAAGTCCGCTAAAAAACCGTTGTGGGAGGCCTTAGAGCATTGTTCTGATAGGGGATAGGACTTCTCATACAGGGTAATAGAGCGGCCATTGAAGGCTATTGAGGCGCGCAGAGCCATGATGCGTTTATGCTCTCGGATGTCTGACCAATCGACGAGCACAATCGGCATAGGGTTACCAGAACAGATGAGGCTGGCATGCCATTGGTAGACAGCTAACCGTTCTTGATGCAGATGCGTGTTGCCGAGCAAACGATCAATGCGCTTGATGTTGTGCTTGGTTCGGGCCGTGGTTGGTAAATTTCGACCTAACTCAGTCAAGGTCAGTGTCTTACATTCAATCAGTGCCTTAGAGGCCAGCATCAAGCTGTTTAATCGTTTTAGGTGAAGTTCTGGGCAGTATTGGTGTAAAGAATGTTGTAGGATATTGGCTTCGCGCATCTTGTTGTCCAAGTGTAGTTTTTGGAGAAACCATTTGATCATGCAACAAGATGCGCTTCCACCCTAATTTGATGATTTATTTGTAAATCATCAGGGGATTCTTCAGAGCTATGTCCGACTCATACCCCGCCGAAATACGTGGCCTAATTTCTAGACCTCGAAGCTGCCACTAATGTCCTCATTAATTCAGTTAAAGCTGGAGGAAAGCGCATTGGGGCATGTAGATCGGTGGTGACTTTCCATATCAAATTTTTTTGAGAACCATGTCTTAAAAATGAATGTCCGCTATAAATGTGTATCGGACATTCGGTTTTTGCACAAATTTGCCGGGCCATCGTCTGCTATTCGCTCTTAGCTGACTTTAAGCCATATCCCCAAACTTCATTTCTTGCAGCACCTGAAAAAGCTCGGCACGTTTATCGTCTGTTGCAAGCATACTACGAGGATACTGTCCGCCTAGCCTAGGAATAGGCGTATCAAGCCACTCATTTATCTTGGCGGTGTCATTGTCAAAGAAGGCATTTAGCTCCTGCTCGAGCTGTGCTTTTGAACAAGCTTGATTATGCTGCATTTGCATACCTTTTCCACGTTTGGCAGATGGGTTGTTTTAAAGCATAAATCCGGGTGGCCTTTTTATCCCGCTCACAGGTGTGCGTTTATATAATAGTTTGATAATTCTTAATAATGTTTGATCATTTATATAATAGTTTGATATTTTTTGGCTCTTTTGGTGAATGTGCGGATTAAGAGTTAGCACATTTTTGCCCCATTCCTTAATTCGTATGACTTAACTAGCTCTGCTTAGTACTGGCCTGTTGGCTAAATTTTAGTAATGCAAAAAGTGTCTACGATATCAGTGGCGATTCAGTTTTGGCATAGTAGTTGACTAATTAGATTGTGAGTGATTTCGATCTGATCACTAGCTACAGATTTAGTTCCCGAATTCAGAAAAAAAGATGTTGACAATTTTAATTTCATCTCTTAATTTCTTATCGATGGATATTATTAATAAATGGATTTTAAAATGAAAAAACTACCTCTTGCTATATTAGGCACTGCAGCCTTATCTATTCCAGTAAAAGCCATTGCACATGATTCAGATGGCTTATATGGCACACCAGATAGCTTGTCTGAACAGCCTCCAAAAATTGAAGAAAGCAGCCTTATAAGGCTACCTATAAATACAGAGCAAAACTTAGCAATTAGTAATCATATTCAGCGTATGTATTCAGATCCAGAATATGCTCAAGATTACATTTATAATAAAGAGGAAATTCTTAAGGAGATGGGGATATCTTTATCAGAAATAGATACCAACCCAAGTGTTAAAAACGTGCTTATGAAATACCATGCTAATGAGTTCATGTCTAAACGTATATCCTAGAAAAACTTGTTATAAAGGAGAGTTGTTCATGCGTTACTTAAATAATCAAATAGGGTATCCTTTTTTTATAATTTATTTCGTTACTTTGGCATCAGTTTTTGCGATTAACAAGTTCGGTATGCAAGAATTTAAAGGCGAAAACGACTTTATAATTTTAATAGTTATATTAAGTATTGTTCTTTTAATGACCTTCAAGTTAAGAGTGAGTGTTGAAGATAAACAACTAACTTTAAGTTACGGAGTTGGTCTATTTAAAAAGAGGTTTGATCTTTCAAATGTTAACAAAGTGACTATGGTAAAAAATAAGTGGTACTGTGGTTGGGGAGTACGAATTTCATCTGAAGGAACTATATACAATATATCAGGCTTCCAAGGAGTTAAAATTGACTTTCGCTCAGGTGTTTCAATCGTAGTTGGAACTAATAAGCCGCTGGAATTATATCAAACGCTTAAAGAGTTAACCTCCTAATGTCGGTTGGATTGGCTTTGTTGCTTAAATCGATGAAACTAAATCAATAAGCTACGATCTGATCGGCTACACCCATTAATCGTCGTAGCCTCATGCCTAAGGAACCTGCGATTAAGTCAGTACGCTGCGGTTTAAATTCACCGAAGTTTCTTCCTCTACTTTTTCCGCACCGATTTTCCCGTCTTGGGCAAAAAAACAGCAGTTTTATCCCACTTTTAGCCAGTTTTCTGGCTTCTACCCGATTTTAGGTAGTCTTCGGCTCATAGCGTAACATCTGGTCCACTCTGACGATGTTGGCCAACGCAAATAACATCGCCAGATGATTATCGTTTTTCACCAAGCCTTTATAGCGAGCTTTCACAAAGCCAAATTGGCACTTAATGATGCGGAATGGATGTTCTACCTTAGCTCTAATGCTAGCCTTCAACTACTCAGTTCTGATGAGCACTTTATTGAGACGTGGATGTTGCTTGAGGGTTCTGACTTTGCCCGGACGTTCTGCTATCAGCCAATCGACCTTCTTATCTGCAAGTACCTTGCGCTTTTCTGCGCCTTGATAACCGGCATCGGCTGACACAAATTGTTCTTCACCGTGTAGCAAGTTTTCCAGCTGATTTAAATCGTGCTCGTTCGCTGACGTGGTCACCAAGCTGTGGGTTAAGCCACTTTTGGCGTCGACGCCGATATGTGCCTTCATCCCAAAGTGCCATTGGTTGCCTTTCTTGGTTTGGTGCATATCGCCGTCACGTTGGTTTTGCTTATTTTTAGTTGAGCTCGGCGCTTCGATAATCGTTGCATCAACTAACGTGCCTTGCGTCATCATGACACCGCATTCACTGAGCCATTGGTTTATGGTGCTGAGTATCTTACGGGCCAGCTTATGCTGCTCCAACAGATGGCGAAAATTCATGATGGTCGTGCGGTCAGGCATGGCGCTATCTAAGGATAGATGTGCAAACAAGCGCATTGATGCAATTTCATAGAGCGCATCTTCCATGGCACCATCACTTAGGTTGTACCAGTGCTGCATGCAGTGGATACGCACCATGGTTTCCAATGGATAAGGACGGCGGCCATTGCCAGCTTTAGGGTAAACAGGTTCGATAACAGCAAGGAGTTTTGCCCAAGGAAGAATCGCATCCATCCGAGACAGGAAGATTTCCTTACGGGTCTGACGGCGTTTACTGGAGAATTCGCTATCGGCAAATGTGAGTTGATGTTCCATGAGCTGACCTGTTCCTTGGCAAACTGGATGAGTACATGATCTCATATCAGGGACTTATTCGCATCATCCCTAAACCTCGTTACAAAACAACCAACTGGACGCAGTACAACAAAGCCTTAATAAACCGTGGTTCTTTAACCTTTTGGATTGATGAAGAAGCGATAGCCGAGTGGAAGCAAAACAAACAAGGCGGGCTGGCGCAATTGAGAGTTTCTACTGTTATGGACAGCAAGCTGTGAGGTGGTGCCATACTTTGGGTAATCCGAAATGACAAAATTAGAGCAAAGGGTCTATCACGTTTATGTCCAAAAGTGAGTTTGAAAATGATCAAACTTAATTATGAGAAACTGAAATTCGTCCTCAGATAAATTATCAAACAATAGCGGTATTACCGTTCATGACACCCATAATTTTTATCAAACTTTATTATGGTCGTACAACAGGCTGGGGGAACGTTGCTCCGGCATCACTACTCCAGTTTCCTGGTCCCGGTCTGTAATGACAATTTAATTATAAGTTTAAATGAGCATGGCTTCACAGCTGTATTTAACTTTGTGCTGCTTTACTTCGCGACCGGTAAATCATGCCAGTTGGTTGTGTATGCCGGCGATAGCAGCTCACGCTTCATGCTCCAGTCCTGTTTGGTACCTTGGCTGGCAAACCAAATGGTCTTGCCATGTTTGGCGTTTAAATTATCTATCAGCTGCATTAGCTGCTGGTCTGATTCTTTTTTAATGAGCGGCTCATCAAAAAGCCCGGGTTTATATACGCCCGGGTCGTAAAAGTCTGACAACATCACGCCGGCTTTGGCGTAGCGGTATCCTTCCAGCCAAAGGCCGTCTAAAAGCCGCATTGCTTTGGCAAGGAAAACCCGGGTATCGCTAGTTGGGCTATCAAGTTCGACGCTTTTACTGGCGCTGTAAGGTGCGTCTTTATCGCTGAATGGGCTGGTACGTAGAAACACGGTTAAGTATTTTGCTTCCTGCTGCTCCTGGCGAAGCTTTTTACAGGCCCGGCTTATGTATTCACTGATGGCTTCGCGCATTTGCTGCTTATCGGTGATGCGTTCATCAAAAGCCCGGCTGCTGATAATCTGCTTTTTTGTCGGCGTTATTTCTTCCAATGCGATACACGACTCGCCATTGAGCTCGCGCAAGGTACGCTCTACCACAACCGAAAAATGTTGTCGGATAAATTTCGGGTCAGCATCGGCCAGCTGTAGCGCAGTGTCGATACCTAACTGCTGCAGACGTTTTGTCAGCTTACCGCCAATACCCCAAACTTCATCCACAGGTAGCAAAGCCAGCAGCTTTCGCTGTCGCTCTTTACTGGTTAAATCGACAACACCAGCGGTTTTCGGCCAGGTTTTGGCGGCATGGTTCGCTAGTTTTGCCAGGGTTTTAGTGGGTGCTATGCCGACACATACTGTTATGCCGGTATACTTTTGCACTCGCTGCCTCACCGCTAAACCAAACTCCGTCAGGTTTTGGCTGAAATCTACCCCGGTCAAATCAAGAAAGGACTCGTCGATAGAATACACTTCAACCCGGGGCGCCATGCTTTCCAAGGTGTTCATCACCCGCTGCGACATATCTGCATAAAGGGCGTAGTTAGATGAGAAGGCCACTACGCCCTGCTTTTGCATCAGCTCGCGCACCTGAAATACCGGTACGCCCATTTTAATGCCTAGCTTTTTAGCTTCTCTCGAGCGAGCGACAACACATCCATCGTTGTTAGACAGCACAACAACAGGTGTATCAGCCAAGTCTGGACGGAACAGCTTTTCGCAGCTGGCGTAAAAGTTATTGCAGTCTACCAAGGCGAAGATAGGTTGGCTCATTTGCGTTTCATTTGCCGGATAACGTTAGTCACCACGCCAAAAATGCTTAGCTCTTCGCCATTACGCGGCCGTATCGGTTTGTAGGCCGGATTGCGTGGCAGTAAAGCCAGTGAAGGGCGCGTGCAAAACTCTTTAACCGTAAACTCACCACCAACAGCAGCAACCACGATATCGCCATGCTCGGCATCAATAGAGCGGTCTACCACTAAAACATCGCCGTCATAAATGCCGGCTTCAATCATGGAGTCGCCCTCTACACGAACAAAGAAGGTCGCATTAGGGTGGCGGATACACAGTTCATTTAAATCGAGTGTGCGCTCGACATAGTCTTGCGCAGGTGAAGGAAACCCGGCTTTTACCGGGTCGCCATATAGCGGGATCTTACGTTTTGGCCAAACACTGGCATCACCAAGGTATACTGCTGACATACGAACCCCATAACTGTATATAAACACAGTATATCATCCAGGTATAAATTGCCAATCACGACAGACCAAATTAAGAGTGAGCCTGCAAAGTCATGGGTGTGTCTCGTGATACGTTTTATCGCTACCGTGAATTAGTAGACGATGGCGGTGTTGACGCGCTGATCGAAAAAAGCCGTAGAAGTCCAAATATCAAGAACCGTGTCGAAGAAGCTGTTGAACAGGCAGTGATGGATTACGCGATTGAATTTCCGGCCCATGGCCAGCACAGAACCAGCAATGAACTGCGCAAGAAAGGCGTATTTGTGTCTGGTAGTGGCGTCCGCTCAATCTGGTTGCGACATGATTTAGAGAACTTTAAAAAGCGCTTGAAAGCCTTGGAAGCCAAAGTTGCTCGTGATGGTATTGAGCTGACCGATGAACAGATTGCGGCACTTGAGCGCAAAAAACACGACGATGAAGCCTGTGGTGAGATTGAAACCGCGCATCCTGGCTATCTGGGGTCGCAAGACACGTTTTATGTCGGAAACCTTAAGGGCGTGGGGCGTATATACCAGCAAACCTATGTTGATACTTACAGCAAAGTCGCGCACTGCAAGCTCTACACCACGAAAACGCCGATCACCGCAGCAGACTTACTGAACGACAAAGTACTGCCGTTTTACGAGTCACACCAGTTGCCTGTGCTTCGCATTTTAACTGACCGTGGTACGGAGTATTGCGGTAAGGTCGAACACCATGATTATCAGCTTTATCTGGCGATTAACGATATCGACCACACGAAGACCAAAGCAATGTCACCGCAAACCAACGTATCCGTCCGGCGATCTACACCTAGCCTAATTTTGCATTCCAGGGCAGCAGATGTTCGACACTGTCTGACTTGAGGGATAGCTGCTCAAGGCAATGCATCAGGTAGTCGAAAGGCACCAGCCCATTGGCCTTGGCGGTTTCTATCATGCTGTACAGCATGGCGCTGGCGGCCGCACCCTTGGCGGTATTGGCAAACAGCCAGTTCTTGCGCCCGACGACGAACGGCTTTATCGCCCGCTCGGCGCGATTGTTGTCGATACTCAGCTGCCCGTCTTCAAGATAGCGGGTGAGATTGGGCCATTGATTCAGGCAGTAGCCGATGGCCTTTCCCAGACTGCTCTTGGGTGGCACATGCTGTTGGGATTTTTCCAGCCAGCGATGCAACTCATCGAGTAACGGCCGACTGTGCAATTGCCTTTGCTGTCTGCGCACCTCGGCACTGCTGTCCTTATTCAGGGTTTCGATGCGGTAGAGTTTTTGGATATGATTCAGTGCCCAGTTTGCCTTGCCGGTTTTGCCTTTGGGCTGGGCGATTTCCGCCTCTTTGAATTTGCGCCGTGCGTGGGCCCAGCAACCGACGAGGGTTGCTGCAGTTTGGCCGTAACCGGCGTAGCCATCGACTTGTAGGTAGCCATCATATCCATTCAAGAAATCCACGGCACATTGTCCGGCGCGACTGGCTTGGTAGTCGTAGAGCACGATATTGGGGATCGCCAGCGGAGTGGGCCTGTCGCTGCCGCTGGCATACAGCCACATATAACAGATGGCTTTATCTTCCTTGAGCACATTGAGCGTGGTTTCATCGGCTTGGATGACCGGTTGTAGCAGTAAAACGGTATGCAATTTATCGTACAGCGGTTGCAGCAGTTCAGCGCATTTGAGCATCCAGTCGGCCATGGTTTGGCGGCTCAGCTCGATACCATATTGGGCGAACAGGCTCTCCTGGCGATACAAAGGCAAGCCATATTGGTACTTGCTGGTGATGATTTGGCTGAGCAGTGAGGCGGTGGCCATGCTCTTGGGGATGGGGCTTGGGGGCACGGGGGCTATGCTAATTTGCACCTCAGTGCCGTGCTTGTCACAGGTGCGGCAGCTGTATTTGAGCCGCACCCGCTCTATGACTCTCACCCGGGCAGGAATAAATTCGAGCTGCTCGCTCTTCTCTTTCCCCATTTGATGCAACTCACCGCCACAGCAGGCGCAGATTTTCTCGGCATCGCTGATGTCATGGATAACCACTTCCCGGGGCAACTCGGCCGGAAGTGGTTTACGCACCGGCTTGTTACGGTGCTTGAGTGCTTGCGCCTCATCCGCAGGCTGAGCTTCGGGCTCGAGGGCTTCTGCCTCGACTTCCACCTCATTAAACAGCTCGCCCTGTCCGGGATGACTCTCGGCGCTTTGGCCAAACTGCTTTTGCTGGGCCAGACGAAATCTTTCTTCCAACAGCAGCAGTTTCCGCTGCTGTTGCAGAATAATTTGTTTGAGTAACACCGGATCATCCGGCAGATTATCATGACTGAATTGCATGCGGGCATTATCGATGAATTCATCGCTAACCGCTTGTGTTTATTTAGATTAATTGGTCCCGAATTCAACTGCGAAGTGCGACACTCGCCAATATCAAGCAGCCAATACCATTTCTTTAAAGACAATCGCTGGTTGCTTGAAATCTAAACACTTTTTCGGTCGATAATTTATCCGCGATAAAGCGAATTCAATATCACTGTCTGTTACCGTTGTTAGGTCGGTTCCTTTCTTCACATATTGCCTTAAAAGACCGTTAGCATTCTCATTGGCTCCACGCTCCCAAGAACTATAAGGGTGGGCAAAGTAAACATCAGCCTCCAACTCCTTTGCGATGGTTTCATGGCCTGCAAACTCTCTCCCGTTATCTGCCGTGATGGTATGGACATGCTCCTTGTAAGGCATGAGTAGTTCTATGGTTGCTCTAGTGACATCATCCGCTGACTTGGATGGCACTTTCTTCACCAAGTAAAATCGTGTTTTACGCTCTAAAATAGTCACCATCGCCCCCGTGCCGTGCTTGCCTAATACGGTGTCGATTTCCCAATCACCAAATCGCTCCTTACTGTCAACGATGCTTGGCCTATCATCGATAGAAACCGCATTTTTGATCGCTGGTGCTTTCTCTTTTTTACCGCGACGATACCGCTTGTGACCTTGCCTCAAGTGGCGATATAACTTGCCACCCGAGCGTTTATCCTGCGCAACAAATCGGTAGATCCACTCATAGCTGACAGCGGCACCGACTTTAGTTAATACACTGGAAATCTGCTCTGGACTCCAATCCGCTTCTAAAAGGAGGCGGATAAAATCAACACGCTCCTGAGGTATTCTGTATTTACGCGCTAATGTGCGTTTTTTGAGTGATAACACCTGAGCTTCGTTTGGGCAATAATGACTGCCCTTGCTGCCACGTTTAAGCTCCCGATATACCGTGGAGCGATGGCACTGAACGGTTTTAGCAATCTCAGAAACTGAAATCCCCCGTTCCAAAAGAGCAGAAATCTGGTATCTTCTGCCTTCGGTCAACTGCTGATAATTCATGGTAGTACTGCTTGTTTCTTTGGCGAGAAGAGCGTACCACTTTTAGCAGTTGGCTTCCTCTTCTACACCTTTCCATGAATGTCGCACTTATTATCTGAAATCGGGGGCAAAAAAAAGGATTCCCACAGGAATCCACCCACAGGAATCCATTAATTTGTCTAGGCTCATTCTTTACGTTTCTTTTGGTGGAGAGTAATTGCCGTAAAGCTCTAACAGAAGACCGAAGTTAGTCAGGTAAGTATCGATGACGATACCTGGGACTCGTTTAATGGGATTGCTACCGGCTATCCGAAGCAGGTCAAATACCTGTTCAGTTTCCCAGTGTTTAATCGGCGCCAGCTTATACATTTTGGAGCCAGCGGCTTCTACCTGTGCCATATCAGCCAGAATTGAGCCTGCCGTAATCAAGCTAAGCCCCTGCTTCTTCATGTTGCCTGCGCGGTGATGACTTTCGGCAATGCGACTGCCTACACAGCTAACCAGTTTGTAGCAGCTGCATTCACTGTACTTTTTAATCGCTTGCTTAATGTAGCGCTCGGACGGGTCTACTTTGAGAATAATGCTGCAATCTTGGTGACGTGTAACCGAAGGCACCAGTTTTTGCCCCCCAGTATACTTGATAAAATACTGGTCATTGATTGGCGGCTGAATAATGTCGTAGCAGAGATTAATCCCAATTTGCTTTCCAAACTCCAGTAATCGCTTACGGACATAATGGACGTACATTTTAAGCGCGATGGCTTCAGCCCCCGTATCCACGGTGACGACGAGTAAAGGTCTCGATGGCTCGACTAAGCCAGCCTGAATGGATTGGCGATAGGATTCGACTGCCATTAACACCACGACTGAACTGTCTTTCCCTGAGAGCCCACAATGCAACACCACCGGCTCACTTTCAATGAGTGTGCGAAGCGCAGAAACACCTTGGTTGAATTGCTCATAGACTACTTTTAAATTTTCTTGGTCTTGTGCATCGAACTGGAAAATGTCTACGAGCTGTTGAGGGTTGTTCATTGTGAATGTCGCCTTGATCAGAGATGACTAGATGATCTCGCACATCGCAATTCACGCAAATTTCCGCTTTAAAGCCCCAGAAATAACCCATTCAATCAGCAAAATTTGCCAGATCTCGGGTTCGTGAAATCATGTCTCTATCAATTTCGATGGAGCTAAACCGATGGCCACAACAGAACATCAATCAACACTTTTGCCACTGACACTTTTCAAGGCTAAAGAAGGCCTAAGCAATAAAGCCGGAGTCACGATATACGAAGGCGTGATTACTTTCGAAGAGCTCGCCAAGCACTTTCCCGTAGAGGCCAACAGTGACGTTTTAAGCGAGCAACTGAAACGCCAGCGCGATGTGGACTCAGGTCGTGTTAACGCCCTAAAGCGGTACTGGCAGGAAACCGACGCGGCAGTATTCCCGAATATGACTTTCTTCTGTAATGAGTTGACCGTCTTAGAAGAAATGAAGATAGGTAATCGGTCCGTGGTCACTGCGGAGCTTCCTGCAACGGCTGACAGATTTATTGCTGACGGCCAAGGCCGAACCACTTTTATTAAATGGCTGTTAGCACAATACAAAGATCATTTTAATGATTTCACCGTCAGCTTTAAGCTCATTCATATCGATGACATCTCACTATCAACACCGTTTGCGTCGAAGTTAATTAGACAGTTATTCAGTGATTACCATGTATCCCTCAAGAAACCAAACCAATCGATTTCGAATCACTTTAACAATCGCACTCCGTTTGCCAGTCTTTTGAATGAACTGCTTGAATTGAATATTGGTAACGGCAAAATTCTTAAAGACCGTATTGGTCTTCACGGTAAAATAAATCGCGGAACAATGTGGAAATTTGACCAACTAAAATCGATGATTCTAAAGTTTATCGGTGTTACTGCTTCGACGGCAGACAAATATCTAATAGATCAGGAGCAATACGAACTGTCGCTGAATCTGTGCCAAGAATTTCTCCGGGAGGCAATTTCGCAAATCCCAACCGACATGCTCGATGGCCAGGACTTTAAGACACAACACGATGCAGCAATGTTTACCAAAGTGGTGTTCACAAACGGCTTAGGATTACTTGGAAGGTCTATTTTCGACTCAATTGTAAGCGGTTCAACTGTATCATTTGAGGCCCTTAAAAATATTAACTTACCGATTGACGACAAGGGTGATAAGTTTTGGCTTAAAAACAACGTCACGACAGCTGATCACAAGATTGTCCGAGGAAGCGATAAGCGCATTGGGTCTCTCATGTGTCAACACCTTAAGGTTTTCCCTACTTTAGAGCTAATGGCATGATCATCGACCTGAAAGATTATCGCTGTCCAAATGCGCAAGTGGCACTAACAAGAGTGCTTGAAGCATTTGAAATCTGCAGCACCAACGAGCTAACAATCATTACAATTGAGCCATCTCTAGAGCGAGCACTGGTTCATAGGATTGAACACATGAGCTATTCGATGTTGATAACCCAGGCAACATCGCGAGATATCACAGATGAGATTGTGACCTCTTGGGGTGTGGATGTTGACGAAGATGATATTTCAGATGTTGATCAACAACATACACTTGTTGTTACTAAGTAAAGAACGGTTTAGATGTATTTTAGGGTATAAATTTTTTCAATTGGTTGCTAATCAATAATCAGCGCGGTATATAAATAATGGCTAATCCTGAGTGGGTATCTGATTGCTTTGGTATCGTCCCGCACTTCCGTGGTGGTCGCTGGGTCGTTGTATACGGCGATAATGATTTGTGGGCTTATAACGGCATTTATCGCAACCGTAGGCGTGCCAAAAAAGAGATCACCCATTACATCAACAAAGGCTTGTTCAGGATGCGCCGAAGCGCACTGGCCAAACGATAACGGGAAATTGTAGTACTATGTAGATCTTTTTATGGAAAACTAAACTGTAGATATTTCCCTTCTGGAAAAATTCAATTACCCTCACTAAGAACTTAGTCTTTGTGAGGGTATTTTCATGGTGTTAGTTATAAACTCCACTGCTCTTGAGGTACCACGAATTTTTCCTCAGAGAGATGAGATTCGCCCCATAAAGCTGAAGGGGTTTCCGACATTTTATAACTCGAAATACGAATACATAATGCCAATCAACTTATGGATGAATCACTTGGCAAATGGGCGTAATGCCAAAGACTTAAACTCGGCAGTAAGAGCGTTAAAGCGGTATTGGAAATTCTTAGAACGAGAGCAACTTGAATGGGATATTTTCCCAAAATCTAAGTACTTAAAACCTACATATCGTTTTAGAAATGATGATTTAGTGATGGCAGCTCGCGCAGGGGAAATTCAATTCTCCACAGCTTCGCTTTATATGCTTCATGTAATTAACTTTTATGAGTGGTGTATTGCAAATCGCCTTCTTGAATCTTCCACTGATAGTAAGCCTTTCGAATATGAATTAATTCGAATAAGGAACCAAGGCATGCTAAATCATTTGCGTCCTCACTACTTAGTAACCAGCACAGACCTTCGCATTAAAATCCCCAAAAAGTCAGATATTCAGTCGTTAAATCCTCTGACAAGGGAAGATCTTCAACTTTTTAGCTCAGAGCTATCCCTGTTTGGAATTGAATTCATTATTCACCAATTGTTACAGATCCATTCAGGACTACGGATTGAGGAAGCATGTACTTTTCCCTTATCCATTGCGCAGGATGAACTTGCAATGCACTCATATACAGAAGTATCTATCGGCCCTGTAAATGGGGTATCTACAAAATTTGGCAAACAACGAAAAATTGAAATCCCAGCAAAACTTTCAGCTTTGATAAATGCTTATGCCAATTCCAACAGGCGAAAGGAAAGGCTTAGAGGACAACAGATTGACTATTTGCTCGTATCAAAAAACGGCACCAAATTCAGTTCAAATAACGTTCATCAGTCGTTTCGTAGGTTAAGACAGGCTATTCGTGAAAAGCATGGCATTCCATTCAAGCATAAGAGCCATGATTTAAGAGCCACATACTGTACCTATAGATTATCGTCACTCTTAGAGCACGGGCTTCAAAAAAATGCGGTGCTGCAAATGATGGCGTGGATGGGGCACAACAATGAATCGACAACATGGCAATATGTCGATTTTCTTGAAAGAGAGCAAACAGTAAAAAATGCAACAAGCCTACTCGATAGAATTCTTGAAGAGGCTATCTATGACTAATCCTGCGGACGCAAAGGACTTAATATTAACATTAAAAACTGGAATAGCTCGCTTTGAAAAATTTGATTTTAACCGCTTTAGGTATTTTGGATCCCCTAAAAAGAAAGAAATGCACACTGCAGTTTACGCGGATAGAGACCAACAGGTCTACCGTTGGTATAACGCCATATCAAATACTCACGATCTGAGAGATAAAACAAAATTTGGGTATGCTGTCGATTTAGCAATATACCTAAATTTTGTGGACTCAAAGCGGTTAGATCCCGAATCAGGGCTCGCCGCACACGCGTGGGAGCAATACCTAGTAGAAAAAGTGCGCTTAGGCACTATTGGAGTAAATACAGCTCGAAAACTCAATAGCTCAATCAAGTGTCTACTGAAGCTTTTAGACCTTCCAGTAGATGAATGGTTTTCTACATATGGACTATTTAGAAAAGAAGATAACCCAACAGAGTCATACTCAGATCATGAACTAAAAAAATTACTGAGAACGATACATCCAATTTTCAATCAATTAATCAAGCAAATTACCCTTAGTCCAGAAAAACACCTACATGCTAACCCTAGAGATTATACTGCATTGATCGTTCTAAATGGCAGAAAAGTTGATGTTACAGGAGCAATAACAAGATGCTTTTCAATGGGATATTTTTTGATGTCGTACTTTACTTGGGGAAATACGACCACTCTGCTCAGTATGAAAAAATTTAACGATGGTAACATCAGTCAAAAATTAGTGTATTCGCAAAGCGTTTTAAAATCTAGAGCTAACAAATATGTAACCATTTCGATAGGTGAGAATAATGAGCAGCATGTTCCTAAGTATGCTCTCAACTTTATTCAAAAGTTACTCACACTTAGCAAAATAGTCTCAGCAGATAACACTCACCTATTTTACCAAGTGAGCAGAGGAAGAATTCAGCCATTAGAGCCACAGCATTTAAACGATGCCGCAAATTGGTTATTAAAGAACTTCCCATTGATTGATGATTACGGCAAACCACTTAAGCCAATGACAAGAAAATTCAGGGCCTCAGGAAGCAGTAGATATCTAGCTCTGACTGGTGATGTAATTGGGACATCCTCCCTCCTTGGTAATACTCCCACAACCCTAGCTCGACACTACACCATAGGCAATTCCATCGATAATAAACAGCAATTACAAGCTGCCGTATATACACTTGAAGCTGCGACAAAGTGTTCTGATATATCCGAATCAAAAAACTATGCAAAACGTCAGTTAGAAGTCGAGGTTCTTCCCTATGAAGAGTTTCTGAGAAAATATGAATGCTTTAATAAAAAACCACAATCCACAGTTATAGGCTCTGGATGTAAAGATCCCCTAGGGGATGAAGCTGAACTGTACCGCAGAAAAATGAATTTCAGTCCCAAAGACCTAGAAGTTGATCACTTAGCTTGCTCTGATATTCTCAAGTGTTTTAGTTGCCAAAATCAAGTCATCATCGAAGAAGTTGATGATATTTGGTGCTTAATGAGTTTCAAGCAAGTCATAGAAGACTCCCTATCTGACCACGTAAACAGCAATCAATTTAATAGGAACTTTAGAGACCTCATCGAAAAGATTGATTTTGCAATCCATCGAATCGATCCAATGATCCGACGAAAATCTGCTCTGAAGCTTAGCAGAGAAGGACGACACCCTCTTTGGCCAGAAGGTATTAACTATTATTTCTAGGAATGCAAATGAGAGTTTTATTAGAACTGCCCAATAACGTGCTTAATGAAAATTTAGATGGTTTTAAGCAAGTCACCTTATTATATAACGAACTTAATTTTAAGACATTAGGGGATATTCCTGTATCAAGGGAACATTCCGGTGCTACAAAGAGCGTCTTTGGTGATGACATATGGGATCTCTCAGCATACATTGATAGAAAAATAGCCAATAAATGCAGGCTAATATTCACAGAAATCTCATCAGAACACCTTGCTAATGAAATAAAATTGATATGCTTTTCATGGCTTTACACCCATGCAGGGAAAGTACGCATCACGCCACTAAAGCCATCAAGCATTATTGCTCTGCACAGTAAGTTAATGCAGATCTACAAGTATCTAGACAAGCGTAAAATTGAGAGCATATCGCAGCTGTCTCATCCAGTTCTGTTTTATGAGTTTTGCCATTTCTTAATGGAACAAAATTATAGCTTTGCAAATATAGAGCATATATTTAACACATTGAGAAAAGTTGAACGTTCAAAAAAACATCTTCCATTTTCTTTAGAAATACCGACAGAACAAAGTTCTGCCGATTTAGCAAGTGAGTTCAGTGATGTGGCTAAAAATAAAGTAAATCAGATGTACGCCATACCGACACCTATAATGGAAAAAATATACAATGAAGCGATAAATATAGTCGAAGAGTTATTTAATCACAAGGAGATTTTAAATGCATTAATTGTTGACATGAGGCAAAACTATGAAATTGGAAGGAAAGTTGTAAATAAGAAAATAGATTCTGGTGTATTGTTTTGGTTAAAAAAAGAATCAAACCAATATCGCGTTGAAGTTAACAAGCATAAACCACAACATTATTTCACCATTGTCAATTCATACTTTAAAAATACAACATTAGAAAAATATATTGTTTCAAACTCGATAAGATTTAAAGCTTGGTTATCAAAAATTTTAGTTGCTTGTTATATTGTGTGCGGGGCATTCACAGGGATGCGTAAGAGTGAACTATACAGTTTACACTCAGATAGCTTTAAAAAAAGATTATTCAATGGGAAAATCATTTACTCCCTACAATCTACTACTCATAAGATGGTTCAAGGTCGGGGAAAAGTTACCGAATGGGTGACCTCTCCTATGACAGAAAAGGCCATCGCTTTAGCAGAAGCGCTTACGCGCAATATGAGAGAGCAGCTGTTCTGTAGTGCAGACCCAATGAAAAACTACGAAGCAACCTGTCTATGGTTATCACAGTCACGTAAAAATGAACCACCCAAAATAATGAACGATAAACTTCTGAGTGCACATTTCATAACTATAGCAACTGATGCTGGTGCAATAGTTAATGAAGCTGATTTGCAGGAGTTCAAACTCATAAATCCCAACAGTAATCCTTACCTTGCAGATCAAAAGGTAACTGTAGGTAAAATTTGGCCATTAACATCACATCAATTTAGAAGGACGTTTGCTGTCTTTGTGAGGCGTCATAATCTATGCTCTGTCGTCGCAGTAAAAGACCAATTCAAACACTTAGATATTCCAACCTCCGACTGGTATGGAGAAGGCGGTTCAGCTGCTTCCCTACACAGTATTAATACAGACTCCGATCTTAAGCAACTAATCCGCACTGTGACTCAAGAAGTGATTACTGATAATTTGCATCGTTGGTATAACACCAACGAAAAATTATATGGGAAACGTGGTAAAGAAATTATGCGAGAAAGGAATCTTATCCCAAAAGATATGAAGACTTGGAGTGAGATTAATGAGCAAGTAAAAGCAGGTAGATTAACATTGGTTGGCACGCTTCACTCATATTGCTTAGCAGGATATGAATGCCGGATGGATAAAGTTGCTTCAACGGCTAGTTGCTTCAAGTGTGAGAATCAGCTAATTGATGAGGAAAAGGCTAATAATTGGTCTAAGAGACATAAATGGGCTGTTGAGCAAGTAATATACTTAGAATCAATTAATAAGTTAAGCTCATCGGCAGAAAGCCATTACATTACTCAAATCAGAGCAACCGAACGAGTAATGCATTATTTCGATATTCCATTTGAAAAATTTTTGTGCCACGGGGAAAATCATGAGTAAATCTGCCCTAACGCGAATAAAAATAGAAGAGGCTCTTTCAAGGATATTGCAAGGTAAGCCAACTGTTGTGTCTCCCACCCAAAAACTTTCCATAAAGGCCGTGGAAGAAGAAGCAGGGCTTGGAAGTGGCTCAATCTATTACTACAAAGATATTGTAAATAAAATCAAAGAAAACCACTTAAAATCAGATGGTAACACAAAAAAACCTAACTTATATGAAGAGAAAATTATAAACCTTAGAGAACGCCTAAATAAAGAAATAAAGCTCAAAGAAAAATACCGAATACAAGCTGAAGATCTAAAGCAACAACTATCTGCAATGGCAGGCCAACATAACCAGCTCGCGCTCACTATTCAGCAGTATCAGTATAAAATTATAGAACTACAGCACACATTGCCTTTTAAAAAAGACAATGAATAATTTTTGTACTTCAGTTGATTTATTAATTTTTAAAAAAGTACGCATAACCTTACTGTATACTATAAAAAAATCGAACCTATCCTTGGATTTTCGGCTTTAAAATGTAGTGGCGCACTAATTTTGACTTTAAAACGGTGAGTTAAAAGTTGAGACAACTTTTTCTCGAAAACCACCTAAGAGCTCGAATGATAGTGATGTTGAGGTGCCAAAATATTCCCCCGAGAGAATCTCTGCAGAATACAATTTTGTCTGTTTACCTACCAATATTGAGAATATTGCTGTTAGTAGTTGGCATCGTTTTCACTGTCATATCATGGGGTTCGGGTAACTCTTGTTTGAGCTTTATCTCAATTGGCTCGCTAAATATCACTGGGATATCAGATATTTCTTCTGCTATACGACTGGTAAATTCTACAAGTTTTGGTTCAGCAAAGGAGTATAGCCAAGCTTGCTGATTAAACGAATCATTAGTACGTAAAATACGACCTAAAACCTGTCTAAAATAAAGCTCAGTTTTTACTCGACTAAGGTGGCAGCAAACCTGCAGACGAGGAATGTCAGTCCCCTCACTTATCATGCCTACACTCACGATCCAGTTAGTTGTACTGTTTCTGAATTCATTTATCTTGGGTGAGGGATCGTCCTCTTTGTAGGTAACTATCTGAGCTGTTTCATTAAACTCTGTTTTGAGTGTGTTTAAGATATATGCTGCGTGTGATACAGATGATGCGACAATAAGTCCTGCAGCAGGATTGGAGTGTTTTATGGTTCTTAACTTGTTTGTTGCTAACGCTAAAATATGTCGAATTGCTTCATTATTTTCGATGATCGACTGATAAGGGATTGATGAGTATGTTGACTATCACTGCCTTGGTTTAGCGGTAATGCACATTAAAAAATAATCCGCTTATCCTCAATGAAAAAGACATGATTAACTTCGCGACTTTTTTAAAGTAAGTAACACCAAATAAAGTGTTTTCATTATGTTGCTAAAATGTATTTATTTTCGTATCTTAATTTGACAAAAAAAGGAACTTGAACTAAAGGAATGCTATGTTACCGCAGCGACGCAAATCAGTTTTTACCATTTTGATTGCTTTATTTGCAGCTATATTATCTCTGCCCGGTCAAGCAGCCCTCACACTCCCTGATATTGAAGTGGGTCCAGTTTCCCCTTTTCCACTTGAGGCACCTACCTTAACAGGGAGTCGATTTACATCAATTGTCGAATTACGCTGGAGTATTAATTGCTCTGTCACTGCCGTTAATATCCAAGAGTCCACTGATAATCAGTCTTGGACAACTGTCTATACGGGATTAGGTCAAGCGGATAGTGGTGCTGCTGCCTATGCTACGTTTGCTGTTGGGGGTGATGTTTGCAGTGGTGGTTGGTCTAGCAAACGATTATTGCAACTCTCCAACAAGACTCTCTCTGGTTATTACTACCGCATCAATGCTTGTATCGGTTCATCCTGTAGCGCCTATAATTTGCCTATTTCAGTGGGCACTCCTTCAACGCCTTCTACCCCCTCGGCTCCAGCCTCTATCTCTACTCCTGCAACCAATACTGCAGGCGCCTTTAGTGTTTCTTGGGCTGGCGCCAGTGGCGCTACGCGTTATGAGTTACAGCAACGCATTAATGGTGGCGCATGGGTTGCGAAATATTCTGGAACGGCCACCAGTTATGCATTGTCGGGGCTTGCTTCGGGTACTTATCAATATCAGGTTCGCGCTTGCGCTACAGCGTGCAGTGCTTGGATGTTATCGAGTAATACGCAAGTGGCTTTATCTGTTACTGGCAGTGATTGGAAAAACCTATCCCCAGTAACGGTTGCTGATGCGGGCGGCAGTGAGCGCGCGCCTTCTGAGGCCATTGATTTTCGAGCGTCTGCGGTTAATGGACAGGCGAGTGTCTCCGGTGGCGCTGCTGTTTTTTCTGTGCCTATCGACATTCCACCGGGGCGCAATGGCATGCAACCAGCGGTGAGTCTTGATTATTCATCACGCTCAGGACAGGGTATCGCGGGAGTGGGCTGGTCAGTGACGGCGGGCTCTGCGCTGCACCGTTGTGATACCACGGTTGCCCAAGAGGGGCTGAGTCGTGCGGTTATTATGAGTGCCAGCGACCGTTTGTGTCTCGACGGGCAAAAGTTAATGGCTGTCAGTGGCCAATATGGCACATCCGGCGCGCAATATCGTACCGAGTTAGAACAATTTGTCAGAGTCACCCAATACGGCGCGTTAACCAGTGCGACCACCTACTTTGTCGTCGAGCGTAAAGACAATATCGTGGCAACTTATGGCGGGACAACCGACAGTCGGCATATTGCCCTAGGGCACACGTTACCCATGACGTGGGCCATCAACAAACAACAAGACCGTGCGGGCAACACCATGACCTATGCCTATCTCAATGCAGGCAGTGGTGAGTATGCGCTCAGCGCGATTGATTACACCGGGCACCAGTCAAGTGTCGGCAATCGCAAAGTGGCATTTCAGTATGAAACGCGGCCAGACCAAGCTCGCCATTATCTTGCCGGTGGACTTATCCGCTCCACCTTACGCCTTAAGGCGATTGAATCACAGTTGGATAGTGTCACACTCCGCCGATATGAATTGGCATATGACACGAGTTCGCACACTCAACGCTCGTTGCTGCAATCAATAAAAGAGTGTTACCAAGGTCAGTGTAAAGCCGCAACGGATTTACGGAGCTACGCCCCGCTGTTAGCGTGGGATAGCCGGGATTCCAGCAGTAGTGCCCATCGCGTTATCAATCCTGTCGCGGGTAATGGTCGCCACGACCAGACGCGTCAGATGGATTTAAACGGTGATGGTATTCAAGAGCTCGTTCACCTGAGTGCGCAATACGATGGGACAGATAAATTAATCAGCTATTTGGTGAAGATTTACCAACGACAAGCCAGTGGCGATTACACGCTTGCCTATGACGCCTCGGCACAATCAAGCGATATTGCTAACGGTATCTTTTATTACCCGCAAGGGGACCTGAATGGTGATGGCATTAGTGATTTTTTCATCGTCAATCGCACAAGTGGACAAGTAAGCCTGTTCCAATTTAACCAGGACTTAGTCCCACAACCCTCATTCCCACGAATGTCATCCTGCCGAGCGACTTTTGGACTAACCCCTCTGGCGTAGGGGCCACGCTACAGATTTTAGATTTGAATGGCGATGGTCATCAAGATTTTGCCTATATCGGGGCTGACCACAAGGTTTATTACTACCAACACCAAGGCGGAGTGACACCGAGTTTTTCAGGCCCTCACTTACTCACAACGCGCAGCAAGACAACCTATGATGGCAAGAGCTATCTTGAGCAGATACGCTATATGGATATGGACGGTGATGGTGTGATGGATGTGGTCAAGACCTTGCGTCTTGCTAACGCATCCGAGCAAATCAGTGTCCAGTTTGGCAGTATTTCATCCAGCGGCTTGTTAACCCTTGGGACCGCGGTATCCAGTGCAACGCTAGGACTACCCACCAATCATGTTAACAATGAGTATGTGTTTGCTGATATCAATGGTGATGGTTTATCTGATTATATTCGCGCACTACAAGTGGGCAGCAGCTTCAGTTGGCAGGTACGGGAAAATCGCGGTAATCGCACCTTTTCTCCAGAACGCAGCTTAGGAACAGGGACGGGTATTCATGCCTACCAAGCCTACCAAAATGGCACCACACGAATACAATCACGCTGGGGCGGGCTGCGCGTTGCCGATATTGACAGTGACGGCGTGGACGAACTGCTGGTTGCCACGCACAGTCAAGACAATGTGTGCGTGAGCTTTTCAGGTAATCCTAGCAATAGTGGCTCGCAAGAGCCCTATGATGTCACGGTTTGCAACGATGATTTGCACCGCGGTGAAGTCAACTTGAGTAGCCATCCATGGCTTGAAATTGACATTGACTGGTCTCGCTATGACGCTCGGCGCTTTCATTGGACAGTACTCGATTTTAAAGACAGTAGTGTAGGAGCCACTATCGGTCGCGAAATACCCAATGTGGTTTATGCGCCCATTCAGTCGTTATTTATTCGAAACGGTGACCGTTCACTCGGCTTGATGATTAACGATATTGATAACAATGGCTTTGCTGATTTCAGTTATCAAATGATGACCAGCTACAACCAAACTGCAGGTAAAGGCCAGTACATCAATGTCGCTGGCCAACCTTACTATTATGCGAATTTGTCAATGTACTTTGCGAGCGGTTCGCCAGCCTATGTCGGTGGGTATTTTGAGCAATACAATCAGGCGGGCGAAGGGACTGACCACGGCAAGTTAGTTGATACTGTGTATGAAGTCCAAGATGGTCTCGGTAAAACCTATCAGTGGGATTACGCCCCCTTGTCGCGGGTGCTCACGGGGCGCATTGAGAGTACGCCGTTTTATCAAGTCCCCTCAGAGCGGTATATTGATAACGACCCAAGCAGAACACATTTTTACTTTACGTCATCGATGTATGTGGTGAGTGACAGCTTTAGTGATAACGGGCGCGGAGGCACGCAGCAGACGCAGTACCACTATAGAGAGGCTATCTATAATCGCGCTGGTAGAGGCTTTCAAGGGTTTCGAACCATCATTGCCGATGATGTTGACCGCGGACTGCGCAGCATTCACGAATACCATCAATTATTTCCGTTAACCGGAAAACTGCAAGAGTCTCGAGTGTGCCTCAGTAGTGAATCGGAAGATGCTTGTAAGCTGACCCCGTTGGTCCGCGAGCAGATTGACTATGATACCTTAGTCACCACTCCCGCAGGGACGCAGTGGGTTTACCCGGTGTCTGCGGTGAAGCAGCAGTGGGATTTACAGGGGCCCCCCTTGTCCAGGGCAGAAACCCAAGTCAATCCTAGTGATGTGGACGCATCGGGCAACATTAAAAAGCAAACTCAAAAAGTGACTGATTACATAAAGGGTCAGGCGAATACCTATACCAGTGTGACAGAAACTGGTTTTGTGCCCGATGTTAATAATTGGTGGCTGAATAAGTTCAACTGGACACGCACGACCCACAATACCGCGCAGCGCAACTGGGGAGATGACCCGGTAGGCGCGACGGATAAGGCGCAGTGGCAATTGCAAACGGTCAATACGTGGGATAGTGCGCATCGCCTCCCCATCAAGATGACCTATACCGCCAGTAACAGCAGTTGCAATCGCATCGAAGAAACCGGATTAAACAGTTACGGTCTGCCACTATGGACTAAAACCACAGGGCAAAGCAGTACGTGTAGTGCCTTGGCGGCAAGGCAATCGAGCTTTACCTACACCAAAGACGGCACAACCCAAGCTGATGATGGCTACCTGCCTTACAACGTCACCAATGCCAAAGGTCATATCACCACTACCGAATACGATGTGGGGTTAGGGCTCCCCACCAAAGTGATAGCGCCTAATAATATCGTCACCCAAACCCAGTACGATGGTATCGGTCGGCCGGTGCTAGTGCAGCAGACGGGCAGCCCCACCCGCTATCTGCGCTATTTACTCGCCAATGAGGGCAATAATCCGCCTCAGGGCAATGACAACATCCCCGTGATGATGACCCGCACCAGCGGCGCAGGTATCCCTGAAACGGAGCAGTATTTTGACGGCCAAGGTCGCTTACTGCGCACCGCAACCCAAGGCTTTGATGGGGGCTATCAATATCAAGATAAACATTATGATGCACTTGGACGCTTAACCCGAGAATCGACGCCCTATGGCAATGGCACCGCGGCAGACTATACCGAGTTCAGTGATTTTGATGCGCTCGATAGACCCGGCCGACGCACAATTCCTAATGGGCGCTCCGGAGGGCTAGAGTCCCTATACACCTATAACGGGTTAACCACGGATATCAATGTCGAAGGACGCTTGATGTCACGTACCTATGGCAGTCAAGGCTGGCTGTATGAAACGGTGGATGCCGGCACTTCAAGTCAGGAGCCTGGCACTAACCGTTTTGCCTACGATAGCGCCGGCAGACCGTTAGTTATCCGCGATGCCAACAATCATGATATCACGGCAACTTACAACGGCTTTGGTCATAAAACTCAAGTCATTGACCCTAATCAAGGCACTACCAATTTTGGTTACAACAGCCTAGGCGAGCTGGATAAGCAAACCGACGCCAATGGCGTGCTGCAAACCACTGTGCTCGATGTGTTAGGGCGTGTCACCAGTAAAACCACCACGGGCGGCAGTGCACCAGGGACAGCGACCTTTGTGTGGGACACCCTCAAACAAGGCTTGCTGACGTCCGAGACCGAAAATGGCGTCGCTCGCACTTATGCCTATACGCCCGCGCTGCAACTGGCACAAACCACGGTCACAGTCGACAGCACCAGTCGCACAGTTAAGCATCAGTACGATGGCTTCTATGGCAGACCAAAAGCCTTGGAGTATCCGAACGGCTTAACCCTCAAATATGCCTATAACGATTATGGCTATCTCGAGCAGACCAGCAATGCTGCTTCAGGTTATGTATATCGTCACATCACAGCCATGGATGAAGCGGGCCATATCACGGGCGCTGACCTTGCTAACCGGGTGATGTCGGAATCACGCAGTTATTACAGCGAAGGCACCATGGCGAGTGTTGAGGTGGATGGCCCGCTGGGGCGTATTCATGCGCACTACTATGATGGCTATGATGATTTTATGAACCTCATCAGTGAGCGTGATGGGGTGACAGGCCTAACTAAGAGTTACCGTTATGACACGCTTAATCGTCTAACGGAGTATCAGTTTAGCAATACCAACCCGACCTTTAGCGCCACGGTTAACTATGCCTACGATAAGGTGGGTAACTTCCTTAACAAGACCGACTACAGCGCAAATAGCACCACGGCCTACCGCTATGGCGGCAGCGCCTGTGGCTACAAGCCAAACGCCGTGTGTCAGCTAACTAAACTCAATGGCACCACGGTGAGTTTTCAATACGATAATCGCGGTAATTTACGTGTGGGTGATGGTCTCACCATGACCTACAACGCCATGGATAAGCCACTGAGCGTCTCAGGCCGAGGTGCCACCACCAGTTTTATCTATGGCAGCGACGGTATGCGCGCCAAGCAGAGCCGTACAGTCGGTAGCACAACCACGACCACCTATTATGTCGATAAGTACTATGAAGCCGACAGTGATGGTAGCTGGCGTGCATTCTTGTCGGATGCAACAGGTGATGATATCGCGGTACTGAGTTACACCCCAACACGCAGCCATTTACTGCAATTTACCCTCAAGGATAGATTAGGCAGTGCCACCACCCTAGCCGACCAACATGGCAATATCGTCAGCCAGCGCTATTTTGACCCCTTTGGCCGTACCACCGACCTAGGTATAAACCATCAGCTGGATATCCAGAATAAAAACACGGTACTCTCACAGCTACAGGATTTAGCGGTCACCAATAAGAACCGCCGCGGTTTTACCGACCACGAGCATCTGAATGAACAACAGTTAATTCATATGAACGGTCGAGTGTACGATTACAACCTCGGTCGGTTTATGAGTGTTGACCCGTTTATACAGAGTCCGACCTCGACCCAGAGTGTCAATCCCTACAGCTACATCATGAACAACCCGCTGGCGGGTATAGACCCAACGGGATACTATGCCGAGTGCCCTGATAGAAACGAAGGATGTCCTAAGCCGGAAGAGGAAAAGCCTGAGAAAAAGAGGCGAATGGACGGCAGTGGTCGGGGCTCAGGCTGGACGGTTATTTACGATAGAAGCGGTAATGGTTCAAGTCGGCAATCGAGCTCGGCAACAGGTACACAGAAAACCGAGGCAATAGGCTCTCCGAAGCAGAATGCGGGTAAGAGTGGGAGTAAAACCAATCAAGTTGGAACGCCTTTAGCTAACTCTAGTGATAGAGAGGTTGCGGAGTTTAATGGGACTGAAATGGCTTGCGTAGGAGGTGGTACAGCATGTACTCAAGGAAGTCGATCTGTGAATATCTCATTAGGTTATACAGATACACCCGTTGGCATGGGGACTAATCATGCATTAGTTATAGTTACAGACCCACTAACTGGTGAGCAGTATGCTACACGTGCAGGGCCTAGCTTAGGAAAAACTGATGAAGGTGGGTCAGGTATTGGATTGGGAACCATAAGGGCAGAATCGGGTGTATATGATAAAACATTTCGTGACAGTCCTGACAAGGTTCATACAACACAGTATGTAGGCAAATTAACAATTAGTTTCGCTGAAGCTGCGTCTCGTATGCATGAATTTGCCAATGTGACAAATGCTAACTTAATTCCATACAAGCCAAGTTTTAATAGTAATTCTTATGCCTTTACGTTTGTAGAGAGTCTCGGGTTTAAACGACCTACACCTCAGGTGTGGTCGCCCGGCTGGGAATCGGGTCGTCTGGACACGAAAAATTTATCCTATTTGAAGTGACTATGAGGGATTATGGTATGAATAATATAAGACACCACCTGCTTGGCTGCATCATCATTGTTTGCCTACTTCTAACATCTTGCAAAGGAGATGCCCCTGTGACTACAGAACAGGTTGAAGAATTAATAAAACAGCACCTTACGATGGGTGACCCTAGCGCAAAGATAGAGTCGTTCCTAAATAGTAACGATATAATTTTTACTTATGACAAGTATGTTAGTCGATATCAGTGCATAGTGAGAGATACTTCAAAAGATAAGCAGGTAGATTCGGCGATAATTATATATTTGTATGTAGACGAGGATAAGAACTTTACCAAGTCAGAGGTTATTGAATCTTTTATCTTTCCCTAGTCCACTAATATTCAGAAATACAGGCAGATCTCTTTTGGCTTAAACCTACTGCGCATGCCACAGAATACAGCTCCCTTTGGAGTTGCCGCAGGGCTAATAGGCAAATTGCGTGAATATCGCCATGGAGGGCAAGCTAGCTTTCCCAGGTACAGGGACGCATCCTTCGGAAGCGATAGCAAATTTACCTATGAGCACAAGGGGCTTTCAACTCGGTTAGGGGCGCCGAGGGATTTCAAAAAAAAGCGGCTAGATATAACCATCGAAATGAAAGTGTTCTTTAACAATTTAAAAACCACAGTGACCGTCGATGGCGCCAGTCGCACGCTCAAACATCAGTACGATGGTTTCTATGGTCACCCTAATGCGCTGGAATACCCCAATGGCTCAACCCTCCCCCTGTATCAAGATAGTCCTATAACGATTACGGCTATCTCGAGCAGACCAGCAATGCTGCTTCAGGTTATGTATATCGTCACATCACAGCCATGGATGAAGCGGGCCATATCACGGGCGCTGACCTTGCTAACCGGGTGATGTCGGAATCTCGCCGCTATTACAGTGAAGGCACCATGGCAAGTGTCGAAGTGGATGGGCCGCTTGGGCGTATTCATGCGCACTACTATGATGGCTATGATGATTTTATGAACCTCATCAGTGAGCGTGATGGGGTGACAGGCCTAACTAAGAGTTACCGTTATGACACGCTTAATCGTCTAACGGAGTATCAGTTTAGCAATACCAACCCGACCTTTAGCGCCACGGTTAACTATGCCTACGATAAGGTGGGTAACTTCCTTAACAAGACCGACTACAGCGCAAATAGCACCACGGCCTACCGCTATGGCGGCAGCGCCTGTGGCTACAAGCCAAACGCCGTGTGTCAGCTAACTAAACTCAATGGCACCACGGTGAGTTTTCAATACGATAATCGCGGTAATTTACGTGTGGGTGATGGCTTAACCATGACCTACAACGCCATGGATAAGCCACTGAGCGTCTCAGGCCGAGGTGCCACCACCAGCTTTGTCTATGGCAGCGATAATATGCGCGCCAAGCAAAGCCGTACAGTCGGTAGCACAACCACGACCACCTATTATGTTGATAAGTACTTTGAAGTTGACAGCGATGGTAGCTGGCGAGCCTATCTTGATGATGTTGCGGTACTCAGTTACATCTGGCTGCGTGGTCATTTATTGCAATTTACCCTCAAGGACAGATTAGGCAGTACCACCACCCTAGCAGACCAACATGGTAATATCGTTAGCCAGCGCTATTTTGACCCCTTTGGCCGCACCACCGACCTGGGTATAAACCATCAGCTGGATATCCAGAATAAAAACACGGTACTCTCACAGCTACAGGATTTAGCGGTCACCAATAAGAACCGCCGCGGTTTTACCGACCACGAGCATCTGAGTGAACAACAGTTAATTCATATGAACGGGCGGATTTACGACTATAACCTCGGTCGGTTTATGAGTGTGGACCCGTTTATACAGAGTCCGACCTCAACCCAGAGCGTCAATCCCTACAGCTACATCATGAACAACCCGCTCGCAGGGACTGACCCAACGGGATACTATGCCGAGTGCCCTGATAGAAACGAAGGATGTCCTAAGCAGGAAGAGGAAAAGCCTGAGAAAAAGAGGCGAATGGACGGCAGTGGTCGGGGCTCAGGCTGGACGGTTATTTACGATAGAAGCGGTAATGGTTCAAGTCGGCAATCGAGCTCGGCAACAGGTACACAGAAAACCGAGGCAATAGGCTCTCCGAAGCAGAATGCGGGGAAAGGAAACTTTCGCATTAATGAACATGCACTGCGTGAAATGATTGCTGATCCTGATACATATGGAGCGGGGCTGGCAAATGTTGCAGGATCTCTTCATGACGATGAACTAAGGGATATCCTCGGTAATAGTTATGGTAGCTTCAGGTCTGAATTGGAAAATGCTTTTAGTACTGGGTGGGATAAGGCAGCATTAGCCAAGTCAATAATGGCTCCCGGATTTATGGCTTCTCGTGGTATGGGCTTAATGCAAGCTCTTGGTGGTTATACAAGAAGTAGTATCATTCAACAACAGATACAGTCAGCACGAACCTATACTAGACCAAATGGTGCTACGTACCACGAGGTGTCACCAACACGATTGATTGTCTCGGAAAATCATATCGGCGATGTTTCTAAGGCACTTCAAAGCCATAATGGAACTCTTAATTTATTCAACAAGAATTTTTGGCAGCATGTTTTACCGCATCGTCATATATATGATGCAGCAAAGGCTCCAAGCCCTAAAGCAAACATGAGAAAAGCATTTGAGAAAGCTGGTGCTGAAAAAACAACAGTCTGGCCATGGGAGTAATGTTATGAAACTTAATGATTTATTTATTGCTGATGGAGTTATTGAGGGTTACTGTTTTGAAAATAACATCTTATTACTTGTGTTTAAAGATTTTAGGGGCTCTGCTTACAATTTGAAATTCAACGGTTGTACTAGCATTGAAGAAAATGGCAGTGTTGGCTTTAGTTTATGTAAAGCAAGTAGCAACAATAACGAATGGACTGTTTATGATGATGATGGTCAAGTTTTAGCTGTGATGTTTTCTTCGGTTGAAATTACTCCCAAAAGTTAAGTTGTATATCGATTGTACATTGTGGAATCTAGACTATTTTTGCCAGTCATTACTTTGCACTAAGGAGCTGGCAAAGTGTAGTGGCATAGTGAATTTGGCCACTATTTGGCCACTACAAAAGCAATCACACAACAAACATTACCTTTTATAATACACCGAATTTAGGCCATAAAACTCTGGAAAAACGTTTTCCAGAGTTTATTTTTATTGTGATTTCCTTAAAAATTTTTACTTTTCCGGAAAAACTCATAACATACTAAATTATATATATTTTTATCTTTTTCCAGAAAACCATCTAAAGAGTATAAGGGGCTATTAGTGATGCGTTTATCCACTTCGACAACTTAAGCGGAAACATTAATGAAAAAAACACTGTTTCTATTGATTTCAGCCACTTTTATGTATGGTTGCGACTCTGCTACAGAGTTAGGAAGTAGCCTATCAGAATATTATCAATTACCTAAACCTACGGTATGGGCGATACCCGATGGCCGTACTCTTAATCTAGGTGATAGGTCGGCGGTAATAGTTGGCACAGATCGTTGTAACAATGGATTTGGCTATTACTCATGTTGGATGTTTTCTCTTGAACCAGATGCCCAAACATTAGTCATCCTAGCGGATGGCACTAAAGAACTTTGGAAAACTGTTGATGCGGGTGATGGCCGTATCTATCTTGAACGCCCTAACGGTTTAAGAGTAAGTGATACCCCTAATTAATAGAACGGAAAATAAAGAGTAATTCGTATGGGATATATGAGGGTCCGCCGTGATCTGACTGATTTCGGCCAAATCAAAACTAACCATCTATTTTAATTGATTTTTTAATAAATTTAAGTTTGGTGAATACAGATGACCCAAAAACACAAACTCAACTCACTTTTGGGATAAAAAGCGTGTTAGGACGTCGGCTTTATGAGGTGGATTTCGGATAAAAATTTCTATGGGTTAACGCCAAATTTAGCGCGGAAAACTGCGCAGCGGGTTGACGTCACAACCAGCGCTTTTTGCTGGCGATAAAATTTGTTTGTTATATCACGAGAAAACTGCATCCATCTGCGTATTTCCACCAATTCCGGTCTCATCCAGCCACGCGTTTCGGTGTGATCCGGCCTACTTAATCTGACCTTCGTTTACCCTTCCTTTTTAACTGACTTCTTCTATTTCAACAACTGGCGAGAAGCGTCAATCAGTCTCTTACGAGCGTCACTTTCACCGCCAGTAGGTCGACCCACTTTTTTTTGTTCCAAAGGAACATTTTGAGCTGAATGTTCATCAGACATAGTTTTGGCTCTCATTACTTAATTAATCGTCTGATTAATATCCTAGAGAGTACCGATTAAAATGGCAGCGATTTAATTCCCTAAAAACATCGAAAGTGATGAATTTATCTGAAACGTTAGCCGCCTAACGACATCTGTCGGAGGACAATAAACTTTGTATCGGAGACGTGCCTTTTCAAACGATTCGTCGGCTATAAAAAGCTAAAGTTTGATCATTTCTTATGCGCGTTGCTACCAGAAACACTGTGGAAGTGACAATAAAAGTCTGAGCAATCTCTAGCAAGCTTTTGGGGTAGAAATGATCCGGTGAAACTTCTAAATTAGTAAATAATTGCTTAGATTTTTTCCTGCGTTATTTCGCTGAATATCTGTTCAAGATAAAAGCTAATCCTGGTTCAGCACGCTCTGCTTTCAATTCCCAACCATGCGCCTGTGCAATTTCCTTGCATATTGTTAAACCGAGTCCTGCTCCGTGATCACGCCGGTGTGGGCCGCGCCAGAATCGTTCAAAAATATGCTTTAACTGCTCGCCTGTGGCGCCAAGCCCAAAGTCACGGATAGTAATCTCTGCTGTATCCATATGAATAAGAACTTCCGTATGTTTGGGAGCATGCTGAATTGCGTTTTCCAGTAAATTCTTCAATAGAACAAACAGGGCTGAACGATCTGCTTCCCAACTAGAGTCCACTGATTGAGTTACGGCTAACTTTACCTCTGCTTGCTTAGCCATAGGCTGCAAGAAACTGCATACCTCTTCAACAACAGTCACGATATGGCACTCTGCTAAGATATAATTTTGCTCTTCACTTACTTCGGCAAGCATCAGCAATTGCTGCACGTGCCGGGTCATGTGCGCAACATCGTTAAGCAAGACATCGCGGTCTTCACTCGGCTCTTTCAGTTCAATTTGCGCCCTGATTAGCGCCAATGGTGTTTTGAGTTCATGGGCCGCAGTTGCCATAAACTCCTGTTGAATACGGTAGCCATTCTCCAGTCTGTCCAAAGCGTGATTAAAACTATCGACCAGCGGAGATATTTCTGTGGGTATCCCTTCTGTTGATAATCGCTCTTTCAGGGTTCGGGGCGAAATCGCCGTTGCTGAGTCCGACAACTCTCTTAGTGGTTTTAAGGTGTAACGTAGGGTTATCCAAGTGCATGCACCAAAAATAAACAACAGAACCACACTGAACAACACTATACCAATCATCATAAAGGGCACTGAGAAGGCATGATGGACGAATGCATAAAATCGTTCGCTAACCGTAATTTGTAAGTACCAAGTACGGCCATTGTTTATTACTGCCGCAGTTACATTGTGATAAGAAATGCCATTTACTTCGGCCAGATTGTGACCTTGCTCTGGCGGTTGTGTAAGGTTTTCAGATTGCCAGACATTTTCTACCGGCACCGACGAAATAACCGTCTGTCCGGCACTGTTTAACACCCGGTAGGCGACATCTTGCTGCATACTGGTGAATACCCAGTCCAACTCACCATGCCCGATAGACAAGCCAACCGGATTCCCTTCCGGGTTAAATTGCAGTGTTTGTCCTATCTTTTCCGCGACATCAGACACATCTAGTGTCGCCAGGGTGTTTTTGTGAAAAACAGACACCCAGAAAATCACCAGAATACTCAATGCAATAGACAGCACTACGCCGGTGACAAAGGCCAGAAGTACCTTTATACCCAGGCTATTGAACTTGTGCTTGTTATCGAAGGGCATAGCCCAAACTGGCTAAATTTGCCCAACGCGCCAAATATGTAAAGTTAGCTCGAAACGGGTTATCTCGAATTCGATAATTCCTCATACAGCTTGCTAGATAATTGCTGAGCCTCATTAAGCTGTTGAGTCGACAAGTTTTTAGCTGTTTCATCTCTATAATTAATAGACTCTACATCTCCTCCAGTTGCAGCAATAGAGAACCATGCATAGCCATTTTTAAAGTCCTGTTCGGTTCCTTGTCCAAGAACATAGAGAAATCCAAGTGCCTTTTGCGCTTCTAGATTTCCTTGTCTAGCTGATTTTAAATACCAAAAATGTGCTTTACTCCAATCTATTGGAACTCCATAGCCAAAGTTATAAGTATCGCCAACAATTTTTTCAGCGATATCACTTCCTTGCTCTGCTGCTTTTAGAAACCATGCTAAAGCACGTGTTTGATCTTTTTCCACACCAACAGCTGATGCATACATGGTTCCTATAGCTAACTGAGAGTAAATATTACCTTGCCCCGCGGCTTTTAAGTGCCATAAAAAAGATTTTGAAAAATCTCTCTCTATGCCATCACCAGCGGCATACATTCTGCCGACTATATTTTGTGCTTCTGGAAGTCCTTGTTGAGCGGCCTTTAAGTACCATTTAAAAGCCTGCCCTAAATTTTCAACTATTCCGTCGCCTGTTGCATATTTTGTTGCAACGATGATCTGAGCGTTCACATCACCTTTTTCAGCAGATATTAAATACCATTTAAATGCATTACTTAAATCTTGTTTTACCCCGTTACCCAATTCATAAGCTCGTCCAAGTATCAGTGAGGAAGTGGCATCCCCATTTTGTGCTGATTGGATGATATCTTTATTTAACTCGTTTCCAGTCAAAGCAAAAGAACTGCAACATAATACTAATAAAAATAGATAGTTGTGCTTTTCAAATTTCATAATCATTTCTGCTCTTCATATTAATTACTCTAAAAATCAACGCTTGGCGTCTCACTATCCGTCAAGGCTTGCTGCCAATATTCTGGTTCAGCATATCGAGCAACCAATGCTTCGATATCTATTTTTGAGGTTGATGGACTAAACTCAAAATTGCCATACATATTGATGTGCTGCCATGCAACGGGCGAAATACTGTGAAGCTGAGCTAGTGCGTTTTGATCTCCTACTGTTTGCTTCTGTTCATAGACACGAGATAGCAGCACTGTGTTGTAGTAAATGACCGCGTTGGTGATGAGCCGAGAGCATTCATTCCAAATTTGTTGCTCCTCTTCCGTTTTTACTCTGAATTTTCCACCGTTAACAAATGCAACAGCTCGCCTGAGACGATGATAGGCTTCACCACGATTTAATGCTTTTTGTACACATTGACGTAAGCCAACATCGTCGACAAAGTCGAGAATGTATAGCGTTCGGCATATATTTTCCAACTCCCATAATGCTTTCTTGGTCTGATTCTGACGCGAATAGCTCGAGAGTTTGCGAACAATCGTGGCTTGAGTAACATCTTTTTGAGCTAGCGATGCCATGATACGTTGAATATTGGGCCATTCACGTTCAATCAATTCATCGTTGGTTTTTCGGGCAGGCTTTATTAGCCAGTCACCACACTCATTGGGATGTTGTGAGCCGACTAACGTATCCATTTTCTTATGCAAATCACGATAACGAGGTGCAAAATGATATCCAAATGCATGCAAAATCCAAAAATTAACCTGATTGGTGCCATGGGTGTCAGTGGAATGCCGTTCTGGCTTTATATCAGAGGTATTGTTATGCAATAAATCGAAAACGTAATGGCTTTCATGTTCGTGAGTCCCAATAATCTTTGCATTTATAGGAACATGATTTGCGACCAACGTGTAGGCGCTGACACCTTTCTGTAAACCAAAATACTTAGGAGAATATCGAGCGTTAAGGGTGTTAATTTGCGTTTCCATCCGCTGGCCATCGCTACTTGAATGGAGCGAGTCCTGAATATCATAGAGATGAAATGCGGGTAGCTGGCTGGTTGCATTACTAATCGCATCATTAGCCGCTCGCAACGTCTCCAAGCGTAGATAATTTCTAGACGTCCCCGCCATTGATGCTGAGCTAAGGCCTGAAACCTCAGCCATTTTTGCTAACCCCATGTTTGTTCCCATCGCAACAATACAGGCGAAAATTTCACGGGGATCAGCTTCATGCTTTACATAACGATCTAATACATGGGTAAATGCATTTAAAAATCCAGTATTACCCGCAACAAACCACAGTAGATCCGCAATACCAATTCCTGGTAACTGGCTGTAAAAATCGCTATTAACGGATTCATCACTGCTCGGATAAAGCAGCTTCCAACGACGCTTTTCGGCAGCCCCAATTACTTTAATATGTTTGTTGACCCCATCAGAAATATGTTGGTTAATCGCACTATAACGTGCTGCTAGCATAGTATGAAATACAGCCAGAGTATCTTGGATAGGGGCCAATAAAATGGGTGCACCAATATCTTGCAATACTCGTTCTTTATCCTGCCATCTAAGATCGCTTATTAAGTCATCTTCAAAGCGGCGAAATTCATTACTATGTTTAACGTACACATCACCCGCTTCCAGTGAGTTGCGTAGTAGGCGATAGACCAAAAACTCATAGCGATCTACATCTAGCGTTTTAAATGTTTTACCCTCTTTACTAAACAAATATCGGCGTAAACCTTTAGGAATAATCTCAGTCGGAAATGCATTAGGATCAGTTTGCCTTGGTGATTTTTCTGTGCGTAACAAGTTTTGTAAAAAACCGATAGCTTCAAGCAAAGGAGAGTCTTCTACACGTCCGGCAAAATCCAGATCAGTAAAAAGTTGCCTTAAGTTACGTTTGAATGTGGCTGATAATTTTGTGTAATGTGACCATTCAAATGCCGTTTTGTCGAAAGCAATATTGCGTAAGTAATCAGCAACTAATGGGAATCTCTCTTGTTCAAGCAATGCATAGGCTCTTTCTTTAATAACGGAAAAAGGTGTGTCATCGGTGATGGTGTCATCCGTAAACAGGCTCAATACATGACCCGCGGCTTGTAAATTTTTCGCTGCATTGGTAACTGCATTATTCATTGCTTCTTCAGCGGCACGCTTGGCCTGTTTCTCATATTGATCGACCCAATGGAGCAATGCTTCAATTAAGTTGTCATTAATTTGCTGAAACCGATGAAAAGCAAAAAACAGCAGATATAACTGAGCAGTCTCTTTTTTCATGCGTTGAAGTTTATAAGTGGTATAAAACTTAACCATAGAAGCATAATACTTGCCGCTTTCATTGGAGATCCCCGCTGTTATGAGGAACTGCTTGGCAAACTCATGTAGAGGCTGGAAAAACTGCCGCCGTGCGACTTCATGTCGCAATTCTTTATAACTGAAATCTTTAGCTTCATGTTTTAATGCGCTGACGCGAAATACTCCTGACTCAGCCCGAAGCAAAGCCGCTAATTGCTGATCGATAAGTGAAGTCATGCAAGTGCTAAGTAATCGAGCAATACGGGTGCGTTCATAAGCCACCACTCTACCAATCATCTCTTGCATATACCGATAACTGGGCATGACAATACGGTGTAATGCTAAGTATTGGGTTAATTCACGAAAGATAAAGATAGGTTGTGTCGATAACATCGCAACGCGCTGTGCTTTATCTTCCAAATCAACTTTTACCTCATTATCACATTGTTTATACTGGAATAAATCAAGAATTGCTCGTTGCTGTTCAGCCCTAATCGGTCTTGAGGGACTTTTCAGTCTTGAAAGCGTTTTGGTGGGAAAGTACAGCGCGGCAATGTAATCCAAGTCATTTAGTACTGACGATTCTTGTTCATAACTGAAAAACTGCCGTTTGGCTTTGAAATAACCCAGTTGCAATACTAAATGGGCTGCCACAGAAAACGTTCGGGTATTGTCGAATAGCTCGCGCTCTTTAGCACTTAAGTCAAAATATAATCGACGATCATCATCTGAGAAATGAGGTAATCCAAACAGTTCATCTATTTCATCGGTTGACAAAATAGATAGCCGCCGAGCGTCATTTTTCATGGATAACCTCATATTTCACTACATCAGATTGTTTCCCGCTCCGCGAGATGTGCAAGTGGAACCATACTTTTATGTAAGATCCCAAATACAACGAATTGATGCTCATGTTGGATGTAATAGATGACATGACTTGAATAAGGGAAGCTAAACACATTCATGCGTACCTCGGGTCTATTTTTCCCAAGGGTGGGTGTTTCAGCCAGCAGCAGAATCGTTTGTCTAAGTCCTGATAAATATGTCTTCGACTGAGTCGTTCCCCATTGGGCTAACGTAAAGCGGTGAATACCTATCAGATCAGATTGTGCATCGGGCGTTAAATGATAAGTTACCGGCATTAGTCATACTGCCCTGCGGCCAGTTCATCAAAAAAGGTATTACCATCAACCAAATTGCCCATTTTGATGTCAGTTATGGCTTTCACCGCTTTGGATTGAAGCAAATGTAATTTTAGTGTCTCGATACTTTGGTATGCATCAGCTGAAATAACAACGGCCACAGGCTTGCCATTTTTATTAATTTGGATTGGAGCTTGTTGAGCTTTGAGCAACAAATCTCCAAAGTGAATTTTTGCTTCATTGGCTGAAAGAGTGTTCATTTATCACCTTTAAACGAATCGTTCGATTCGCTCAATTTACACCAGTTGGGCGATAAAAGTCAAAAATGCACCTTATCAAAATGTATACAATTTGATAGAGTAATTTATCACCTATCAAAACTACTATCATAAGTCGGTTATCAAAATCTCTAAAGAGATTATGGCAAATTTTTAATTTTTAGGTTTAAGGTGTATTTGATATTGAAAACAAGTTGTTACCTCGTGCATAAATCTAACTTTACACTTTTGGCGCGTTGGGCAAATTTAGCCTTGTACTAATCGATTAAAGTAGAAATACCATGTAGATTCAGGTATATAAACCCCGTGCCGCATTGCAACCTCTTTACGCAGCGCATCATGGGTTACATTCTTGCCACCTTGTCTTGTAGCAACGACAATATGACCGTTGTTAACATTGCAATTAACAACAAATGCAGAAAGCATATAACCTAAGATCACTTTTGACCGGTGTTGGGGGGCACCACGCCTTAAACCGTCACCACAATCTAGAAATTCCTCACGATAAGGTAACAACTTAGCTTGTGTGAGTAACGTTTGAATAAAGTCAGGTAAACGCTTGCCTTTAAATCCTGTGAAGCCTGCAATCTTGGCCTTAAAGCCCACTGCGGCGTGTTTTCTTTTCACAGTATCAGCAATGTGTTTAATTTCTGCATTTATCTTGTCACGCTCCGCTTTTCTGGCAGCCCTTAAGCGGGTTACTTCGTCATCAACAGAAAAGGCTTCACCGTCAGGAACGGTATCGAGAAACGATGCATCCATTTCATAGCAAGATAGCGGCGGCAGCAGCTCTTGATATTCATCGCTTGGTGATGAATAGAGGAAATCTGACTGGTTAGCGTTTTGCATCAGACACACCCGCAATGCTACAACTCAGCCCAATTGATCGAGAGATCGAGGACGAATTAAAGCAACGGTTTATGTGTCTGTAGATTAGGTGCTGCAAATGGCAGCCAAAAAAAATAAATGGCATTTTATAGGTTCCGAATGTTGTAGGTGTTTGGGTGACTAATCCAAACGATGGATCTAATGTAATGGAAACGATCGCAAAGATCAATGATCTTAATTTACTGAATTACGAGCACAAAAAAGCCGCCCCATTCGGATAAGGCGGCTTTCTTGTCGAATGCTTCACGCCAAGAGGTCAGTCTCAGCACACTCTAATTCTTGGTGTAAACGTACACCACATAACAAACGTTAATGTGGTGATAGCAAGCTATGTGCTGCACTCTCACCTCAAGAACTACCCTTAGTCTATCTAAGTCTTACTTGTTTTTCAAATTTTTTAGGTCAAAAAATCACTTAATGGTACGTCACAGAGGGAGGGGATTATATTAATTCCCTAGAAAAACATTTGAAGTTGTCTAATAAAAACTCTACCATTACAAAAAACGACAACTATTGCCGAAAATGAAACAGGTAAAACTAAAAACATTCATCAATGATGTAACCAACCTCAGTGTTGGTGATCTTTGCAGCAAACTAGAAATATCAGAGTCAACGCTTCGGCATAGATGGAGATCAAAAGATAAAAGAAAAGAAGTAATTCTGCTCATTGCAGGCTTAACAGCTGACAATGGGAAGTATGGAGAAGATTTAATCGAAAAATATTATTAACATTAGATACAACAACTTAACAAATAAAATAACGCTATGTTGAAGTGTTCCCGCACTTCAACATAGCTAACCATCACAGCCTAAGTAGAAGGATGTATGGCTATGCCACATACTAAAGATCTAATTACATATTTCAAGCAAACTCCCCCTAAAAGTGTCTTAGACATCTTAGAAAAATTGTTTCCCGAACTGTCTTTAAAAGAAACGGAGGCTTTATATTGGTTTGCTTGCGGAGTGCATACCACTGATGTTTCAACCCTAATGAATGCTAATAGCAACACAGTTAAGACATATATAAACCGTTGTAAAGTAAAACTAAATACTGAATCTTCAACTGATTTGCGATTGATTTTTCATAGCCGTTTCCACAGTTTTACGCTTGCGTCTGCTTTCAATTATCAATTCCCGTTACTCTCCTAGTTCCCCGAATTGGCACTAAGTCGCCCTGTAACCTTACAGGGTGACATACTTTTATATTTTTTTTACACAAAATACACCTGCAACATAAAAGGCTCATAAGGCACACATTTTTTTCAGTTTGTACCTTTGAGAGTGATTAAGAAAAGATAAATGAGGCGTGCAATAGATGCCTAAGCAGAACCACGCTCAGGAAGCCTCTGACGAGGGTTTTTCCTCAGTAAAAATAACAGTAACTCTTTCAAGTCGTAGTAATAGGAAAATCCAAGAATTACGTCTTGATGGTGGTGGAAAAGAGACAAAGGCGCAGATTGTAGAAAGAATTGTTAATTCTCACTTAGATAAGCTCCCGCTTAAATCCTAATAGGACGTGGGCTGACTACCCACTAAATCCTAAAAAATCATGCGCTCTGCGTAGGGATTTTTACACCCCGAATTTTAGTCACGCTCTTTAACAATTTGAGCCATAAAAGACCATCCATCCATTATTTGTCATACATGGTGGAAATGGTCACTCCCGGCGTCCAGTAGGGGAGTAACGGAAACTGCTGAAATAGACCTATGTGCCTCTGGTGGCGACCGAGCACAGGAACGCCCAGATAAGCGTTAAAACGCAGGAAACACCTGCGGCCTGTGAGGGAATCAATCCCGACTTGTGAGCATGACCCACAAACGCATATAGCCCCGCCTGTTATCGGCGGCACCAGCGGACGGCTGGTTTGGTAGATAACCACATCAATAATATCCCCTGTTAACAGGGGATATTATTAAGTGATTTTATCAATTGGGATGACAAACTAATTTATAAAGTCATTTGAAATAGGTTGGATAAACTTCTGATTAAGAGGACATTTTATGTAATTAGCAACTTCCATGTGGACGGGTTACGAATCACAACAGGCGTGAGTGAGTAACGGAAACTAACGAATCTTAACGATGACGTCTGCATAAGACAGCGGATTTCATAAGTTGCGCCTGGGCGAACATGGACAAAGGAAAGGGTTAGGGGTTGCGCCGTGTCTTACTAACGCCTTTCTTGCTTGCGCTAAGGGATATTTAAACGATGACTATGGAACACATTCTTTTCATTTTCGCAGCGGTAACACTCCTAAATATCTTGTCACTTGTTCAATTGAAATTACGTAAAAGGTGAATTAATGGACGCAATGGATTCCCGGCTTCAAAGCATCAAATCACACATGGGCATACCCTTATATAAAAAATTGCACGATCCTAACGTGATTGAAATCATGTTAAATCCAGACGGGCAATTATGGGTTGAAGAATTTGGCGAGCCCATGAGCGTATTTGGCTCAATGCAGCCCCACAGCGCCAGTTTGTTTATGAAAGCAATCGCGGGTTATCACAACACAACAATTAGTGATGAAAAACCTATTTTAGAATGTGAACTACCGCTCGATGGTTCACGGTTTGAGGGGATATTTCCCCCGGTGACAAAGAACCCCACTTTTACAATCCGCAAAAAAGCACTCAGGGTTTTCACCCTGAATAATTACATCGAAAGCCAAATATTGAGCGAGCATCAATTTAAGGCGCTTTTGGATGCGATTGAGTCACACAAAAATATATTAATTGTCGGCGGTACTGGTTCAGGTAAAACAACTTTCGCCAATGCCCTTATCGATGCAATGGTAAAAAATAATATCAATGAGCGCATTGTTATTATGGAGGACACCAACGAACTGCAATGCACTGCTCCAAATTCTGTAATCCTTCGCAGCAACGAACACACCAGTATTAACCGTCTACTGAGAGCAACATTGCGACTCAGACCTGACCGAATTTTAGTGGGTGAGGTTCGAGGCGGTGAGGCTCTTGAATTACTTAAGGGCTGGAACACTGGGCACCCGGGCGGGATTGCAACAATCCACGCCGACAGCGCAAGCCAAGGCTTGCAACGCTTAGAAGATCTTCTTTCAGAAGCCACCCCAAACGTAAACAAGGCAATGATAGCCAGCACTATCAATGTCGTTGTTTTTATCAAAAAAAACCCAACTGGCCGCAAAATCGAGGAGGTGATTCAGGTTACAGGGTATGACTCCAAATCCAACCAATATCTATATGAAAAACTTGCTTAAAGGATTAATGATGACTAACTATGCACCCACGCTTAGTTTTAACAAGCACCTTCCCTTCCTAATTGGTGTATCGATTGTATTACTAATGATGATGTTCCCCGATATGGCTCACGCATCCAGTAATACGGGTATGCCATGGGAAAGCCCACTCTCAAAAATCGTTTCATCCATTACTGGCCCGATTGCTTTCGGGATTTCAGTTATAGCCATTGCGGGGTCTGGCATCACTCTAATTTGGGGTGGTGAAATTACCAACCTGATTAAAACCTTATGTTACATAGCACTCGTTGTTTCAGTCATCGTGTTTGCAACAAACATTCTGTCCTCAGTGTTCGGTATATCTTCAACGCTAATTTAAGGGGTTAAAAATGGGGTCAAAACTAAATCGCACTCCAATATTCAATTTTAACCGAAGTAATTTAGTTTTGGGCGGAGAACGTAAGATCGTTTATGGGTTGCTTTTGGTAGTAATCATTTTCGTAGTAACCCTGCAAACATGGTTCACCTTTGTTATAGGGGTGTTTTTATGGATTGTGGGAATGCCTCTACTCCGAATGATGGGCAATGCAGATCCAGAAATGTCCCGTGTATTTAAAAGATTTACGACCTATCAACCTTACTACCCTCCCCACGCCCCTAAAGACTACTCAAGAAGGAATTAACGATGTTCAAAACGGCATCTTATAGAAAATCCATTAAAGGTATGCCTGATTTACTCAATTACGGCATTCTCTGTGATGATGGAGTTGTTGCAAATAAAGACGGTTCGCTTACGGCTGGTTTTGTTTTTCGCGGGGTTGATATATCTAGCTCCACCATTGAGGAGCGAAATCACCTGACCTCACGGATCTCTGATTTGCTAGTCAGCTTCGGCACAGGCTGGATGATCCATGTGGATGCCGTTAGACAAACTTCCCCTGAGTATTTAAATCAGGAAATGTCACATTTTAGCCACCCTGTTTTTGCCATGATTGACGCAGAACGATACGACTATTTTTCGCGAGTCGCAGAGCGTTACGAGAGTAGCTATTATATGTTTGTAACATATATGCCCCCCTCAAAATCAAAAGCAAAAATCCGAGATTGGATGTTTGAAGATAACCTCCAAAAGAAATCTCTATTTGCAAAAAGTCTTGAAACCTTCAATCGCAAACTGCGGGACGTACAAAGCCGATTAGAGTCGTACATCAAAATCAGACGGCTTTTAGCGTATAAGTTGAATGACGATGATGGTTCGACACATTGGTACTGCGAATTATTGCAGAAAATCAATTTAATGGTCACAGGCGTTGACCGCCCAGTTAGATTGCCCTTTGTGCCGATTGGTATTGATTCGTTGATTGGCGCTAATGAGCTGTGGACGGGGTTAAGTCCCAAATTAAATAAACAGTATTTAGCAGCGATCAGCATTGAGAGTTTTCCTGACCAATCGACCCCCAACATTTTAAACCATTTGGACAAGCTGGGATTTGCTTATCGTTGGTCAAGTCGCTATTCATTCTTTGATGCTTTTGACGCTGAAAAAGCGTTGGAAAAAGAGCGCAAAACATGGTCTCAAAAAGTTATTAGCTTTAAAGACCAGTTAATGAAAACGCCAAACCCTAAAATCAATCAAGATGCGGCGCAAATGGTTTGGCAGTACGAACAGGCGCTTAATGATGCTCGTTCAGGTAAGTTGAAATATGGGCATTTCACCCCGTCAATTATCGTGATGAATGAAGATCGTGAGTACCTTGAATATTGCTGTGAGCAAATCGAAAAAACAGTGCAACACCTCGGTTTTGGTTGCAGAGTCGAAACGGTTAACGCTGTCGAGACATTTTTAGGCTCACTGCCAGCGGATTCACTACATAACATTCGCCGTCCGTTGGTATCAACCATTAATCTTGCCGATATGTTACCTATGTCGTCAATCTGGTCAGGTCGATTAACTAACCCCTGTCCATTTTATCCCCCTAACTCACCCGCAGTTATGCAATGTAGCGCCGAAGGGGCAGCCCCGTTTAGGCTCAACTTGCATGTGGATGATTTAGGACACTTCTTAGTATTCGGGCCACCCGGGACAGGTAAATCTACTCTGTTAGCGACTCTAGTGGCACAAACCAACCGCTATAAAGGGTGTAAGCAATATGTCTTTGATAAAGGGCGTAGCGCTTATGCGATTAGTCAATGTGGCGGGGCGCATTATGATATTTGTATCGATGATAAAGTCACTTTTGCGCCGTTATCGCATTTAAGAGACGATTTTGCATGGTGCGTAAACTACATCATCAAACTGCTGGAATTAAGAGGCGTTAAGGTTACAGCCAAACAGCGCAACTTAATTGAAGCAGGGCTAAAAGATTTAGCAGATTCAGACATTAAAGAAATCAATATCAGTGAGTTTCTTAACATCGCTAACGATGTAGAAATCATTGAAGCATTGACTTTTTACACTATCGGTAGCGCGGGTAATCTACTGAACTCAAAGGCTGATACGTTCAAGGACGGCACCTTACAAGTCTTTGAGATTGAAGAACTAATGAATAGAGGAAGTGATGAACTTATCCCTGTTCTGCTCTATATCTTCCGTCAAATTGAGCGAGGTCTAGATGGTTCTCCGGCGTTTATTTTTATCGATGAAGCGTGGGTTGCATTTGGTCATCCAATATTCAAGGCAATGCTGGTTGAATGGCTTAAGGTTCTGCGTAAAGCCAACTGCGTGGTCGGTCTGTTTACCCAGTCATTAAACGATGCCGTCAAATCTGGTGTTCTTGATGTTCTGATTGAGGCTTGTCCTACAAAGATTTTCTTGGCAAATCCCAACGCCAATACAGATCAAATTAAACCTATCTACAAAACATTCGGTTTAAATGACCGTCAGATTGACATTATCAATAACGCTACTCGAAAACGTCATTATTACATCACATCCCCGGAAGGAAACCGACTGTTTGACCTGTCTTTAGGAGAGTTAACGCTGTCGTTTGTCGGGGCTGGGGGTAAAGAAGATATTGCCCGGATGAAAGAGCTAGTAAATGAACATCAAGACGATTGGTATAAACACTGGCTTGTAGAGCGCAAGGTTCTGTCTGAGCAAGATATTTTAGAAGTAGCATAGTTTTTAAAGGATTTTACTTATGAAAAGCAAACTAATCGCTTTGAGTATTTCGCTGTGTTTAGGCTCCGCAGCTTATTTGCCGTCATCTAATGCTTGGCCTGTTGTTTGTGTTAACTGCGGCACCGAATGGACGCAGATAATGAATAACATTCAGCTCGTTCAGTCGTATTCAGAACAGATTCGACAAACCCTAAACCAAGTCAAAATGATCAATGACCAAATCAAAAACACCAAGGCACTAGCCAACGGTGAATGGGGTAATACATTTGATCAGATTGAGCGATTAAGCGCACTGGCGCGGCACGGCCAATCAATTGCCTACTCAGCATCAGATCTCACTGCTGAAATGGATAGACGCTATAAGGGCTATCAGCATTGGCAACGTGAAATATCCCCTCAAGATTATGAAAACCATTACCAGCAACTTAGCCAATCGATGGGTGACTCTGCGGGGGCTGCGTTAAAAGTTGCCAACGGGATTTATAACCAGCGCAATGAAGATGAGCGCGTTTTAAATCGTATTGAATCACGCTCTCAAAGTGCCACAGGCCGGATGGAAGCCATTCAAGCTGGTAATGAGCTATCCGCTCAAATCATTCGGCAACTGCAAAAAATCGAAACGCTATTAAGCGCCCAGATCCAGCAGACAAGCACCTTTGTGCAAGCAGAGAATGAAAAAGAGCAGCTGGCCGCCGCCCAGTCCAGCGAGTTTAAAAAAGGTGATGCACCACCTTTAAAATCTCGCCAACTTGAGACATTTGAACTCAAAAAATTCTAAGGGGTATCTTATGCGCTTGGTGATCACGTTGCTTTTATTGCTGTTGATACCCAATGCTTACGCTCAGGGTGTTCCTGAATCCGGCGCAATCGATGAACTGTTACGCACATTTGAAAATGCAGCCGGGCAATGGCCGCCAGTGCTTAGGCAGTATGCAACTTATGTGTTTATCGCTCTAGTCACAATATCGTGGGCATGGTCATTTATGTGGATGGCCTTTAAAGAAGCCAATATCACGGAGCTGTTAGCAGAATTAGCACGCAGATCCTTGATGATTGGTTTCTTTTATTACCTACTCATGGACGGTACATACTTAGCGGCCAAAATTGTTGAAGGGTTCCAGTTCTTAGCGCAAGCATTGACAGGGAAATACATTCACCCCAGCTCAATTTTCGATATTGGTTACTCATTAGCCAGTGAAATTATCAAGAAATTGAGTTGGACAGATATGGTTGACGGCCTTGGTTTTGTACTGGCCGGGATAGGGATTTTAATTGTTTTCGCGTTTATCGCTCTCGAAATGCTATTAGTCATTATTCAGTATTACATCATGCTCAATCTTGGTGTGATTATGATGGGATTTTTAGGCCATGAATGGAGTAGAGAATATGCGATTAACTATTTCCGTCTAATGCTAGGTCTAGGCGTTAAGTTGCTCAGTATGCAAATGATTGTCGCGTTATCGTTAACTATCTTACAAGGCTGGTTAAACACAAGCGATTTAACGTGGACGCAAATATTACTGATTTTACCGTGCATTATCGTTATTTGGGGATTAGTTCGGGAAGTTCCGGCGCTGGCTCAAAGCCTTATATCTGGCACCGATAGCACGTCAGGTAATTCGATTGCAGGGGCTATGCAAGCTGTGGCCGCTACCGCAGCGTTAGCCGCGGGGGCGTATGCAGCAGCTGGGGCAATGGGTGGCGGCGCAATGGGTGGCGGCGCAAATATGGGTAATTTGCTCCGTAATGCGTGGGATCAAGCAAACGGAACGGATAGCGACCCTGCCACTTCTCCACTTCCAGATAGCGATAGCGGGAGCGGCGAAAGCTCGGGCTCAACAGGTTCAAGTAATATGAGTTCTGATCTTCCTCGCTCCCATGGAAACAATGGTAGCAGTGGAAACGCTGACAGCGGCGACTTTCAAGGCTCAATCTCTGGCTCTGGCTCACCTAGTTCGTCAGGCACCGCGCCAGATTCAAGCTCCCCCTCATCGAGCGCGAGCGCCCCAGCCGCAAAAAGCAGCATGTTATCGACAGCTGGCAAAGCGGCAAAAATTGCAGGTGCGACAGTAGCCAAAGAAACCCTATCAAGCGCCAAAAATGCCTTTCTGAGCGGTTTAAAGCGTCCGATTGAAAACCGTAATCAAGACACTGTTATTGGCCGTGCTGCAAACTCACTCAGTAAAACCGCTGGCGCCCCCTCGCAAGACGCACCGATAGAAAATGTTAAAGCATCACCTCAAAGCGGAGGTAGCCAAGGCAATAACGGGGGCAGTGGTAAAGATTGGTTTTCTCAGTCCGGTGGTTATAACAATCTCTCACGTGACCAAAAAGCGGCGGCTAAAGAAGCGCATACACGCTGGCGTAGTGAATCAGATTCAAACACCTACGACCTAAATAAATATGTGCAATACACGCAAGAACATCACAAGGATAAATAATGAAAGATGATAACGCTTTGCCAGAAACGGCAAATGACAGTCAGCCTAAAGCGGCGACTGACGAACTTACGCTGCTTTACCAACGCGCACGGATGGAATGGGACGAAAGACTGGGAAATATCGTTGCATTCAACCACAAGCTAATCACTATCTCCATCATTTCAGGTCTAGCAACCTTATTAGCCGTCTGCGGAGTGATATACATAGGCGCACAAAGCAAAATTGAGCCGTATGTATTAGCAATGAGCGACACTAAATTGGTAGCACTGCAAGCAGCTCAAAGGATGCCGATGGATGAAAAGAAACGGCTTGAAATTACTCAGTTGAGCGATTTTGTGACTCACGTTAGATCAGTCTTTACCGACATAAACGCGCAGCGTGAATACGTCATAAAAGCCTACGCGCACTTAAGGAGTACCGACCCGGCATTTATACAAGTGAATCAATATTTAAGCGAAACAGCACCGCCCCATAAAAGGGCTGAAACCGAAGCCGTCACGGTCAGAATTGATAATATCCTGCCCATTGGTGATAAGTCATCGACCTATCAAATCGAATGGACAGAGAACATAACAGACCGTCAAGGCAACCCCAAATTACCTCAGCATTTTAAAGCCGCTGTTGAAATCTACTATGAAGTCCCTTCAACGCCTCAAGAGTTTATGGGCAACCCGACTGGTTTGTGGGTGAAATTCTTCAACGTCACGGAGCGTTTATAATGAAACCGAGTTTAATTCTCGTATTTGCATCCTCTATTTTTACTCCCCTTGTTAATGCCGCAAATTTTGAAGATGACTATCCAGCCCCGTCACTTTCACTAAAAGAAAATAGCGCACTCACCATTTCAAATCAGTGGATTGATAAACCGACCACGCCAATTACTGACGGCACAGGCCGAGTGACCTATTACTTTGGTGATTCCTTACCTTCTCTAGTCTGTGCCCCGATAAAAACCTGTGTTATCGAGCTAGAAGAAGGGGAAATGATCGCACAGGGCGGGTTACAGCTGGGCGATAGCACCCGCTGGAAAGTCAGCATGGCCGTATCGGGTTCAGGCGCGAATAAGCGCACTAACTTGATTGTAAAGCCTACAGACATAGCCCTTGAAACAACGATGACCGTTGCTACTGATAGACGTTTATATCAAATCAAACTGATTTCAGATCCTATCCAATGGATGCCCTATGTGTCGTTTTCATATCCAGAACAGCGACAAATGGAATGGGAAACGTATCAGGCGGCAATGGCGCAGCAAGTAAAGCAAAACACGCTGTCTGACGGGGCGTATATCCCTGAACTCGACTTTGACTACAAAGTCAGCGGTAAGTCGTATTTCAAGCCGCTGCGCGTTTATAACGATGGAGTAAAAACCTATATAGAAATGCCCCCCAAAGTAGAGCAGGGCAATTTACCCGTGATTTTGGTCGTGAATGGCTCGCAAAAAGAACTCGTCAACTACCGTTATCAGAATAGCTACACACAAGATGACGGCAGGAAAATTAACGGGCGATTTATTGTTGATCAAGTCTCAAAAGAACTCATTTTGACAATGGGGGTCGGCGGCGATCAAGAATCAATCCTTGTAAAGCATAGGGGCTAACACCATGAAAATATTTTTAGCCGTTTTGCTATCAGTTCTACTTTCCGCTTGTGCTACCTCAGAAGTGAATTACTACGATTTCCCGGTAAAAAATGCTGACCAAGTGACCATAGCGAAAGATCTTGCATGGCATATTAAAGAGAAACACGGCGCTAACGCTGTATTCGATTTTAATTATCCGATGTGGTCAACCAGCACTCACTTTTCTGAACTCGTTGAAACTGAATTAAGACGCCTCGGCATTGGTGTTTATGTCTCTGAAACTGAAAAGCAAGGTAAGCACAATCAGTTGTATTACACCTTGTCGAAGCTTAACGACCGTCAGTTTTATATTCGTGTCGTTGTAAATAATCAGTTTTCATTTCAGCGGATTTGGATTTATCAAGACGAGCAATTATTCCCACTACCAACAACCACCGTGTTTGAAGGGGTAAAAAATCGTGAGTAAAATTTCTCCAATGGGCGACCCGCAACAACATCACACTGGGTTATCGTTAAAAAAATCCCCGATTAAAATCGCGATTGCATTTGCCGGGTTTCTGGTTTTGATTGTGCTTTATGCGATTGGCAGCAAGGGGCAGCAAGTACAAGAGGCCGCAGCGCAAAAAGACGAGTCTAAAAGCTCTGGACGAAAAGAAGGTAGCAGCACAGCAGCAATTCCCCCGGCATTGCAATTAGCTGGTCAACAACCTTCAATACCAGCAGCGAACACCCCACCGCCGCCACCGCCGCGCCCAGCTTATCAAGACAATGAATATGACGATGCTGGCGCTTATGAGGATTCATACCAACCAAGGAGAGCGCCACCGCCGTCTTTAGAAGAACAACGCAGAATCCAGCAAGAGTTGCGGATTGCTGATTATAGGGCACAACAATACCTAGCCGCACTTTCAGCTGATACCGAAGTACGACTGAATGATAATAATCAATCAGCGTCACTTGGGGGTGGGGGGCAAAATGGTTTAGGTGACGGAGAAAGCCGTATCGCGCAAGCTCAAGATAAAATTCAGTCATTGCAATCTAGCTTAGGCTCCCTAGGAAATCCGTTTATGTCGTCTGCTATGGCCGCAGATCAAATGTTGCCGCAAATGCAGCAATCAGACCCAAACGGCCAAGCTAGAAAAGAGGCTTTTTTGAGTCAAAAACGCAGTGATGACTACTTAGAATTTACTCGTGATGTGCCGTTATCGCCCTTTGAGTTAAACGTGGGAACCATTATCCCCGCCGTGCTTATTTCGGGCATGAACTCTGATATACCCGGGGCGCTAATTGCCCAAGTGAGCCAAAACGTCTATGACAGCGCCACAGGGAAACATTTATTAATCCCCCAAGGCGCAAAATTGTACGGCGTTTATGACAGCAACGTGTCTTATGGACAATCCCGGGCTGTGAGCGCATGGACTCGCATTAACTACCCTGACGGTACTCGTCTAAATCTCGGCGGCATGGGCGGGATGGACGTTGAAGGTTATAGCGGATTTGAGGATCAAGTGGACAATCACTATTGGAAAACATTTGGTAATGCGGCACTCCTTGGGATGATTTCAGGCGCTACTCAAGCGGGGATTAGTGAAGATAGTCGCAACAGTAACACTAAAAGCGCCATTGCTGACGGTGTAACTCAACAGTTCGCGCAAACAGGTTCGACATTGATCCAAAAGAACCTCGATGTGCAACCAACTATCAAAATTAGACCGGGTTACAAATTCAATATCATGGTCAATAAAGACATTATGTTGACCCCCTACAAACCGTCTCGCTAACCCTTTTCACGCACATAAAAACAAAGTCAAACCCGGTTTTTTATAAAAGCCGGTAAGGAACCATTTTGTCTAAAAAACTTGCTCTATTGCTAATGGCCGTGCCTACCGTTTCGCTGGCAATGCAGCCTAAAATCGAAAACGAATCGGCCACCTACTCACAAGATGGGATCGTGATTAGTGCCGATGTACTAAGGAAAAGCCAACCAGTTGCCCCGCAGTCTCCACCCCAAATAAAAGCGATTGAGGTTGTGCCCGAAGCCCCCACTGAAACGGTTACTGAAATGGCCGCCCAAGCAGCGCAACCAATACAAGAAACCGCCGCAGTGCCAACGCCTGTTATCACTCACAACCTGTTTATTTATCCCGATGAATCGTTTTATGACGCGATTAATCGCTGGTTGAGAAATGACGGTTACACAACAGTTGCATGGTCTATCGATGACGAGGCCAGCGAGGAACTAGCGAAACGTCCTAAAAGCATAGTGAGCTTTGCGGGTTCAGTCCGAACCGTGTTGCCCACGTTATCTAAACAAATTGGTGTGCCGTTGTATTTTGCTGAAACGTCATCACTGGCAGCAATTCATCAATGGCATAACCGCCAAGTGCAAATAACGCTAGTTAACGGGCAATCATTAAGTGATGCAGTTAAAAAACTTGCTCAGGACTATGGCTGGAACTGGAACGAAACAGCACAAAGCCCCAGCTGGTTAGCGGCTAATGATTACCCCTTTTTGACGAGCTATCCGATAGTCACGCCCCAAGGCGATATTGCAAGGGCATTAGGGGTGGTTCTAGAAGGATTTCCCGTCTCGGCTCAATTGCTCGATAGCACTCAAACCCTGTTTATCGTTGATACCAAATAATAAGGACATATCATGTCGTTAAAGCTATTAAAAACTATCGGCATAGCCGCTGCGCTAACATCATTAATCGGCTGTGTTTCGCAAAATTATACTGACACGAAAAACGAAGCTGATTCGGTTCACGAAAGGATTAGCACTCTTTCTCAAGTTAAACATAGCTCGCAAGTGCGAAGCATCAGCCGCCCTCCCATTTCAACTACGCCGCTAGTGATTAAAAAGGATATTCCTTGGTTAAGTGAAGCGGTAAGTATTTCAGCTAACGATGTGCCGTTGTCACTGGTGATGTCCCAAGTGATGAACGGCGCGGAGCATTACAACAAACCTGTTCGCATCTGGTTTGATGGTGATGTAGACCCAAATAAACGTGTCACGCTCTCATTCAAGGCGAGTCGTGAGGACGTATTAAACCTGATTGCAAGGCAAACCGAATACGGCATTAACACAACTGACGATAAGGTATCTATCAGCCGCTTTGAATCTGAAACGTTTGTGATCACAATTCCCCCGGGAGTGTATAGCGGCCAGTTAGGATCTCAAGGTACGGCAAAATCATCAGGGGGCGGCGCAGATACACTAAACACCCGAGTTGAAGGCCAATACCTAAACACTGCTTACAAGGATGTAGATCCCGTTACGCAAATTAAAGACAGCATTGTCACATTGCTGAAAGACAATGATTCTGACGATGACAAACTGGTCGGCAGTGTAGAAGTTGTGCCAGCCCTAACCGCTATCGCGGTTAGAACAACACCAAGCCGAATGGCACAGGTTCGCAGCTTAGTGAACAGCTTCCAATCTCAATTTGGTGAGCAAGTGATGCTCGATATTCGCATTCTCGAATTTCGCTCTAACCGTGGAAAAGAGCGCGGGGTGGATTGGAATCTCGTAAAAGATATTGGCTCAGGCTCATTAGAATTTATAGTGCCTGGCACAAACACTGTTAGCCAAGGCAGCGCCTACGGCATGGCCTTTAAAGGCACTGGTAAATGGGACGGGACAACAGCGTTTATCAAAGCCTTAGAAAAACAAGGCACGGTTTCAACAGAAACACCAATCACAGCACTAGCTCTCAGCAATCAGCCAAGTCGTATAGCACAGACACTGACCAAGCCTTACTTATACGAAGTAAAGAGCGAGGCTAACGATAAAGTGGTATCTGCATCCGTCACTCGCGCAACGCAAAGCGAAGGGGTTGATATGATGATTACGCCCAAAGTACAAACCGATGCAGTGTGGTTACGTATCGCTGGCAAGCTGTCAAAAATAGTCGGGGAACGCTCTGAAACAGTTCACGATGTGCAATTACAGTTTTTAGATACCCGAGAATCAGAAATCAACTTCACCAATAAATTGCTCTACGGCCAAACCGTTGTGATTGGCTCAATCAAGCAAGTGAGTAAGACGGCAGAAGCCAGCAAAAACTTTGGAGTTGATGCGCTCGGTGGTGAAGGTACGGTAAGCGAAACCGTAGAAACGCTGGTTCTACTAACACCAAGGAGAGTGCAATGATCCACACGCTCGACTTACCCTATATTGCAACGTTACCCAATTCAAAAGGCGCGTTAAAAGATCATAGGCAAAGCAACTCCGCGCTATATGAGCGGGTTTTCACTAAAAACGAGCAAACCATCCGTTATTACGCTGATTTGCCCTCGATGTGCGTTGGTCAGTTTATCGCTGATACCGTGGCAATCGATGACGAAAATTTTCTGTTTTTTCATGTACTGGAAAACCAAGAAATCTATGCGCTGTACGTAAAAGGCCACCTAGTTCAACGTGAGCAAATCGGCCAGCACAATGCAATCTTGGACAGTTTCGCTTACGAACTGCACCAAGGTATTCAAATCGTTTTGTCATCGGAGCGGCTACCGCTGGAATATGAACCAGCAAACCCGCCCAAAGTCATCAGTATTAGCATTAGCGACATTCCGACTGACTATCAATTAGTCAGTAGTGCGAGTATTAAACCCCTGCATATCGGAGTTGGAGCGGCTTTAGCGGTCGGAGTCATCGGGCTTTTGCTTTGGTCTAGTCAACCTGATCCAGTTCAACAGCAGCAACAGATAGACCCGTGGCAACAATGGACAATGGAGTTTATATCTCAAGCGCCAGCAGATTCGGCGCTTAAGCAAGTCTCGCTGGCGCTGGCTTATCAAGACCTTCTACCGCCTGACTGGACAAATGACGGTGTGATGGTATCAGGCCAAACAATTGTCATGCCGCTAAAACCCGTTACAGAAGGGCAAGCGAAATATGACAATCTGCAAGCTTTCGCTTCGATGTATCCAGAGTTGAACTTAAACATCGAGGCAAAGCAATTAGTGCTGAATGTTGAACCTAGGGCAAAACCTGAATTGGTTTCGCTCGGTAACTATCCTCGGCGGTTACATGATGCGCTGCTTAATTTGGGTGCAACAAACGTCAGCTTAACCAACTCAGTGCCCGTTGGTTCTGTCAGTCGCCTAAAGATTGCAGCCACCTTTACCGATGTACCCCCGGCGCTGCTTGGCATCATTGCAGATAGTGTTAAATCTGAGCCCGTTTTTTTACAACAATTAAGCCTGAGCAAAGGGACGGGTAACAACGTTACTTGCTCCTTAGATCTTATTATCGAAGGTGTAGACGCTGTTTTATAAGGAGACTCGCGTATGAAAACCAACAATCCCGATCTTGTTACGATGACAAGCGTTCAGATCATCTGCGGTAAGACAGGCGACGGCTTGTCTGCAACCATAAGAAACTGTGAAGGTTTACCAGTAAACACGAAGCCAGTTTTTGAACTAATAGATCCACCTGAATTTGACCTAAAGACCGCTATAAAGACCGCTAGAGAGATTAACTTATGACAACAAAGCAACCCGTACCAAAGTCAAAAATTGCCTTGGCCGCTGCGTTAGCTGTGGCGGTTTTAGGGTATGGGTCATACGTAGCGTATGACTCAATGAGCACTAAAATACCCGCTCCTGCGCTCCAAGAATCCACGTCAACAACGTTAAATTCGATGGACACACTAAATCAACCTGTACCTGAGCCAGTTGTATCTCGTCAGGCGGTTTTTGTTCCGAGTCCTGCGGCCAGTGAAATTATCAGCTTTGAAAAACAGGCCAGCGTTCAAACCGCTAGGTTTAACGCGCTCACAGCCCAAAAAAATGCCGATGAAGCCGCGAACAAACTAAATAACCCAACGGCACCAATTGCCGCTTTAATTGAGCAAATGGCAGAGAAGCCCAAAGAACCGTCACTGCTTGATCTCATTGTGGTTAAAAGCCTGATTGAATCAGGTGGAGAAATCGTGGGCATGGTGTCAGTGGGTGGTGAGCTTATTGATGTTAAACGTGGTACCAAAATCGGTGATGTATCAGTTATCGGTATCACGGCTGAGTCGATTACGTTTTCAGACGGCCACACGACTAAAACCCGCCGAGTAAAAAGCTATTGAGGTGATAAATGTTACCTTCACACAATCCTGTTGCTGTAGTTCTAAGCGACAAAGTGCTAATACCTCTCTATTTTGAGGAAAGAAAATCAGTAGCACTATCTGACGGAACCATCCTAACTAGCGATTTTGATGCAAAAAAAATCTCGCAAATCAGGGATTATATTACAGCGTCAAGAACGCTTAATGGTGGCGTACTGTTTGGAAAGCCGACTACAGTAAAAAAAGTCACAGCATCTGAAATTGAGCATTATCTGAGTCAGCTCGAATCGCAATCAAGCGGCGCTAGCAATGCAAACGTGACTGATTCTGAGCCTTCAAAACGACTGCACGATTATCTTCAATCTGGTGTAGAAAAATGGTGTTCTGACATTCACATTGAAGTGCATGAAAATAGCACTGTCATCTATGCCCGGGTCGATGGTCGCCGAATCTTGTTGTCGGAAATCCCAGACCCGAGTTATGGCTTGCAGTTGTTCTCGTATATTTTCAACTCGAAAGCGACTGAAAAAGATTCAGATTTTGTAGAAAAAGATGCAAATAACGGACACGTGGAAGAAGTTCTAACGTGTAGTGAAGAAATCATCATTAATGGTGTTTCTGACATAAAAAAAGTGAAGCGCAAAACTAGCTGGCGGGTCGCCTATGTTCCAGCGAAGCGCGGGGGGCGTTGCACCTTACGCTGGTTAGATGCGAACTCTGAGATACCAAAGCTAGAGGATATGGGATGGACAGCTGGGCATGTGACGGTTCTTAGGAACTATCGCGATATGCCATCAGGTGTTTGTATCTTCTCTGGTAAAACAGGTTCTGGTAAGACTACCTCGCTCGCATCAGTGTTAAATGAAATACCCGAAGAACGCAGTGTAGTGACGCTGGAAGATCCCCCTGAATTTAATTTGAAAAAAGCGATTCAAATCCAAATTAAACCCAACACCCCCGTAAAAGAAGGTGGCGAGGAAATGAGGGGGTTTAGTTATTATTCAAAGCAGACACTGCGGCATGATGTGGATGTCGAAATGCACGGCGAAGTACGGGATAAAATCGGTGCAATGGAACTGACCCGCAAGGGGGAAACGGGGCAACTTATGTTCACCACGCTGCACACATCATCGGCATTAGGTATTGCACACACGCTCACAGATCAAATGCACGTCCCTCCCGCCGTGATTGCCGCCCCTGCTTTAATGCGGCTTTGGGTTTACCAAACACTGGTCAGAAAAGTATGCCCTCACTGTTGTTTGACGGCAGAACAAGCCGCTGATCATTACAAAGACCAACCAGATTCTAAAGTGGCGGAATGGCTCAATAAAATTGACAAGCTATGCAATGGTGAGACTACAAATGTCAGGTTTAGAAATCCAAAAGGTTGTAAGTTTTGCGTAAAAGGTGAGCGAGGAAGAACAGCCCTAGTCGAAATGATTGTCCTCGATGATGAAGATCGAGAATTTATCATCAAAAAAGACGAAGCAGGATGGTTGAAAGCTCTAAAAGCCAAGGGTTTTAAGGACGTCCGAGATCATGCAATCAGCAAAATAAAAGCAGGTGTTATCGATGTGGTGACAGCATCGGGAAGGGTGAATGATTTGCTTCCTGTTGCCTCTGCCGACATCTATAAAACCTTTGAAATGTGAGGCGGGGAATTATGTCCAAATCACTTGAACAATTGCTTTTTAATCACAAGCGACAAATCAAACTACTGCGCAATATTCACAGGCTCGCCCGGTCTGGTGTTGAACAAAAATTAATTGCTGAACAGCTGATTAAGTACGGTCAACCCACAGAGCGGAAGATTGGGGAAGGGATTTTGCGCAGTATCAGGAACGGACAAGGCTTTTCTCTCGGGACAAAACCTTGGCTTGATTCGCTCGCTTTTGAGGCGTTGGCCGCTGGTGAACACACTGGCGAATGGGCAAGGGGAGTGCAAAACGCAATTATCACGCTGTCATCAAAAAGCGCGTCTACCTCGTTACTGGTAAAAGCACTTTGGAAACCGATAGCCGGGATAGTTGCAATGCTCGCCGCATCAGCGGGTATCAGCCTGTATTTATTCCCCATGTTAGACGAGATTATGACGCGAGGTCAGAAAGGACAACTTTCCCAACTGGCGGCATCATTCGGAAATTTTTGGGCTGACTGGGGGTTATTAATTGGTTCAATAACCTTGTTATTTGTTATTGCTGTGTTTTTGTCGTTATCAGTAATGACGGGCAACTTTAGAAAGAAAATTGATAATTTCCCCGTTTATCGCCAATACAGAATGATCCAAACAGGCGCATTTCTACGCTCAATGGGTAATCTAACGTTGGCTGGCTTCGGGTTAAAAGAAGCGCTTTTGCAAACCAAAAAACATGCCAATCGCTATTTATTACACCATATCGCCAAAATGCTCGAAAAAATTGAATGGGGGGAGAAAAACCTCGGTTATATCATGGCAACAGGATTGCTTAATAAATCAGAGGAAAATTCGCTTTATTTACTCGGACAAATCGGCGGGACGTCTGAAACACTGTTGAACAGTGCTGATATTCACCACGAACTGTTAATGGAAGAAATCGACTTAATTAAATCAATCGGTATCGATGCGTTAAAACTTATCGGTTTTGCTATCGGTTTACTCATGGGAGGAGGTGTTATTTTACAGATAATGGACATTGCAACTCGCGTTAACGTTTAACCTACTTTCAACTTAAATCTAATCTCAATTTTTTAAACCCTCTTGTCGTTTCTCTTTTAAATATAAAGGGAAGGGATTCGGCTTATTTGCACTCAAGGAAATTAAAATGACTAAAACTGTAAACATGAAAAACCGTCAACGTGGCGCATCTACAACCGACATTCTGATTTGGGCATCACTAATCATCATTGCACTGATTTTTCTAATCTCTAAAGTGCCGGATATTCGTTATGCAATGAGAGTTTCCGGTTTTCAAACTGACGTATCTACTATTAGTGATGCGGCATATCGCTGGAAGAAGGCAAGACCCAATTACACAGGTGTTAGTATTGGCATTTTGTGTACTCAAGGTTATCTCAATGAATCCATCTGCGGCACCGCTAACAACGGTGTTGCAACAAACCAATTTGGCGGTAACTGGACAGTAGCCGCTAACTCCAACCCCGGCCTTTACAACATTGTAGCGACCATTCCTAACGATCCAACGCGAATGACTGATCTCGCTGACACAATGGCACCAGCGACCCGCAGCAATTGCGCGCAAGCGACTGGCTGTAGCACCATCACAGCCACAGGCACAACGTTAACCATGACGTTCTAGAGGTTGTATGTTCACGACTCGTTATCAAAACGGAGTGGCTACAACTGAGTTAAAAATTGCTTTGACCTGCTCAATATTGGTATCTGTCGTGATGTGGGTAGCGGTCGCAAGACCGCTACTTAATTACTCCGATGCTGCGGAAATTGAAACTACGGTTGAATATGTAAAATTAGCCGCCAAAAATTTCTACGGTAAAGATATTAGCCAAACTCATTGTTACCAACCGTCCAAAACTCTATCCATCAGTAACTTAATTAATAATCAACTAATTACCACCGATTTAGTAAATGGCAAAAAATATCAAATCGCAGTTGATTACGTTATGAAATCTAACGGCTCTTGGTCACGACCAAGTGCCATTAATATCGATTTGACGTTTGCAAATACTGACGAACTAGAGCGCGTATCTGGTTATTTAGATGCAAACCTTATCAGTCCTACTCAGCTCCGTTTTACACAGCCAATTACATTTAATGTCGATTGGCGCTCATTCAACCCCGCCACAGGATGCCTAAATTGAGATCACATAAGCGCCAGAGGGGCTTTGCAAATATTGTCATAATGATTGTCGGTTTATCTGTGTTAACCATGCTCATTATGCACTGGCAACAACGCAGTAAAATCATGCGGATTCAAGCCCAAGTAACCCCGTTTTATCAAAATCTGGAATACATAACTAAACAAGTTAATGCGTTTCAAATTGACCAGATAGCCCAAGGTTGGCCGCCCAGCTCTGCGGCGGTATTCCCTAACGCTTGGAGTGACTTACAGCCAGCCTATTTACCTAACTGTTCAACCACCGATAACAACGCTGGTAAGTGTCGAAAACCCGAGCAAACACCATGGGGTACATCGATGTTAATGACAAAAATTAACAGTCCTGTGCCTCCGTCAGTTACCCCTCGTTACCGTTTACAAATTCAAATCCCGTTTCCGAATGCAACAAGTGATGCAACCCGGCTAGAACATCAAGCCGTTTTGGAAACCCTGAGTCGCTTCCCCGGAAGTGAATTTAACGAGGCCAGCAACAGCCTGTTTGTATGGGTAGACCGCATCGACTCTGGTGTCCAACAAGACGCGCTTGTTAAGCGCAGCGGTGATGATTCGACATTAACAGGAGATTGGGACGTAGGCGGAAACTACGCAATCACCAACGCAAAGGACGTCACGATTAGAAATAGTGATGGAAGCCAGCGAAGTGTTGGCACTGGTGTAGTAAGGGCGTTTGTTGGTAAACACAATGAACGAGTAAATAAACATAAATGCCCCGCAAATCTAACCCCTTCAATCATTGTCAGCATTAAAAGTATCTTTGCTCAAAACAACGCCAACAATATTAATACGATCAGCCAAAGCAAAACCTATGCAACTGAAAGCAGCACATATTGGACACTCGGTCTTGATTATTACGCCCAATTACAAGGTTCTTCTACTTGGACGTTACAGCATGACGGTGAAATCAGTGCTTTTTTAATCTGTAAAAACTAAACGAGGTAAATATGAAAAAATCACACTTATTAAGTTTATTGATTTTTAGTGCTCTATTAGCAGGGAATAGCTTTGCTAATGCCGAAAAAATGACATACGAAAAAGCGATGGAGTCTGATAAAAAAACATTCCATAACAATTCGATTCCACTACAGGAAACTATCGACAACTGGAACACCTATGTAAAGCCACCAAATACAAGTTCCGGCGGTTCTACAACATTACAACGCACGTATAAACAAATTTGGAAATCTAGCTCAACGAGCGGCCTAAACACTGGAAACGTTACGTTGAGTGAGTCATTCCGCAATTTTGATGAAATTGTCACCATTGGCAGCAATGACAACGGCCATTACGTCCAGCACTACCGATTTACTCCACTTGAGTATGATCTCGCGATTGAAAACAGCTCCAGCGGTTATGCAACTCTATACGAGCGCGACTCAGTGTCATGGAATGGCAAATTCACAACAGACACCTATTTTACGACAACGGGAGAAAACTCAAAAATCTATGCAATTTATGGAGTGAAATTTGCCCCGGGTAGCAACACACCATCATGCACCGCCGGGCAAACTAAAACAGAAAACGTGTATTGCAATAGTCCACAGAAAACATGCGAAGTGGGAGCCAGAACGCAAACGTGTTCAGCCAGTGGTGATTTCACGCCTTGGTCAATTACACGCTCCCCAATTTGTGTTTCTCAAACTCAACAATGTCCATAAGCATTGGCAACCATAGTGCGGTGACTTGAGTCACCGTTCTATAATCGTTATTGTTTAAAAGCAAATATGTTTATATACTAGGTAAAAATAACCTAAGAACCATAATAAACATGAAGCTAAAAGAATATATTAAAACTCGCTACGGCACCCAACGAGGCGCTCAAGCCGATTTTCTAAGAGACAATCCCGATTGGCTGCCGCAAGAACTCACACGTTGGATAAAAAATCACCATGTAAACTTGCAAACAGGTGAGCATTACAAACCGTCATCAAAAAAGATAAAGTTAAAAGAACCAAAATAAACACTTGTGTTTATAAACAAATTTGCTTACTATAAGTGCATATAAACAAAAAAGGATGTTGCACATGAAAAAATCCCTGCTCACTTTAGCTCTTATTTCTGCGGTTTCAGCTCCCGCCTTTGCCATTCAAAATGGTTCAATCCTAGACTGGTCTAAAAACGATGACATGGTAAAAATGAACTGCTCAGGCACAATCATAAGTGGGAAGTGGGTTTTAACTGCTGCTCATTGCGATAAAGAGGCGTTACAGGGTGTAACAACCGTGACTGGCAATGTAAGTGTCGCAAAAGTTTATAACCACGAAGATTATATGTCAGACGGCATCGATATTGCGTTATGGGAACTGGTAAGTAAAACAAATACAAATAATGTTAAGTTTTTGTCCATGCGAAATGTTGAGGCTGATGAACGGATTAAAATTACTGGCTTTGGGGCTGGTAACAACACTCCTCAAACAAACTTAGCTGTCGCAGAACAAATTTCAGCACCTCAATATATCATTAATGGAGTGCCACTAAGTAAGTTAGAACTTAAATTTGATAATCTCGGCACAACAGTCCCCGGTGACTCTGGGGCTCCGTACACGGATGGAAATAATCTGATCGTTGGAATTCATCAGGGTAGTGCTTTCGATGCCGAAACAGGCAAACAAGCTAATGGAACTCGCCTCTATTTTGCGCGCGATTTCATATTATCGACCGTTAACGGTTGGCACTATCCAACTCTGGCTAATACTCCTACTTCTGGCGGCTCAGTAACAATCGAAGTGCAAAGCCTCTATGCTGACGCTTTTATGGATAACGCCACGGCCAGCGGTGATGCAACCATCACTGGCGGCACTTGTTCGGGCGCAACGGTACAGCCATTTGATATTTGCACATACACAGTATCAAGCAACGGCTATGAAGGAACAGTAACCCTCGATGGTGAACAAAAAATCACTATTAACAAAGGTCGCACTAAACCTGTTACTCCAACGCCAGACCCTGAAACGGGTTCAGGTGGCGGTGGTTCAATGGGCTTTATGTCACTAATCGCAGCATTAGGGCTTGGTTTTACGAGAAGAAAAACAAATGGGTAGACGGGTTATATTGTTTTTGATTCTGTTGGGGAGTTTAACGGTGGGGGGCTTAGTTGCTTACTTTGCTGAGATTGATGCTGATAATGCAAAGAAAGAAGCTGAGTATCTACTTAATTTTCCTTATACATTGAAAGGTTTAGGTAGATTTCCTGTCGTGGTTTATTTAACCGAAGATAAAGTGATTAAAAAAATGTCGCCTCAGTGCGTTATGCAACCAGTTGGCACAAAAATCACTCTGTTGGAAAACAAAAATATTATTCAGATTGATTCGACTCAATTAGCAATAGAGTTAGGATGCCCCGCTCGGTTTTTCCTTGCTAAGAACCTAGCTGAAACTTATTCTGAATACAGCAAAGCCTTTTCAGCAGCAGCTAACGAAAATGACCCGAGTTTAGAGTTTACCCCAGTGAACTAATCTAAAACTAAACCCTAGGCCGACACAAAACCCACTCATTACGCAGTGGGTTTTTATAGGTGCTACTATGACCAAATTAATTTTAATACTGGTGCTAATTGTCTTTTTATTGTGGTTCCTGCAAAAACTCCCACAAACCACACTCACAGAACGCCCGATAAATTTATTAGCTAACGGATTTACTCAAGCAAGATTAGACCTTGCTGCACGATTTTTAGCGCATTCTATTTGTATCACTGCGCCGCTGATATTCATCAATTTACTGCCTATAGCCGAAATGTTCAGCTATACGGTGGCATTTGTAACCTTAGCCCTGTTAATCCCTCCTGAGTTAGTCATCGATGATAATTCAGAGCTTGCAACCACAAAAAAATTATTCAGCAAGGGCGCAGACATACACCTACGCAATCCATACCAACACTTCACCATGCGTACCTATAAAGAACTTTTATTTTTAGTTGAAACGCTCCCTAACTATGGTGTTAGAAACATAAAGTTAACCTCCCCAATGTTTTACCACCCTGACGGGACACTAAGAGACTTTTCAACTTTAGAAAAACTCTTAGCTAAAAAAAACGCCATATTATCAAGCTACGAGGCGAAGCCTTGGCAAAACCTCCTCGGTAAAATAAGCATGATGATTGATAGCGCCAAAGATAAAAAAGAGAAGTTAAGAAATATCAACCTTAATAAGTGGCACGTTTTAACAATAAAGATGGAAGGCTAAAAATGGCAGAAGTAAATAAAGCGTTTAATAGCACTATATCTCACACTCCAAAAACCAAGCGACACGAACAATCTAACTCATTATCAGAGAATCATTTAAAAACAAAGAAATTATATGAATTCAAAAATGAGCTTAGAAATTTAGGTTTAAGTGAATCAGAAATTCAAACAGCTTTAAAGTTTCAGTCTTACTAAGGAGTTACGCCTTGGAAATGAGCAATATCGATTTTTTCAAAAAAGCACATCGACCTATCTACTACAAAGCTACATTAAACAAAATGCGAAACGGTGACACGCTATCACTGGGCGCAATCGTAGTGAAGCTGCCAGCCAGCGAGGACGGCCTGACGGAATCCTTTAATGCTTACGCGCAAGCGTACATAACCAAAGAAAGCAAAGGCGTGTATTCATTTACGGGGCTGTGGACTCTCCCAACTAAAGCGACCCGCGCCGATACTTGGGCAATGGGCAGGTTCACTATTCAAAAAGGCATCATCACATTTTTAGATACACCGCCTGAAACGCTAAGGGCTTTTTTCCTTGTCTGTCGATATATACAAAGGCTAATAAATTCAGAATTTGAAAGCGTAAAGGAAAATTACACAGACACATGGTTTTTCAAAAATAAAATTCCATTTTATTTTAACGGGTTTCATTTCGATAAAGAGAATACAGGGATTTTGCCTTATTCGTCATTAGACCCCAAAACAAATGAGCGCATAAGAGTTAGGTCAAAACTATCAGATGACTTGCTTGAAAATGTGTGTATGCACCCATTGGCTGCATTGTTTGAAAAAGCAAGTGCATTGGGGGCTATCGAATTATAAAAGGTGTTTCAATGAGCAAAACCGCAAAATATTGGCTCCTATCTATAAGCATATTTACCGCCGCAGTTTCACTCTCATACTTCATCGGAATAAGAATAAATACCAGTAAATCATTCCCCCCGGGGATTTATATTGTTTCAAAGGCTAATTCCTACAAGAAAAATGATTTAGTGCTGTTTTGTCCTCCCAATAAAGCCGTGATACAGGATGCAATAGAGCGGGGTTACATTGACACAGGCCGCTGTGAAAGCGGCACAGTGCCAATCATAAAACGTATTGTGGGTATGTCCGGGGATTATGTTGAGTTCACCCCCGCAGTTAAAATCAACAATTCAGAATTGACGGGCTCAATTCGTTTACAAGTGGACGGTGAAAATAGAGCGCTGCCCCAGCTGCCGCCGTTCACGGTTTCTAATAATTCGTTTTTCGCTTATTCAGATCACGCCCCTAAAAACTCGTTTGATAGCCGCTATTTCGGTGATGTACCGATAGAAAACATCATTGGCACGATTCGCCCCTTAGCTCTATTCCCTCTGTAACGCCTTAACGCCGAGTATCACAAATGAAAATCAAAGATCACAACAATATGGTGGGTGGCGAAATGCGCTCACCCCAAAAAAGCCAAAGTAAGTTTATGCCGCTTGCTCTTGTTTCAGCCTCGGTACTGGTTGGCTTGCAAATGGCAACTCAGCATTTTGCCCACACATTCGGCTATCAGCCGCAGCTGGGCGAGAATCTGAATCACATCTACCTACCCACAAAAATTCTAACGTGGGCGTTTGATTGGTACTCAGTTTACCCCGAACAGTTTATTACCTCTGGTAGCGTTGGCATGATTGCAACAGCCCTCGGCTTTGTTGCTGTGTTAGCTAACAAAATACAGCAATCCACCAAGTCCAAACCAAACCAGTTTTTACATGGTTCGGCACGGTGGGCAAACCGCTCTGATATTGAAAATGCAGCCCTCTTGAAAAAAGCAAATTCAGCTAACGAGGATTCGGGCGAAGGTGTTTATGTGGGGGGGTGGGTCGATGAAAAAGGCGTGACTCACTATCTAAGGCATAGTGGACCGGAACACGTTTTATGTTACGCCCCGACACGTTCAGGCAAAGGGGTAGGATTGGTAATTCCCACGCTGCTTACGTGGCGTAAAAGCACATTTATCTCCGATTTAAAAGGTGAACTGTGGGAACTAACGGCTGGCTATCGCAAAAAAATGGGACAAAAGGTACTACGCTTTGAACCCGCTAACCGCAACAGCATCTGTTGGAACCCTATAGACGAAATCCGGGTGGGCACAGATTCAGAAGTAGGCGACATTCAAAACCTATGCACCCTAATCGTCGATCCCGAAGGTAAGGGGCTAAATGACCACTGGCAAAAAACGGCGTTTTCCTTGTTATGTGGCGTGGTTGTTCACACGATTTATAAATCCCAAGCCGAAGGTAAAACAGCGTCACTCCCTGCTATCGATGCCATGCTATCAGAACCCAACCGCAAAATTTCAGACCTGTGGAATGAAATGGTTTCATATCCGCACATTGACGGCCAAGCGCATCCATTATCTGCGGCTGCTGGACAAGATATGATTGATAGGCCAGAAGAAGAAGCTGGCTCTGTTCTCTCTACGGCCAAAAGTTATTTGATGCTATATCGTGACCCCGTAGTCGCAAACGTGGTGAGCAAGTCTGAGTTTACGATAAAAGACCTTATGCACCATAGCGACCCGGTTAGCCTGTATATCATCACCCAACCAACCGATAAAGACCGTTTAAAGCCATTGGTCAGGATCATTATTAACATGATCATCCGGCTACTGACGTCAGATATGAAATTTGAAAACGGTAGACCAGTAGCCAACTATAAACATCGGTTACTTGGCATGATTGACGAGTTCCCAAGCCTCGGCAAGCTCGATATTTTGCAAGAATCGCTCGCTTTCGTAGCGGGTTACGGCATTAAGTTTTATTTGATTTGCCAAGACCTCAATCAGTTGAAAAGCGAAAAAACGGGCTATGGCCGTGACGAACAGATCACCTCAAACTGTCACGTTCAAAACGCCTATCCACCGAACCGCCTTGAAACAGCCCAGCACTTAGCAAACCTGACAGGTGAAACCACCATTATTAAGGAGCAAATAACCACATCAGGTAAACGGTTTGCGACCAGTAATACCAACGTTTCCCGCACTTTCACGGAAACCAAGCGAACGCTGTTAACCCCCGATGAATGTATGCGCTTACCCGCCCCGATAAAAAATGAAAAAGGGGAGATCACCAAGGCGGGAGATATGATTATTTACACGGCGGGTTTTCCCGCCATATATGGCCGTCAAATCCTATATTTCCAAGATCCTGTTTTCTCTGAGCGCGTAAAAATCCCCGCCCCTCAGCAAACAGATAAGTTAAGAACCCCTGTAACGCCTGAAAAATTCACCCTGAACGACTAGCGCCTCTGTTATCCACATTTTCAGTGGATAAGTCAGGTAAAAACTGTCGTGAACTTTCCAAACAAACCAATGAAAAAGGAACTACCCGTATGCTCATTCAACTATGCCGTATTGGACAAAATGCCGTAACCCGTGTTACTCCCGGGGGCACCGCCGTAACCTCTTTTTCTTGCGCGTATAACGTGGGATTTGGGGCACATGAGACAACCCAATGGATTGAAGCTGAATATTGGGGGGAGCGCGGCCAGAAGTTAGCGGAAAAGCTCACTAAAGGCCGTCAAATCGTACTAACTGCCGATGATCTTTGTGTTGAGACATTCCAAAGATCGGATAAAACAACAGGCGCTAAACTCAAATGCCGAGTCGTAAACATTGATTTTACTTCTGGCAGTTCACCACAGGCCAATCAAGCTCAGTAACAAGGGGGCGCAATGAATAGATTATTTATCGCGGAAAAACCCAGTGTCGCGAGGGCGATAGCCGAAGTGCTAGGAGTCACACGCAAAGGCAATGGGTATATTGAATGTGGCGAAGATACGGTTACATGGTGTTTCGGCCACATGCTTGAACAAGCCGAACCCGATTACTACACCCCAGCTGACGCACCCGCACGGGACGGCAAAAAAATCTGGCGCGTAGAAGATCTGCCTATTATCCCTCAAGATTGGATTCTTCACCCCAAAGCGGATGCAAAGACGCAATTAGAGCAAATTGGGGTATTAATAAAAAGAGCGCAAGTCATTGTAAATGCAGGAGATCCAGACAGGGAGGGGCAAAATCTAATTGATGAAACTCTAATATACCATGCGAATAGTAGTCCTGTTTTGCGTTACTGGTCAAGCGGTATCGACCAAGTATCAGTAGAACGAGCCTTAAACTCACTGTTTGATAATGCTGATAAAAAGACTTTCGGGGATGCTTCCATTGGTCGCCAAAGAGCGGATTGGTTAATTGGGATGAACCTTAGCCGGGCTTTCACTCTACGAGCGGAGCGCGGGGGTTCCCGGGCATTAATCACGGTTGGCCGAGTGCAAACCCCAGTGTTATCGATGGTCGTTAATCGTGACCGCGAAATTGAAAACTTTACGCCAATCCCATTTCACACATTACGCGCTACCTTACAAAGCAGTGATGGAGAATTTAACGCCAAGTGGAAAGCTAAAGAAGATCAAGCCGGACTCGATAGCGAAGGGCGATTAACGAATACAGAAATAGCGGACGCGCTGGTAACAAGCATGACGGGCGCAGCAGCATCGATAACAGAGGCGAAATCAACGGCAAAAAAGGCTCACCACCCGTTGACTTACTCGTTATCAAACCTGACTGTAACCGCCAGTAAAAAATATGGTTATTCCGCGCAAAACGTCCTTGATACATGCCAAGCTTTATATGAGAAACACAAGCTGACCACTTATCCGCGGACGGATTGCGGTTACTTGCCTGAATCGCAATTTACCGATGTACCGGGCATCTTGGAATCACTGAAAAAGGTTAACCCTGAGCTGATCCCTATCATTGATAAAGCCGATCCAAAGCTGAAATCCAAAACATGGGACGACAGCAAGTTAACCGCGCACCACGGCATTATCCCAACTCACGAAGTAGCAAACAAAAGCGCCCTATCAGAAATGGAGCGCAACATTTATGAGCTGATTGTGCGTACCTACATAGCGCAGTTTTACCCTGTGCATGAATACCGCAGCACCAATATTGAAATTGATATTGGCGGCGAATGCTTCACCGCCTCGGGTAAAGTTATCACTCTGAACGGCTGGAAGGACGTTTATAGTGAAGCGGAAGAAGATAGCGAAAAAGAGGATGATCAAAGCCTCCCTAAAGTGAAAAAAGGTGATGCGTTAACATGTAGTGCCATTGAGCGCAAAGACGCGAAAACAAAACCACCAAGCCGCTTTAATGAGGGTTCTATTCTTGCGGCCATGGTCGGGATTCATAAGTTTGTCGATGATCCAGCTATGAAAAAGTTACTCCGTGAAGAAGATGGACTCGGCACCGAAGCCACAAGAGCCGGAATCCTTACCGAACTTAAAGAACGGGGGTATTTGGTCGAACAAGGCAAGGCATTAGTTAGTTCAGCCCTTGGCCGCAGTGTCGTGGACGCTTTACCAACAATGGTAAAGAGCCCGGTGTTAACTGCATTAGTTGAACGCCAACTTAAAGACGTTGAATCCGGCAAAATGTCTCTCGATGCCTTTACCGCAGCACAAGTAAAGTTTGTAACTGAGCAAGTTGAAAAGGCCAATGTCGGGGCGGTAAAAATCGCCGGCGCGAAATCACCTCTACCAATCTCTGATATTTATAAATGTAAGCTCTGTAATCATGGATTAGTACGCCGCCCAACATCGGTTAAGGGGCGGTTCTGGTGGGGTTGCAGCCATTATCCAACATGTGAACAAATGTACGCAGATATTAACGGTAGACCGAATTACTCAAAACCTATCGTGCCGAAAGAAAAAGCCCCCCAACAATAACCCCCTAAATGAGCGCCTAGTGCGCTCTTTTATTTCAAGTAAGGAAATCCCATGAGTAACGAAACGAATGTCACTGAGCAATCAGTCATCGATGCAAAACTGGATGATGCTCTTACCCCTCAACTTCAAGTTGAGGTTTCACCAATCGAAGCGGATTTGATGGGCGCATTCATCGAGGACGCAATGAGTGAAGAAGATGCGCTAACGTCTGCACTGGATGGGGGTTCAAATGAATAAGAAAACCCCTAAAAAACCGTTCCACGAAGTTGTTGCAGAACGCTTGATAGAACAGCTCAAACAAGGCACTGCACCTTGGCAAAAACCGTGGGTGCCTGGGCAAGATAACCACTCCTTACCCTACAATCCGTCAACAGGTAAAAGATACAGAGGTATCAATACCTTAAACCTTATGTCACAGGGGTTTTCCGATCCACGCTGGATGACATACGACCAAGCAAATTCGGTTAATGCTCAAGTGATAAAAGGGGCAAAAAGTACCCCCGTTCAATATTGGAAGTTCAACGAAGAACAGAAATTATTAGACGACAACGGGAAACCTATTTTAGACAGCCAAGGCAAGGCCAAAACGGTTATTGTGCCGTTAGAACGGCCAAGAGTGTTTTTTGCTTCTGTGTTTAACGCAGAACAGATCGAGGGTTTACCCCCGATTGAAATTAAACCTAAAACCCCCGAGCAAACGTGGGACGCCGTAAATCGAGCGGAAAAAATTCTTAGCTCATCTGGCGCGAATATTATGCACAAATCGCAAGATAGGGCATTTTATAGCCCCGGCAGGGACAGTATTACCCTACCCGAAAAGAACCAGTTCAGTGATGCAGCTGGCTATTACGCAACGGCCTTACATGAGCTAGGCCACTGGACAGGGCACCCCTCCCGCTTAAATCGTGATCTTGGGCATCCATTCGGCAGTGAGGCTTACGCAAAGGAAGAACTACGCGCCGAAATATCATCAATGATCATGGGTGAAGAACTCGGAATAGGCCACAATCCTGAACAACATACAGCCTACGTCAAAAGCTGGATTAAAGTGTTGCAGGATGACCCGCTAGAAATTTTCCGCGCCGCAGCTGACGCCGAAAAAATTCAAACGCTGCTACTCAGCTATGAGCAAAAGCAAGAGCAAAATCAAGAGCAGGGCGTAAGTGCCGCAGTTCCTAGCAGTAACACTCCTTTGGAGCCTGTGCGCCAAAATATCGATATGGAGTCGCAAAGCATGGATAAAAAAACTGAAAAGGTTTTTATCGATGTACCATTTAAAGAAAAAGACGAAGCCAAAGCAGCTGGCGCTCGATGGGATAGATCAGCTGGTTACTGGTCTATTGATAAATCAGAGTTACCCAAGCTTAATGATAAATGGCCTGTTGTTCAGGTTGAGGCCAAGCCAGAAACTAAACTGTTTATTGCAGTGCCGTATTCAGAAAAAGATGAGGCTAAACGCATTGGTGCAAAATGGGATAAACAAAAAAAATCTTGGTATGTAGACCCCGGCACTGATAAGCAATTAATTGGTAAATGGCTCGTTGAAAATCGCCCCACTGAGCAAGCCCCAGCCCTTCACCCAAGAGAAGAATTAGCCCTTGTGATGAAAGAAATGGGCTTTGATGTGACTGGTGAGCACCCCATTATGGACGGCAAGAAACATCGATGCCGACTGCTCTCTGATAAAGCTTCTGTGAAAGATCAAAGCGGTGGAGGTATGTACGTAGCATTTACAGACGGCATACCAGCGGCTTATATCTCAAATAATCGTACCGGGGAATCACAGAATTGGTCATCGAAGGGCTATTCAATGACCAATGAGGAAAAAGCGGTTTTAAATGCTCAAGCGGCTGCGAAGAAGCAAGAGCGAGAAGCGGCTCAAGCAGCTGAACATCAAAGCGTGGGCGAAGGTATCACTCGTTTACTAGAAGTATGCAATTTACCGACAGGAAATGAGAAATACTTGCAAGTTAAACAAGCCAAAGCGGGTAACTTGCTCGTTATTCCTGAACCATCGGCCTTGCAAAATGACCCCAAAGTGTTAATCGGGGCAAACTGGAAAGAATCACAGGCACTACGCGAAAAGAACCCCTCTCACGTAGTTTTTACCACTGGTGATCTGGTTGTTCCTGCGCATGATGCCAACGGCAAAATTTGGACAGCTCAAACCATCCAGCCAAACGGCACGAAAATGTTTCCTTCTGGTTCACAAAAAACGGGCTCGTTTCATATTGTCGGGGGCGATATGGACGCACTGGCTAAAGCCCCGGTGATTATTGTGAGCGAAGGTTATGCAACCGCTGATACGCTAAGTGAAGCAGCAGCATTACCCGTAGTATCAGCTTTTGATGCAGGTAATCTTGTCACAGTGGCGAAAGCCTTACGAGAAATTCACCCTAATAAACCGATGTTGATTTGTGGTGATAATGACGCTCACCAAGTAATGACCGAAGATAAAAACGTAGGGGTGGAAAAAGCGACCGCAGCCGCCGAAGCCGTTAAAGGGCAAACGCTTTTCCCTATTTTCGCTCCAAAAGAACAGCTTTACCCTCCCGAGTTACCTATTGTCACCCCTGAATTGTGGCGCAATAAAGAGGTGACTAAGGAGCAAATGAAAGCCATTGATACAATGAAGAAATACACCGATTTTAATGATGTAAAAACCAAGAGCGCCTTGGGCATCGATGGGGTAAAACGTCAGGTGAAATTTGCAATCAATGAGCTTTTGAACAAACAAAATCTGCAACACACACAAAAACAGGAACAGACACAGGAACAAAATATTAAAAAGTCACACGTAAAAACCCGCTCTGTAAGTCCCGCCTAACCCCTCTAAACAAGCCATAGTGACGTTTTACGCGCTCTTGAATACCAAAGGCGCGGATTACGTTATCAGATAAAAGCGCCTAGCTCTAGGCGCTTTCCTTTCACTAACGCTTAACCTTCCTCGCCCTCGATACCAAACCATCCTTATTAATCGATAACAACTCACCGATTTTGAATTGCTTCAACGTGCTAACAGGTAGCACGGCCACGGCTCCATCTGGTTCAGCAAATAGCATTAATGGGACTCCGTTAACGTTTCTCGCGCCAAGGTAAGCCGCTTTAGTAGGATTGGTTAACGGTCGATGCTCAGGTATTGAGATCCCCTGCTTTTTCTTCTCTAAACGCTCTGAAATATAGCTTTCTGCCGCAGCCATTTGAACAGGCGTTATTTTGGTGTGAAATACATTCCATCGCAATGAGTCAGCACTTCGTCTTTCTTTGTGCTTGTCCATGTTATTACGTGCATCACCCGGCAATAACACTGCACTTGGCTTGAGGTAGCTTGCCACATCGATACTGGACATTGAGCGCACGCTGTTATATCCGGTGGTAGGCGGTCTGTCGCTTCTCGCTCCAAATACTCCAAGGTCTGGCTTTTGTTCGGGTCGATCTCTGTAACCAAACTCATCCCCGGGTCTAAATTCGTTTCGGTTGGCAGTTCTTCGTCCATCTGCGCCATAGCTAGAGCGATCAAATCCTCGTCCGGCAATAATTCTTCGTTTGATTTCGGCATTTTGTTTTCCCAATAGTAAGTTATGCTTTAATTTTTCCAGTTCAGGGTCAGAAAACGTAACCCGCACATTACCAACGACAGCGGCCTTAACTGCGAGGGTCTTAAATTCATCTGTTCCGTTAATGGTGATCGTGTTACCAAATCGCTCCTGTGCCATTTTCAGCGCCGCAATAACGCCCTCAGCTGTAATGTTTCGAGCTATTTTTAGCTGTTGGCCGTCATCACGTATTCCCGCCTCGATGCCCTTCTGGTAACTCACCGCCCCCCCTTTAGTGACTACCTCGCCGCTCTTTACATGGTGTGACTCTTGGCCTGAGAAGGTATTACCTTTTAAGGTCGTACCCTTCCGGGCTCTTAATGCGTTCAATGCATCAACGTTCCCGGCCTCGGCCTGTTCCCTTAACCAGTCAGCCCACGTATGACGGCGATTATTCTTGTTTAATGCGAGCCGCTCATTCTGGTACTTCTGATTTATTTTCTTAATATTATCCTGTAATGACTTGCTCGCTTGACGATAGAGAACCTTTCTCATTAGATAATTATCTGACAATGAGATGACTATTCTCTTTAATTTACTAGAGCGTTTAATCATTTCAATTTCAAATTGCTTACGGCGTTTAGAAGCGTTTAACATTGATGCTTTCCGCTTCTTGTTACTGGCCTGTTCCTTTAAATAACGAGCGTATAAATCGCTAGTATCAACTCGTGTTTGCTTGGGCTCTTTCTGATAAGAACGGGTTTTGTCATCGACAAAATCAGACTCTTTAAACTCGCCAAATTTCGCTTCTAATTTTGCTTTAGAAAATGTTCTATCAACTGTACTCGCCTTAACAAAAACGCCTGATTCAATACTCTCAATAACAAAACCATTGCCTTTTTTATGCAAAGCCAGCCCATTAAACGCCATGACTTTATGAAGTTCATCCCAGTTTTTAGAGGACTTTATATCTTCATAACAAACCCGTTTAATCCATCCCACAAGACTTTCAATACCTGAATGATGCTCTAAATCACTCGCTCTACCAGCGGAAGGAATTTTAAGACCTATATGATTATCTACTTCAAGATTATGTTTTATTTCAAGCTTCGCGCATGATTCACTTAGCTTACGATAAGATTGCCGAGGGTCTAATGTAATTAATTTTTCAGGATGGATTTTATTAATAGCTATGTGCATGTGTACGTTATCAGTATCATAATGCACAACGCTTACACGCTGGTGTTCGGCAAACCCCAAATCTTTACAGATAGTTTTTTCTACATCATCTAAAATTTCTTTACTTGGATTTTCCCCCGCTCTGAAACTCACAATTAAATGATAAGTCTTATCTTTAGTTGTACGAGTATTCATTTGTTGCGTGGCTAATATTTCATTTATTGCCATATCTAGTTTACTAGAATGACAATTGGAAAATGAAATCTGCCCAACCCTATCAATCTTATCTTGCGAATCCGTGATATAATTGACAAGGTTTGCAAAGTCACTTTTCTTTAATGAATTAATAGGTACATGCTTCGCAATCATTTATTTTGCTCTAATCGTGGTCGAATTACTTTCGACATAACAGCACCTAATTCAATTTGTGTATCTTCAATTTTTGAAAGCACAGTGCGTATTGTCTCGGGCGTAAAATTTGCCACTCTAGCATCATCAGTTAGCCACCATTTTAAAAGCCCCCCTAAACGACCAAGGTTTCCACTAATTTTTGCCATTTCGCGCACCTGCTCTGCGTCAACGATCCCGGTGACTTGGTATCCCTGCCCAACGGCCAACAAGAATGATGAAACCGATTTTCCGGTAGCTTTTGCATTTGCCTCTATGAGTGCTTTTTCTTCTGGCAAGCAATACACCTTCAAAGGTGTGGTTCCTCGCCGTGTGACTGCTTGCTCTTTCTTTTCCATGGAGTACCCGATTTTGAATAATTAAAACTGACGGTAGTCGGTGGCCTCGCAGAGCAGGAACGTTGAGCCCCGAAGGGAGCGAATAAGTCAAAGTGATGAAGTCTGCAATGGTTTACCATTGTAGGACTACATCACCCATCCTGCCCGTTTTAAAAGCCATTTTACACCAAGGTTTGAGCCCGCACAAACAACGTACATACTCCGTTTATTGCTTGATCTTGAAAAATTGGGTGATAAACTGCGTAAAAACGCCGTTTTACCTGCATTCTACGCAGCTTATACGGAGTAAATCAGATCAAAATCAGTGATAAATGATCGCAAAAAACGCGATAAATACGGAAAAGAGATTTATATGGTTAAAGGCACCAGTGGCATAGATCAATGGTTTGCAAGTCGCCCTGAAAAAGACAAAAACCGCCGTAAAGGTGGGTGGGTGCTATTTCTTGCGGTATCGGATGAAGTTTTTGCGGCGCTTGATGCAGGGTATAACTTGAAAGTGATCCATGAATACTTAACGGATCAAGGAAAGCTCAAGTGCTCGTATGACACGTTTCGCGGGTATGTGAAAAAGTACCAGCAAAAACCTATCAGAACAGCGGCCGCCGCTTCTGCACCAGCGGCCAATGAGCAAGCCCCGGCTCCAGCTCTTAAAGAAATTAAGGCACCGAAGAAGGTACAAGCCGATAAACCAAAAAAATTTGAATTTAATCCCGAACCCCAAAAAAGCGATTTAATTTAAGGTAAACCTATGAGCAAAATTCATTTAGTACTGCAAGGCAAAGGCGGTGTAGGCAAATCATTAGTGGCCTCGCTAATTGCTCAATACAAAACAGCTCAACTAGACAAAGTGACTTGTATTGATACCGATCCAGTAAATGCCACTTTTGCGAGTTACAAATCATTAAAAGTAGACACATTTAAAATATTAGAAAATGACGAAATCAATATTCGCAGCTTTGACGCGCTTATTGAAAGAATCGCCCAAACCGAAAATGATATTATCATTGATAACGGCGCAAGCTCTTTTGTGCCGTTATCAAGCTATATTATTCAGAATGGAATAGCAGACATTATCCAAGAACTCGGCCATGAGTTAATTATTCATACCGTTATTACAGGCGGTCAGGCTCTATCTGATACGTTGAACGGCTTTGTCTCTCTAGTAAATCAATATCCTGAAAATTGCTCTTTTGTTGTTTGGTTAAACCCCTATTGGGGAGCGATTGAGGCTGAGGGTAAATCTTTTGAGAACATGAAAGCCTATACAGTTAACAAAGAAAAAGTATCGGCTATTATCGAGCTGCCAACACTGAAAAAAGAAACGTTTGGGCGTGATTTTGAAGATATGCTGCGCGATAAAAAAACATTTGATGAAGCGATTAACGATGAATCACTAACGATTATGAATCGCCAGCGTTTAAAAATGCTAAAAACCGATATATTCAAGTTAATCACTGCGGCGTCAATCGTATGAGCCAAGATATAGAAAAAGTCATTCAAGATATTGCCAAGATCCATAACATCAGTATTGGTCGTGACGATCCAATACTGATTTTATACACCATAAACGAAATGCTGCTTAAAAGAGCAACTGAGGCACAAGAAAATCAATTGAAAGCATTTCAGGAAGAAATTCAGCTTTCAATGAAACAATTGAGTGAAGAATCTAAGGATAAGGCTGAAAAGGTTATTTCGGCTGCGTTAAATGCTTCTCGCGCCAATATAGAACGCGCAACCAGTGAACAAATTGATAGTTTTAATAACCAGCTATCTAAAACACTTAATGGCTCACTGATTGAGTTTAAAACGATTCTATCGAATGAAAGCGCAAAGGGAATGCAGTTAGCCAAATTCAGCATGATTGCATCAATATTTGCACTGGCTAGTTCAGTTATTGTCGCGTTAGTCACTCTGCTGTAATAGCTGCAATGGGAACCCTCTAACGGCAGGGTTCCCCCACTCTTGAGTATCGAGCATAGTCAGTATTATCTATGTTGGCCACAGCTTGATAATTCATTGGTCGCATCGATCAAATCTTGATGTATCGACCACTTTTCATTTAGCACCGCTAAGGCTTCATGGAACTTCTGAGCTGACAAATCATTAGACGTGTAAGCAAACGCCATATGATACCCTGAGACTAAGTAAGCTCGTAACGCATCAATCTTTTTCTCACTATTGAACTTCGTAAAACGAAGCAAGCACTGAAATTGCTTTTCAGATACTTGCCCTTGGAGCAATCGCCCTACTTCCAAAATCCCCTCCAAATATCCCCTGTTAAGAGGGGATAACGCCAAACTAAATTAATACAACCATCCCCTGTTAAGGGGGGATAACGCCAAACTAAATTAATACAACCATCCCCTGTTAAGGGGGATAACGCCAAACTAAATTAACACAACCATCCCCTGTTAAGGGGGGATAATTGCTAAATATTTTGATACTCTACCATGCTTTTTTGCTGTTTAAACTCTGGATGCTCTTTTAGCTGCGAGTGAACACTAGCCGAAACATTGAAGTTAAGCCCTCCGGCCACAACCAAAAATTTCAAATGTTCAAGTGTCGGATTATCATTAGCCGAATCGTCCTCGATGATAAAAATATCATTCGCATGACACCGAGAGCGCCCACCACCAACAACGACATTAACCGCCCCTGACGGCAAGAAATTAAGCGATACAGGGTAACGATAAGCGCCAAAAACATTTTCAAATGCAAAGCTCGCTCTGTTGCTGCGACGGGTACAGCAAAAGTCATCGGTAGCAATAACGATAGTTTCAGGGTCATTCCCTTCTAACATCACTTGTTTCAATTCGTCAAAAAAACGCATAACCTAGCCCTCTATAAATCCAACGCTCTTAAATCATCATCGATAGAAGCCACCCCAGCCGCATAAAGCATCATGCGCCAAACGCCATAGTTAACAGGGCGGTTCTCTGTAGAATTTAAAGGCGACTCCCACTTGCGAACCGCCCCACTACCTTTGTTAGACAGTTTCACATTACCAAAAAGACTCAGTTTTTCACGCGAAAACCCTAGTAGTACACGCAGCGCGGCAACTTCTTCGGGGGTTGGCTGCACATAGTCAGGATGACAAGCTGGCAATGAGCATGGGCGATTTTTAAACGCATCGACTGTTAGCGGCACAGAATTGCAATATTGAGTTGTAGTTTCCATAAAATTTCTCTTTGGTTGTTTAGGGCTGCATTGCAGCCCACGGAACAAATAAGGCCGCAACGCGGCCAATGTCATTTAGAGCCAGCCACGTTCGGCAAACGAGGTAACAGAATCACGCCCAACAACAAAATGATCCAATGTAGCCACATCAATTGTCGTTAACGCTTGAGTTAACCGCCCTGTGATACGTCTATCGCTTTGGCTTGGCTCGGATATGCCAGACGGGTGATTATGGGCGAAAATGACCGCAGCAGCGTTATACTGCAACACGATTTTAACTACTTCCCGAGGATAAACACTGGCGGAATCAATCGTGCCGCGAAACAGCTCCACAAATTGAATTAAACGATGCTGACTATCCAGCAGCAACATTGCAAAAACTTCATGCTCGCGAGCAACCAATTGATTTTGTAAAAACTCCCGCGCTAAGTCAGGATTAGTAAAAACAGGGGTATAAATAAGTTTAGAGCGGATAATCTCAGCGGCTTGAGCCAAAATGCGTTGTTCTTCAACAGAAAACATGGACTAATCTCCGTTTAGGGTCATGGACTATTCCCGACCGACAAAGAGATTATACCGCCCCATCGGGGCGGTGTAAAGAATTATTTTAATGTATATCTTTACTGTTATACATTGATAGGTGATTGCTGAATACTGATTTGAAGGCTCGCGCCACAGGCAGCGGCATAGCGTTCTAATGTCTCAAGGCTCGCTCTATCAGCGCGATTTTCTAGCTTAGATACAGTGGCAGGGGTCACGCCCATTTTGGCCGCTACTTGTGCGCTATTGATCCCAGCAGATTTACGCAGTTGAGCCAAAAGCGCCTTTAATTCATCTTTGCGTTGTTCTGCCAAGTACGCCTCAAGCACTTCTGGATTTCTGAATGCTTTAGCTTTCACATCGGCAAATGAAACACCTTTTACTTTAGTGGTCATAGCAATTGCTCCAATCTTGATAATGCCAGTTTAATTTCTGACGGTGGCGTTTTAGCGGTTTTCTTAACAAACGTCCGTAAAATATAGATTTGTTTCCCTTTGCTAAACGCAAAAAAGGTGCGGGTAATGTCCTTACCCCCTGCCCTTAACTCGAACAAGCCATCCCTTATTGGTGCCGTGTCTGGATAGCGCAGTTGGTGTCCCTCTGCTTCTAGCTTTGCCAGTGCCCGAAGCGCCTTACCTTGCACGTTATTAGCCAATGCTAAGATCTCGGCTTCGGCCTCTGGATGAAAAATCAATTCAAACATTAAAAACTCCCTGTTACTGCAAGCAGTATAACACCGAATAAAATTAGCACAAAGGGAAATATTAGCTTTTAGGCTAACATTTCCCTTTAGTGAAACTAGAAATATTTATAAAATTCCCGTTCATCTTCGCTGTTAACTTGACTGATCATCATCAAGTGCCCATTAAGGAAAATGGCAAACTCAGCCCCAAACTCACCGTCCCGCCGTTTTAACTGCCCTGTTCTGGCGGCAACTTCGGCCACTTTATTAAAATCTTCTTGTGATATAGGCACTCGCTTAGGTTTCAATTGCTCGGCCACCTCACTAGCGAGTTCAAGCTTGATCAATTCCTGCTCATAGTTTTTTAAGCTGTCATTGCATTGGGCTAAGTAATTAGCGTGATAGTGTTTTTTACTTAAGGTATTGCGTAAGTTACTAATATTCGTTTTGGTGTCAGCAATCATACGACTCAAGCCTTGATATTTTGAGAGAGCCATAATTTCGGCGCTAATATCATTTTTGTTGGAGCCTGACTGCTCCAGCGGGGATACGCTGGTCGCTGGTAACTGCTTAGTGCCTGTAGTTGGGTAAGTTGAATGTGTCATGGCGCTTTCTCCTGTTGTTTCGTTATCATCTTCGCTATCGCCTGTCGTACTTGCCGCGCGGCATCGTTCTGAATGGCAAGGGCGCGAAGCGGCGTAGCGAACCCTTGCGATTCAGGTTGTGACTAAGCAAAAGTGAACGACTAGCGAGTGCGTAGATGTGAAACAACGGGGAGCCATGACGCAAAAAACGTCACAACGTAGAGGCACTTGGCAATTAACAGTGAAAGCCTTTGATTTTTGCTTAACTAGCCCCGATCGTTACCCGAATGGGCTAAGACCGAACTTGTGAGGGCTTAGTTTCACTAGCGAACCTGTGAGCGTGTGAAATAGAGCGGGTTCCCCCTTGGGGGGCTACAAGTTCTGTGCGTTTAGGATCTCTTTATATTTGGCCGCAATAGCAATGTCATCTTGAATGGACGCCAGCCCAGCACAGTAAAGCATTTGACGCCATGCTAAATACTCAATGGGCTTATGATATTTGCTCGTTTCAGACAATTCCCACTTATAAACCTTGTCACAGCCTTTTTGTGAAATAGCCTTACCAAGCAATACGCCCAGCTGCGCCTGAGAGTACCCCATTAGCAGCCTAAGCTGTTTTACCTCTGCCGCCCTGGGGGGCACGTAACCCGGTTCAAATTTAGGACGGACACAGGGCAACGGCGCATAATCAGCGATAGTTAACGGCAATACAGACTCACTCATAAGCCAATCTCTTAGTATGTTGAATGAAAGAGAGCCGCAGCGCGGCTCCCGTTCTTATTGAAGATTAGTAATCTAAACCGTGACGCAAGCTGGTTTCAATCATGCTATTAGAAAGCTCTAATCCCGCTGTTCGGCGCAGCTGCGCCGCAGTGAGTTTAACGCTATCGTTATTCTTAACCATGCGGTCAGCTTTAACACAACGACCAGCCCAAAGATCATTATCTTTATTATATGCAAGAGAAGATAGGGACTTCATAACATCAAGCGTAACTTCCGGCGCAAGGTCAGCAAGACTACTCAAGGCCAACCCAAGCGACTCCAAAAATACAGCATGACCAATGATAAAATCAGTTCTGAGGGTTTCAGGCGTAATAACCCCAGTTATCACTCTATCTAAAAGCCTAAATGTCGGCTGCATGTTACCTACCACGGTATCGAAAAACTTAGCCATAGCCTCGGTTTCATTTTCAGGAAGGTTTGCAAATCCCGCCTCACTCACCCCGAGTAATTTCTCAGCAAACTTTTTCCAATGCACCAGCGACCACAATTTAACGCTTTTCGCGCCGATGGTTGTTCTTTCTTTATCAATCAGAGCGTTAATCTCTGGATGACGCTCTAGCGCATCGAGGACAAAGCGGTTAAACGGATTGCGAAGATCATAGAGCGCGTTAATCGCAGCACTGGGCTTAGATAAGTTAGCATTCAGATCAGCAAACATTTGTTTTGACCGTGCCAGCCCTTCGTCAAAGTAAAACACCACAGGGATAGTTTCGTCTCTAAGCGTTTTATCTAATTGAATAAATGTTTCCGCAGACATACGGCGGTGCTGGCCGTCATTGATCTACAACGTGGCATCAACAGGGATTCGCAGAACCCCAAGGCGATCAGCCAAGCCACCGACATTAAGCGGGTCGAACACCATAGAAGCGTTAACGCTTACTGTGAGACTGGGCAGCACGTAGCTATCACGGTTCGACACGACATAATCAGCAATATCTCGCGCATGGGCAGGATTAACGACACGCTGCGCCCGTAGTTCAGCGGGTAGGGTTTCATCCGCGAAAGTGAAGAATTTAACCAAGTATTTAAACGGCACTTGGGCAATGTAAAACTCTTTATTGGCTTGAATCCCTTTCACAGCAGGAAATGAATAGGTGTACTCTGACGCCGCCTGTTGAAAGGATTCAACCACGCTCGCCTGTTTAGCCTTCATTTCGGCCATTTTTTGGCGGTTAAAATCGCGTTCTTCAAGCAGTTCTAACGCGCTTTTTTCAAACTTGGCAAACCAATCATCAAAGGACATATCCGCGCCAAACTCGTCAAAACAATGGAGATTAGCACATGCCTCGCCAGCCTTTTGCCCCGTGCGAATGGCTTCAATCACATCAGCGCATCGAGCAGCTTGGACGCCAACCCTTAAATCACAGTACAGCATCCAAAATATTTCACGGTGGTTTTCACCGACCTTTAGGCTATCGCCATTGTATTCAATCACAGTTTGTTCAATGCGTTTAAGCGCATTGCTTGAGGTACGGCCTTTAAATGCCGCTTGAGAGGCCGCATAAGAATCATTATGACGACCCAGCACTAAGCCAAAGTCACCACGGCAAGATTCGACAGAATAAGAAAAACCTTCAGTAGCTACACGATAAAACATAGGATATTTCCTTTTAAAAATGGTCATGGACTATTCCCGACCGACAAAGAGATTATACCGCCCCAGCGGGGCGGTGTAAACAATTATTTTATTCTTCTTGTTCGCCCCATAACTTAACGGCCAGCTCTAATTTTTTCTTACATTCGTTAACTTCTTTCTTGGCATATTGCAGCGAATAAGAGTGACGCTTTGGATATTTACCCGACTTAAGGCCAGCGTGTTTATCCTGTGCGACTTCTAGTAAATGCTCGAAATATTCAAGACTTTCAGGCATCGATAGGTTTATAACGTCCGTTCTACTCGCCCAATACGCCGCTTTGGATGCGTGGGATTCCGCTTTATTTTGTAACTCTATGCTCTTATCCATACGGGCATGATTTCGAGCAATTAGCGCACGGTGACGACTTTCGCTGTGATGCCCGACTTTGATAGGCTCACCGAGCGATAAAAACTCATGCCCTTCCATAGCGGCACTAACACACGCATCACTTTTAACTGCCGCCTTATTTGCCCAATCACCATATTTTGCGGCCTTGGCCTTGGCGTGTTCCTGTGCGTTATAACCATCTGACCGAACTATCGAATAATAATGAAATTCGCCGTTAACACTGCTGCCCAAAAAGTTAAACACAATATGATCCCTTTCTGTGCCGTGCTTAGAACAAACTGGAATAACCTCACCTTTTTGGTGTTTTTCGCGACATTTTGCAACAAAGACGTTAGGGGCAAATTTATAGTATGAGTTCATGGATCAATCTCCGTTTGGGGTCATGGACTATTCCCGACCGACAAAGAGATTATACCGCCCCACTGGGGCGATGTAAACACTTTACCAATAAATATGTATATCTTTAATGTTCTACATAAAGACAAAGAAAAAACGCACTCATTGAGTGCGCTTTCTTGAACGATTAAACATTAATGACCATATAAATAATCATTTAGCAACATTGCAGTGGTGCGGGTTCTATCTGGCTCGGTAATGATAAAAATCTTTTGAGCCCCAAGACTCCACGTTGAAAGCACTCGGCCACCCTTAACAAGCATATCGTCATTTAATTTTTTATCGGCCTCTGCCATATCCCCCAATCACCCGCAGCATGGCGATAAAACAATTCAGTGAGCGCCAATTTGTCAGAGTGCGATGGTGTTAACGCATTCACGCCATTAGTGACATAAATATCACCCAGCCAAGCCATTACTCTTTGAACCTTGGCCGCTTCGCTTTCTTGATTTGCTGTAAACATGGACTAATCTCCGTTTAGGGTCATGGACTATTCCCGACCGACAAAAAGATTATACCGCCCTTTTGGGGCGGTGTAAATATTTAACCTAACATATCCAGTTGATATAAAACAAAATTAATCAAGATCATCGATGCAGATATACCCCATAGATGTACGTAAAAAAGCCTTAATATCACTGTGCCCAAGGCATTTTGAATAAACACTTAACGCATCTTTCAGATCTAAAAAAGCCGTTACATTTCCATCTGTATAGCTTTCAAGTGCGGTAATATCACCAGATACATACGCCGCCCCACATGCAATAGCTTCATCAACAGAGGCATAAGTGCCTGTATTGATAAACGTCAAGGTGTTATCTAATAACTGCCAATATTGGTTCTGAGACATTATTTAGCCTCCTTTGCTTTGGCTTGAGCTAGTCGCGCCTCTGCCTTGGGATAACATGCCTCAGCAGCTGCTAAAGCGCGCTCATATTGCTCAAAGTCATAGGGTTTAGCCCTTCTGCATGTCAACCCTAAAAGCCTTGTATGATTGCGTTTCAACCGCGCTAAAAAGTCCGCTATTTCCCCACTTCCCACGCAAGCGTGATAATGGACGTTAACCATATCAAACAGGCTATCAATGGCATTGCGGAAGTCGTACACAGGCACAGCTTCTTTTATGGTGTTCTTTTGAATATCGTCTTTGGAGAGCCTGCTTTTAGCTTCTTTGCTGGCTTGTTCAGCGATAGGCTTAGTGAGACTTGCAAGAGTAGTGATTGAGTGTGTCATGGCTGGTTTGCTCCGTTTGGGATTATCATCTTCGTTTTCGCCTGACGTTCTGTCCGCTTACCATCGTTCTGACTGACAAGGGCGCGAAGCGGCGCAGCGAACCCTTGCCGGGCGGGTTGTGGTCAGCGACAGATCAAACGGAAGCGATAAACGATAGGGATAATCCTGGGGCAAACATGACACCGAAAGAAACGAGCGCCGCTTAGTCACACTTGCCTAGCTCTGAGCGAGACAGTGTGCTTTTGCGGCTTTTGCGATAGCGATATGTAGGGCTTTAGTCCCCGAAGGGGATGAGCGGTTAGCGAACCCGGAGAAGCGCGGGTATCGCCCTTTTTAGAATCCTTGCAGCTCTAATTCTCGGAAACAATATGCAGTGTTAATTGATGACAGATTAGCCGAACGTTCTTGATATGAGAGACTTAAATTTTCAGAAACTTTTCTTTCAGCGCCGGACGCTTGGATCTCTAACGTATCGATACACTTACTTGCTCTAAACTTACGAACCCAATGCCAATCTAACTCACTAAACGTTTTTTGATCGATAAAGACCATTAATCCAGTTCCTTTGCTTCAAGACTTTTAAGCGTTTTCACATGCTCTTTCCAGACACGTTTTACAGTAGCTTCACTGCAACATGCTTTTGTGGCCGTGAGAGATATTGAGTCACCCGCGCCACGCAACGCAATGATGAAATGATGCAATTGCTTATTGGGTTTTCGGCCTTCATAAAGACCTTTCATTTTGGCCTGTTCAATGCCCTGCGCTTGACGTTCCCGCCTCAGCTCGTAATCATCCCGCGCCGCTTGAAGCGACAAGCGCAACAACAGGCTTTGGATTGAATCTAAAACAATCCGGGCAACCCCACTCGCATCATCAACCAGCTCGGACAGATCAACTAGCCCCGGGATAGACAGCTTGGCTCCCTTATCTTTAATGCTCTGGATCAGCTTTTCAGCATCGAGCAGCGGCAAACGACTAATCCGGTCGAGTTTTTCAGCAATTACCACATCGTCCGGCTGCAAATCTGCGATCATGCGTAGCAGCTCTGGACGGTCTGAGCGAGCGCCCGAGGCTTTTTCTCTATAAACCCCGGCCACATAGTACCCCGCCGCCTTTGCATCGGATATAAGGCGCTCTTGACGCTGTAAATCTTGGTCATCGGCGCTCACACGCATGTAGATTCTAGCTACTTTCATTTTTGATTAGGGTTAGGAAAGAGCAAATCGTTCAACTTAAGATCCCAACCTGATAAAATAACATCTGCAATGTCAGTTGAGATTTTATCTTTGTCAGCATCACTCAATTCATAATTTCTTAAAATAATTTCTACTTGCTCTTTAACCATTTTTGCTTGTTGTGCTATAACCTTAGATTTATCAGACATTTTATTTCCCTTGCACAAAGTTAAGATAGTTTGCGGTAAAAATTTTAAATTTTATCGCAAACTAATACTACTGATTTAATATTAGATTCGTGGATTTTAACCTTATTTATTAATGGTACGCCCATAAAACCCGTCTCAAAACACACCAAATTTTTAGCATGAAATTCATTAGTAGCTGAAACCGTCAGTGAAGAACCATCTAAGAAAGTAATTTCGTAAATTTGATATGCATTAGGATTAAAAGCATAACCACATGCTCCACAAAAATTAGGAATCGCTCCTGTCGGTGTTTTTTTGTAGTGATAGCCAAGCTTGCACATCACCAGACGCCATATAATAAATTTAATTCGTTGCAGGTTCATAAATCTCAAGATGCTGTCTACTCCTGCCATTGACTTCTAGCCGCATAAAATACCGCAGCTGATACACCAAAGGGAATGACATTAGCTAGAATCTGCGGGAGCCCAACAAAGAGACAAATTCCCCCCGCTATAGAACCCGATAACAGCGCGGCCAACAGCCACTTACCGCCCCCCGGCTTAATCCGCATTATCACGCCCCGTTTCCGAACTTGTCATACAACGAGCAACATCAGGGTACTTGGGCTTGCTCTGGTTGTTCTTTTCAGCAAGCGCAAGAGCCTCGGCCTTAGTGATGTTAAGGCGTACCGGGTATTCCCCTTCTGTCTTGCTGTAGCCGATCACCATCCAGTTTTCTTCGTTAGCGTGCGATTCCATATAACTCTCCAAAAACTCAGTCATCCTTATTTCTACTATCAACTATAATTTTCACCGCTCCAAACTCAACAACTATCACAATAAATATGAGCCATTCAGCCGATGAAGGTATACCAAAATATATTAAAGCCATTGATATAAGGAAGTGATAAACAAGCACAGTGAATACAGGCATACGTTGATTCACCTGTATGCTCATTTGAATATTGAAAATCGTGTTGCGTATATTCTTCGCAATGTGAGCAATATAAATTCATTTTGACTTCCCCCTCTATTGTTTTAATTAATTATTTCGGTAGTGCATTGAGGGTGGTCTACTGGATGATAAACATGCTTATGGTTGTAATTCGGGTTATCAACCAACGTACCGCTAGTAAGTTCAACGTGAATTGAATACTTAAAATAACCAGAAACCACGCCAAAGTTAGTGGACACCTTATACGCGCCTGTGCCTATTCCAGTTTCATCTTTTTGCGTGATTTTTACCTTCGTCCCGATTGGGTAATTAGTTTCAATATCCATAATCATAGTTTCCGTTAATTTTACCGAGTCAATTTCGCTCTAAGATAATGCCATTCTTGAGTATGTCGTATGTTGTTTTACACACGACACACGTTACAGACTTACTTGTTCTTTTCATCGGATTATCAAAATTTTCAAGCTCTCCGCAAAATGTCTCAAATGGGTCAAATTCACCCCTTGTAGTCTTAATGTGAACAGCACCTTCTGCATCTTCAACTTTAAAAACTTTATGCTTCTCACCTGACATTTTGTGGATATTCCGTTAATAAACTGCTGCTACTTTTCTAGCCGCTTGTTCAAGCAGAGCAAGATGATCTGAACGCACAGCTTGGCGCTCTTCATCAGTTGCACTTCTGACTTTATCCAAAAATGTTAATGCGTCTTTCAGCTCGGAAATAGCTGATAACTGTTCGGCTTCTAAAACTTCAAATTCAGCTTGTTCGTCAAGGCAATCTTGGCAATATTCAGACCTAGGAACAGCATAGCCTCCGCAGTTATTATGATTCCGACAGTTAACGTACTGCTCTACACACGCAGGTTTATTCATGATGACTTTCCGTTATTTTTTGGCCTGTGCGCCGCGGCGCATTCTGAACAAGCCTTTGTTGATGTAATGGGTGATCTCTTTTTTGGCACGCCTACGGTTGCGATAAATGCCGTTATAAGCCCACAAATCATTATCGCCGTATACAACGACCCAGCGACCACGGAAGTGCGGGACGATACCAAAGCAATCAGATACCCACTCAGGATTAGCCATACAAAGTTTCCGTTCAAGTTGATTAATCTTTAGTGCCTTTAACCCAATCATTCTGTTGGATTGGGACTTCACCGTTTCTTTGCTTTCTAAATCTGGTCTGAGATGCGAGGTGGCAGAAAACTTTACCGTCACGTTCAACACCTAAACCCCAAATAGTCCAAATGTCACCGTCTTTGCGTACAGTCATATCGTAACTTAGTCGTCTAGCCATCCTGATAACCTCTATTTTCCGCCGTCTACAGTAGAGTCCAACCGTTGTTAGTTCGCTGCCACTTGCGTCCTAGCTTACGCCCGACACGCAGGTAATGTGCTGCGCCGTTTCGCGTTACGCTTTCTGCATGGCCGTCAGCTTCGATAACGCGCCAGTTAGTTCTTGAGCTTATATCAGTGAATGTGCGCATAATTTACTCCTGAGCCTAGTGTGCCTACTTTCCGTTTAGTTTGCTTTGATTAACTCAGCTTCGAGGGTATCCGCGCTAAAATCCTGCTCATTCGGCCAACGAATCCCCATGCCCGAGCTATCAACCGATACTTGTTTCAAATATTCTTCATTGGCTAGCTCTTTAAAAAAACCTTTATTGGTATAACCGCTAACATCGAACAGACCTGAATCACCGTTAGAGAGGCTTACGTGTAATTTAAAAGCCCCTGCATACCTCACGCTGTTAACTGTTAACATAACGCCTCCTACTACCGTAAAGGGTCGATTTGATATGGCTTCTCACCGTCAATCGCCAGTGACCAATCGGCCATTAGTTCATCTTCGTGAATGGCTATCCATGCCTGTAACAATTTCAATTTTTTGGCAGGGAAATTTCCTTCCAAAACATCACCACTTGGGATAGCTACCGATACCTTAAACTCAGCGAATGTTGCATGAATATGAGCCTGTTTATGACGCTTATTATCAAAGCAATACATATAAACGATAATTCCGTAGAACATTGAAATTGTTGGCATTGGTGCAATCCTTAAATTTTAAGCTTAAGATAATTATGAGCGAATACCGCTCACAAGTCAACAAATAATGTGCGATATTCACACATTTTTGCTATTGCGATGTTTAATTCCATCTACGATCAATTCAACGGCAGTACGTCGAGTTGCCCACCAGTCGTAGAACGTGCGCCGCGGCACTTTGGCGAGATCAGCCACCTCTTTTGCATCAAGCCCAACTTGAGCGCGGCAGTATGCCGAAAAAGCCTCTTTATCTGCGGATTCCGCCATAAATTCCTCAAAATTTTACGAAACTAACAACTTTATAGTGTGCGCTATTCGCTCATAAATGACAACAAGTTAAACCCAATCAATCCCGCACATTTCTTCTACCCGCCTTGGTTGAATAACAACATAGTCGATAGTAGTTTCAGGGCTAGCGTGGCCGAGTATTCGCGACACGGTTTCAATCGGAACGCCTTTTACTACAGCATTCGTACAAAGCGATTTACGGCCAGAGTGTGAAGATGCTAAAGGTAAACCGCACTTTTTGTAGATCTCCCTCATAGCTTGCTCTAGTGCATCACAAGCCCAATACTCCCGTATCTCTCCTGAGTCGAGTTTTCTAGGCTTAGGCTGGAGCGAATATGGAGCACCACGAACTGTATACAGAAACCGTGACTCTGGAATTAATCCTTGGAAGTCAGCGCGGCCAGATACCCCCCACTTTTTTACTAAGCGGTGATCAATCCATTGCTGAATAATCTCCCTCGATGTCTTGTTTGTAAGCCAAACAGTTCTTGGCTTCAACATCTTACAAATGCTGGCTGGTAGGTGGATTTCTTCTTTGATTTTGCCATTGGCAAAAAGGATGTGTTCCGTTCTAAGTAGAGCGATCTCAGTCACGCGCATGGCTGCGTGAGATAGTACCAAAGCACAGCGTTTACCTTCGCTATGCTGCATGATTTGGCATGTATTTAGGACTCGGTTTATTTCTGCAGGTGTGAGTGCGTCAGCTTTACTCATTGTCTGTATATCCTCTGGTTACTGGAGTATGCAGACAATGCAATTAATTCACTGCCTAATCAGTGTAACACGGCATAACGCAAGGGATTCACGGAAAGCAATATACTTACCAGCAAGAGAGTCTTTTGCTTACCACTCTAAATATCATTTGATACATAGCAAAACCACATCAAAAAACCTAACATATTGAAACGCAAGAACATAAAGCCAATCATTTGTATCAAATGATACTAATGATGGCTATTTTCCTTCTCTAAACGATTTATCACTTACAATGCGATTTAGGCCATTTAACACCATTTGGTGTTAAATGAAATTTGATTTAACACTAAATGGTGTTAAATCGACCCTATTTCTGGTTATTTGAGTGTCACCGATGAATTGTATGATACGTTTTGTATTACTCGTTTCCGAGTTCAACCTCCCCCTACGGCCAAGCAATAAAAAAGCGGAGCCCCTAGATAGGAGTTCCGCTTTCTCATTTCGCAAACTGCCTATTCGGCAGGTAAACAACTTTTTTCTGAGTGATCTCATTGAGATTATTTTCAGCTGCCTATTCGGCAGGAACTAGCAGATTAATTATTACATTTACTAAAGATAAATTTCAACCACTGACCTTATTTTATGGTGTTACTAGCTCTAATCTTAACGATTTCTGCTTCACATCTAGCTTCCAGATCCGTGTCATTATGCTGGGCGGCAAATTGCTGAATAGCATGGAGCAAGTTACTTCTATGATGCACTGGGGCTGCATCCGAATACCCCAATAATGTCAGGGCTTCTTTCAGCCTGTCATACGTATTTATATAATCCTTAGTATCTGCATCGTTGAATATCACAGTCACAGATTGCTTGTCTGGATGGGTTACACCGAACAATCTCAATACCAAGCCCCGCCAGCCTCGCTTAGATTGGCGGTTCGTCTCATAAAGATCATTTAGTTCCCTCCGCAGCTTAGCCCACTCTGAACACAGGGTTACATGATCGAGGTTAGTTATATGAACATGCTTACCGTCAATCTCCACTGTATGAATACCACCTTTAGTAACCATATTTTCTCCTTCGTTGACTTAACCCTGTCGGTTTAATTAGGTATACCCAAACGAGCCACGGCCAAAACACATAGCTCATAAAGACTTACACCAATTTAAAAGAGCCACCTAAAAAGCCCCGACTTAAACGAGCTAGGCCAGCCCTAGCGACTCCATGTATATCATTAATGATATACATCACTCTTTCTTACTTTGATTTACCATGCTTTTGTTGAGCAGCATTTAAGGTCAACGCACTCAGCTTACCCTCGGCAATGTCGGCACGACTATTCGCCTGGGCTAATTGCTCACTGGCGTTAAGCAAGGAAACTTTTAATTCAGCTAAGTTACGCTCGGCGTTATTGGCTGTATTCGTTAGCACGGCATTTTTTTGTTCAAGTTCAGTGCTGGCCTGTGCACTTAACTCAAGTGAACGTTTTAGATCTGTAATCTGCTGATTGGCAAACCCCAGCTGCTCTTTTAAGCCATTAATTTGATTTTCAGCAACACGCAAGTCAACGGCTTTTTCTTGTTCTGCTTCTTTAGCCAAAGTTAAGGACTCTTTAGCCAAGGTCAGCTCTACTTTTGCCGCTGCGAGTTCAGCGTTCAGAGTTGCATTGACCCGGTTACTTTCATCAGCCGCCGACTTCAACAACTGAATATCGCGCTCCAAGCTTGAAATCTGCTGATTGGCAAACCCCAACTGCTCTTTTAAGCCATTAAGTTGATTTTCAGCAACACGCAAGTCAACGGCTTTTTCTTGTTCTGCTTCTTTAGCCAAAGTTAAGGACTCTTTAGCCAAGGTCAGCTCTACTTTTGCCGCTGCGAGTTCAGCGTTCAGAGTTGCATTGACCCGGTTACTTTCATCAGCCGCCGACTTCAACAACTGAATATCGCGCTCCAAGCTTGAAATTTGTGTCACTTGTTGCCGCTCACGTTCAGACAAGGCCGCCAATTGCTGCTTAAGATCTTGGTTTTCTTCAATGAAACGACTAAGCGTTAGATTCACACTCTCTATTTCATTACTCTGGCGGTCAATTTCATCGATATAGCCTGTCACCTCGGCATCGTGCCTTTTCTTCGCATCATCAAAGGCTGTTTGTTCAGCCTTAAACAACGCTTGCGCTTCTCGCGCCAATTCAGCCCAAACAGGCTGTAAAAGCCCTAAAAGGCGATCAGTAGGCATATCAGGTAAGGATTCAATCGCCTGTGAGGTACGCTGTTCTCGCCAAGCCTTTAACAATGGAGTGATCGAAGTCAGACTCCCTCTATTTCCGTTTAATTCGCGTATACGTAGATTTGTTGGTTCAACCCCCTGAGCGGTTAAGCGATCAGCTAAGTCGAACACTAACTCTTGTGTAATCTTTTCTGATTTATCAACCATACTTAACCCTTAATGTAATAATGTAATGTATTCATGTAATACATTACATTATTACATAAATACAATAAAGGGATAAATCAAATGAAATGGTAAGGTTTTACTGATAATGTGATAGTTAACGGCTTGGATTCCACGGTGAACAGCGTCTGAGCCGCCGCCCCCTGAACTGGGGGCTAGTCTTGCTAAGAAAGATAAGGAAGAAAGCGCAGCGTATAACATCAAAGCTATACACTGCTATATGAGATTATCTTAAGAACCGCCGGAACTGTTTCTGTGTCCATTCATCTTTAAGCGATAACCACTGCTCAACCAGTCCAACAGGCAAGGCTGGTAAATCGATTAGACGAGTATTAGCAACTAATGTATAGTCGTGCTGTGACATATTTTTTACCTCGAAAGTTTTAAGTGTGTTACAGGTTAGTGCGGTGGTGAGATACCGCGCTAACCATCCTAGCAATGTATAACAACAATGTTATACATTAAATTAATTCCCTTGAACCATCTTCATCTGAACGTCTTTAATTGCGCGAATAACTTCTTCATCCCCCGCTTCCATCAACAGAACCAGACCCGCTCTAATCAACTTTGTAGTGTTAACCTCCCGCAGACTGCCCAGCTGGTCGATAATAAGATCTGCACAATTTGCCTTTAGCGTATCGCTTCGAGTAGCCAAAGCTGTCAACTCCGTTTCGAGGAACCGAATTGGTTTTGGAGTGATCTTTGTTGTAGCCACCGTCCCGAATGTGTTTGCCCTTGCTTTCTGAGGCTCTTTATTGCTTGCAGCAGCCAACTTACGTTCAGCGCGTTCTAGCGCGGCCAACTCTCCTTTCTCTTGTGGAGACAATTTAGCTTTAGCTTTTAACTCGGCAATCCGCTCTAAATTACTGTTCATAGCTATCAAACTCCTTGGCAAAATCTTTGTAATACGCCGCCCCAGCGTCACTAGGGGCAAATTTAGAAACAGGAAGGTTAGCAAGTTCAGCATCACCGAAAACCACTTTGTCCCAAATTATGGTGTCCGCAACTCTGCCGTTCCACGTTAAGCCAATTCTAGAGTCACCATAGGCCAGCTCACGTTTAGAAGCTCGGCGCAAACAAGTACGTAAAATAGTAAAGCGAATTTCGGATTCATCGATAAATTTAACTTCTTCAATATGCGCCAAAAACATTTCAATACCTTGGATAGATTTTTCTCTATATGAGGTAGGAATAATAAATTCATCAGCTGCCATAATCGCATTCAACCCTAGTACAGACGTTCCCGGGTTAGTATCGATAAGAATGTAGTCATATAAATGCTTCACTGCGGCTAAGTGAGCTATCAAGCGTTCTTCCCGGCGTGGCAGTGAGATCATATCCATATCTAACTTAGTCATAACGTCCCCGCTTCTGCCGGGAATGATATGTAAGTTAGCCTGTTTTTCTCCATCGATGATTGCGGGATATATCGCAGTGGTAATATCAAATTTTCGATTGAGTAAAGCATCACCAATGTAAAATTCTTCATCCCCATTGGTAAAATACTCGGTGGCATTAGCTTGACCATCAAAATCAATGACCAACACCTTTTTACCTCTATTAGCTAACTCATAGCTTAAGTTAACAACAGTAGTCGTTTTTGTAACACCGCCTTTGCGATTCCCAACCATAACTATTCTAGTCATAAATCCACCATGTAGAACATCAAAGATATACACTAAACTAAAGCTAGATTATCACGTGTAGAACATTAAAGATATACATAAACAGTATATTTTTTATTTTAAAATAAACAGTGAGTTACGCAAAAAGCCATGATAAAGCGATACTACCCACGAAAAGAACACAGCTTAGGGCAAATGGGGCTAGATACCCGTAGTACACTTTTTTGTGAACTTGTTTATCGACCAAATATCTATGGGCAATAACCCCCACTTTGACACTCCCGCCTATAGCAACCAGCATCAAGATTATCCCTAAAACCCAATTTAAGTTTTGATAGGGCGTGATCCCTGAACCAGCTACAGCATTCTTAATTGAAGGGAACAACCTGAGCAATTCTTGAAATGTGAAATGATAAAACGCAGCAGCATATCGATAAGGGGATTCATGCGAAGCCCACTCATCCATCCATTCCCAAAATTCCCCGAATATTCCAACCGACAGTAAAACCAGAAATAAAAACTTGGCATTCCCATTCGTAAACATAACTCCCTCACAAATAATTGAAATCACCTCACAACATTAATGTATAACATCAATGTTATACATGCAATGGTTTTGTATAAATTTTATTCGCAAACGACTACAGGCTATCGCAACACTGCCGCGCATAGACGAAATTGACTATGTTGGCCACATTGATTACATAGACAGTTCTATCTATGATGGTGCCAAATTTTTAATGAGCTTGTGCAATGGACATGGATAATTACCTAGGCGGCAAAAATGGTAGTGGGGTTTACCAAGCAATAATAAATCTGCTTCCACCTCACGACACTTACATTGAAGGGTTCTTAGGTACTGGCGCAGTGATGAAAAGGAAAGCCCCGGCGCTTCGGAATATTGGGCTCGATCTAAACAAGTCCTGTATAGACGAATTTGACTATGCTGCAGCAGAGCTCTATCAGTGTTGTGCGTTTCAGTTTTTGCGTACTTTTGATTATGAAAGTAACGGTCGCACGGTTTTATATTTAGACCCTCCATATCTGCATGAAACCCGAACCAGCACCGCCCGATATGAGTACGAGCTAACTGACGAACAACACCGGGAATTGTTAACTCTGATAGTTGATCTGCCTTGCCTAATCTTGCTCTCGGGTTATCGAAACCAAATGTATGATGAAGCGCTATCTCATTGGTGGAGTGTGGACTTTCAGGCAATGAGTCGCGGCGGCGTCCGAACAGAAACAATTTGGTGTAACTTTGAGCCCGGTCAAACTCATTATCATACGTTTGTCGGAAAAAACTTTACCGATAGACAACGCATCAAGAGAAAAGCGGCAAGATGGGCTAAGAAATTTGAAGCACTACCTATTGGTGAGCGCCAAGCGTTGTTATCTGCACTGCTTGAGATTTTATCTCACAGTGAATAACCCACTTGCGCCTATTTTGCCATTATATGGTTTAACCATTAATTCAATCCTACACGCATTACCCATGATCTTCTTTACATGGTGTAATCGCTTTTAACTAGCAAACATCACATAGTTATATAGTCTCTAAACGGTGCTCGTTGGCATCATGCTTGCAAATTCATCCTGCTAGACGCTTTTGCTTTTAAGCGGGTTTTCAGCGTGTTTGTAGCGTAACGGTCGGATGACAAAAGAAATGTTCAGCGATGCTCTTAATCTCGCCCCTAGCGTTAGCTAGGAAATGGCGAGGCATTCTTAATTATTTTGCTTATAGATCTTTTTTTCTTTCTTTTTTTAAAGAAAAAATCAAAAGAAAAAAGCTCAAGATAACAGACTAAAGATCACAACTAACTTCGCAGTTTTATTTTGTACTTTAACTTTTTAAATGAAATTTGTATTAATCCGTGGCTATGCCTCCAACTAGCTGTAATCGATGACAATTCGATGACGTTTATATGTTTATGTAAGGTACTTTTAACACCATATGCCCTTACAGGGGGGTTGTCAGGCATAACAAAGCTCAGCTATTGCTGATAAGAAGTATAATGAAAGGTTCTATACGTTCATTAGTTAGGTGGGGGAGAGTAAGCTTCGCGTTGTTCGCGCGCATAATGTGATTGGATAAGGTCTAAGAGTTCTTGTGATGGTTTAACGCACGTCATATTTTGGCGCAAAGTTCCATCCTGACGATACCGAGAACTTGGATATCGAGGCTTTTGTCTAAACGATTTACCTGAAAGCTTAAGATCCGCAGCGTGTTTTGCAGCCCCAGTTCTAACAGATAATCTATCAGCTCCCAACATGCTCAATAGCTTTGAAGATAAGTACTTGTGGCTTGCTTCTGCGTGAAAAGATGCAACATGGCCATCTTCATAAACGCTTACAGTGTGGCTTTCTATGTGCCCACATTGTAGGCTAAATTTGCCCAACGCGCCAAATATGTAAAGTTAGCTCGAAACGGGTTATCTCGAATTCGATAATTCCTCATACAGCTTGCTAGATAATTGCTGAGCCTCATTAAGCTGTTGAGTCGACAAGTTTTTAGCTGTTTCATCTCTATAATTAATAGACTCTACATCTCCTCCAGTTGCAGCAATAGAGAACCATGCATAGCCATTTTTAAAGTCCTGTTCGGTTCCTTGTCCAAGAACATAGAGAAATCCAAGTGCCTTTTGCGCTTCTAGATTTCCTTGTCTAGCTGATTTTAAATACCAAAAATGTGCTTTACTCCAATCTATTGGAACTCCATAGCCAAAGTTATAAGTATCGCCAACAATTTTTTCAGCGATATCACTTCCTTGCTCTGCTGCTTTTAGAAACCATGCTAAAGCACGTGTTTGATCTTTTTCCACACCAACAGCTGATGCATACATGGTTCCTATAGCTAACTGAGAGTAAATATTACCTTGCCCCGCGGCTTTTAAGTGCCATAAAAAAGATTTTGAAAAATCTCTCTCTATGCCATCACCAGCGGCATACATTCTGCCGACTATATTTTGTGCTTCTGGAAGTCCTTGTTGAGCGGCCTTTAAGTACCATTTAAAAGCCTGCCCTAAATTTTCAACTATTCCGTCGCCTGTTGCATATTTTGTTGCAACGATGATCTGAGCGTTCACATCACCTTTTTCAGCAGATATTAAATACCATTTAAATGCATTACTTAAATCTTGTTTTACCCCGTTACCCAATTCATAAGCTCGTCCAAGTATCAGTGAGGAAGTGGCATCCCCATTTTGTGCTGATTGGATGATATCTTTATTTAACTCGTTTCCAGTCAAAGCAAAAGAACTGCAACATAATACTAATAAAAATAGATAGTTGTGCTTTTCAAATTTCATAATCATTTCTGCTCTTCATATTAATTACTCTAAAAATCAACGCTTGGCGTCTCACTATCCGTCAAGGCTTGCTGCCAATATTCTGGTTCAGCATATCGAGCAACCAATGCTTCGATATCTATTTTTGAGGTTGATGGACTAAACTCAAAATTGCCATACATATTGATGTGCTGCCATGCAACGGGCGAAATACTGTGAAGCTGAGCTAGTGCGTTTTGATCTCCTACTGTTTGCTTCTGTTCATAGACACGAGATAGCAGCACTGTGTTGTAGTAAATGACCGCGTTGGTGATGAGCCGAGAGCATTCATTCCAAATTTGTTGCTCCTCTTCCGTTTTTACTCTGAATTTTCCACCGTTAACAAATGCAACAGCTCGCCTGAGACGATGATAGGCTTCACCACGATTTAATGCTTTTTGTACACATTGACGTAAGCCAACATCGTCGACAAAGTCGAGAATGTATAGCGTTCGGCATATATTTTCCAACTCCCATAATGCTTTCTTGGTCTGATTCTGACGCGAATAGCTCGAGAGTTTGCGAACAATCGTGGCTTGAGTAACATCTTTTTGAGCTAGCGATGCCATGATACGTTGAATATTGGGCCATTCACGTTCAATCAATTCATCGTTGGTTTTTCGGGCAGGCTTTATTAGCCAGTCACCACACTCATTGGGATGTTGTGAGCCGACTAACGTATCCATTTTCTTATGCAAATCACGATAACGAGGTGCAAAATGATATCCAAATGCATGCAAAATCCAAAAATTAACCTGATTGGTGCCATGGGTGTCAGTGGAATGCCGTTCTGGCTTTATATCAGAGGTATTGTTATGCAATAAATCGAAAACGTAATGGCTTTCATGTTCGTGAGTCCCAATAATCTTTGCATTTATAGGAACATGATTTGCGACCAACGTGTAGGCGCTGACACCTTTCTGTAAACCAAAATACTTAGGAGAATATCGAGCGTTAAGGGTGTTAATTTGCGTTTCCATCCGCTGGCCATCGCTACTTGAATGGAGCGAGTCCTGAATATCATAGAGATGAAATGCGGGTAGCTGGCTGGTTGCATTACTAATCGCATCATTAGCCGCTCGCAACGTCTCCAAGCGTAGATAATTTCTAGACGTTCCCGCCATTGATGCTGAGCTAAGGCCTGAAACCTCAGCCATTTTTGCTAACCCCATGTTTGTTCCCATCGCAACAATACAGGCGAAAATTTCACGGGGATCAGCTTCATGCTTTACATAACGATCTAATACATGGGTAAATGCATTTAAAAATCCAGTATTACCCGCAACAAACCACAGTAGATCCGCAATACCAATTCCTGGTAACTGGCTGTAAAAATCGCTATTAACGGATTCATCACTGCTCGGATAAAGCAGCTTCCAACGACGCTTTTCGGCAGCCCCAATTACTTTAATATGTTTGTTGACCCCATCAGAAATATGTTGGTTAATCGCACTATAACGTGCTGCTAGCATAGTATGAAATACAGCCAGAGTATCTTGGATAGGGGCCAATAAAATGGGTGCACCAATATCTTGCAATACTCGTTCTTTATCCTGCCATCTAAGATCGCTTATTAAGTCATCTTCAAAGCGGCGAAATTCATTACTATGTTTAACGTACACATCACCCGCTTCCAGTGAGTTGCGTAGTAGGCGATAGACCAAAAACTCATAGCGATCTACATCTAGCGTTTTAAATGTTTTACCCTCTTTACTAAACAAATATCGGCGTAAACCTTTAGGAATAATCTCAGTCGGAAATGAACTAGGGTCAGTTTGCCTTGGTGATTTTTCTGTGCGCAACAAGTTTTGTAAAAACCCGATAGCTTCAAGCAAAGGAGAGTCTTCTACACGTCCAGCAAAATCCAGATCAGTAAAAAGTTGCCTTAAGTTACGTTTGAATGTGGCTGATAATTTTGTGTAATGTGACCATTCAAATGCCGTTTTGTCGAAAGCAATATTGCGTAAGTAATCAGCAACTAATGGGAATCTCTCTTGTTCAAGCAATGCATAGGCTCTTTCTTTAATAACGGAAAAAGGTGTGTCATCGGTGATGGTGTCATCCGTAAACAGGCTCAATACATGACCCGCGGCTTGTAAATTTTTCGCTGCATTGGTAACTGCATTATTCATTGCTTCTTCAGCGGCACGCTTGGCCTGTTTCTCATATTGATCGACCCAATGGAGCAATGCTTCAATTAAGTTGTCATTAATTTGCTGAAACCGATGAAAAGCAAAAAACAGCAGATATAACTGAGCAGTCTCTTTTTTCATGCGTTGAAGTTTATAAGTGGTATAAAACTTAACCATAGAAGCATAATACTTGCCGCTTTCATTGGAGATCCCCGCTGTTATGAGGAACTGCTTGGCAAACTCATGTAGAGGCTGGAAAAACTGCCGCCGTGCGACTTCATGTCGCAATTCTTTATAACTGAAATCTTTAGCTTCATGTTTTAATGCGCTGACGCGAAATACTCCTGACTCAGCCCGAAGCAAAGCCGCTAATTGCTGATCGATAAGTGAAGTCATGCAAGTGCTAAGTAATCGAGCAATACGGGTGCGTTCATAAGCCACCACTCTACCAATCATCTCTTGCATATACCGATAACTGGGCATGACAATACGGTGTAATGCTAAGTATTGGGTTAATTCACGAAAGATAAAGATAGGTTGTGTCGATAACATCGCAACGCGCTGTGCTTTATCTTCCAAATCAACTTTTACCTCATTATCACATTGTTTATACTGGAATAAATCAAGAATTGCTCGTTGCTGTTCAGCCCTAATCGGTCTTGAGGGACTTTTCAGTCTTGAAAGCGTTTTGGTGGGAAAGTACAGCGCGGCAATGTAATCCAAGTCATTTAGTACTGACGATTCTTGTTCATAACTGAAAAACTGCCGTTTGGCTTTGAAATAACCCAGTTGCAATACTAAATGGGCTGCCACAGAAAACGTTCGGGTATTGTCGAATAGCTCGCGCTCTTTAGCACTTAAGTCAAAATATAATCGACGATCATCATCTGAGAAATGAGGTAATCCAAACAGTTCATCTATTTCATCGGTTGACAAAATAGATAGCCGCCGAGCGTCATTTTTCATGGATAACCTCATATTTCACTACATCAGATTGTTTCCCGCTCCGCGAGATGTGCAAGTGGAACCATACTTTTATGTAAGATCCCAAATACAACGAATTGATGCTCATGTTGGATGTAATAGATGACATGACTTGAATAAGGGAAGCTAAACACATTCATGCGTACCTCGGGTCTATTTTTCCCAAGGGTGGGTGTTTCAGCCAGCAGCAGAATCGTTTGTCTAAGTCCTGATAAATATGTCTTCGACTGAGTCGTTCCCCATTGGGCTAACGTAAAGCGGTGAATACCTATCAGATCAGATTGTGCATCGGGCGTTAAATGATAAGTTACCGGCATTAGTCATACTGCCCTGCGGCCAGTTCATCAAAAAAGGTATTACCATCAACCAAATTGCCCATTTTGATGTCAGTTATGGCTTTCACCGCTTTGGATTGAAGCAAATGTAATTTTAGTGTCTCGATACTTTGGTATGCATCAGCTGAAATAACAACGGCCACAGGCTTGCCATTTTTATTAATTTGGATTGGAGCTTGTTGAGCTTTGAGCAACAAATCTCCAAAGTGAATTTTTGCTTCATTGGCTGAAAGAGTGTTCATTTATCACCTTTAAACGAATCGTTCGATTCGCTCAATTTACACCAGTTGGGCGATAAAAGTCAAAAATGCACCTTATCAAAATGTATACAATTTGATAGAGTAATTTATCACCTATCAAAACTACTATCATAAGTCGGTTATCAAAATCTCTAAAGAGATTATGGCAAATTTTTAATTTTTAGGTTTAAGGTGTATTTGATATTGAAAACAAGTTGTTACCTCGTGCATAAATCTAACTTTACACTTTTGGCGCGTTGGGCAAATTTAGCCATTTTCCAATCCCGCAAACGGGTTATGACGCTGCTGCTCTGCCAGTTGCGCAACCCGGATCAGGATCTTTGACGGCACACAACCAACGTTGACACAGCAGCCGCCAATGACATCCGCCCCTTCGATGAGCGTCACTTTAGCACCGCCTTCGGCTGCCTTGATGGCGCAGGCAAATGCCGCTGAACCGCTGCCAATAATAGCCACGTGCAGTTCTTCCGTATCCTCATCTTTGGTTAAGCGTGAGTTATTGCCCAACGCAACGACTTTAGCCTTATAGCCCAGCGTGGCGACAGCATCGAGCAAGGTTTTCTCATGGATATCTGTGTCGGTTTCGATGACGGCATTAGCCTCGTCATAAGAGACCATTGCGCTGCTAACGCCCGCAACGGCTAGCAGGGCCTCCTGAACATGATGGGTGCAACTTGCACAAGTCATCCCAGAGATAGACAGTGTGATCATAGGCACCTCAATTAGCTTTGTTTTTTATCGTGGAGGGATAACCAGCATTGGTGGTGGCTTCAATCAACGCATCGGCACTTGTCTTTTCATCATCAAAGGTCACCATGGCTTCTTTATCCTCATAGCTGACCTCCGCACGGGATACGCCATCGACTTTAGTCAGCGCCTTTTTCACCGTGATCGGACACATGGCGCAGTTCATGGTGGGTAAATCTAGGGTCACGGTTTGCGGTTTGGCCCAGGCCGTCAAACTTGTGACAAAGAGCATTAACACAAAGGTAAGTTTTTTCATGGATTATTCTCCAGCAGGTTGTTGGCATTCACTGTCAGGCAATCAAGGGGATCCAATAGCTACTGGTCACAAGTACCAGCGCGAGTAGAGCTGTTATCCAAAAGATGACTTGACGGCGTTTACGTACTTGCAAAACGGCACAGGCAGTGCCCGATTCGCAGGCCTCGACGGGACGGTAAACCTTCCACCCAGCCCAACTGAAGAGAACCAGCACAGCGAAGATGAAAAGGGGGCGATAAGGTTCGAGCAGAGTGAGATTACCGATCCAGGCGCCACCAATACCCAGCGTCAGCAACAGGAAGGGGCCGACGCAACACAGTCCTGCGCCGATAGCCGCCGCAATACCGCCGAATATTGGCAGATTGGCATCGTTTTTTGACATGACTCACTCCACTTGGTTTGTTCCAGTAAAGTCAGTCTAAACGCCGTACTCTAGTACGGAGTCAAGCAGGAATAAACTCAGCGCGATTTTCTATCCTCAGGAAGAAGGGAATCGATAATGGGACAATGGGTTTGGTCAGGATTAGCAGCGCATTGGTTCAACAAATCATTAAGGACGGTTTCCAAGCGACGCAGATCAGCCATCTTGGCACGAACACTGACAAGCTTGTGAGAAGCCATGTCTTGTACTTCTTGACAGGGAGTATTATCTAGCATCAGCAGATGGGATATTTCCTCCAAAGTAAACCCCAGTTCCTGGGCACGCTTGATAAACCGGATCCGGTTCAGGGTTGTCACTGGATAGCGACGATACCCCTCGGTTGGTTTATCAGGTTGTTCGATAAGACCACGCCGCTCATAATAGCGGACAGTCTCGACATTAACACCTGCCGACTTTGCTAATTGACTGATTGTGTACATTTGGGCCTTGCTCTCCGTACTTAAGTACGGTGGATTGTAATCCTAAAGCAGATAAACCCCAATAAAACCTTAACGTACGTTTTCGTTCTGTTGGACTTCATACCCCATATTGAGGTTTTGACACGATTGATGGGCGAGTTGATGGGCTATGTCGATCAGATCACCAGCTATGGTTTTAGTTCAACTGATTTAGGAAACAAAGCCTTAACAAACTGGAAAGTCATCAAAATCGCGGCGGGCGCCCCCATCGGCACGACCAACAAAAAAATGAGTCCGATAGTACGGCCTGCGGTACGCCCAAAAGCCTTTTCCACAAAATAAGCGGGACCCGCAGCATGGGGAAAGACACTCGCCAGCCGCCCAAAAATCAGCGCCACCGGAATAATGGCTAAGGTGAGGAGTGACCAAGCGATAAGCGCACCAGCATGGGCCTTGTCGATTGTCATTTGCGGGAGAATAAACACCCCAGTGCCCAGCAAAGTGGTGGCCATCAAGCCTGCACCTTGCCAACGTCCTATAGTTCCGCTATGTGAGTTCATCTGTTAACATTCAATGGTTTTGAAGCCGTCAGTATAGTGAGATTTTACGCCGCAATCTGCCGTCAATTTCGGTGTTCTTAGTGGTAAATGCCAGCACAATGACGGTAAAAAGCACTATTTCAGGCAAAATGACGGTGTAACTCAAGGCCTTATACTGAGTTGTACTTTTAGGCCGCCTCACTTGTTATACCCATTTTTATCGGAGTCTACGTTGGATAAGTTTGATACCGCCATCATCAATTGTTTGCGCCAAGATGCTCGCCAAAGTGTTTCCAGTATTGCAGAGCAGGTCAATCTTTCCCGTAGCGCGGTTGCCGAGCGGATAAAAAAACTTGAGCTAACTGGCGTGATCCGTGGCTATCAAGTATTGCTGAGCGAATCGCAAAAAGAGGGAGTGTCGGCCTACTTCGAAATCCAACATAAATGTCCCCGCTGCGCCGATGTGGTACACGTGTTCCATGCGATCCCCGAAGTAATTACCTGCCGTGGTATTTCCGGTGATATGGATTTACTGGTGTATGTCCATGCCCCTTCGATGCGCCGCTTGCACGAGATCCGCGAATATATCGATACTCACACCGATATCATCAAGATTAAAACCCATGTGGTGATGAGCGAGTGGATTAATAATACTGGCGAGTAACCTTGCGTGCCCCAAACAAGAAACGCCACCCCTAAGGAATAAAGGTGGCGAGGCCCTTGTGGAGGCAGGGCAAACAATACCTAAATATCAAATATGGCTTCCCTTCCCAATAACCTCCCTGTGACAGCAAATCGCGACAAGACAACGCACCTTTAATCACTTCAGCCAGCGTTATTAAAGGGAGTTAGCTCACGGTGCTTCCTTAGACACCGCTTCGCCATTCACCGTAATTCCTTCTTATCTATAACATTGAGCCAACCATGCTCAATCAAACGACCGTCATTTGCCCCGTGTAGAGAATAAAGTTACGCAGCAGTAGCACGCCAATCAGACTTAAGCATGCGGTGCCTGCTACATAGGCCCACTTACGCTTTGACGTGGCGGTCATAAACAGGTTCATTGCCAAGGGGCCCGATAATCCGATCCCAACAATGCCAATCCAGAAAACCCATCCCCAGAAGCCATAACCTATCGCATTGAAAGCCGCAAATTTGCTTTGACCGCCTGACAACACTAAGCCCATAAAGAAGGTAAAAATCAGCACTATCTCCACCAAAATCAATGGGATTTCAACCTTATGGATAAAGTGAACTTCCTTGGCGTTAGGATTAGCATTAAGCAACACCCCACCCAGCAGAGAAAATGCCGCGCCGGATGAGAGTCCCGAAGCCAAAAACAGCAGTGGCAATACGGGGTTTTTCAACATCGGATAGCCGGGTAAAGCCGAGAGTAAAAAGCCAGTATAAGCCCCCAGCGCGAGGGAAAAGATCACCAATAAACCGGTAATCGTGGCCTCGAAGCGGCTAAGCCAAGCTGTCAACTTCAGCACTATGGGAAAGCGACTCTCACACCATGCATCAATGGGTTTACGGAATAACAAACCAATCCACATAAACATAAAGACTTGGTAGATGAGCAGGATCAACACACCCATCGACATCACAGACTTAGGATTGTAGAAGACTAATATCTTCCAAAAATCGAAAGGCTTAGTTAAGTCCAATACCAAGATGCCTAGACCCGCCATCACCGCCACGGGCGCCACAATACAGGCCGCCTGCACAAAGCCAGACTGGTAGGCATTATGTTTCAACACAAAATGCTTGAGTAACACCGCAAAGAACATGGCGCCAGCAGATGCCCCCGCTAAAAACAGGTAAATTGCAATTGGCCAATGCCACACTAGCGTATCAAAATGTAGGGCGCTCATATTGCCACCTCCCCTGATTTAGCCACAATGCGGAACAGTTTTGGCCGAGTGCCGAGGTCGACCTTAGCCCTTTGGGTTGGGTTAGCCTTTAGCACTTGTACCACCTGAGAAGTGGGATCTTTTAAGTTGCCAAAGACCAATGCCTTAGTCGGGCAGGCCGCGACGCAGGCAGGTTGTTTACCTTGGGCGAGGTTTGTCTCACGGCAAAAATCGCATTTGTCCGCAGCGTGGGTAACAGGATTAATAAAACGAATTTTGTATGGGCAGGCTGCAATGCAATATTGGCAACCCACACACTTCCAAGCATCTACCGCCACAATGCCAGTCTCTTTATCGATAAAGGCGGCACCCGTTGGGCAAACATTGACGCAGGGCGCGTCTTCACAATGCTGGCAAGACTTACGACTGAAGTGATAAAACTGGTTCGGATATTCCCCATAGGGTCCAGTTTGCTCTATTTTTAATCGGGCAACACCCTCGGGCACTTGGTTGGTTTCACGGCAGGCAACTTCGCAAGCTCGACAGCCAATACACTTAGTTTCATCGTGGATCAGTGCGTATTTCACACTAGGTTCGGCTTTAGCCTCATTGGAGGCATTCACAGTAGCCAGTAATGTGCTACCCGATGCCCCTGCCAATAAGGCGCATGCTCCTTTGAGAAATCTTCTTTTTGAATTTTCCATAACCTTACTCCTGCTGGCCTGTATGGCAAGTACGGCACAGCTCACTGCGAACCTTAGGCGTCATCTCTGCCATAGGATCGGTTGGGCTATGTAATTTATGGCAAGCGGCACAGGCCACTTTTTGGGCATGCACATTATGCGTCCACTCTTGGGAGCTGAGTTTGGCTGGCATATGGCATTTTTGGCACACCTTTAATTGCACAGCAGCTTCGGATGCCTCATTTAATCCAAAAACCACTAAATCATTTGGTTTTTTGGGATGATCACCTTTTTCACCATGACAGCTTGAACAGGTCATTTTCATGGCATCCTGGCCGTGATGCCCTAACATTTGACCATTACGCTTATGACACTTCATGCAAGCATCACTATTAATTTGCTTCGCGGGTTCAGCACTTGTTGCGGAAAAACTGAGCAGCAATGCCATTGCACCCAAGCGTAATGACCACAGCCATTGTCGTGTAGACATAGCGAGTCCTCATATCAATTCATTGGGAAACAAAGAGGAAGTCAGGGTTCGGAGAACTCCGAACCCGACGAGCGTGGTCAAACGGCTAGCGCTTGCTTGAGACTTGTTGCATCCCACTGTTTATGCTGATTCATTTCAATAAAACCAATATTGAATTTGCTGAATAGCTTTTTCATGGGTGAATTGATTTGCTTACCGGCGTCGCTGATCACCATTTTGACTTCTGAAGAATCATGGTCAATCAACACATAGTCGAGACGGCATTCATGGTTTAAATCAGCATCGTGCTGGTCCATGTCAAATACAGTATCGAGTGGAACATTGCAGCAGACATCGTATTTGCCTTCAACGACAGTTTTTAGTGATTTAAAAAAGTTGAAACTATCTTCATCAAATAACACTGGTTTGAGTTTCATTTCATGATGTGCAGCCTCCTCGGGATCCGCCCTAAAAAACTTAATGCAAGTCATGACAAACATTACAAACACAAATGGCACCGCTACGAATAGTACGAAGTACATAAACGCATAGCTGAGAATGACTGAAGTATTCATATACGCCTCCAATAACACAATTATATTTTTGTTTTCTCCTTTAAAGCACCTTCAGTATTATTGCAGACGGGATTTATTTTTTTGATCTGGATCACATGCTTAAATCAAAAATTAAACATAAACAACAAGTTAGGATACAGGACACATTACTGTATAGCGTAAATCTAAAATGCACATATTGATAATAGTTAATTAAAAAAATGAAATTGGCGTAACTGAATATCAAAAATTAAAATTTCAAATTAGTTTAATAATATTTTTTGAAATATAAAAAATCAAATTCTAAACCTATTGTTACATATAGATGAATTTAAGGTGCAAAACTTGGGATGGATTTCACATTAAATTAAATTAATAACACCATAATTAGGTGTTCTTTAAAGTATTTACTCAATATTAAGGAATATAAAAAATGCATATTAGTAACATGGATGGCCTCGATATTCTGAGTTTAAAAATACTTGTTTCATTATATGAGAACAAGTCTGCAACCTATGTATCAAAGGCATTAGATATACCAGCCCCCAAAATAAGTCGTAGCCTTAAAAACCTGCGAGAAGTATTTGGTGATGAGCTTTTTATCCGTAAGAAATATGGCTTATTCCCCAATGAATTTGTTACGCACTTATACCCGATAGCGAAACAAACCATTGAATGTACAGAGAAGTTTCAAAAGGTACGAGCAGCCAATGTCAATCATGTTAAAACACATGTTGAGATTGCCGCCCCAGGCCTTATTGCCTATGTCTTCCCTAAAGCCTTAATGCAAGCTATCAAAGAAGAGCAAAAATCTATCCATATCAATATTACCCCTTGGTCACTGCATACCACGCAGGACATCATCAATGGTGATACCACCCTCGGTATTTGTTGCAATAAGAGTACCGCAGATGTCGCAGCCTATGGAGACAAGTTACAAACCACAACACTGCAACGTATGGGTAAGGTGTATCTTATTGCTAGCCGAAATCATCCCATTTTTAAGCGAGAAATTACCTTAGAGACGATTGCAGAGTATCCCTATGTCAATACTGATCTCGGTAATCCCAGTACTCGCCTTAGCCCATATCAAGAATTCTGTATAAAAAATGGTATAAAACTCAATACTGAAATTACCATTACCAGTATTTCTAGTTTGTTTGAATATTTAGGAGAGAGCCAAACTATTTCTTTATTACCCTACCGAGTGGTTTATGAAATGGTGGCAGAAATACCCGAACTGCATACCTGTCAATTATCACAACTTGAGGCAGAACGTTTATACGCTGACACCGAAGCACCGACGATCTTCTTGGTGCAAAAGAATCAGCCCAATCGCGCTAGCGAAGAGCTGGCGTGGCTCAGTGAACAAATAAAGAAAATTGTTGATAGCATTATTTAGTGATAAATACTTAACACGTTTTCATCTTATTATTCGAGGTGATAGGCATATTGTGCCTTAGCTTAGGCTCCACCTCACCGCTCCTCCGTGTCGTCCCAAGTTTTGTTAAGACGGGCATACATCTTAATCGTCAAACACGTTACACTAGGCCTATCTTTATCCTGATCGATCTTGCTATGCGAACCGAAAACACAGCCACACTTAATCTCATGTGGGGCGCACTGATTCTGGAAGAATTAGCACGTCTTGGTGTGCAGCATGTCTGCATGGCACCAGGCTCACGCTCAACCCCGTTAACTCTTGCAGCAGCCCAGCAAACCAAGCTGAAACGTCATTTGCATTTCGATGAGCGCGGCTTAGGGTTTATGGCGCTTGGATTAGCCAAAGCCAGCTCTGCGCCCGTTGCCATTATTACCACCTCAGGCACAGCCGTCGCTAATCTTTATCCTGCAATAGTCGAAGCGTGGCTCACCCATGTGCCTTTAATTGTCCTCAGTGGTGACAGACCGCCAGAATTACTCGGTTGTGGCGCCAACCAAGCCATAGTGCAACCAGCGATTTTTGCCCATTATGCCCAGCAGGTGAATCTCCCCACACCGGATGCACACATTGCGCCGCAGATGTTACTCACCACGCTTGATGAAGCCGTGACCAATCAAACACGCCCAGTGCATATCAACTGTATGTACCGCGAGCCGCTGTATCCGAGTGACTTAACGGCCACAATTCTCGATAGCGAATCGCCGTACCTCAAACCCCTGCAAACCTGGCTACAGCAAGCACGTCCTTACACTCTCTATGGTAAGCGTGAACAATTAAGCCGCCCGAGTGAAGATGCCATTATGCGCTTCGTCCACGGTAAGGGCGTCATCATCGCGGGTACGCTAACACCAGAGCAAGATCCGCAGCAACTCATTGCGCTATCGCAAAAAATTGGCTGGCCATTACTGACCGATGCTCAGTCGCAACTGCGACAACATCCGGCGGCGATTGGTAATATTGACCAACTACTGCAACATCCAAAGGCGCGCAATCTGTTACAAGAGGCTGACCGCGTGCTGGTGTTTGGTGGACGCTTATTGTCTAAGCGTTTGATTGCTTACCTTGCCGAACAAAACTGGCACAGTTACTGGCAAGTGCTGCCGCAGCAAGATAGGCTCGACCCAAGCCATAACGCTAAACACATTTGGCACGCCAACGCCGCCCAATTTGCATCGCTTAACTGGTATCGCTCTTCATCGGCGAATTGGGCTAATACCTTAGTTAGCTACAACGATGAATTGCATAGTTTATTCGTGCGCAATATTGATCAAGGTGAGTTTGGTGAAGCTCAGGTTATCCGCGCGATTGCCAATACACGACCACTGGAGCAGCAATTGTTTATCGGCAATAGCCTGCCGGTACGTTTGTACGATATGTACGCGCCAGTGAGCTGCTGCACTGCCACCACTTACACTAATCGCGGCGCCTCGGGGATCGATGGCTTACTGGCCACCGCCTGCGGTATTGCAGCGCACCAAGGTAAACCGACCAGCTTGATTATTGGGGATTTATCCCAGTTGCATGATCTCAACTCCTTTGCCATCGCCCGCAATTTAACCAGTCCGCTGGTGATCATTATCCTCAACAACGATGGCGGTAATATCTTTAATCTCTTGCCCGTCCCCAATGAGGAACTGCGCAGTGATTACTATCGGTTAAGCCATGGTCTGGAATTTGGTTATGCCGCCGCTATGTTTAATCTTCCTTATAACCAAGTGGATAACTTAGCAGACTTCCAAAATAGCTATAATGAAGCGCTGGATTATCAGGGTGCTTCTGTCATCGAAGTCACCGTTAGCCAACACCAAGCCAGCGAGCAGATTGCCGCGCTGAATTTATGGGTGAAACAAAGCTAATGCCGACCGTGGCCCGTTATGGAGAGACAGCACTGCCAAACTTGGTCCTGATCCATGGTTTTTTAGGATCGAAGGCCGATTGGCTACCGCTGATCCCTAAACTCAGCCAACATTTTCACTGCATCTGCCTCGATTTACCCGGCCACGGCGACAATCAACCAGAAATCGCATCGACGCTCACTGATGGCTTCGACTTTTGTGTCCAAGACATTATCAGCCGCCTCGATCGCCTCGGCATTGAAGCGTTTTACCTCTATGGGTATTCCCTCGGTGGCCGGATTGCCTTACATCTTGCCCAAGCTTATCCGCAGCGAGTGTTGAGTTTGTGGCTAGAATCCTGTCATCCCGGGCTGACAAATACCGAAGAACAAGCCGCGCGCAGCAAGAGCGACAACCTGTGGGCCAAACGGCTGCAAAGCTTGAGTAGCGGGGATTTTTTACAGCTTTGGTATCAACAGGCAGTGTTTGCCGATATGCCCGACAAGGTGCGCAATGCCTTGATAACAAAGCGCGTGGCGCAGCTCGACCAACATCCCAAACACATACTCAAGCAAATCTTTTTGGCTACCTCACTTGCCCGCCAAACTTCACTTTGGGATCTACCTGCAAGCCTTGCTTGCGAATGCCATTTTTTTGCCGGCAGCCAGGATGCTAAATTCACGGCGATCGCAAAGGACTGGCAAGCACAACAACCCATCATCTTGCATCAGATTGAACAGGCGGGGCATAACATACATCAAGCCAATCCAGCGGGATTACTCGCCTGTATAAGAAGTTTGTTCGTCGAACGCTTGACGTAGAGATACACGCAAACAGACCGCTTTTAAATCGATAAAGCGTTAAGGAAAATATGATCTTAACTTCACTTAGCTTGTATTTATATCGCCTGCCCTTAAACCGCTTTTTGCCTGTGGGTAAACAACGCATTGACTACAGAGCTGGCTTAGTACTTCAGGCAAAAGCGCAAACCGAAGGTGAAGTGCGTGAGCAATATGTTGAAATCGCGCCACTCTCAGGGTTCGATATCGACCAACAGCCATTATTAGGCTTTAGCCGTGAAAGCCTCGATGAGGTTCAACAAGCCTTAGTGGCGCTATTACCCAAGCTGCAAAACCAATCAATTGATTGCTTGCTCGAGCAAGCCGAAGCGAGTCCCTTTCCATCCATTGCCTTTGGCTTAAGCCTGCTACATGCCAAAATCAGCGGAAAACTCGATACGGTGCGCCCCGTTACCACCACAGTGCCGTTGATTTACCAGCCAACAGATGCGCCCAAAACCGAGTTGATAGCTAAAATCGCCAAGCTCGATAGCAGTGTGCGCCCAGTTAAAGTGAAGGTTGCACAAACCTCCATGGAAGATGAGTTAAGTTTGATTTATGGCATCTTAAGCCAAAGACCGGAACTCAAGCTGCGCTTAGATGCTAATCGTGGATTTAGTTTGGAACAGGCCCTCGACTTTGCCGCTTGCTTGCCACTGGATAGCATTGAATATATTGAAGAACCTTGCCAACAGCCGCAGGATAATCACACTCTGCATCGCGCCATTCCTCTGCCCTATGCCCTAGATGAATCCCTCAATGACCCAGATTATCAATTTATGATGCATGAGGGATTAACGGCATTAGTCATCAAACCCATGCTACTGGGCAGTATTGAAAAACTTCAGCGCCTTATCGACGAGGCGAACAGCCATGGCGTGCGCTGTATCTTAAGTTCCAGCCTTGAGGCCAGCTTAGGTATCAATGATTTGGCCCATTTAGCCGCCATACTGACGCCCGATGAAATCCCAGGGCTCGATACGTTAGCCGCCTTTAGCCAAGACTTAATCGTACCAAGCGGCAAGCCCCAATGCTTGAATCTTCATCAACTTAAACTTGTCGCCAGTACGCAGCAGGATTAATCGCTAATGTCCGAATCTAAAACATTGGCTTCGTCCCAATCCATTTCACAGCAACGAATCTCGCCATTACATAGCGCCGCACTCACACTCCCTGAACAAACTGCGGTTAAGTGCAATGGGCAAGACATCAGCTACACGAGCTTAAGCCAAATGGTGCTGGGATTGGGTGAACAGCTCACGCGCATCGGTGTTGGCCAAGGGCAACCTCTTGCGTGTATCAGCCGTAATAATCTAGAGATGATTTGCCTGTATTGGGCCTGCGTGGATATTGGCGCAATCTTCTTTCCTATCTCGCCACGTTTTCCGCTGGCGCAAGTGCAAGGGCTTATCGATAGCCACCACATTCCTTTTTATTGGAGCGAAGCGGCGCTGGCCTTGTCAGGCAGTCATCAACTCACGCTGGATTTTAGTCTCAATGCAGTACCTAGCGCCGACCTCGCCGCGACAGCTTTTGATATTTATCGTCCTAGTAATGTGATTTTAACCTCTGGCTCCAGCGGTTTTCCTAAGGCGGCCGTGCACAATCTTGCGAACCATATTGCCAATGCCGAGGGCGCCCGCAGTCTTATCCCGCTGGTCACTGGTGATGCTTGGTTGTTGTCGTTACCTCTGTTTCATATTGGCGGCCTCGCCATTCTCAACCGCTGCACCCTAGTGGCGGCGACGGTAGTGCTACCGGATCCGACTCTCCCGCTGCAGGCGCAAATCGAGCGCGACGGCTTAACCCATGCTTCCCTCGTGCCGGCACAGTTACTCAATCTACTCGCCGATAAACAGGCTTCACTCAAGAGCATTAAAGCCTTGCTGCTCGGCGGCGCAATTTCTATCGATTTACTCAAACAGCTCGAACAGCGGCATATTACCAGCTTTACCAGCTACGGCATGACGGAGATGGGTTCGCAAATCACCACAGGCCCGGCGCTAAGTGATGGCACCAGTGGCAAATTACTTCCAGGACGTGAGCTCAAAATTATCGATGGCGTGATTTGGGTGCGAGGAGATTGCTTGTTTATGGGCTATCTCACGGATAATGGCATTGAAAAACTACTCGATGCCGAGGGTTGGTTTTATACCAAAGACAGGGGCGAATGGGATGCTAACGGCAATCTTAAGATCTTGGGCCGCGTCGATAATATGTTTATCAGTGGTGGCGAAAACATTCAGCCTGAGGAAATTGAAGCGGCGCTAAAACTGCATCCACTAATAGATGAAGCGATCGTCTTTCCTCAGCCGGATGTGACCTTTGGCCAACTCCCCGCCGCCATTATTCGTGGCGACATTGTCCGCAGCGGAACTGTCGGCAACAACACAAGCCAAGAGATAAGCGCAATAGAGGCTGAACTTGAAGTCTTTCTTGCCGACAAAATCGCCCGCTTTAAACGACCGCGCCGTTATTACCCTTGGCCAGAGCATGCCGAGCAAACGGGTTTAAAGGTGAATCGCAAGCAACTTATTGCCGCTATTCAATCCGAATCTTGATAACTCTTGGTAACTCTTGATAAGTTCGGCCATAAAAAAACCTGCCGCAGCAGGTTTTTTATGTTCTCACGCCGAGCCTAATTAGGCTTCCATACAAGCCTTAAGCTTGTTCATGGCGTTTTTCTCTAACTGGCGAATGCGCTCAGCTGACACTTGATAGGTTTCTGCCAATTCCTGTAGTGTGGTTTTATCATCGTCTAACCAACGGGCACGCAGAATATGCTGGCTACGCTCGTCTAAGGTTTTGATGGCCGATAATAAACGACCTTGGGCATTGGATTCCCAGTTATCGTTTTCGATGTTTTCGGCTAAATCCGATGAATGATCTTCAAGATATTGCACAGGGGCAAAGTCCTGCTCATCATCGTTATCACTGCTGAGGTCAAACGCAGGATCCTGCGCCGCCATACGTGATTCCATCTCAGTCACATCGGCCTTAGATACACCTAAGTTTTCTGCCACCATTGCGACTTCATCATCGCTAAACCAACCGAGGCGAGTTTTCGCTTTACGGATATTAAAGAACAACTTACGTTGTGCTTTGGTGGTTGCCACTTTAACAATGCGCCAGTTTTTCAGCACATATTCGTGAATTTCGGCTTTAATCCAGTGCACAGCAAAAGACACTAGACGAACGCCCACATCGGGATCGAAGCGCTTAACCGCTTTCATCAGACCGATGTTGCCTTCTTGGATCAAATCCGCCTGCGGCAGACCGTAACCTGAGTAGCCCTTAGCAACATGCACCACAAAACGTAAGTGCGACATAATCAGTTGTTTCGCTGCTTGCAGATCACCCGTTTCCTGCAAACGCTTGGCTAACTCATACTCAGTCTCAGCGTCTAACATTGTCATGCTAGTCACTGAATGGATATAAGCTTCTAAACTACTGCTGCCCTGAGGGACTGTTAGTGCCATTGATTGCGTTTGAAAGGTCATTCGCGCTCCTACTTTCTTGCTACTTATCAAATATAAGTCGATTTCATCCTATGGTTTCACTCAAAACACCCTAAGGATGAGCTGACGAACTATCGGCTAATTGACAGAGTATGTCAACCTTCACTCGTCTGGGGTATTACTTTTAACCCCGTTGAATAGACATTGCAAGTGAACAAAAGTTCATCGCCAGCCATATTTATCAAGGTATTTAAACTATAAGCGATTGATCATTAAGAAGGTTCAATCGATCTTAAATGTTGCCTTACCGAAAGATAAGAACCTAGCCAACCTAAAAAAGAAGCCAAGCCCACTAATTGTAGCAGTTCGGTAAAGGTCAGAGACTTCATCTCTAGCTGACTACCATACAAACCGAGCAATTCGGCTAGGGCAGAATCCAGATACCAAACCAACAAGTTAATAATAAGCCAAGCTAATACACCGCCAATCACTCCGTACCAAATACCGGTATAAAGGAAGGGACGTTGAATAAATGCCTCGGTTGCTCCGACTAACTTCATCACTTCTATTTCACTACGGCGATTCATAATGGCTAAGCGAATCGTGTTACCTATCACTAATACCACCGCCAAGACGAGTAACGCCGCAATCGCCATTACCGTGCGTTCGAGTAAACGCACCACAGCCTGTAGCCGCTCTAACCATTCAATATCTAAGCGACCAAAACTGATTTCAGGCTCGCGCTCAAGCTTAGTCAATAATTCGCGGGCTCCCACTGGCGTGGAATAGCGCTGGGTTGGTGTCACGGTAATTACCGCTGGCAGCGGATTTTTATCAAGATAGGCTAACGCCTCACCAAATCCAGATAGACGCTGAAACTCCTCAAGCGCTTGATTGCGGTCGATATACTGTACCTTTTCTACCTCGGGATAAGCGCGGATACGCGTTAACAAACTTTGAATAGTCTGCTCGCTGCGATTTTCATCGATAAAAAGTGAAATCTCCGCCGCGCTATTCCAAGAAGTGGTAATAGTCTCGGCATTTTTAACTAGCACTTGCAGTGCTGCGGGCAAGCTTAAGCTCACCCCAAGCACAGCCATCGTCATCAAAGAAGAAACGGGACTGCGCCATAACTCGCCCATACTCGCCATGGCTTGCTGCACATGACGAATAAAAAACATCACGATGCGCCCTGAAATGGGCAACTTACTGCGCGTTAATTTGGCGTTATCACTCATAGCGCATTACCTCGAGCAGTCGCGTGTCCATGATGTAATTCCTGGGCACCGAGCATACGCCCTTGCTTCAAGGTAAAAGTGCGGTATTTCATCCGCGCGATCAGTCCCAGATCGTGGGTGGCAATGAGCACGCTCGTGCCAGCATCGTTAAAGGTTTCGAATAGGCGCAAAATATCCATCGACAATTTAGGGTCCAAGTTGCCCGTCGGTTCGTCGGCCAGCAATAGTGGCGGTTTATTCACGATCGCGCGGGCGATACCGACACGTTGCTGCTCACCACCGGATAACATGATGGGGTTATGGCGCTCTTTGCCATATAAACCCACCATATCCAACGCGCCAGCGACCCGTTTGCGGATCTCGCCATGGGAGAAACCTTCAATCACTAATGGTAAGGCAACATTGTCGAATACGCTTCTGTCCATCAATAGATGATGGTTTTGGAAAATCATCCCAATATTGCGACGCAAATAGGGCACGTGTTTGGGGCTGATTTTGGCAATATCGTGGCCATTAATCGCCACACGGCCAGTGGTGGCGCGCTCGATCACTGTGATTAATTTCAACAGGGTACTCTTACCCGCGCCCGAATGGCCGATTAAGAATGCCATTTCACCTTTTTGTAGATGAAAATTCACTTCCTCCAGCGCCATTTGGCCACCAGGATAAATCTTACTGACCTGCTGAAAATCAATCATAAATTAGCTATCCGCTTTCTCTTGAGTGAACAAGGCATCAATAAATTCTTTAGAATTAAAGGTACGCAAATCATCAATTTGCTCACCCACGCCAATATAACGTAGCGGGATTTTAAACTTGTCGGCAATCGCAAACACCACGCCGCCCTTGGCGGTACCGTCGAGCTTGCTAATGGTCATGCCGGTAACGCCAACAGCTTCTTGGAATAGCTGCGCCTGGCTAATCGCATTTTGGCCAGTACTCGCATCTAAGGTCAGCATCACTTCGTGCGGCGCTTCTGGGTCGAGTTTCTTCATCACTCGCACTACTTTCTTTAACTCTTCCATCAGATGCGACTTGTTTTGTAAGCGACCCGCTGTATCAGCAATTAATACATCAATTTTTCGGGCTTTAGCCGCTTGCAGCGCATCAAAAAGTACCGAGGCACTGTCGGCGCCGGTATGTTGGGCTATCACAGGGATATTATTGCGTTGGCCCCAAACCTGTAATTGCTCCACCGCTGCTGCGCGGAAGGTATCGCCCGCGGCTAACATCACAGACTTACCTTGGCGCTGGTATTGCTTTGCCAGTTTGCCAATCGTGGTGGTTTTACCCACACCGTTAACACCGACCATAAGAATCACAAAAGGACCATGGGTATTTTCAGGCACTAATGGGATTGCCACAGGATCGAGTGTCTTTTGCATTTCATCACGCAGCAGATCGTAGAGTGCTTCGGCATCCTTTAATTGCTTGCGCGACGCGTGTTCAGTCAGGCTCTGAATAAGGCGTGAAGTGGTTTCGACACCCACGTCGGCGATTAACAGCTGTTCTTCCAACTCTTCAAACAGTTCATCGTCGATTTTTTTACCACGGAATAAACCGATGAAACCGCTACCAATATTTTCGCTAGTACGCATTAAGCCGCGTTTTAGACGCGCGAAGAAGCTTTCTTTGGCGGGTTTGGCCTGGGGTTCGGGTTGTTGCTCAAGGGGTTGTTCAGCTTGGACCTGTGCAGCGGCAATTCGCTCTGCTTCTGCTTGGGCTTCAGCAGCCTGCTCTGCGGCAACTCTTTCGGCTTGGGCTTTTTCTGCGGCTAACTGCTCTGCCTGTGCTTGCTCCGCTGCTAAACGCGCTACTTCAGCCGCTTGTTGTTCGGCTAAACGCGCAGCTTGCTCTTCGGCAACACGCTGTGCCTCTGCTTGGGCTTTTGCGGCTTGTTCTGCGGCAACTCTTTCCGCTTGGGCATTTTCAGCGGCTAACTGCTCTGCCTGCGCTTGCTCCGCTGCTAAACGCGCGGTTTCGGCCGCCTGTTGTTCGGCTAAATGTGCAGCTTGTTCTTCGGCAACACGCTGTGCCTCTGCTTGGGCTTTTGCGGCTTGTTCTGCAGCAACTCTTTCCGCTTCTGCTTTTTCGGCCGCTAATTTGTCGGCCGCTAATTTGTCGGCTAGAGCCTGTTCGGCGGCCGCCTTTTCAGCCGCGAGACGGGCTTCTTCAGCTTGCTGCTTTGCTAATGCTTCGGCTTGCTCGGTTTGCGATGGAGTAGAGACTGGGGTTTGCTCGACAACCTCATCTTGTGATTTATCTTTACGAAACCAGGAGAAAAAACCTTTCTTTGCCATGTGTAATTCCAGCGCTCTACTTCAGTGTTGAATTTAAAATAAGACCCTGCCGTTATACCAGATTACCGCGGCAATTACGCCCAAAAAGTCGGCAATTAGTTCTGCTCTATCAGCCTTCTCACCTTTTACGAGGAGTTTGATATAAAATAGTGGCCTTTATTAAGGTGGCATAGTCTACCACTTTCTTTCTTCAGGCAAAATCACGGGGGCACTTTGGCTAATAATCGTGCAAACAACAAGCAAGTGACCAAGAGTCAAACGGCCAACAAGAAAGCCGGTAGTGGCCAAGTGCGGATCATTGCTGGGCAATGGCGTTCACGCAAACTGCCTATCCATGATTTAGACGGCCTGCGGCCGACCACAGATAGAGTCCGCGAAACCCTATTTAACTGGCTTGCCAATGATATAGCCCACGCAAGGGTGCTCGACTGCTTCGGGGGCAGCGGCGCCTTGGCGCTTGAGTCCCTCTCACGCTATGCCAGTTACGCCAAGATTATCGAGTTGCAACGTCCTGCCGCCATGCAACTTAAAGCGAATCTCAATACCCTCAAATGCGACAATGCCGAGGTACTCAACGCCGATACCTTAGTCGTGCTGCAAAATGGCTGCGAGCAAGGGTTTGATGTGGTGTTTATCGATCCGCCTTTCCGCAAAGGCTTAGCAGAAAAAACCATTCAACTGTTGGACAGCCAAGGTTGGCTTAATGATGGTGCGCTCATTTATGTGGAGATTGAGTCGGAATTAACTCACATGGCAGTCCCTGCGACTTGGCAACCGCTCAAAGACAAAACCGCAGGGCAAGTTAGCTATCGCTTATATCAATACCAAGCCGAAGACTCTCCGGCTAACACCAAGGAATAGCATGTCGTTACTGATCAATATGGGCAAAGCCATCACCCTAATAGCGTGGCTGATGATGGCTTATAACCTTGTTATGCCTTTTGCTGGCAATATCGGCATTATTCTCAATATCTTGCTCGGCATTACTTGCTTGATGCATTGCTTCCAGGTTGCCATCTTCCATATGCTGTTTAAAAATCTGCTGACGCTGCGCAAACAAGATTATCTGCAAGTGTTTATCTTCGGCGTATTTAGTTTATTGAGCTATCGTCGACAGGTGTTAGCGCAGGCGTAAGCGCACTAAACCTTTGTCGAAAGGCACTCGGTGTTAAACCGGTAATACGAGTAAACGCTTTGCGACAGGCGCTCACATCCTCATAGCCAACTTGATGCGCTATGGTCTCGAAACTCAGTGGACTATTTTCGAGTAAGTCGCAGGCCTTTTGGATCCTGAGTTTTTGTAGGTATTCATTAGGCTTATGCCCTGTCGCTTTCACAAAACGTCGCAAAAAAGTTCGCTCGCCCATACAGCACTGCTGCGCCAAAACCGCAACATTCATCGGCTCACCATAGTCGGTTTGTAGGCGATTTTGCAGACCCAAGATCACAGCATCCCCATGATCTCGTTTAGGTAAAAACTGGCGTTGTTGCCTAAATGAATGAACCTTCCGTCTCAGATGCGATCAGATCCTGTGAATACCACGCAGAAACCGCTATCAGATGGGCAAATCTAAATCTCGCATTACCAATTGGCCGGAATATAACAAGGCGTTGACCAACCGAGGCTCACTGACTTTTTGGATAGACGAGCAGGCGCTCAACCTCTGGTGTCACACTGAACACCATGGTGGTCGAGGTCGGGGATTTCAATACAGTGACACGGCGATAGAAACCGCCTTAATGCTCAAAGGTTTGTTTAATCTCCCCTTGCGAGCACTAGAAGGTTTTCTCAACTCAGTGTTTAGTTTGATGAGTCTGCAATTAACTTCACCTGGTTACAGCTGCATCAGCAAGCGGGCAAAGACAGTCAAAGTTAACTACCGCCCCCCTTGCCGAGGCGCGATTGCTCACTTAGTTGTCGATGCCACAGGACTGAAAGTATATGGCGAAGGTGAATGGAAAATGCGTAAACATGGTAAGGAAAAACGCCGAACTTGGCGTAAGTTGCACCTTGCGATAGATGCGGCCACACATGAAGTCATCGCAGCCGAAGTCAGTTTAGAGAGTGTGGCAGATAGTGAGGTTCTCCCAACGTTATTAAACCCACTAAGGCGCAAGGTAAAACAAGTGTCAGCTGACGGTGCTTATGACACCAAAAAATGTCATAAGCTGCTGAAACGCAGAGGGTGTAAACCTACGATACCGCCGCGAAAAAATGCAGGTTATTGGGAAGAAGATCATCCCAGAAACGAGGCCGTCAGCGCTCTGAAAAGTGATGAACTCAAACAATGGAAACAAGAGAATGACTATCACCAACGCTCCCTGTCAGAAACAGCTATGTATCGTTACAAGCAACTGATTAGCCCGAAATTGAGCCTGCGGGACTACAACGGCCAAGTCGGCGAGGCACTGGCTGGTGTGAAAGTGATGAACAAAGTCATAGGACTGGGTATGCCTATTCGCCAGAGGGTCAATTAATACCAGGAACCCTTTTAGGAAAAGGCATACCTAAGATTGATTTAGGCAACAACGCCCTTATCAGATGTTGCTCTTCACTTCTAATATTTCAAATAAAAACTGTGCCTTCCCTTTTTGACCGCTCGCCGCGGGATACACCGAAAATTTAACGACTCCCGAAGTAGCCACCGGGTTTAACGTTACCGTTTGACCTGGCTTTACCACTTGACCAAGTACCTGAACACTTATTTCTGCGTCAGTGCGTAACGTAAATAAAGCATCTTGCGGTCCCGAAGCGAGCTGGCTTTCAACTGTTCTCAGATCATTAATGACGACTTCACTGACAGGTTTGTCTGCAGAGCTAGCTAAATCCCTAGATACTGCAAGAGTGGTTAATGAGCCTACATTTACTATGTTAGGCGGCTGATAAGTAAAGCTCTTGCTACTAACGCCTTGGTTGCCAAAAACGTCGGTAGCTTTCACCGTTAAAGTATAAATCTCACCGGATGTAAGTGATGGGAAAAGCCTTGGATATTGCAATGAATACACGTTATTGCCTTTACTTACAGTGGCCAAATAAACCGTGTCGTTAGCTGAACCGCCGGAGATAATAACACTATCGATGGTGTAGCTTGATTCATCTGCAATGGACACTACCAAGTCATCTAGCCCGACAATTTCATTGAATACTGCACTACCGGAATTGGTAATGCTTATTGTTGGTGTGGCGTTTTCTACTTTGAATGTTTGAAGCGGGGACACAGTGGTAGGCCCGTGATTCTCGACCATCTCTAATTCTAGTGAATGGTTTCCAGTCGGCAGAGAATTTAAGTTAAAGACGTATTCCCAATTAACACCGTTGCGAATTGAACTAATAGGGTTTAAATATTTTGTACCATATTTAATTCTAGCGGCCTTCATGACTAACCTTTCAAACCAACTGCCTGCACCCGGTAGATAAACAAATGCAGTAAGAGTGTTAGTTGTCGTATCAACTTTAAAACTGGTCATTTGCGGGTATTGAGCATCGTTATAGGTTGATTCGCCGTAGCTGTAATTCGCGTAAAGTGTTCCCATCGGCAGGCCCACTGACACAACACCGATAGCATCGTGCAAATAGCCATATCCACCTTTGGTCATCTCATATGTTAAACCCGTTAAGCTACAAATTGACTCAGCTGCTGGAATGTCGCAAGAATATCCACGAAAACTTGCGCGTTGCACGTAATCCCGCGGCTGCACCCGAAGCTCAAAATCAGTCATTGTAGCTGGCAAAATCGAATTATGATGCATGATCCCTGCCGTAATAGACATTCGAACGTCATTTAACAAAAATGTTGCTGACGTCAACACTGGGGATTTTGAAGCAGTTTCAGACAATGACAAATTGTATTGGATAGTGCCTGCCATCCATCGACCAAAGTCAACCCACTTAATTTGGTTTGCGTTGTTATATCCAAATGGCGCTGTCATATCAAAATAACCGTATTCACCATTAATTATAACATTTGTCGCTCCCACTGAGTTCGCGAGAGCAAGCCCCCCTTTCACTCCAGCGTCTCGAACGTTATCTACTGGTACTCTATATAACAATCGAACGGGGTTGGTTTTGACTGTCATGCCTGGAGTATAAGCTACAAAACCTACAAATGAACTAGATACACTTTCAGCCAAGTTTGCATCCGGGTCGAAGACTGCAAAAGGAGAAGATGGAGCCCCACCATAGTTGTCGTAATAGAATGTTTTGACAGTTGAACGAGTGATGTTACCTGCTGCATCATATAGCTGAGCCTGCATTGAATATGGATCAGAAGCGTTATTTGACGGTAATATATTTGATAAGTCTGTTTGTGCATTTATCACAGCTTTGAATGCTGCTTGGTCTATGACCATGGGTCTTGTTAATACGATGGAATCGGAATTTAGTTTTTGTACAATGACAGAACCTGAAACCGCACCTTTTACATCCGTTATCCAAATTTTCGAATCTTCGCCGGTGTTTTGTGTATTTAGCCACCAAATCTCATTCGACCCTGTTTCGGCACCATAATTGCCTGTTCCATTTCCATACCAGTCTCCAATGATAGGTCCCTCAGTATCAACTTCAACAACCTTTGTATACTGATCAATTGTTATACCAGAACTGTTAATCGTTTCGATTTTAAGGCTATACAAACCATCCATCAATTTGGGGATAGTTATTGATTTTCCGTAAAATTCTCGTCCAGAAAAGCTTAACCTGTCAGAAACTCGAATAAAATCTGTGGTGTTGTTGAACACCGTCACTCCACTGGTGTTGATGACTGATAGCTTAAGTTTGTTATCAAGCCCTCCAGAGAGGTAAACCATCGCATCAGTTTGAGGGTTAATGAGCGAGCCCTCAGTGGTTTTCACTGTAGCGTTGGTGTCTGTATACGAAAAGCCTTCTACTGCCGCGTTAGCCATGCCAGAGCAGATGACGCTACACAGCCCTAAAAGTAGTGATTTATTAATTTGCATGGCCTGCCCTTTAATTGGTAGAAGTGATTTGCGGAATGTCGATCATGAAGCTTGCCTGCCCTTTCACACCAGGAGAAGCAGAGTAAACAGGAATAACAACTTCACCTGTGATGCTGGGGATGATCGTGATTTGTTTAGTTTCCCCAGGTTGCAACACGCTACCAAGGATATTGACGTTGATTTTGGCGTCACTGCGTAACGTGATAAATGCCGTTTGAGCACCGGACGCGAGTTGTCCTTCAGCCGTTCTGAGCACACCAGTTTTAATTGATGTAATTGGGTCGTTTTGCGTGTTCTGCAGTTGTTTATTAACAGCCAAAGTCGTCATTTGCCCAACTTGCAATAAGTTGGCAGGCAAATACAAGAAGGTTGAAGTTAACGTCGATGCGTTCCCTGCTGTATCTTGAGCGGTAATATTGATAGTGTAAGTTTCATTCGCTTCCAAACTAGGGAATAAACGAGGGTAATTCAGGTCGTAAATACCATCACCTAAATTATTTGTAGAAACATAAACTGAATCCTTAGCAGCCCCTCCAGATAGCACAACCGAATTGATATTGGCTTCACTATCATCAGTAATGCTGATACGTAAACTCTCTAAACCATTAATGGTGCTTCCGTTTGTGATTTGCGCTCCAGAAGGCGATTGCAATCGCAAAACTGGAGGCGTAGTGTCGTTTAGATAATCGGATAGAATCGACTGTGTTACCCGATTACCATAGGTGTCATCTGCGTAAAACGAAATATTTTGACGACCACTTGGTAATCGATTGAGTTTAAAAGTAACTCGATGACGGCCGGTGCCGGTGATCACCCAAGAATCGGGAGATATTGCGAAGCCTAAACTAGATTGCAATCGGAAAACCTCTGTCTTCCACATTCCAGAACGCCAATCGCTAGTAGTGTTCGTGTCGTACACGTTTACAGCTATTGAATCATCAGTAACATTGACCGATTCGATTGTGGGAGCAATAAAATCCCAATATGTATACCAATAATTAAATTGAGCACTAAAACGTCCATCACTGACACCGTTCACACTTGAGTAGACCACATAGCTGTAGGGTGTATAGCCAAAACCAGACTCAAATACTCTGTTGATTGTAACATCGCAATAGGTTTCACCAATTGGGATAACACAGGAGCCTAAACCTGAAACAACGGCTAATTGTTCATAACCCATTTTTTCACTGTTTAGACGAAGCCTTACCACTTTTGTGTATTTGCCAACACTGATTCTTTCGCCCCCACTGCCACCTTCCTCACTAAACCATTGTACAGTGTCAGGTTGCTTAGTAGGCGAACGATCAACACCTGGGCCTAGGGTGAACTTGAAATCAGAAAGGTAATTGACTGAGTGAATGCCACTTTTCGTCAGCGCAACCCAATATGGGTTTACTGTAGGATATGAGACAGTAAATTCGTTATAGACAAAATCACCCTCTCGATAACCATAACTACTCCAACCATAATCCCCGTTTGCTTCCAACGTTTCAGAATAGGGCCGTCTATAGCGGACTTTTATCGGATTGTTGTAGATGGTCATCCAAGATGTGTACGGCTTCCACGTAGCACTTGAAGCATCATAAATGTCGCTACGAACTGGTAAGGGATATGAGGCTTTTTCGATAAACGAGCGAGCAGTAAAATCTGAATAATTACCTGCTGCATCAAAGACCCTAAAACCAGCCTGATACCAACCTCTATCACTGGGTAAAACCTCAGATGGTAGGGACGAAAGGCTCGCAGTGGAAGTATCTAAATCCAATTGAGCATTAATCGAATTTATTAATGAAAGGCTCACATCATCTTTCACAATGTAGAGAACATTTTTGAGCCCAGCACCTGTATCTTGAATACCTGTGAGTTTTAATTGGCCGAAATCCATAGGGCTATATGAAGCTAAAGTTCCACCGAAGGATCTATAGTTAAAAGCTAAATCAGAACTATTAGCTGTTGGTGCTTGAGTATCTATTGTCACCGGAATAGACCAAGAGCCAATCACATTCCCATCAACGGATAACAAGTCAGCCTGTAAGGTATAATTTCCCTGTGAATTAGGCGCAACTATAGAGATCTGTTTTCCGTAAAAGTCTTTTCCTTGAAATGTAATTCTGTCGGAAACACCAATCACACCCGTATTGACTTCGTTAAGCTTAACCCCACTAGAAAGCCAATATAGTTTTAGCTTTCGGTCAAGACCGGCAGACACATAAACATTCATTGAATGTTCAAGAACCGGGTTGATGGCCATAGCCGAAGCAGCAGTCAAAGTCGTCTGTTCTTGCATGACAGACGTAAAGGTCATACCTTCAATTTCCGCAAATGCAAAATGTGGCAAGGCTAATAACGTAGCCGCTAAAAGTTTGTAGCGATGCTGACTGAGATTCATAAGTGGCTCCTTCATCGAGAGCGATTATTTTAACACAGATAATTAAGTTTGCATGTTATTTAATCTAAGTTAAAATCTAACATAAACCATAGTTCTAGGTAGGAAATTCATGAAACTTATCAGACTGATTAAAGCCGTATCCATTTGTGCGATTGCGTCAGCTACGCTAAATGTCTATGCCAAAGATGATGATAAGAAACGGCCAACCCTAAACGATGTGATGGCTGAAAATGCTTACATCGAACTTGCTGAACGTAATGAGCTCAGCAAGCCAGTTGTCTCTTCGTGGGAACAAAAAACGATGAAATCAGAGGGTGGGAAAACCACGGAGGTTGTTGAGTCTTGGAAAGTCGAGACTCGTATATACAGTAAGCCTAAGAGTGACAAACCTTAATCAGTTTTGCTAACTGCACATGAACCTGCTCAGCTAATCCCCGCGAATTGGTAAGCACGATACTTTTGTCACTGAGAACCACGCGATAAGCGTTCATTGTACTTTCAATTTTAAGTTCATCATTGGCTAAGTCGAATTCTCGACTCCAAATGCGCCACCCCCACAGTGTCAACTCGAGCAGGCAATCAGACTCGTAAAGATAAGACATATAGACCTTTTTCTTCAATCCAAGCGCCACCAACGCTCCCCCCCAAGTACAACCATCCCAGCCCAAGGAGTTAATGCGTTATGGAGGTTGACGATCACAGACAACGTGCTAAAACCCACAATTGAGATCAACGAATAAAAAACTGCGCGAGGGTAAGGTCTGAATGAAGTACCAAACCATACTCGGTTTTTAGCGTTGTTGTGACAAATTCTTATCGCATTCACAAAATTACATCTCCATATTTGAATTAGAATGGATTATAGTAGTGTTAGCAACACAAATCTATAATGCTAAGGCATATGTAAATTGTTTATTTCATATTCAGAATTAGTGGACGAATGCGGTAAACTACTAGAGTCAGAAATGCCAGTAGTGCTAATTCAAATTATTCATGCCCGAGGTCACAGCGCGGCCTACCATTTAAAACTGGGAGTTATCCCAGAATCAAATGACAAGATCATTGTTAAGTACCAACTTCCAAGCATGACCGATAATCCATCGGTTGCGCAGACGTGGATAGAGACTCTTCTGTCGCATTATCCTCGGCTGGCTATCCACACCTACGGCGCTTTCAAAACTCATTCCTTGCCGATTGAAAACGCCTAGCACTACTGCTGGACAGGATAGTACGGTAGCTGTGTAAAGGTCTGAACGGTATTTAACAGGCAATGCGAGTCAATGTTAGGGTAATTTCGTGCAAAGACATCCAATGCGTAGACCCCGAGTAAGTAAGCATCATCAAAGCTCACAGGAACAGCTTTTGGCTTCTTGCCACCCTCATTGATTGAGAAGAAAAACCTATTCTGTTGTCGCTTGACCGAGATGCTTTTGTTTTTCTTTGGGCCATGTGACTTGAACTCAATGAATGGAATGAATCCGAATAGCACGGCTAGCAAATGCCGATATTCAGCCGCGGTGATTTGAATGATGGTCTTATCCTGCCAATCAAACTTTTTAGTGCCATCCCCCATTCCGTTTGCGCCTTCAATGTTCAAGGTGTGAAAACCTTTCTTAGTGACAGATTCGACGATGGTCAGCGCTGCGGCCGTACCGTGGATTTTTACCGATTTTTCAAATTCAGGAGCAGCTGCAGGCTGAACATTTTGAGCGCCTTGTGCTGATTGCTCTTCAAATCCGCGGCGATTGTCATGCTGGGATTGGTACTGCTGATATTCATCATAATTTGCGGCCTCCTGGTGACGCCCCATATTCGTAGGGTTACCTTGGCGCGGTTGAGAAAAATGCGTCTGCTGTTGCATTGGAGCAGATTGGGCTTGCGGGGTTGCGTTGTAAGCGGGTTGGCTGTAATAGCTGGTATTCATTTTTAAATCTCCACTAATCATCATGACTATGATTAGACCAGACATTTCAAATGATGCAAAAATTGGCCTTTCGACTCAATAATACAACTCGACTTTACGCCACAACTTCAAATTGTCAGCATGACCGCTCATAAGTGGTGGCGAATAGGAAGCCCCATAGCTAACGACGCTAATCAGTTCACTAGGCACCCCTTTGGTGATCAATTCGTTTTTTACTCGCTCCGCACGTTTGCGTCCAAGAGCAAGATTGTAATCAGCTGAGCCACTAATATCAGCATAACCAACAACCAGCACTCTACCGTGGGTTTTTAAAAGATAATCACGATGCTTAGCCAAAACATGTTGAGCCTCGGTAATATCGGAATAGCCGACAGCATCATACTCAAAATAAAGCGTTCTATCGGTAGGTTGGTGAATAATGATTTGAGCATCAGCATTGAATTGTTGCAGATCACGCTTTTCATCATTTGCAGATGGCGCTTGCGTTGGCAGATAGCTATCACTGTAAGCAGATGAAACTGCAGCACGATAAACGTCACGATAGTACTTCATCATGGAGCTACGGCCATCATTAACAGCCGCATCTCTCGCCTTTTCCAATTCGAAAGCGAGATCGCCTATTTTCCTCCCAGAATCAGCTGAAAGGTTCCGAACGTCGTTTCCTTGTTGATGCCTTACATTGATATTTTGATCATAAATTGTTTTACTACAGCAATCAGAAATTTCAGATTTTTCAGTTGATACTGATACAGCGCACGCTGAAACCATCATGGCGAACACTGATACTGTTGCTAGTTTGTGGATTTTCATCATATGACCTACACAGTTTTCTAAGCGCAAAGTATTTAATATACAATAACATTTTTTTAGAAGAGTTCTAAGTTTTAAAATGAATCAGAAGAAAGAGAATTTGGGAATTTTACGAGGTAGACGGTGACTAACGCCGAATTCGACATTAACTCTTTTGATGTTTTGTACAACAAACTGACTCTTGAATTAATTGAACTAGCCAGTCATCTTCCTGATGCAGCTTGCAATCAGACATTTTTTTATAAAATAACTCCTTCACCCCAAACATTTGATAAATTCAAAGTAGAACTATTTTCTGACATCAAAGCGCGAGGGTGGATAGCATCTTCCTTAACTCAAATGACGCTTTCTGAAGATTCAATCGGCAGAACCAGAATAACACCAGGTATTATCATTTTCCCTCTTTCAGAATATATCCATATAAATCAACTGGTTGAAAAAATAAATATTACGAAAGATAACATTCAAGCGTTACTTTCAACGCATGACCTACACAAGTTAAGAGCTACGTTAACCCGGCAAAATGCTTTGTGCTCACTCGTTATGCTCACAAGAAAAATCCACGTTTTAAAATGCGAAGAAAAATCTACCATTTCAGTCTCGTGGTACATGAGAAGTGGAATGCGCGTTTTGAAAGAAAAGGATTTTTCAACAAGAATACAAAAAGCAGTGCAAAACAACATTCTGGAGTTTTCAAAAGGAAATGAATATTTAGAAATTTTTCAAAAAAACCAAAAAACACATAGTTTTCGAATAAAAAGAAACATAATACCAACAACGATTTACAACATTTGGAAAGCTGGTAGTAGTAAAGAAAAACAGCAATACAACGGCCAAACACCTCTTTTCATTTTCTCCGATTGCGACATAAAGGTCAAACACTTAGAAAGCAATTACGGTGCTAAGCCACGTTCAAAACGCAATGATGCAACGCCTGACACGGATCTTCTCATTCCAGAATTACACATTTACATGTCAAAGATTAACAAGGATTAATTAACCTATAGAATATTTGAATTGTGTTTGTGAGAGATTTCGCACATACTCATAGATGATAATCGTACTGAGTAGACAACTACCCTCTCAGGAATTTTACGAGCCTAGCCAGCGCGAAGCCGTCAAAAAAATCGAGAAAACATCATGAATAGCAACAACGTACTTAAATTTCCGGTTACTGCACCACTAACGCACGTACCCAAGGATAACATCAAAAAACCAGAGCAAGTTGCTTCGGAGAAGATGATAACCTCACGGAAAGGGGTGCAGTTTTTATCTTATGAAGATTGGGTGGAGTATATAAAAGATCTCGGAGTTACCAGTCGTGCGGAATGGCTTAGATACGTTGAGGCGAATGAAATCCCTCCATATCTACCAGTGTCGCCATCATTATTCTATGGCCGCAGAGGATTATGGCAAGGTTGGGGGGTGTTAAACCCTAACGCACCTGTAATACCGCAATCGGAAGAAGATGACATTCATAGTCGCGGCGGCGTATTTGCTAGTTATGAGACATCTTCCGAATATGCCAAAGCAGCTGGTATTAAAACAATGGCCGAATGGGTGGAGTATCACCAGAAGAATGAAAAACCTAAAAACATTCCTTCTGATCCTCGTTCTTTCTATACAAGAAAAGGTATGTGGCAATCTTGGAACCATTTCCTTGGAAATGAAGAACCTTATGATTACCACCAAAAAGGTACTCTTGAGAAAGTGAAAAGATGGTTTAAAGAAAACAACATCACCACTTCAACTCAATTTTTAGAAATGGCTGCAAATAAACAACTGCCTGACTTTGTGCCAGCAGCACCGACCATGTTATTCGGTGTCAAGTTCAAAGACCTTCTTGCTAAAAGACAAAAGTACGTCACTTTTAACCAAGCTAGTAAAGAAGTTAAGAAGTGGAATTGCAGCAGTATGTTGGAATTTAGAGCTAAACATCGCGAATTGAAAGCCAGTGGCAACAAACTAGCGACTCAAATTCCGTCTGCACCAGATCGCGTTTATAAAGACCTTTGGAAAGGCTGGACAAACTTCCTTCAAGGTTAATTTGCTAAAAAAAAGCTGGGTTCCCAGCTTTTTTTTATCTTAATTTCAAAAATCTTCAAAAAGCAATTTTGAAAATGTCTGCATATCAAGAACTTGAAAGTGTGTGTTCAATATAAATCCCCAGCTTATCAAGCGCCTCAAAGCTCATAAAGATCCTTGACATCTCTCCCGCATTTTTATGATTCATCGCTTTAGAATACTGTTCAAAAGCCTTTTGAAATTCCTGATTTTGCTCCAACCTCAAAACATTTTTATAAGCACGATCAATCACATCACCTCTCACTGTAATTGATTTGCTCGCAACAATTCTAAATATCGGCTCCGACTGACCTTCTATCACTCCTTGTTCAAAGGCTAAATCGCTCCCGGTAACTTCATACGGGGACAAATTCAAAACCATCACCACTTCCCATGGCTTTTCAATCTTGCGGCCTGACTGCATCAAAGCATCGTAAAGCGCATATTGAATCGATTTGATACTTCCTGTGTGCGCAAGAGAATCGGCGTCGTCGAATCCATGAACAATTAACCTGGACACACCATTACCACGATAATCATACTCACCCGCAATGACATCTGTGTTAGTTAACAACATAGTAATTATTAGCAGCGCGGCACTAATTTTTTGCATATAAATTCCTTCCCTACTTCGACGGCAACGCTTGAATCGTAGCGTTCATACCGATGGGTACTTGCGTATTTTTCAAATTGTTGACTGATACGACCTTTTTACCGACTGAGATAAATGCTCCATCCATCTTTTTAATCATCTGTTGGTCAGGATATTTAATCTGCTGCTGAGGCTTATGTGACAGAACGGCTTCAAAGACCATATCAGGCCTTGAGCTAACATCATCTACCGTGCCTAAAGTGGGTCCCTTTACCCCACGGCGCCCGTAAGCGTCAGCGAGCATTACTTTGTAGCGCATAACCCAATATTCCAAAAAGGTTTCAGTAGACACAAACTGATAGTCGGATGGCATCGTGTTCTCATGATTGCCGGTGATCACAAACAAACTATTAGGAGTGCCATAAATTCTATCTTCTTTTTCTTTCAAATAGCGTCCATCAATCGGCGTCCAGTGGCGCCGATTCTGCGAAGATAGATGCACATCCGTTTCCAACTGTTTTAATAACACGGACTCGTCGTAAGGACGAATGCTAACGGTTATATCTGCTTTAATCTCAATACCTGCAGACAACACGTTATAGCTAAATTCAACAAGATTTACAGAATACATATAGGAACTTGCAGTAACGACCTCATGTAATATCGATTCGTCATTAGATGATGACCGGATCAATACGCCCTGTTGTGCTGTAGGGTTCAATTTGGAATAAATTGCTTTTCTCGCCGCTAGGTCAATTAGTTCTGCCTTGAAATTGTTGAGTGACATTTTGCGGCCCACTGGTTTACCACTTAAATAACTCACACCCCATAAATCGGTTGCTGACTCTGTAACAGTCAATTCTTCAGCATTGACAATACTGGCAGAGCTAAAACAAGCTGCCACTAATAGGCTAATTATCTTCAAAATTTTTCCCTTACCATTACATTTCCATCCATGCTACACCACTAATCAAATCCAGCAAATTTCCCAAAAAAAAACGGCGGTAGAAACCGCCGAATTTCAAACCAAAATCTATCAACGCTCCATCGTTGGCACGTTGCTCTTGGAAGTGTCCATAGATGGGCCACCGCTGCTATTGGAACCTGCGACAGAGTGACCGCTGGCCGCACCACCACCCACTAAATCAACACTGTTATAACTCACGTTTGAGGGTTGGACGTTGTTCCCGAATCCACCCATTACAGAGAAATTGAATCCAGCTTGATTACCATCGAATGCGTAAGGATTGTTCTCTACAACGGTACTTCCCGATTGCGTAGAATTTTCGGCCGGAGTTTCGACATAGCGAACCTCTGGCTCACTTCTTTCAGGACTAGCTGTGTTTACCGCATCACCCTGAGTCGTGGCTGCTGGCACTGCGCCATGTTGGCTCACAGTGTCACCCTGAGCCATGGTTGCTGGGGCTGCGCCATGTTGGCTCACCGTGTCACCCTGAGCCATGGTTGCTGGCGCTGCGCCATGTTGGCTCACCGTGTCACCCTGAGCCATGGTTGCTGGGGCTGCGCCATGTTGGCTCACCGTGTCACCCTGAGCCATGGTTGCTGGCGCTGCGCCATGTTGGCTCACCGTGTCACCTTGAACCGTGGCCGCTGGGGCTGCGCCTTGCTGGCTCACAGTGTCACCTTGAGCCATGGTTGCTGGTGCTGCGCCATGTAGGCTCACCGTGTCACCTTGAGCCATGGTTGCTGGGGCTGCGCCATTTGGGCTCACCGTGTCACCTTGAGCCATGGTTGCTGGGGCTGCGCCATTTGGGCTCACCGTGTCACCTTGAGCCATGGTTGCTGGGGCTGCGCCATTTGGGCTCACCGTGTCACCTTGAGCCATGGTTGCTGGGGCTGCGCCATTTGGGCTCACCGTGTCACCCTGAGTCGTGGCTGCTGGCACTGCGCCATGTTGGCTCACAGTGTCACCCTGAGCCATGGTTGCTGGGGCTGCGCCATGTTGGCTCACCGTGTCACCCTGAGCCATGGTTGCTGGGGCTGCGCCATTTGGGCTCACCGTGTCACCCAGAACCGTGGTTGCTGGTGCTGCGCCATGTTGGCTCACCGTGTCACCTTGAGCCATGGTTGCTGGGGCGGCGCCATTTGGGCTCACCGTGTCACCTTGAGCCGTGGTTGCTGGTGCTGCGCCATTTGGGCTCACCGTGTCACCTTGAGCCATGGTTGCTGGGGCTGCGCCATTTGGGCTCACCGTGTCACCTTGAGCCATGGTTGCTGGGGCTGCGCCATTTGGGCTCACCGTGTCACCCTGAGTCGTGGCTGCTGGCACTGCGCCATGTTGGCTCACAGTGTCACCCTGAGTCGTGGCTGCTGGCACTGCGCCATGTTGGCTCACAGTGTCACCCTGAGCCATGGTTGCTGGGGCTGCGCCATGTTGGCTCACCGTGTCACCCTGAGCCATGGTTGCTGGGGCTGCGCCATTTGGGCTCACCGTGTCACCCTGAACCGTGGTTGCTGGTGCTGCGCCATGTTGGCTCACCGTGTCACCTTGAGCCATGGTTGCTGGGGCGGCGCCATTTGGGCTCACCGTGTCACCTTGAGCCGTGGTTGCTGGTGCTGCGCCATTTGGGCTCACCGTGTCACCTTGAGCCGTGGTTGCTGGTGCTGCGCCATGTTGGCTCACCGTGTCACCTTGAGCCATGGTTGCTGGTGCTGCGCCATTTGGGCTCACCGTGTCACCTTGAGCCATGGTTGCTGGGGCTGCGCCATTTGGGCTCACCGTGTCACCTTGAGCCATGGTTGCTGGGGCTGCGCCATTTGGGCTCACCGTGTCACCTTGAGCCATGGTTGCTGGGGCTGCGCCATTTGGGCTCACCGTGTCACCCTGAGTCGTGGCTGCTGGCACTGCGCCATGTTGGCTCACAGTGTCACCCTGAGCCATGGTTGCTGGGGCTGCGCCATGTTGGCTCACCGTGTCACCCTGAGCCATGGTTGCTGGGGCTGCGCCATTTGGGCTCACCGTGTCACCCTGAACCGTGGTTGCTGGTGCTGCGCCATGTTGGCTCACCGTGTCACCTTGAGCCATGGTTGCTGGGGCGGCGCCATTTGGGCTCACCGTGTCACCTTGAGCCGTGGTTGCTGGTGCTGCGCCATTTGGGCTCACCGTGTCACCTTGAGCCGTGGTTGCTGGTGCTGCGCCATGTTGGCTCACCGTGTCACCTTGAGCCATGGTTGCTGGTGCTGCGCCATTTGGGCTCACCGTGTCACCTTGAGCCGAAGCCACTGGGCTTGATGGGAATTGTGTCTCACCTATGGGCAATTTTTCACTTGATGGCGATGAATTGCTTGCAGTTAATTCCATGCCACGCTCTACATTCGACCTTACCGAATCCGGAAGAGATCCTAAAATTGCGGCTTTATCTTCTGGCGACATCTTATTGGCAATGGACTCAAGTTGCATGTTCGCACCTTGACCGTTAAATAGGGTGTTCTCCATCCTAGATTGAGTTGAGCCTTCTCCAACTCCTATCCGGTTGAAACCATCCATCGCTCGAATCCTTTCGCTTGAGCTTAGACCACTCATGGCCGGGCTATTTTTAGTTGCATCGTCATAAGCTGTTGCATGAGCATAACCAGTGCTATTCCTTGCATGTGCGTCAGAGTTGATTGATGCTGCTAATTTCTGATTAAAATCCTGCAATCCTTGTAGGGTTTCGGCCAACCTTTGTTTTACAGGTTCAGATAATCCATCTTGTCCCATTGCCTGTGTCACGATACCTTGAGCACGATCCGTGACTAGCCTCATACCTATCACTTCTTCCGAAGACGGGTTGTTTTCCTTGTAGTACCGACTAAATTCCGCGTTTGGCAGTGGATTAGCACTTGTCCCTTCCGCTGCAATAGTCGAGGCCAGAGCCACGGCCTGTTGAGTTTGAGGATCCTTGCTAGAACCTAAAGATGAAATAACTTGCGCTGCAGCATTACCCGCACTTGAAGGTCTATCCGAAATTACTTTAGCAGAATAGGCATCATTCAAACCACTAAAGGCATGTTGAGCATTCTGGAAGTAAGGTTTCTCACTCGGGCTTAATTGATCGCTGTTGATGGCCTTACCTAATAAACCATCAACAGTGTTGGCCATTGCGGAGATAACTGGGGCGACTTGAGCGGCATGATCGCCACTGAAATAATTAGATTTTGCATCTGTAAAATCATTCAGCATCCGACCTAACTCTGCGGGTGAGTTACTGGCGTTTTTCATCACTTCAGCAACTCTGTCTATAACCTGTGGTGATACTGCCCCATAAGTCCCTGACTTCAATTCTTGCGCTACAGTGTCGATGATTCGGTTTACCCCTGCAGGCCCACTCACAGCCTCACTTTGCTGCATTTTTTTCCAGAGGTCATCAATGTTCTTGTCTAACTTATCAAGTTTGTGCTGCTGATCAGGCGTCCATTTAGCTGGTGATTGTAACTGTAGGGCATTATAATCAGGTTTATAGTCCTTCGCTCTTTGAGCCGCCTCTTGTTCCAATTTGGCGCCCTCAGAGCTGATACGTTGACCCGCTGCATTAATGCCATTCTGTGTATCAGATTTGAAGGCCTGTTGCTCAGGAGTTAACGCTGGCTTATCGTAGTCTTTAATCTGCGCCTGGCCAACAGCAGTAAATTGAGCGCCAACAATTCTAGCGGTCTCATTACCATTGGCAGTTCCATTTAACGCAGCATATTCAATAGCGGCACCTGTAGCAAGGTTGCGAACCGCGTCAGCCTTAATCGGTTCTGATTGAGTTCGAGCCATCGTATCTGACAACTTGGCTACGGCACGGTCAGCGATCGAACCAATATCTTGAATGGGGATAGGTCTACCATCAGCTGACATCATCGTCTGCGAATCATTCACAATGCTCTGTAACGCCAGCTTGTCTCGTGCCACGTCATATAATGACTGATTAGCGGCATAGTCCTGTTTCATCGCATTAAACATGGCTTCTTCTGCTGTACCAGCCCCAGCCCCAGCGGCTTTAGCATCTAAAGCACTCATTGTTCTTTTGAAATCGAGCGTATCCACGCCGTTAGTAGCAGCATCCCAATCGTTTCCATATTTGCCACGCATTGCGCCATCAGCTGCATTCTGTGCAATCTTGCCCAAGTTGCTCGCCGTTGACATCAAATCACGATTGCTAGAAGAAATAATCTCACCAAACTTGATGTTTGCACTGCTACCAGCGGAACCAGATGAAGTTACTCCATCTCGCAATTCTCGAGATCTCGACTGAGCTTCTTGTAATTGATGTGCGGTACTTTGCTGCCTTGCAACTGCTTCATCTTTTGCTTTAGCATTTTGATAATTTACAGAAGACGTATCAGTTTTAGTTGTGCTATAGGCCTTGCGGTTTGACTCGGAATTTTGTTCTTGGTAAGCCTTAGCTACGCTCTCTTTCTCTGAGGCTGTTAAACTGCTAGTACTGCTCGCCCCCTCAGACTGAAGCTGAGCCTTAATAGAGGATTGAGTTTGTGACCATGTGGCATCAGCGTGTGCATTAACACCAAGCGTGCTTAGCAACGTCGATACTGGATTAATGCCTTTAGGGCTTTGTGTTTTTGAACTTCCGCTATGACCAAGCTCTATTCCAAATCCGGCACTTTTGGCAAACTGATTGGCTTCAGTTTCAGTCATGCTCGCCAAGGTGTTTAAAATTTTCTGCCTGACTTCACTTCCACCTATTTCGCTTCCTCTTCCAACTTGATTAATTACGGCGAAGCCAAGAGTTTGTTCATACCCTATCCCGGCTTGAGCGCCGTTTTGGAAGACATTTCCGGTTCCTACCGAATTGATTAACCTTTCATTGGTAGTACCAACCGCTTGCCTTGCCTCTGTATCCGATTGTGTAATACTGCTAACGTCAGATGTTGCTTTACTAAGGGCAGTTGCCCCTGCAGCTAGAGCGTTATAGGTTGAACCACCCGTACTAAGCCCAGTCATATTTCCGGCACCCTGACGGCTTTCCATCCACTCACCATTCGATGTCATTGTCTGACTATAACCACCTGACGAAACGGTTTTACCATCGCTATTGACCGTCTGTGGTGATACGCCCTTGGCATCCATGTTGGCGCCCATTTGGGCTTTTTGTGTTGCCCCCATCATAGTATGCACACCGCCGAAGACAATCATCATAGCCAGCGCTGGCACCATCGTTTGAATGATTGCCGCTTGAGATACAAAAGTCTCAAGTGTGGTGTAGGCGCTATCCATTCCCCCCAGAGAATCGATACTCCAATTTCGCATACTAGGCGCAATCATGCAGTTCTGAATCGAGCTCGAATCATTTCCTGGAAGTGAACACATCAGCTTACTGAAATAGTGGTTGGTATACATGTTGACGCCAACTTGGATAAGCGGCCAAAAGTTCACAGCGAGTAGAAAAGAATAGAGCTTTCCGGCCATCATGTTCCCTTTAGAGCCGAAGGTCAGAAATACCGGAAGTAGCGGAGCAACGAGGAAAATAAAACACTCGAACCAAGTAATAAGAGCGGGGGCTGTCTCAAGGAAAAATGAAGATTGTGCGGCTTGGCTCAAGTGTCTTTGCTGAATCGCATCAAACTCCTGCTGAAACGCCAAGCGCTCGGATGGATCTAATTCGACATAGCTAGCCCCTACTTTGGCCATCATTGTTTTGACAAAGTTAGCACGGTATAAATTTATGAGGTTAGTAGTATCTCCAGTTAAAGACTCGAAGACTTTCTCAACTTGAGACTCTTCTGCCATATTGTAAAGTACGGCGGCTCGCCCCTTCATTTCTTCGGCCCAAGGACTACTGTCAGAGAGATCATTTCCTAACTTGGCATAAGCATCGGTACAGGTAATTTTTGTGAAGGACTTGGTGTTAACATCGTAGTAAGGCGTAAACCAGCTTCCCGAGGTTACCTTGAATTTAGTCCAGTCAAACGCCCCTGTGACACTCTCGTCGTGATGTACCTCCTGTACCGCCTGCCCCGTCGGGTTTTTACCGTTTCGAATGTCTTCGAAATAACAGTTTTTAATGTACGCTCCCAAATTTTCACCGACAGAACGATAACTCGCATCTGCCTCAGAAGTGCCGACAAATCGGGCTTTAAGTAACGCTTTGAGAGGGTCTATGTTAGTGCCGGGCTCGGTGTCAAAATCAGGTGTTATGCTGGAATATGCTTCTGACATCCCTTGAGCAAAACCACCACCAATCATGGTAGCTAATGCAGCTGGCGCCACAATCCCAAACGGCAAAGTAAATGACTGAGACACTTCACCAGTTCTGACTGACTCAACGTAAAAATCCACCTTCGGGGTGAACAAAAACATGTAAGTGAACAAGGCGATGAAAAACTCCTTTACATGGAATTTATCAGGGTCAAACATTTGCTTGAAAGCAGACACTAGCAGGGTTATACCCAATCCAATTGCAATAAGATTGCTATTTGCAATGCCGCCATCACTGAATGCCAATTCCGCCGATTGCGCCATCTTTATCAATAAATCGAGGTCACCGAGAGAGTAGATAGTTAACATGAATTACTTACCTCTCAAACTTGCACGAAAGTTGATCTGATTTGATAGCTCCTGCTCCATTTCACGTCTTCTGTTGGCCATTTCTTCCCTTTCAAGGCTCAGTGCGTCGATTTTCTCTAACAACTTTGAAGAAAACGCGCCGCGCTGACCTTTATCAGTCGAAGCCATTTTGCTCGCGGCAATTCGTAGACCGTCGAGCAACTGCTGGGTTGCATCTATGGCCATCGCTTCGGAGATAAACTTACAATTACCTGTATTGATGACATTGACTGTTGAGGCTCGTTTAATAATGTCTTCAAATTCACTTCGCATATTGGCCATGATTTGTGCTTGAGATTCACTATAATTTCCTTTCTGAGCATAGATGGCCATGATGCTCGAACCGACTAAGTTAGAATCGACTAAGCCACAAATTGCATCACCATAAAATCGATAAAACGAATCCAAATAGCGTGAATCACTAATTGGTACAGTAGCGACCTTAGCCGATAGACACTTGCTATCGGCAGATTGGGGCTGCTCACAAACCACCATTTGTTTAGGTGCAGCCATTGATGTAGTCGCTTGAGGCTGATACAAGTCTTTCAATGAAACTTGTGGGCTAAATGACTGACTGACCGCATCACTTCCTGCAGAAGCCGATGCAGTTAATGTGCTGTCGAATTTATAAATTTCAGTCCCTAAAATAGTCATTAACATTTGAGCGACGACATGGCGGTCTGAGGATAGGGTTGGGACGGTAGTTTCAGACTGCATGAAGGTTTCATACACTGAGTTGAACTGCATCTCGTCGCCAGCCTGAGTCAACTGTGCGGCTTTCGAGTGGGAGTCTATTGAACTGCGCTCAACCGTCGATGAAGCGAATGAATCAAACCAAGCACCCGCCGAATCATTGTAGGCTTTCCACATTTTACGGTCACTTTGTACCTGAAGTGATGGCCACTGTTGCTCGGCCAGATCAGCCCATTCCTCGCAATCTTTGCTGATAAAATCATTTAACGCATTGAGGCGTTTCGCTAGGTCTGCGAGAATTGCATTACAGTCCGGGCATAACATTCCCATTGCTAATTGGAATGCGTACATCGGGGCGGCGGCGGCGATAGATCTTGCCATCTGAACAAGCTCTTCACGTTTTATAATGGACAGTGAGCCGCCGAAGAAGTCGATCCCCTTGCAGGATGATTGAAGGTAAGGAGCCCTAACCGCCACAATCTTTTCGTTAGTGGTTTTAATCCGTACCGACGCACTCCCCAGAGAAAATCCGTCACGTTTCGCGCCTGAATATGAAGTTGCACCGGAGCTGGCAGACAACATCTGATCCCATAAATTGTTTAACCCGCTAGCAGCTGTCGCTGATAACGGGCAACAAAGTAAAGCAACTATAACTTTCTTTTTCATTCTTGTTCACCCTCGCTATCAGGTTTTCCGAGCATAAAATTCCGCATCTTGTTAATGAGGTAGTCTGGGTCTTCATACACTTTTTGCGTGTCAACCTTGGCTTCTGCATCGGTCATATAAAGAGCTCGTACCTGCTTCACATTATTAAGTTCTGCTTGGCTAATAATTTTCTCGCGGCTAGCGAGTTCGATGATCCTTTCACTGAGAGAATCCATGCCGATTAGCCCAGAACTTAACAGGAAGTAATCACCCGTGTTGTTGGTTAGATACAGTGTTGGTGTCGCCAAGACGTCGAAGCGCTGCGCCATGTCGGAAGTCGCCACTCGATAATCACCTAATGCTAAAAAGTCATCATTTGGAACGGTGCCGCCATCGAGAGAAACAGGCATGATCGACCATCCATATTCCTTTGCCAGACGGATTAGGTAGGGAGTTTGCTTTGCGCAATACGGACACTGAGAGCCGTAGAAATAAATAAGGGTGGCTTTCTTGCCGATGGCTTCAATTAACTTCCATTGGTTTTCAGACTGAGCGCCTTTGAAAGTTTGCAGCGTCACGTCGTTTTCAGGACGGCGTAACCCTTCATCGAGGTAAGGGTCAAACATTTGCTCGGAAATATAAGTAGCGGCAAACTGGTTGGCGCGATCTATTGCGGCACGCTGAATGTAAAGGTAGCGTTTAACGTCTTCTGGTTTTCCAGTGTTAAGCGCCAACTCCTTTGCCTTGGGCAAGTTTTCTTGGAACCACTTAACGCTCATGGCCTCTACTGAATTTTTACTCGTTTCAGTCTCAGTTGGGGCAGAAGATAGCGTTGGCGCAATAGGTTTTTCCTCTTCCTTTTCTTCGGGCTCAGGAATGTACTCGTGCCAATACCAGCCCTTTTCGCGTTGTTTATAGAAGTTACCACCATCATTGCTATTTGCAGGATCTTCTGCCACAACTGGCAGAGCCAGAGCCGCAAAAATCAAAGCCATCAATTTATTTACTTTCATAACACCAACACACTTTTTATATCTCATAGGCTAAATATATCACGCCTCACTGGATGAAAAAAAGCCGCCTTAATTGCAGGCGGCTGATTTATTGTTTTTCACGTTTCTCGGGCGACAAAAAAATCATCACTAATATCAAAGTCATCTTCCATTGAACTTTGAGGTTCTGCCTCTGCTTCTACTTTCTCCCTTTCACTTTCGACTTCTACCTTCGGCGCCAACACAGTGCCTAGATTAAATCCCTGCTGTCTCACCATTAATCCAAATTCCATCAGGGTCATCATCTCGCGGGTCAGTGCCTTTGGCCCAAACTGAACTAAATGAGCGAAAATTAACGGGTGAGTATCATCGGCAATTCGAATGTGTCTCTCGATTGTTTTGGGCATCCCTCACCTCAGACTGCTTTTAGCTTTTGATAATCGCCTCGTGCTATGGCTCCACGAATGAATTGCTCGCCTGCGGTTTGCAAGCCACGGGCAACAGCTGTCAGAGAATCATCGACTACTTCGATTTTGTGGAAAGGGAATGCGCGCTGAATCGAAGGCAGGTATACCGCTGCGGCACCACCGGAGACAATAATCAGGTCAATGTCCTGACCATCACCCACTTTATTGACGACACTTGTTAATGCTTCGTCAGTAACAGACCGAATCGCGCTAGTTACATCAAACAGATCGCACTTAGGGAATTTCATCGCTTTACCGTACAGCTTAAGCTCACCACTGATAAAGGCTTGGTCGATAAGCTCGGGGTTAATCTGTTTGATGTTGAAACCTTCGAGTTGCGAGCGCAGCGCGACTTCGACTGCACCAATCACTTTGGACATCCCAGTTTCAGAATCACCAGAACGATTTGGACTGACCTTCAATCCTTTCGACGTAATGAAGTCGGTGGTCATATAACCTGGGTCAATGGATAACATGGTTTTATCTTTGCACTGGGCAAAGCGTTCGTTTCCGCCTTGGCGCAAAAATGACATCAACGCACCAAGCGGTTGTTCAAAAACCAAGACCTGACGAATGGTGACCTTGCGACTTGGGGTGATTTGGTGAGTGCCGGTATAAATCTTGGCGAGTTCATCTTTCCTGAACATGACACTCACTGGCAGACCAAGCACTAACACATCTATATCGATGTGATTTGATTTGCCTAAAAATGACAGGGCGCCAAACAATAACGCTTTATAGCGGTCACTCGTGATAAACGATTCGGTGTTGAGAACGCGAACATTTCGCGAACCGACCGAGGTCCCTACGTCTGAACCAACCTCATAGGTGATTCCATCGACTTCCACGGTTGTTACATCGCGTTCCTCGCCTGCTAACCCCAGATTAATATCCGATTTAATCGGAATAGGCAGGGAAGGGAACGTCTTCACTGAGTAATTGCCTAGCGATTCCTTGTGTACACAAGTCGTTGTGCCATAGCCAACATCGACTGTGATGATGACGGGATTATTCATATACCAACTCCACACCAAATGACCCCCAATATGGGGTTTTAAGAGACTACCAAAACCATTCCAGCTTGCTTTGGATGATTATTCGCACCATTCCAATACCAATCTGGGATCAATATAATACACAGTTTATTTAGCTCGTGTATTATTTATTTTGTGTGTATATTATGCGCATTGTTAACCACAACATGTCGCTAGTTAATTAATCAAAACATGAAATGGCTAACGAACTGAAGTTCAACTAAATCTGGCTTAGTAGCGAAATTCCTACTCTGGATTCTTCTAAATTAAGCAGTTTTAACGGCTTCCAAAATCAGTAAATCAACGCTCTGAATGCACAAATTGGCTCACGAACTGGGGAAAAACCGGAAATGGCCAACTGGATCGCAGACGTGAGAAAAGATTTATCAGGCGGCTTGCCCATGAATCGGTGTGTATATCACGCGAAAAGCATGAGTTGGCCAACGAACTGAAAATCATCAAAGGATGGCTAACAGTGGAGGCACCTGGGATTTATCCCAAAACTCACCTCGCAGAATGACGAATAGTGAGCGACACGAGTTCGCCAACGAACTGAGTTTCCGCATGAGTTGTCCCCGTAGGCCGAAAACGGATTACTGAAGACGAACAAACAGTAGGTAAATGAATGAATGACTACTCAGGTACTTCGGGTAGCTCTGAGAACGGGAAGCCCGTACCCGCATTAGGGTTCCAGTTGGTGAATGCCGTCAGCAGCCTGGAGGGGTTGATTGAAGCTGCTCAGTTTCAGGCAAAGGTCATTGTCGATGAATACTGGCTGAAATGGAGATCTTCAAACCGTCAGTTGCGCAGTGATGACGGAGGGAAGTTTAGTGGCGGAGAGATGGCCCCCAGGGTCGTTGTAAAAAACGAAAAGGTGTATTTGGTCTGGACGAGGTATCGACCAGGACGAGTTGGAAATATCAGCAAGTCGTGGGGCGATGACGTTAAACCGACCCAGCGCGGATACACCTTAGACCAGTTAACCCGCAAATCCCCAGAGTGGGAGGCGCGAATGATTGAAGACACAGAGAATCGATTGGCTCCGCTGAGAGAAACCCTTGAGTGTCTACATGAAGCAAAAATCAAACTACGTCGCATAGAGCGAAAACAATCCTAGGAGGATTATATGAGTCAGACCAACGAGAACCCACAAGTTGCATCAAAGCGTACTCAGAAACCATCTGCAGTGCGTCAAGTTCAGTCGCGTAAATTCATTCTGAAGGAAATGGATTTCAAGAGCAGTGCCATCCAGCAGCTGTTTAGCAATGATGCTCGTCAGCAGAATATCAAATACAGCATCGCCCGTATCGCTGGTCTATTTGTGTTGACGTCAAACAACAAAGAAATCCGTGACCGCTTAGATGCGTGGTTTGCAGCTGAGCAAGAAGAAGTTGTTCGTCGCAGCACCCTTCTCAACACAATCCACAACAATGAGCAGTCTACCTCGCTTGGCAACAATGCCGATTTTGACGTGGTGACACCTGAATCGTTCAGCGTGAAATTCCAAATCGAGCACCCAATCTACTGGCGTGTAATCGACGTAATTTCCCAGATTGATGAATCTATCGCAGCTATTGAAAACCTCTGGTTAGCTGGCGTGATTTCTGAGTCAGTAAGCAACAATAGTCGCGGTATTGCGATGAACACGATGACTCGTTTCTTTGGCCGCATGAGAACTGTAGCTACAGATTCAGCTGACCGTAAGGGCGGAATTTATTCGTTAGACGCTTACAACAAAATCATGCAAACCATCACCCGCAACAATCCAGATGACCGGCCAGCCAATGACGACCCAGGCGCTGAAGAAATTGAGCAGGAATCCGGCAAGCTGGTAGTGAACGCATAATGAAGAAAATAGCCAAGCTAGTTAGTTTGGCTGTTCGATCCTTCTTACTGGATGGCAAAACCCCAGATAAGAATGCGGTACGGATGGCTGTTGGTGGGGTTGAGACTAAAGTGGTCAGCGAAGAGTTGGTAGAGACGTTCTACCCTCCCGTAGCTGACGGTGTAGCTGTCGTGAATCAAGCGAGAATCATTAAATCCAATAATGACCTAATCGATATGTCGATTCGTGAACTGGGTTTGACTGACATTCATCGTGACACGTTCAATCCTGCCAACCTATCTGAATACAATCAAATCTATAACGCACAGACATTGGTTAGGGATGTGGTAGCGAATTTCCTTTCTTACGCTCACCTACTCCCAGCCTCAGAAAACCATCATCACGCAGCTGTTGGTGGTTTAGCGCGTCACAGTCTTGAGGTGGCTCTATTCTCCCTGCGTCACATGGCGTCGGTTGATATTAGAGAGACCAAATTTACCGACGAATTGCACGGTAAGAAAATCCGTTGGCAATATGCGGCGTGGGTAATCGGGTTAGTGCATGACATCGGTAAAGCGCTGCATGACATGACCGTGCAGGCCGATGATTCAGTCTGGAACCCACAACTCGAAAATATCTATGATTGGTCAGGGCGCAACCAAGTATCCCGTTATCAAGTGACGTGGAACTATGCAGACCGTCACGGCAAGCACATTGGGCTTGCATCATCCATGCTCAACACTGTACTGACCAAGGCAGCGAAGCAGTATCTATTTGGCACTCAAGATGACCTTCAGGTCGCCATCTATGAAACCTTGTCCGGCAGTATCGAAGTTAATAACTCACTTAGAGACAGTCTTAAAAAAGGCGAAGCTCGTTCGGTCCACAAAGACATGATGTGGCAATGGGACAGATTAACCGGTGCTCGCAAGATGCCACTGGAAGCGGCGTTTATTAAGCGCTTACAAATGATGCGTCGCGGCTGGAAGGTTAACGAAGAGAAAGCCGACATTTGGTGCCTGGGCGCCGAAGATGTGTACGTGTCTTACCCAGCAAGTTTCAACAAAGTGATGTCATCGCTCAAGGAAGATGGCTTTAACGTCCCAATGCAAGTCGGAAAAATGCTTGAGATGCTGGTAGAGCGTCAGTTATTTGAGCCGCTGTTTGAGGATTACACCAGTGGCCACTTGCACCCTGTTACGAATCCAGAGTGGACGGCAGGGCCAATCAAAGTTGTTAAGCCAAAATGGGCAGGCATCGTTTATGGCGAAGAGATTCCGCAACGCGGCATTCATGGGAAAATCTCATTAACCCGTGACGATTCACTGTTAATCCATTACGCCGATACAGGGCTAATCACCCTGACAGATACCCGTGAGCCAGACCCGCAAACTCCGGCTAACAACACGGCTGCACCAACCCAACCAGCTCCTGCGTCAACCCCTGCTCCTGCGGTAACACCGGCACAGCAGAATGGGTCGCAAACAAATCAAAGTAAGGCTCAGACAAAGAAACCGAAGAAGCAAGCAGCTCCGGCGAACACCAACACTCCGGCACCAGCACCAACGCCGAGTAAGCCTGCGCCAAAGAAACCGCAAGCTGAATCTAAGGAAGAGCCAGAGCAATCCAATACCAGCGCTCCAGCACCAGACACCAAGGGTATCGTGTTTAAGAACATGAATGACACTCCGGTAGTTAGTGAATCAGTGGAAGCGGCAGTAGAGATAAATGAGCCAGTAGCCCAAGAAATGCCAGCAGAAGTATCGAAGGACAAGACCTGTATTGATCTGATAATCGAATACCTGCTAACGGCTAACAACACACTACATCGAGCAAAGCTGGATGGTGACGTGCTGACATTGAATACCAGCCTATTCGAAGAAATTGACCAGCAAATGAGAGGGCTTGGTTTTGACGAGGGTGCCGTGCTGAAGGATTTGATGGATAACAAGTTACTTATTCCAGACCCTAAAGCGCCGCGTAAAGTTATTCATGTCGTTAACAAACAAAAGTTCTACCAGCTGAAGCTAGCCGACGTTCTTGCCAAGCCAGTGGGTGACATGCTGACTGAGCTTCAAGCTAAGGCCGATGAACGCAAAGCCAAAAAGCAAAAGAATAAAGCCCTAACCACCGAGGTCATTACAGAGCCGAATAACCTGCCCAAGCAGGAGTCTTCTATCAATGATGTGATTGATGGCCCGATGACAGAAGTCCCGGAGCAAGAATTATCTCCGTTAATGCCTAACGAAGTATCACCAGAATCAAGCGGTCAGTTTGATTTAGCCCCGTCGTTCATTGATGACGCGGTAGATAGCCTAATGGCAGAAGTCCCAGAGCAAGATTTATCTTCGTTAATGACTGACGAACTTCCACCGTTGTCCGAGTACACGGGGGAGATGTCTTTGGCCACGCCGGAGAATGAGCTGCCATGGTTTACGCCGGAAGATCTATCGATGTTAACGACTGACATGGAACCTACCGTCCCCGTCGCTGAAGCGGCTATTGAAACTGCCGTTGAGCCCGCCACCACGTCTGCGAGCTTTACCCCTCCTGCCGAGCAGGTATCGACACTTTCACAGCTAAAAGTCGCCACGGGTAACAAGTCTCCGAAGGAAAAGAGCAAGTACCCGCCTGAGTTGCAAGTGTTCATTGGTTGGGCGATGGCTCGCGCAGGCAAGTCCGGTATAGACCTCCGCCCTGGGGTGATCCGAATCCAAAGTTTCGCGTTAACCACTTACGAGCAAGAAGTAGGGTTAGCAAAAAAAGAGGCGACTAGCCTCAAGCGCACAGCAGGCGACAACGCCTCAATTGCGACAGACAGTAACCAAGTTGCATGGATGGTATTTGAGACAGTGGGAATAGAGCATGAGTAAAAGCATCGAGACTAACGGCTTATTCATGGAGAACATGTATAGGCCGATTTATGAAATCCAATCCAGTTATGCTTGGGCTGGAGCCTCCTTGTTCACGGCAGGCTCGTGGGTATACCACGGGGTAAGTGGACACGATGTATCGATGGTCGCAGTTTCGGTTATTGCGGCCACAGCGGGTATGTCGGTTAAGCGCTTAAAAGAAGCCTTACCGCAAATACGTCGCCAGATTAAGTTGGTATATAACTATCAATACCTCATTGAATCTAGCGCTTTGTGGGATCTGAGCAAAACCCAGAGGGATAAGGCCTTCTTTGGTCGCGGCTTTGAGTGGACGATCACCGAAGCAAACCGAGCTTATCAGCTGGTGGGTAAACGCCCAGAACACGCTAAGGGTTTCTTGCCTTGGGCAGTGCGTAGAGCCCTGAAGAAAGTCGAAGCAGATACCGAGAAATTAGAAGGTCGGCCGTGGATTCAGGGGTGTGGTGACGAGCAGGATTTGTGGCTGGATGCTTCGCTATTCTGGTCTCATAGTTTCTACACCGGATTACCTGGTGCCGGGAAAACAACGATGTTAACGCTTAACAGTGTTGGCGCCCTTTACCGTGGTAACTCTGTATTAGTGTTAGACCCTAAGAACGATCCAAACTGGAAGAACAGATTACGCGCAGAAGCGAAGCGTTTAGGCGTCCCGTTTTATTACTTCAACATTGCTGAGCCAAGTCAATCAGTGCGAATTGACCCACTGGTGAACTTCACAGTGACAACAGAGATTGCATCGCGCTTAGCGAACGTCTTAGAAAAAGGCTCAGGAAGCTCTGAGGGTTTTCGCTCCTATGCCTGGGACTCATTCTACGTCACGGCTGAAGCATTACGTTTTATCGGTAAGCGACCATCAATCAAGATGGTCGCTGATTACATGCTAAACCGCAAAAGCGAATTGGCCCTAGCAGCCTTAAGCAAGATTATGACTATGCATTACGGGCCAGATTGGTACGCGAACATGGCGACCCAAATTGCCGAGGAAGGCCGCGGCAATTTGCTACAGGGTTTAATCATGCGCTACCAACAGGTGTTAATCCCTGACGACAAAGGTGAAGACGCGGTATCGAGTTTTATTGGCTTCTTAACGCACGACCAATCTCACCAAAGCAAGATGTTAGCGACCACCAAGCCGATGTTAACCCAGTTAACCGCTGCGCCGCTGGACAAGATGTTAAGCCCTGACCCGAATGATACGGATGACGAGCGTCCTATTATCGACATCAAGAAATTCATTGATACGGGCGGCGTGTTGTACATCGCCACCGATTCATCGGGTAACCCTGCAATTTCAGCAGCTGTATCGAAACTCATTATGGAAGATACCTGCGCGGCAGCTGCGTCACGTTACAACTACGAAGGCGGTAAAGGGGTACGTGTGTCGGTGTTTGGTGACGAAATCCACTCTGCACTCTCCGACGGCCTAATTAACTTAGCCGCGATGGGTCGTGGTGCAGGCTTTGAATTGCACCTATCTACTCAGGGTGTTCCCGATTTGATTGATAAAGCCGGTGATGCAGTAGCGAGCCGTGTTTTGTCGTTAACCGCTAACTGGTTCTGTCTGCGAGCTCGAGATGATATCACCAGGGAGCGATTTGCGGCGCTACTCCCGGAGTATCCAATTAAGTCAAAGCAATGGCAGTTAAGCTCTAACACCGATTCTACCAGTAAGCTCCACAATTACTCGGGCTCGGTGGGTGAGCGGATTATGGAAGCTGACAAGCCAGCGTACCCTCTTTCATTGATGTCGGAATTACCTAAGTTGCAGTACGTCGCACGTCTGGCCAACGGTAAGACCTATCAATGTCGTATTCCGATTTTACTGTAGTGAGTGTTGATTATGGACGGCGTAGTTGAGAGTAAGACCCTGCACGGCAGGTTAATTTTGGCGGTTGGAGCGTTAATCAGTATTTACGTACTGATTTTCATGCAGCCCCAAGAGCATAACGAAATGTTACGGAAGGAAATCTCAAATATAGAAAAGGCCATTAGCACGGAGGCAACTATGGTTGTGGTGTTTAGGGCGAAAGGCTGGTACGAGGCGACGATGGTGAAATCAGGTTTAGCCGCGTTCATTGACCAGTATCATCAGGACACTGGTTTAAAAGGGGATCTACTATGGCGTACCCCTCTTACACGGATTTCTCAAAACATCAAGACCATTTGGTATCAGTGCTTACTGAGACTATCCTTGCTGATTTTCTGGTTTTGGATGGCCATTGGGTTGATTGCCGCATCAGCTGTGGACGGATTAATGCAACGTAAAATTAAGCAACATGAATTTACCGCACCATCAACTGGCTATTTCAGACTGGCTCTTTGGTCAGGAATATTGGTGATAATTCTGTTAGAGCTTTACTGCGTTACGCCTGCATTTTTCTCCAATGAGCTGTTCCCGCTTTTCCCGCTTTTTGCAGCGGTGATTATCGGCTGGTTACTCAAAACTACGTTGGCTAACAGCGCGAAGAACATGTAATCACCTCTCCGTGTGCTATCTTTGATATAGATAGCGCTCACAATATAAATAACGTGTTGACAGTAACACGCAAACAGTTAAAATTTGACCGTCACATTTAACGGAGATCCACAATGAACCAAAGCGCTAAAACCGAAAAGAAAGGACTAATCCAGCAGTTTAAAGAAGCCCCTGTTGCCGTAAGAGCGTTTTTCGCCCTTATCGTTGTCGCGGTAGCTTGCTCATTGCTGTTCGCTGGAGAAGCAAGTGCGGTATCAGCGTCTGGCGCGACCCTACACACTTTCTTCGACCAAATGTGGGACGAGGTAAAGGGTTTAATGACGGGCGCGCCTGCTAAAGCAATCATGGGTTTGTCAATTTTAGGTACTATCGCATTCTCAATGATTAAACCAAACCTAATTGGTTTCTTAGCTTCTGTTGTCGTAATTCTGGTACTGGCTAACGCGCCTACAACTATCGACGGCAGCTTAACTGTAACCGTAGAAGCGCTGAAAGCTGGCCTAGTTCACTAATAGCGACAATTTTTGCTGTATCAAGGAAGGGTGCAATCTTATATGCACCCTTTTTTTTCAAGGGGTGAGACATGAGTGAAGCGAGATTTCCTAAGCGTTGTAACGGCGCTATCAAAGTTGGAACTATCCATTGGGACTCAATCAAGCTGGCGGTGATTGTGATGGTTTTTAGTCTTGCATCAGGTCACATCAACTTAGGCATTATCGCGGCAATTAGCAGCATGGCCGTAGTAGAAACACTGTTTAAAAAGTTTGGACGTGGCGTATTAAAGCATCTGTTATGGGTAAACGGTTTGTGGATTTCCAAAGGGCCGGAAACCCTCATGTCACCAGCCATTCGTCGATTAATTAAGTAAGAGGTCAACATGCTTTGGAAATCGAAGATTAAAGAGAGTTACGACAATCTCAATATCTCTAACAAAAACATAGGTCGTTCTAATCTGGCACTAAGCATTAGCGTGGTGCTTTTGCTGTTCATGGTGATGACCAAGCAGACCGAAGTCATTGTCATGCCAAACGACTTTAAAGAGCCGATTGTCATGAACGGCAATAGCGTGACTCAAGAATTCAAAATCCAATGGGGCCTGATGATTGCAACCATCATCGGCAATATCACCCCCAAGAATGCTAAGTTCGTTATCGACAGGGTGACCAAGATGATCCCGTTAGAACTTAACCCAGATGAAGCGGAAGCGACGATGGCCGCAGCTATCGAAGAAATGGCGCTCAGGGGTGTTAGTCAGAAGTTCGTCCCGTCTGACGCGATTTATTCATCTGTCACAGATTACGTATGGGTTGTGGGTGAACAAACCACAACCTCATTAAAAACAGGCGCAGCTGATACTACTGCGTACACCTTTGAATTAAAAATCGGGATCCGAAACGGCAATCCCATGATTCTGGATATTCAACAATATCCAGCTGCTGTTAACCCTGCTCAACGTGAGCGTGAAATTCTCCAAGGCAAAAACGCAACAACTGCCTTGGATAAAGACAGTGTGATTAAAATCGAGTCACGGTGAGACCTATGAATAAAAGACCCCTTTCAACTGCAATCCTTCTGACATTAATGATCACTCCTGCTTTTGCTGCTGACGATGACATTTATTCGTTACCGACTGAATCAGTGAATCCGCAACGAGTACCTGTTTTGGGTACTGATTTCAATCAAGCAGAAGAAAAGCTACAGGCTGAATTAAACAGCCCTTATGCGAATCAACCTCTGGCCATCGATACGAACAAAGAAATTGGTACCCAAACTGCGTTAACGGTTTCGCCCAATGAACAAGTGCTCAATCAACATCCAGAGACCCAGCCGCCAGCACAGCAACCAATGCAACAGACAGAGCATCAACAAGTCCCCAATTACGGCGGCGCGAGCCCTGTTAATCCGACGGCGATCTCCCCTGCCAATGCCGGAGAAGTCATTAGCCGTCGTGATGACTCAATGGACTACTTACGCAAGCAGTACAAAAGCCATCAAGTGATTGCATTGAAAGCCGGTGGCACAACGACATTGCCAATTTCGCTGTCAACCACGAACCGAATCGCGACCTCGTTCAAAAACGCTAAAATAACCACGTCAGTACCGAGTGATGCAGCGCTGGTTTACGGTGAGCAAGGATTTGTGTACGTCACACCTGGCGTTAACGCTGGCGCGATTGACTTAATAGTTGAAGAAGATGGCGCACCTGAGACCGCAGTATCACTCTACTTGGTGCCATTAAACGTCCCACCAGTGCTCGTGGAGTTAACCGTTAGCTATAACGCGAGTCAACGTAATGCAGCTTTGCAAGCCGTGTCTATCTACAGCGAGAACGAAGCTAAGGAGCTGGAATCGGCAAAACAAGCAGAGCGTGAGCGTATTGCTAATAACCAGCCCGTCGCTGACAGCCATGTTGACGATGTAATGACGTTACTGGAAGTTGTGGCCAAAGCCGAAGTTCCGGCAGGTTACGAACTACTTGAAGGTGACACCATTCCGGCGGAAGTGCGTTACCCGTGCGATATTCGCCAAATGCTCCCACTTTACCATGAAGTGAAACAACGCTTAATTGGATCCAAATTGGTCGTTGACATCATGGAGGTCAGAAACGATGTCAATGGCTTACGTTCATTCCGCGACGAGTCCTGCATGGGGCCAGGTCGTGAAGATGTGATGGCCGTTGGTGTGTTAGATAAAGCGACATTAGGCCCAAGGGAAAGCACCGAAGTGTACATTCTGCGTGACCGCAGCTACTTCGAACGCCAAATGAAAGTTCCACGTCGTAGCCGTGTAGGAGGTTAACATGCAAGCGTTACAGGATTTAAAAAGCAAGTGGCTTGCGCTTCCATCGAACCAGCGCACTATCGCATTAATCGTGTTAATGGCATTGCCTGCCTATTTCTTGGCGGATGCTATTTTCCCTTCGGCTCCAGACACCCCAGCCAGCTCAGCCCCCGTCAGGGCGAAGCCTACGTTTATGAGCACCATGGGCAGTGAGCGCTTGGAGTCCACTCAGACTTCCGGCCAACTCATAGCGATGCGAAAGAAAATTCAAGAGCGTGAAAAAGCGATTGATGCACAGTACACCGAGCAAAAAGCTAGTGAAAAGCGAATTCAGCAACAGGTCGATACCCTGCAAATGTCTCAGCTTGAATCACAAAAGCGCCTCGAGACCATCGCGCATCAAATGCAAATGCTGGTTGAACAACAAAGCAAAAATGCCGCAACAGCACGAGACAGTGTGAGCGCGAAAGGAGCTCGACCAGAAAATATCGCCCAGCAAGCACCTTCATTGCCAAGTACCGAGTTTAACCTAGACCCAATGGCAGGCCTTAAGTCGAATGTCGCCATGACCCCGCCAGTGTCAAAGCCTTTAACCATGAACCGTGGTGACGTGAGTTTAGGTAAGGCCGCTGCGACAGGTGCTGAAGCAAATGTTGGTAATGCGTCAACAGCCAAAACCCAAGTCGCAGCCAAAGCAAAACAAGCGATTTCTCAAGAGAACACAGGTTCTAGCAAGAAAACTGAAAAAGAGCCTGAGACATGGTTGTCAGCTGGCACAGTGATACCAACCGTCTTGCTTACGGGTCAACATGTACCTACCAGCTCATCGGCGCAATCAAACCCTGCTCCAGTTTTATTAAAAATCGTAGACGTTGGGGTGATGCCTAACGGTTTCACTATCGATCTAGTGGGTTGTACCGTGATTGG
>NZ_CP043904.1:0-119324 GCF_006385735.2 Shewanella sp. LC6
ATGGACCACCAGCTAGATAGTATCGACGGAACAATCATGAGCAAGAGAACCAAAGACAAAGACGTGGAGAAACTAGACGTAATCAAAGACTCACCACAAATGAGCCTGTTTGAGATCATTGAGTCTCCGGCCAAAAAGGACGACTACTCCAACACCATCGAAATTTACGATGCGCTGCCCAAGTACATCTGGGACCAAAAGAGAGAACACGAAGACCTTTCTAACGCTGTAGTGACGCGACAATGCTCAATCAGGGGTCAGCAATTCACAGTAAAAGTGAAACCAGCCATCATCGAGAAAGATGACGGTAGAACCGTTCTGATCTATGCAGGGCAGCGAGAGGAAATCCTTGAGGATGCGTTACGCAAGCTCGCGGTGAACGGCAAAGGGCACATGATCGAAGGCAAAGCCGGAGTTATGTTCACTCTGTACGAACTCCAAAAAGAGCTGTCAAAAATGGGTCACGGTTATAACCTGAACGAGATCAAGGAAGCCATTCAAGTTTGTCGCGGCGCAACACTCGAATGTATTAGTAATGACGGCGAAGCCTTCATCAGCTCCAGCTTCTTCCCGATGGTGGGCTTGACCACCAGAGGTGAGTTCCGTAAGAAAGGTGGTAACGCTAGGTGCTATGTGCAGTTTAACCCTCTGGTAAACGAATCGATCATGAATCTGTCGTTTCGTCAGTACAACTACAAGATAGGAATGCAAATCCGCTCCCCTCTAGCCCGGTACATCTACAAAAGAATGAGTCACTACTGGACTCAAGCATCCCCTGATTCGCCATACACGCCATCACTTATCAGCTTTCTGACACAGAGCCCTCGTGAGCTCAGCCCACGTATGCCAGAAAACGTCAGGGCTATGAAGCTCGCGCTGGAAGCTCTCATCAAACAAGAGGTCATAAGTGATTACGACGCAAACCAGATTAAGGATGGCCGCAAAGTCATCGACGTGCGTTACGTCATTAGGCCTCACGAGAACTTCGTGAAACAGGTAATGGCATCCAACAAGCGTAAGCAGCAAACAGAACTAAGAGCCATTAAGCAAGGCATGATTGACCACGACATCATTGATGAGCGCCAGCGCAAGGGAAGATAGCTACCAGCATCTCCTCACGAAAGGCGCGTCAGCGCCTTTTTCATGCCTAGAGGAAACTCGATCTCCAAGGCTTCCAGTCAAAATCCTGAAACGGAATTAGATCGTCATGTGGGAAACCTGCACGTATGCAACGAACTGGAGACCATATGCAGAGGGAGCTTTCGCTTTATATATGGGTTTGTTGCACGTTAAATGACGGTGCAACCTCAAATCGTGCAAGCTCGGTAGAAACTCTGCAATAGGGAGTCTCGCAAGGCCAAATCTAAAATTGTAAGACATTGATATTTAAAGGGCTGATGTGTGGGGGAGCTGCACGTTATGGAGTTTGATATATGGGAGCGTTGCACGGAAGTCGTTTCGCATCACGTTTATATATGGGAGCGCTGCACGATTGACAAAGCAGAACAAAGATTGACAGGACAGGACAAACACCAAAAATGGTCAAAATGACCCTGACGCTCCAAAGTGTGACCATGTTCACGCTGAGAAAGGCTAAAAGTTATCCACATTTCCTGTGTATAAGCACGGGGTTGGTATATGGGTACGCTGCACGGCCGCATATGGGTACGTTGCACGGTGCAAAAAACGACCAAATTTGATATGTGGGTACGTTGCACGTTAGAAGAAAGTATGTGGGGCAACTGCACGTTTAAGGGCAAACATATGGGTACGTTGCACGAATGCCAACACAAATATATGGGTACGCTGCACGAAAGGTCTGTTTTTTATAGATTTTGTGGAAAAAATTGGGGGTCCGTGTGGATAACAGTGGATAAGATCCAGAGGCATATGGGAACACTGCACGACAACCTGTGGGAACGCTGCACGTAAATATGTGGGTTCTCTGCACGGTATAAATAAGAGATTTTTAATAATATCAAGGCGTTGGTGGCGTATGTAGAGCAGCTAACCTATCTTTAACCGCTTTTAATCCTTTATACAAAGATCAAAGATCTTTATATTTATCCTTATGATCGATGAGTAAAAAGTAACCACCTTTGTTTCTTTAGAAAAAAGTCTCGTGCAATAGGCCAAACGTAATTAGTATCACCAACAATGCAAGCATAGACAGCACAAAGTAACCCGACTCATACAACACAGTTTTGATCAATAAGATGATGCGTATAGATCTTCCCGAGATCATTCCAACGATCCATTGATATGCAACGAACGAACCTAGACCACAGAACAACACTACCGCCACAGAAAACAAAGAATGATCTCTCAGAACAGATTCACTCAACAGACCGTACTGGATACTTAAAAACGCGAGCTTTCCTCACGTAGCTCGCCAGTGATAAAAAGGATCTTCTTCTCCTTAAAGCGCTCCTGGTTGTTAATCGCCCTGCTGCCCACATCAAAGCACCAACGTATTTGCAATGACGGCGATTACAGGGGAAACGAGGGCTTAGTCTCTATGCAGCACCAGAAGGCCCTCAGGCGTTTCTACGCGATGGGGGTGACTGTAGGTATTCTCCTTGAGCATTTCCCCCTCAAAACCGCCCTCAAGCCATGAGAAATACATTGGGATACCCAGTGCATCCCCAAGCTGACGGCGGTAATCACGCATAAAGGCCAAATTCATGAAAGAACTACCTTCCTGCCCGTCAACGTCATGGTGCCAGAATTCCACCTTTGACTTGTTAACACTCATATCAACCAATCGCAGATACACAGCAATTGAGTCTTTACCACCTGACAGACAAACAATGATGTGGTCGTACAAACCCAAGTTCAAATCCGGAGCAGAGAAGTACACTGTTCTCTCATCACAAACCTGACTTGAAGATATTCCTGTAAGAACCGATTTCAAGGATGGTAAGACCGCCTGGTAATCGAACAGGTCTCGCTGATTTTCTCGCCTTAACATAAGCAGCTCTTTTTTTATTACGGGGTTGTTTTTACTATTCACAGTATTATAAAATGATACTGTGAATAGTAAAGTTTTCAGATCGACCAATCACTCAAGAGAACTTGAGAAACACCAAAAAGCTATCTAAAGGTGGTTTTTCAGTGGTTAGTGTTCAGGTGGCACCTGTCGCAATTGGTTAAAGGTCATTAGAAAGTGGTTTTTTGGTGGTTTTACAGTTTGGAGATAAGTATGTGGGAACGTTGCACGGATAAAGGGAGCCGCACATGAAAGCGATAAAGCGGTTCATCATATGGGTTAATTACGGGCTTGAGGGCTGGAGCATTTTTGGTTCAAGCGATGACTGGGATGAGGCTGTATCCATCCGATCAGAAGCTATAGACGAATGCAGCATTGATGAAGATGACATCATTCTGGCTGAGAACAAAAACGAGCTGGTGGTGAAGCCAGCGGCTAAACAGATGACAGAGTGGCACCGAGAGCTGGAAGCTGTCCTTATGACGCTTGACGACTGCCAAATGGAATGTGACGGCATGACGTGGGCAGTAAGTTACCTACTTAACGAAGCTGGTGTCCCGCATGACTGCATGTATGGATTTGTGCGAAACGAACAGACAAAGGACATCGTGACACCGCATTTCTGGGTTGTCCTGGATGATGGGTGGCTGGTGGATCTGAGGCTTCGCATGTGGCTTGGTGATCATGACAACATTCCTCACGGGGTATTCCATTCTGATAACGAACCAGGATTCTTCTACAAGGGAGACCCGGTTCAAAACCATAAAGGGATGAGACTGGGCAAAGCGGTCCTAGACATCATGACAGACGGAAAACTTTCACATGTGAAAGTTCCTGAACGACAAGACGGAGAGTAATAGCATGGAATTTGATTATGACAAGTCAGTGTCAAATGCACACCTTGAGGCTGCTGGCTGGGGTATGGATGCCTTTAACCACTCCAATCCATTTGAGAGTCATGTCATCTATGTACGTGATTATCGTAACGATCACATCCGTCTGTTCACAATCAAGCAGGCTGACTTCGACACCATAAAACTACCCCTTCACCTTACCTCCGACATGCTGGCTTCGGTGATCGCAGAGTTCGTATCAAAGGCTGCAAAAGGAAAATTGAATGCTAAGGAGTCAGATACGCTGGCTCCGGCCTTGGTCGGCTATGCCAAATCAACGGAAACCTACTGGAGCTGGCGAAGAGTGTCAGGGGTAGCAGAGCGATTGCACATGGTAATCAACATTTACGCCGGTTCTGGATTGTTGAGGCCTTTCATTGCTCGGGCTCCTGAGACAGTCCTGACAAGCCAAGAGGTGTTGGCATTCTCATCGCAGGTTAAGGGCATGGATGTATCTAATCATCCTGAGTGGTTTAGGGGCCTGAGGTAGTCATGAAGGCAGTTATCTGGATATTCGTCCTCATCATCGCCCCTTTCGTCATTGCGAAAGTGGACCAGTGGCGCAAGCGCGGTATTGGAGACACCTGGGCGTGGTGGAAATCAGAGAACATGCCGCCGGAGCTACGCTCAGCCACTTTGTTTCTGTCCGAGCAGGATGTATCAATCACTCTGCCGGTGCCAATGCACGGCAGAGTTGATCAGGTGTACCAAACAAAGAGAGGAGTTCTCATCCCCCTGGACACAAAGTTACGTCAGATAAACCACATCTATGAGTCAGACATTATCCAGCTCTCTGTTTATCAGGTAATTCTGTCACACAAGTACAAAGTACCCGTTGCCAAGTACGGCTATGTCCGAACCGTTGTGGAAACAGCAGACGGAGATAAAGTCCGTTACATCAAAACAACCCTTCTTAGCGAAAAAGAAGTGGTCAAGCTGTGGCACCGCTACCAATCGATCCGTTCTGGTCAGGTAAAACCCTCCTGTTCCTGTGGCGGAAAGTTTCACATGTGAAAGTTTTTTTTGTGAAAAATCGATTGCCCGAATTGGGCAGTTAGGCGGGGTTGCATTTTTAAAAAGTCCTGTACGCTGGTTGGCATAGGAGGTGAATCGTGGCTCAACTTAAACATAACCGCTTAGTCATGTTGGGGTCCCTGATGGCAACAGTTGTAGCAGCCGCTAATGGGTTGAGCTTTATCACCCTTATGGCTGGTGGAATAACCCTTCTCCAGTTTTTGGCTTGGAAGCAACAAGATGCTGTCCAGAGTCGTTTCAAGGCTGCGAAGAATGCTTTTGAAACGTTGAACGTCATTGCGTTCGACAAGCACTGGGTAGGTTCAACCGCGACGGTTGCAAAAGTGTCGAACATGCTTACCCCGGCAGAAAGACTTGATAAACCTTGGGAGGTACAAGTTCTGGCAGTAGCCGAAGGTGGAACCTGGTTCGCAGTTGACCTGCAAGTGACTGGTACTAACAAAGTTCAGATGCTCCGTCTCCACCAGCTCAGTGAAAAAGCTGCAAAGACTATGTTGGCCTTTGACCTTGACGTGTATGAGAAATTTTTCGGAAAACCTGATGTTGCATGAGGAAAATGTGATGGAAAAAATCAAAAACGTAGATGCTCTGGAATACACAGTAGAAGATAAAAAAGCGATGACCCATGCGGCATACGCCCAGTGTATCTTCATTCTGGCCCAAGCGCTTGCTTTCCCTTCCCTGGGGATGGCTGGCGCTATGGTAGCAGCTTTATGCGGCATGATGCCGTGGCTGACTAAATTCGCTAAAGAAGCCCCGTCGAAAGCCTTTGGTATGGTGATGGCTTCACTCTGTATTGCACCTGTTTACGGGAAGCTCTGTGAGCTTGTGATCCACGCTATTCAGGGAGTTTGAGCTTATGGGGCTAGTACGAGCTCCCTATCTCTTGGCTGAGCTTAAAGAACGCGGGGGTGATGATGAATCTGCTCTGGCTAAGATCATGCAGCCCGGTTGCAGGATTGGAGAGGAAGACCTGCGAGCGTTGGCCTCCAAATTAGGGATTGAAATGTCCTCTCTGGCTCCAGCGCCGGAGAATGCGGCCAATACCCGGTTCAAAGCAAAGCTGAGAGGAGGTTTGGCCTCCTTTCTTTTTGAGTATGACGGGTGTTTTCGACATGCCGAAGGCTCCAGCCATGCAGAAATGCTGGGTATCGAGCAAGAAGGCGATATTGGTCTTCCGAGTCGAGCTGCTGATGCCATGCTTCTGGAAAAGACTCTCTACCAAGTAATAGCTCGGGCCAAATACATGCTGAGCAAAATCGACAGCAAGTTTGTTCGGTCAGAACAAGCAATAGAGTTCCGTGAACAACTTGCCCCTGGGATATTCAAACCTGGTTACAGAGGGTTCCGGTTCAAGGAAGCTGCTTCTGGTGATTTGCCTACTGTCATGATTGATGGTCGGAAATTCAATTGCATTGCCAGTATAGCCAGAGCACATGGACTTGATCCGGTAACGGTGCGTAGGCGCATTGCGGATACCGGAAAGACCGCAGAAAAACTCACCAATGATGAGTGGAAACTCATCCTCTCCAAGAAAAAAGGTAAAGGAAAACCCTTCACCTACCTGGATAGAACCTACAGCAATATTGCTCAGTTCTGTCGTGAGCATCAGCTCAACAGCAACCTTGTTTACCAGAAAGTCAAAGATCGGGCTTATAGCACTGATGAAGAGTTCTGGGGACAGATTATTGAAACATGCAAAAGGAACGACTAATGGCAGAAAACAAAGAAATACCCTGGGAGAGAGAGCTCATCGAGAAGTACGTGTTCACCCTGCATAAAGAGCAGGTGAAAGACCGTCGCTGGCGAACAATGTTGCGTGTGCTTCGTGCATCAGGTTTCGTGCTTCTCATGATTGGCTTCATCATCTTGGCGTCTAATCCGGGTGGTATGCCGTGGCAAAGCGCCAAGGCCGGAGCTCCTCACACAGCGTATATCAACATCCGTGGTGAAATTGCAGCCGGAACACTGGCAGATGCTGATCTTCTTATTCCATCCATCCAAGCTGCATTCGACAACCCGAGCTCCCAAGCCGTCGTGCTTCGTATAAACAGCCCTGGTGGTAGCCCTGTTCAAGCAGGACGAATTTATGAAGAAGTGAAGGCGCAGCGAGCGCTTCATCCAGAGAAAAAGGTCTACGCCATCATTGATGACATCGGAGCCTCTGGCGGTTACTACATAGCCTCTGCTGCGGATGAAATCTATGCTGACCGCGCCAGCCTGGTCGGCTCTATCGGCGTCATCAGCTCCGGGTTCGGATTCACCGGCTTGATGGACAAGCTCGGCATTGAGCGACGGGCTATCACCTCCGGAGAGGATAAAGCGCTTCTCGATCCTTTCTCCCCTCTTACCGCTGATATGAAGACGTTCTGGGAAGGCGTTCTATCAAAAACCCACCAGCAGTTCATCGAGCGAGTGAAGGCTGGTCGGGGGGACCGACTGAAAAACGACCAAAAGGTGTTTTCTGGGTTGCTCTGGAATGGTGAGCAGGCCAAAGAAATTGGTTTGATTGATGGGCTGGGTAGTTTGAACTCAGTGGCGCGAGACGTCATTCACCAGACCAGCCTAGTGGATTACACACCAACCGAAGACATCATCCGGAGACTGACTCAACGAGCCAAGCTGGAAGCCAACTCGTTCGTGCAAGAACTCAGCGCTGTGAAAGTTTACTGATAGGAGCAATTTGATATGACAGAACAAAGTACCAAAAAACTACGCTTCGGGGTTATTGCCGCCGTTTTTTTAGGGCTTGTAGGAACTGGCTCAGGGATTTACCAATTCATGAAAGAGAAAGAGCTGGCGCAAGAAATCGCCAGCGTGAAATCCACTGTGAACCAGGTGAAGGATGCCGAAGGCGTCACTTTCAAGAATAAAGCCGAGTTTGATGCGGCTGTGGCGGCAAGCATCAACAAGTTTGTCGAGCAAAAACAGCAATCGGACATCGAACAAAAGTATGCCCAGTTTGAGGGGGCTCCCGAAAAGGTTGAAGATGGCAAGCACATCTATGGAGACCTTGGTGCCCGATTCACGCTGGTGGAGTTTTCTGATTTGGAGTGTCCGTACTGCAAGCAATTTCATGACACACCAAAACAGATTGTGGATGCCAGTAAAGGGAATGTGAACTGGCAGTGGAAGCACATGCCCCTCGATTTCCATAACCCGGCTGCTCACAAGGAAGCTCTGGCCGCTGAATGTATTGCAGAGCAGAAAGGCAACCGAGGCTTCTGGGTCTTTATTAATGATGTATTCCAGCGTTCCCAAGGTAACGGGCGTGGCGTTGAAGACCTTGCTTCCGTTGTCACTGGCGTAGGTGCTGATCTGAATGCTTTCCGTGAGTGTCTCAGCTCTGGCAAGTACGAAGATAAAGTTCAAGCTGACATCAATAAAGCTAAGGGCTACGGCGTTAATGGTACTCCAGCGACCTTTGTTGTAGACAACCAAACTGGTAAGAGTCAGCTACTCGGTGGCGCTCAACCAGCACAAGCGATCATGGCGGTGATGCGAAAAATGATGATTGAGTCGCAACAAGACGACTCTGCGAACCAATAAAACTTTCACATGTGAAAGTGGAGTGAGAATTGATGATCAAGACAACAACTAAATTGGGATGTTTGCTTGGGGGGATGCTTGTCCTGTCGGCTTGTTCCAGCGCCCCTCAGCCAAGCAACGAATACAAGATGGCTCTGGATGATGCAAAACAGTTATGTGAGGCATGTGCTCTGGTTGGTAATGACTTGCTGGTGGCCCTCAACAAATCATGCAATATCCCGATGACCCCCGAGAGTTTTACCGGAGTCATGAATAGCAACCCGATGTTTGCAGCCATGATGGCAATTAACTCCATTGGTGGAACCGATCTCTATCAGGTTTATCGTGACGCGGCCATAGACACCCTGCGTTGCAATGAGATGGACACTTGGCCTGAACGGACCAAGATTCGTTTCCAGCAGCCTGATATGCAAAAGGTGCTGGCCTTGAAGGTTTCTGCCAGACAGCAGAAAGCAAAATAACTTTCACATGTGAAAGTCAGGTTCTCCGGGGCCTGATTTCACTATGAGGTGAACCTATGGAGTTACATGAAGCAAAAGAGGCTCTCGATAGCCTTCATCCTCACAAGCCCTCTGCGCCGTTGAGGTTAGTCATCCACCAGCCTGGAGGGATTGGTGGAACCCCTACTGTGGGGGTGAAAGCTATTCACGCAGGCTTTGACTGGGACAGCAACACCATCCTGATCTATCCGGAAGAGCAGCTCACCCGTTTGACACCGGATGAAGTCGCCGCCATCACAAAGTCAGTATCAAAAGGACAGTCTTGGCATTCATATCAGCAGTTTAAGAAGTTTCGTGAGCAATTGGCCGAAGCCACGAAAGAAATTAGTAGGCTCAAAGCTGAGCTTGAAAGGTATCAGAAAAATGGGGGGATAGAATGCTAAAACGCGGAATAATCAACCTCGCTGCCAGTTACATAATTGTAGATGCCTTGCTCCGGAACGCGGCAATTTGGATATTTGGCCTGTCTTTCTCCGTTGGTGGTGCTTACGTTGTTGGTGAGGCCAGTTCATGGGTCATCTACCTTGCAACCTCTGGAGCTGTGACACTCTGCTCTGTCGTAACAGCCTATCTGCTCGTTACTTATCACCGATGGGGATTGATGGCCGCTAGAGTGTGGCTGTTATTGAGTGCCTGTCTAAACGGTTACGCCGCCTACTTGAGTGGTCATAACATCCAGTTGATGGTGGCTCTATTTGCCAGCTTGTTCATTGCTCTGTGGATGCTCAAGACCCTTGAGCATCCAGCAGTAAAGGGGACATACAAGGTAATAGCAGATCTCCACTCTCAGTTATGGGGAATGTTAAAGGGGCAAGCCAGATGACTACGAATACTCAAAATGCGAACACCAACCAGGTTAAGTCTTTACACGACATGCTTGTCCCCGCCCTGTTGTTCTATGTGGTGATGACGTCCATGTTTGTGGGACTTGACGCCTTCATGGATAAACCCACCAGCATGAACCTGCCATTCATGCCGTTCCTTGTCTCGATGATAAGTTTTACCAGTGACGCACGTCGAGCGTGGGACTGGCGGAATGCGATCAAGGTTGTTGCCGTATTGACTGCGGTAGCCATGCTGTTTGCATTCATTTATCAGCTCGCGGTCGGAGAGATGAATCTCTTAGGGATTGGTGTATACCCTGCGACGGCTCTGCTTATGCTTGCTGTTACCTGGATAATTCGCTCTATCGGAAAGATGGCACCATTCCAGTTCCTGGGGAAGCTCCTTGCGCGGTTTGGTGCATCGAAGTGGGTCCAGCGTACCGCCGCAGTCATTGTTCTCGCTGGAGGCCTTTTGATCACTGTCTACGCCTACTGGCTTAACCACGGGAGCTGATGATGATCATTGCAACGAAGAGCGGCTTGCTGGTGGCCGGAGAACTAATTAAGGAAGAGACCGGATATTGGCTACTACAGCCTCGTGACCAAAAGACGCCCGTCAGGGTGAATAAGCAGGATGACAATAAGCGCGCTTTCACGCATATGGGAGACGCCCTTCGCTGGGCCGGTGATCCTGAGCTTGCAAAGCAGTTCGACGCCGAGGGGGAAGAAAATGCAAATTCGTGACTACATGACAAAGTTGTTTGACGCATTTGGGGATGTTGAAGAAGTCACCCGAGAAATGCTTCTGGAGCAGGCTGAGCTCATTCATACGATCAGTGATAAGTGTCAGAACACAGGCCTGTTTCTGGATTGTCAGGTTCGTTTCAACCAGTTCGTTCAAGAGATTGAGGCTGACGACAAGGTAGAGGATCGGTTGCTTCATGCTTGGTGCTGGGTAATGGACCGAATAGTGAAGGCACCAACATCCTTTCACATGGATGGAGCTGTGATTTTGACGATGCCTCTGGTCGCCAGATACCTGCCACCGGTTGAACGGGAGCCGGAAACCATCGTGGTGAATCTCGATGAGGACTACAAGGCTCCTATAGGCAACCAAACACTCTGCGAGCTCATTATGGAACGGAGGCATTGGCCGCAAGGTGCAACATGTGCGACCCAAGAAGCTGACGGGGGAGTTTTCTACTGGGACGCCCCGGTTGATGTGGTAGAGGAAGGCAGAAAGGTCGCCGGTAAGCACGGCATGATGGCCGAGGTTGGATTAAAGCATCAGGTCGATGCCTGGTATGCTGACATGGACGATATACGTCTAGCAACCGATTGGAATTCCTCTGTAATCACGCCTCACTGCTTGCTGCTTGCCTATCTTAATGTGCTCCAAAAGAACAAAGTGCCGTTTGATGAAGGGGTACGGCTCGCTGCCGAATGGGTAACGCAACTTGGTGGGGAGTCTCGTGAAGATACCGAGGAAGAGCCGGAAGCTGAGGCAACGGTTCTTTCCCTGGGGAGAGCCACAGCTCATTGCTTCAAACCCTACCCGGACACGAAGAATTTCTATTACGAGGCATAAGCCTCAATCAAACAGGAGAAACAACATGCGATACCATGTATTTAAAACGAAGGAAGGTGGGCAGCCGGTGTTTACTGCACCTTGGTACTGGTTAGCCTCAACCATAGCAAACTGGTCATCTCTTAAATGGGATGCTTGTCGAATTGTAGATAGCAAGGTGAATGAGACAAGGCACTGCTGGGCCAAGGCATTGCCTGCTGAAAAAAACAATTAATTTGGTGGAGTGACTATGACTATGGGGATTGTGAAAAAGATGGGGATTTCAGCGTTCCTATCAGCAATGCTGGTGCTGGCTCCTCATGTGTGTGCAGAGACCTTCACAGCAAAGGTTGTGGGGGTGTCTGATGGTGATACCGTCAAAGTTCTAACGGAACAAAGCTGCGATACAGGGAAAGACTGCCGGAGTGGCAAGATCCAGTACCGAGTAAGGCTCGCGGAGATCGATACCCCAGAGAAAAAGCAGCCATACGGCTCAAAGGCGAAGCAGGCCTTATCAGATCTGGTGTTTGGTCGAATGATCAAAGTGGAGCAAATCGAAAAAGACCGTTATGGCCGCCTAGTTGCGAATCTCTATGTCGATGGCAAGTGGGTTAATGCGGAAATGGTCCGCTCTGGTAGTGCGTGGGTATACCGGCAGTACGCCAAAACACCGGAGCTGTTCAAGCTGGAGGCCGAGGCTAAAGCAGATAAACGAGGCCTTTGGGCGTTACCAGAATCAGAGAGAACCCCTCCTTGGGAATGGCGTAGGAAAGACTAAGTTTTTGATGCGCTGTACCTGATGAGCAAAGTTTTAGTGGATTTTATTCAAGAATGCAGGAGTTAAAATGAGAAAATTAATACAGGAAACTGTAGCCGATATAGATAGCAGAAACCCTGGGGTAGAAAATGCGATAAGCATGGCGCTTAATCAGGGTAAAATTCCGTTACTTGTAGGTATATCAGGAACAGGAAAAAGTGTCCTTGCCACAAGAGCTCTTGGATTGCCTTACGAATCGGGCTACAAGATAATCGAACTCTATTGGGAAAAAAATGGACAAAAGCTCTCCAGAAGCGACTATTTTCAACCGACGGAAAAAGGAACGTTATTGATAGACGAAATTCATTGCTACCAACAAGGCGATGAATTGGAACATGTGCTGGCGCTGGCTATAAGTCATGATATGAAGGTAGTCATAACATCACAAAACATTGGGGATGTAGATCCTCAAATATTGAAAAACAAAAGAATTGTTCAAATTAATTTGCACTAAGGGGACTATATGAACAAAAGCGAACTGATTATGAAAGTGGCCGAAGACGCTGACATTAGCAAAGCAAAGGCCGATGCCGCGGTGAATGCGCTGATCAACTCAGTGACAGAGGAGCTTAAAGCAGGTGGAACTGTGGCGCTCACTGGTTTTGGTACTTTCCAAGTCAAGGAACGCGCTGCGCGAACCGGGAGAAATCCCCAGACTGGTGAGAATATCCAAATCGCTGCGGCCAAGATACCTGGGTTTAAAGCTGGTAAGGGGCTAAAAGACTCCGTTAACTAGCTCTTAATCATGTGACACATGAATAATGTTTACATAAGGCTCCTTTTGTGGGAGCCTTATTCATATTAGACATGAATAAGGAGGCGGTGTGAGACTGTCGTCAACGCAGAAGGATGTTCTGTTCATTCTATACGCAATTGAGGCTGGTGGAAAAGACCAGCCTGTTCCTGGCGTGAAAATACTGGAGATGATCAACACATCGCGTCATAGCGGTATTCATGGAACGAATTTCCGAACATCATGCCACACCCTGGTGGAGAATGGTTTGTTGAGTAAGTACAGGAACCCTTCTCTAAAGCTGGCTTTTAAGCTAACCGAAGATGGTAGGGAACGTGCAGGAGAGATATACCGCAAGCGGCTAGAAGAAGATCAGGATAAGTAATACGCCCCGCTCCGGGGCGTAGTGCATGTTAAACAGAAAAACCGTAGTGGGTGCCGTCCGGCAGTTCCACATCGAGTCGCAGCTTACCGCCGGATGCCTCAACGTAGCGCTTAATGGACGAAAGTTTTAGATCTCGTCCAGGTTTCTCCATATCAGAGACTGTCGGTTGTTTAACCCCCAGAGAAGCAGCAATTTCACCTTGGGTGAGTTTCACGCGAGAGCGAAGCTCTGCTAGGTGGATGTTTAGCAACATTTCAGTAGCCGCTTTCTGTGCTTTGGCAACAACATCAGGCTTTTCTGTTGCCAGCATTTGGTCAAGAGTTCTTGCCATAACGCTTACTCCTTCTTTAATTTATCCAAGTGCGCCGCAAATTCACGGTCTGCAATTGGGATCATTACTTCATAAAATCGTTTCTCATCCCCAGTCTTATTACCGGCACAGAGAAGAATCCCCTTACGCTTTGGATCGAATGCAAAAAACGCTCTGAGAGGATCTCCTTTGCTTTGAACCCGTAGCTCTTTCATGTTGCTGTAGGATGAACCGTTCACAGTGTCAGCGTATGGCCTCGAAAGCATAGGACCTCTGTCACGAAGTACCATCATCGAAGCAAGGACGTTGGCTCTATCAGTATCATCCAGAGCATCGAACCATTCATCAAAGGTGTCGGTTGTCTCGATGGCCCACATGATTTCTCCTTACTTAATATAGGTGCAATACTATATAGATTCAAACCTATAATCAAGGAAAATCGACGACAGGGGTCTGATCCAAGCGAGCAGATGCAAAGAAGAAAGCTTTCACATGTGAAAGTCTTGCAAGGCGTGTTTTAATTGTTTACAGTACCATAAAATAAACCTGTAAAGGTGCGCGATGAATGTGCTTCCAACGAAAAGTTGGCCTTGGGAGATATAACTCAACCAGACCTGAATGGCTGACAGCGTATCGAAACGCTAGATGTATGAGAAACTCAGGTAAAGAGCCTGATGCTTCTCTTTCCGGGATAGCTTGGAAGGCGCAACTTATTGTTGCCCACGAAAGAGACAGAATTGACAACCTGGCAGTCCCTATTGAAGTCAGATTGATAGCAAAGAACCTCATAAATGAGATTCTTGTTGAGGAGAACTGATGGAAGAAAAAATCACCTACGAAGAGATGATTGAACAACTCGATCAGAAAGGCATCCGCATTACCAATGGTGCGCGACGGCTTTATGTCGCGTTGAACAATGGAGTGAAAGCTGAGGTGCTGGGTAACTGCGGTCCCGCGACAATCAGTTTGGTTGACAGAGTAATTGTTGTGGAAGAGCACACTCTCCACTAAGGGCAGCAGTATGGGCAAAAAAGTACATATCATTTGCGGAAAGTGTGGCAGTGACGAGATGAACTTTGTCATCAATGAACACTGTCCAGACGATCCACAGAATGTTGCCAGTATGTCTTGCTCAAACTGTTGCGAACTGACAGGCATAGCCGAGTGGTCGGAATTTAATAGCCGGGAGTTGAAAGGTGAAGCAGTCGCCCTATCAGCATCGGCAAGAGTGAATGCTCTTCTGGGATTGCTTCGCCAGGCGATGGACAGCGTTGAGTATCGCCTCTATGGCGGGGACATGTCATTGAGCGGTGATGATGCGGCCGAACTTATCGACCTCCAGGAGCGAGCTGAGAAGGCCTTATCTGCTCTTCGGAGTAATCCGCATACGAACTGATAATGGGAGTAGTTAGAACGTGTGGAAGCTAATTAAAATCGCAATTATTTTGTACATAGTGTACTACATGGTGTCGTTTTATATGACTCAAAGACGTATCGCAGATTTTGCAGGTACAGAACGCCCATACTTATTCAAAGAAGCTCTTACAAATAAGATTGCTGCTAGTGATTTTGCTGCGTTGGAACAAGCATATACAGATCCGAAACAAATTTGTCCTGACATTTCAACAAATAGGGATTACTTAACTGTGGCTTTTGTGAACGATGTTATGGTGTGCTGCGATACTGAGGAATGGCTAGTTCCATATCGTAATGTAGGTTCAAATCGAGAATACTTTTGCGGCAAGTGGCCGAGCATTGAGATCATATCTCAGCCGCTGAATAAAACTAAGCTTCAACTCGGAGTGTCTGAGCTTGAGTAGTAACAATGACCTTAAATTCAGCAACCCAACAGTTCACCAGTCTCATAATCGTACCCCAAAGAACCATTCATGCAGGGAGAACTTTTCTTACGACGAAGGGAACTGGATTTTTGCTGTTTTTTAACAGGCTGAGCCGGAGTGACAAGCATTCCATAAAAAAGAGAACCGATAAGTGCTGCTTGCCAGGCGAACACAGCAACCAGAACCCAAAAAACAATAGCCAGAACCGGAAATTTGTGCAGAAGATTAAGCACAGGCTTGGTCCAAATCACTGTCGGTATAACGAGCACTGCGTAACCCCAGTTGGTAGCCTCAAGCATAGCCAGTCCAAGAACAACAATAGCCATCAGCGCGATATTAAGTACATGTTTCATGGTTATTTCTCCTTTTCAATTTACACTTTAACTCTATCACAGTATTAAAAAATGCAACTGTGAATAGGCGTTTTTAAGACAAAAAGAGGTGATATTTTGAGTGCAATTATCAGCAAGTGCGGCATGTACCGATACCGTCTGGAAAGGGATGTGCAACCCGAAGGCCTTGTGTTTGGTTATTTTGGTGTAAACGGCTCTACGGCCACGGCCACCGAGGACGATCACACAGTTAGAAAGTGGATAGGGTTTACCAAGGTCAACGGAGGGAGGCGATTCATAGTCGGTAATGCTTTTGCTTTTCGGGCGACCGACGTTCGTGAGCTGGCTACGGCGGTTGATCCTGTCGGGCCTGAAAATGAAATTCACCTGGAAAGGATTATTCGAGATGCTGATGTACTGGTGCCCTGTTGGGGGAGCCGAACTAAACTGCCTAAGCCTCTCCACATTCATCTGGATAGACTTTTTGAGCGGCTGGTTGCATCTGGTAAGTCGGTCATGACATTTGGCGTGACCAGTTCGGGGGACCCGAAGCACCCGTTAATGCTTGGATATTCGACAAAACTTACACCTCTGGTAAGTGGTACAAGCATGTAAAATCTGAAAATGGAGCAGAGTTGCCTCTGCTCAGTTTTAATGACGTTAATAGACGCCTAAGTTTTCCATTATGAAAATTCCATTCCCGGTCCCGGCATCAACAAAACCAAGTTTTTTGTAATAATCACCAAGCCGCTGAAACGCTAATCCTTCATCGTTTGTTATTTTTTCGAGGCCTAGCTTTTTATGCCAATCTTTTTCTTCCTGTGACGCTCTTGTCGATTCATAGAAAGGAACCTCAAATTGCAAAGGGAAGGGCTTTACGGCGATTAGTTGCGAACTGGCCGCAAATTTTCTTAATACATCAAAAATTATAGTTTGTGCGTAGTTTTTCCCCCTGTATTCTGGGAGTATTTCGATGCGGTCAATGATAAATAATTGAGTTATATCATCAGGATAGAAGTGGTCATATGGGCTATCTATAGCCTCGAACGCTACAGGTGACAGCTCATTGCTCTCAACATCGAACAACTCCATGTATGGTTCAGTTGATGCCTCCATGTCTAAAAGGTCATTCCAGGAATATAAGACTCCACCATGACTTGAATTGATGAGAATGAAACGCGACTTGGATATTGTAACTTCCTCGTCTGTATCACTGTCATATCCAACTGTTTCGCAATCTATATTAAAAATGCAACCTTCTTGAGCGTCGTCTAATAAACAACCACTTTTACAAGTAAATATATTGGTTAACGAATAAATACAATTCTCGCCTGACATTGTTTTCCTTCCAAATACATTGTGATACTGTATTTACAGTATCACATAATGATACTATGATTGGCAATGCAAGGTGGAATTTTTTTGGAGGGATATATGCTCACTGCTAAATGTATAGGCTGCGGATGCACCGATGAACACGCTTGTGTTGAAAACGGTCAACCGTGCCATTGGCTTCGTGTGAATAGAGTAGAAGGTGTGGGGGTTTGCTCATCGTGCCCGGACGCTCTCGATCAATTTGTATCAACTGGACAGGAACAAACAACTACACAAGAACACTACCGAAACAGTCCTGAATGGAAGGATTTTTCTTCACGCATTGGTAATGCTCTATGCGGGGGTAGGGGCAAAGGAGAGTAACGTAAATCGGCTATGCCGTTTTTATTTGTTTATTATAGGGTCACTTTATAACGCTATAAAAATTGAGCCTGTAATTGCCCAAAATGGGCGCGAACAGGAAGAGGAGAAGGTGTGGTACTGAGGCAAAATACTTTGCACTAGCAGAACAAAGCAAGAATGAACTTTCACATGTGAAAGTTTTGGGGGAACTGGATGGAAGAAGAGATTCAAAATTACTTGGCTAACGACCAGCAATACCTGGATAGGATTGCCAGTGCCCTTAGTCAGGTTAAAGAAAAAGGGGGGGAATACGATGCGTTCTGTCGGCAGCGCGCATCGTTGGGGTTCTGGCAAAAAATCAAAACATTCTGGCAGTTTCGCAGGGACATCGCCGTTATACGATCAGTGCTGAAAGGCTGTAACAACAATTTACGAAATTTGCATCGCGAGAGGGAAAGCCTCAAGGAGGCTCTGATTGCTCGGGTTGTTAAGCAAGCGATTGATGGTAGCCAGATTCTGGAACGAATCACTCAATCTCAGGATAGGCTTGATGCAGCATCTCGACTCCACGAGAGCAATAAGCGACTGGTGGATATGGGGGAAAAAGCCTTACGCGAAATCAGTGAGGCCTCCTCCAGTGTTTCGTCTGCACAATCAATGGAAGTTCTCGACCTTGTGACTAACAACAAGGGGATTTCCGTCATGTCGTCGATGTCCAACTCCTCGGCCAGTAGTGAAATAAACGATGCGAAAAGAGCTTTGAAAGCCTTTGCAAATGCCCTGGGGGAGCATCGTGACATTGTGGGCTCGCTGCACAACTCAATGGCAACAGAGTTTATAGATCTGGGCATGGACTTTGCCGGTTTAAATGATGGTTTCGACTTTGGGAGCGTCTTCTCGCTGTTCAGCTTGTCGTCTGCTAGTTCGTCCCTGGACAAAGTAGAGTCTCGCGTTGAATCACTGATGCCAGATCTAAAACGAGCCGCCTCCAATTCGGCAGCAGAGTATGCCCGTGTTAACGAAGAGTTCTTTGGATTAAAACAGCAGGTTTGTAGCCAATGGCGTGAGCTGCTGGTGGCAAGTGGTGTAGACGTATCTGTCAAGCTGTTTGAATCCTCTGTATACCGCTACAGAGTTGGAAATTGAATGTTTACAGTATCAAGAAGTGATGCTATAAAGTGGGCACGTCACAAGGAGACCCAACGAATGGCTGCTATCAACTCACTCCGCGCTCTTAAAGGTGTTACCGCCCCCGAAGAACTTAAAAAAGGGGATGGATTCACTATTGCTCCTCAGCTTCTTCTTGAAGAGGAGGGGTTTAACACTCGTGGTGCTTTCTGCGAGAACTACTACGAGCGCCCAGACATTAAGGCTGGATTTCGCAATGAGGACCAGCAAGAGCTGGATCTGGCGGGTAATCAGTAATGGGGCGCTGTACTGTTGAGGATGCCATCCAGTTGCTGGAAGGAGGAACTATTGTTGCGGTAATAGCAGCCTCATCTGACTCAGGTGAGCTGGTAGTTTCCTCTATCAGGCTTGAGTCTGGACTGATAGTACAGTTTTCCCCTCCAGCGGCAGTGAGTGTCAGTGTTCAACTTTCGGAGACTGATGATGAACAGTGACCAAAGATCGTCTGAATTAACCAGACTAATGCGTCAGCATAAGCTAGTTTGCTCCATCATCGCAGCCGTACTCATCTGTGCAGATATATATGGGGTCGTTGCACGTTTGGGCTTCATCCTGATGGCGCCATTTTTTGTTATCGCCTTAGTTTACACCGAGCATAACGTAAATAGTGCCGAAGCAACCTCTCTGTTCAATGGCATCTTCCAGAATATGGAGGGACATAATGAGTAACCAGTTGGAGCTCTTCCATGTCCAAGAAGCGTATGCCAAGGCGGAAAAACCTTTATCCAATGACGAACTCTACGATTCAGTGGCTGAGCTAGCAGGGATTCCTAAAAGCGCTCTGAATGAACAAAGTGAAATTGGTAAGGCAAAGGTCAAGCGAAGCAAGCTGAAAAGGCAGATCCGCTGGTATCAGCAAACCCTCAAGTCGATGAACCTTCTCCAAAAGGTAGACGGCGAGCGGGGTGTCTGGGAGCTATCAAGTAAAACCAAGAAGGGCCTGCATGAGGCTCTTGGCGGCGTTCGACTTGTAGCCTATTCAACAAATCTTGGACTGGCAGTGTGGTCAAACAACAAGAGCTTTTTCTCTGACCTCGATGAGCCGGTTCATCTGTGTGTTACATCGCCGCCGTTCCCGCTCCGGATACAGCGTGGCTATGGAAACGTTGTTGAAGCCAAATGGGTGGATTTCATTACTGAGGCGCTCGAACCGATAGTCAAAAACCTTGTGCCTGGTGGAAGTGTTGTTCTGAATGTCAGCAATGACATCTTCGAGGCCAAGAGCCCCTCCAGATCTCTCTACGTTGAGAGAATGGTACTGGCGCTCCATGATCGGCTCGGGCTGTCTCTCATGGATAGATGGCCGTGGATCAACCTGTCCAAACCACCAAGTCCTACCCAATGGGCTTGTGTGAACCGTTACCAGTTGTGTTCCGGGTGGGAGCCTGTTTATTGGTTTACCAACCACCCTGACAGAGTGCGTTCAGACAACAGGAGGGTCTTAATCCCTCATACAGAGAAGCATCAGAAGCTGATGGCCCAAGGCGGTGATAGCAGGGTGGTTAGTTATGGTGACGGGGCCTATCGACTGAGAGGGAACGCATTCTCTAATGTTACCGAAGGACGGATACCGAAGAACGTTATCCAGCGCGGCCACCGTTGTTCGGATACGCTGGAGCTTCGCAGGATCGCTAAAGAACTGGGATTGCCGCCGCACCCGGCCATGTTCCCAACAGATATTCCTGAGATGGCTATCCGCTTCCTGACAGAAGAGGGGGACCTGGTTGTTGACCCGTTCAGTGGGTCGAATAAGAGCGGGTTGGCCGCAGAAAGGAATAATCGGCGCTGGATAGCTTGTGACATCATCCTTGAGTACATTCGCACCCAGGCGGAAATGTTCACCGGCTTTGATGGATTTTGGATGAACCCAGCAATAGGAATGGTAGGAATGGGAGCAGTGAAATATTCATGAAGCGTGATTTATTAGAATCTATAGGGCTAGATGCTAGTCCCTTAGAGTTGGCGGCCAAAGCTGTGCTTCGTGAAGAGCTGGACCGTGTAGAAGTTCATCCTTGTGATGAAGGTGATGATGTGGTTGCTGCCAGGCATTTAACACAAGAAATGAAAATTTTGCTATCTGCTCTCACGGGCTATAAATTGTCCAAATAGCTTAGTTGATATTATTTAATAACAAAAAGAGGTTTGTATGAACGTAACAAAAGTCCTTCTTATTGCATTGATTGCTTCTGTATCAGCGCTGCTCACACTTTGGATAGCGGGAGGTTTGACTATGAGCGGTTGGTATATTCCAATTGTTTTTTTGGTAGTAGCTAGTGTCATTTCTGACAGGGCTGGCTTGGGGTCAATATCAGAGTTTTTACAATCTAAATAATTGGCCCAGGAATACGGGCGCAAAGGGAAATTGTATGTCAGCACAGCAATTGGCAGCTTTACTGGATCAACCACTTTGGAAAATTGAGCAAGCACTGGCGGCGCTACGAGCCAAAGGCCTTATTGAAACGAACAAGTAAGGAATCCGCAAAATGATTCTGAGTTTTCTGGATTTATTAATCATAGCGCTCATCGTTCGTGGGCCTGAGTTGCTGCACCTGGTTGCGGAGCTTGTTCAGATCCATAGCCGGATTGATAGAGCGCAGTACGCACTGGCCTGCGATGACGAAGCATGTGATCACTACAAAGAAACGCCTTGCCCTTGTTTCAGGGCTAAGCTGGCCACAAAAGCATTTTTGATAAATAAGTAACAGGAAACCGCAGATCATGAATGACTCAGCAAGAGAAACATTAACCTTCAAAACCCCTGGTGGTGACACTCGTATCGTGCCCGTGGACAGGCTGGTGTTCAATGAGCATACCTGTTCGCAAACTGGCATCTCCTATTTTTTTAAGGAAATGGGTGAGTTAGAAACCGACCCTTACAATTCATCCCGTGTATCGCAGACAACGGCTGAAGAGTTGAATAGATACAAGAAATTGTATACCTCCGTTCCTGTTACATTCACGTCATCGGATTAAATTGTCATGACTACATGCGTTATTTTTTATTTGGACAGAAGCGCTGTCATGTGTAATTGCTCACGCCGGATCGAGGCTCAGCACTGCCAAGTAGTTATTGGCGAATGAGCTTGGTGCTGCCCTGCTGCAATTGCGCTGACAGTACAAACCTTCTAAAAAAGCGGCCTTTATGGCCGTTTTTTGTTTCAAGTTTGTTTTAACAGAACCATAATTAGATATTGCAGTATCATTTTATGGTATGTACAATCTTTCACATGTGAAAGTTTGGGGGTGATATAAATCACCTGACAGTAACCAAAATTGAGGTGGGTATGGCAAAAGTAATCAGCTTCGCCAACCAGAAAGGCGGGGTGGGGAAGAGTACCCTCTGTATCCAACAAGCCTTTTATCTGGCGTTACAGAAGAAAAAGAAAGTGCTGGTCATTGATATGGATGGTCAGGGGAATACGTCTTCTCGACTGGCTCCAAGGCAAGAATTGGGGGGGGAGATTACGAGCCAATTCTAACCGGAACCAAAACCGCAGAGCTATTTGCTTATGAGCTAGATAGCATTGACGTCATACATTGTCCTTGCGGTGCAGATCTTATTCACACACCAAAGAACGACCCTGATTTGTTTGAAATGGAGGCAGTGCCTCTTGACCAAGCTATGAACCCTGCTCGCCATTTGGCAGAGCTGTTTGAGAACTACGACTACGTGTTAATTGATTGTCCGCCTAGCCTCGGCAGAAAGCTGGTAGCGGCATTGGTTATGTCAACTCATGTGGTATGTCCGGTAAAGCTCTCAGGCTTTGCGGTTGACGGTGTGGAAGGCCTTCTAAACACAATTATTGGTGTGCGTGAGGCTTATAACCAAAAATTGGAGATTCTTGGCATTGTAGTTAACGATATGGACCGTTCTGTAAGCCACGATAAAGCTCTTAAATCGCTGGAAAAAGCTATTCCAGAACTTATGTTTGAGAACAAGATCATGCACAGAACTCCGCTTGATACTGCCACGACAGATGGTATTCCTGTATGGGAAATACGTTGGGGACATGTCGCTGCCAAAGAGGTTGAGGCTGTTTTAGAAGAAATTGTAGAGAAGGTAGGCTAAGCGATGGCATTAAATAATTTGAAAAGTCTGTCAGATCTTGCTAAAGCCGCCAAAGGCAAGAAAGGCAAAGAGGTTCTTACTGTACCGGTTGACGACGTTGTATCTAAAGTCCAGGTTCGTAAGCGCTTCCGTAACATTGAAGAGTTGGCAGCGACTATGCTGACCGAGGGGCAGCAGTCTCCTATTATCGTGTCTCCAAAAAACGAAGAAGGCAAATTCGTCATCCAGAAAGGGGAACGCCGTTGGAGAGCATGTAAACTTGCAGGTATTGAGACCATCGACCTGATTGTCAACGATAAGGTCCAGTCCAATTTGGACGAAACTGTTGGTGAGTTAATCGAAAATATCCAACGTGATGACTTGACGCCGGTCGAGATTGCCGAAGCGTTGAATCAACTCATCGAAGACGGTTGGAAACAAATAGATATTGTTGAACGCATCGGGAAAAACATATCTTACGTTTCTACGCATTTATCATTGCTTAAACTACCAGACTGTGTGCGCGAGTTGTATGATAATGAAGTATGTTCTGATACAGAAACATTGAATAATCTTCGTCTGTTGTTCGATTTGAACGAAGAACGTTGCCGTGCTGTCTGTGCTGTGGCTATGTCTGACGGGATCACCCGGAAACAAAGTCGTGAGCTTCTGAACGATGCTAAGCGCATCAAAGAAGAAATGGAAAAAGGCCCTCTGACTGGCTCCGGACACAATGATAAACCTAGTGATGGAAATACCGATGACCAAACCCTAAACTTAAATGGGAATGGTACGGAGGAACAACTGGGTAATACCGAGCGGAACCATAACCAGAATGTGTTGGAAGACGGTTCAGACAGTAATGGTCTGAATGACGATGATTTTGACCCCTTGCGCGATGAAGAGGACAAAGAGCCGGTCCAGCAGCCTATTAACAGCGGAAAGAACAAAGATGAAGGTGGTGATGCTCTTCCTCCTCTGCCGAAGGACAAAGAGTGGAAGAATGTCCGAGCCGACAGTTTGGTTATTGCTGTCAACGTTAACCTGGATGGTGAAACTAAACGCGGAGTCATCATGACAGACCGTGTGGCTCTGGTTCCATCTACCGTCTGGGTCAAAACGCTCGATAGTGAAGGAAAGGAAAAGCATGTTCATGTGCCTGTGTCAGATATTGAACTCCTTAGTGTCGAAGGCTAATAAAGGAGGCCCAGCCCAAAAGGGTGGGCCTGTCAAGAACAGGTGAATATGAAGATCTCGCAGGACATGAAGAGAAAATTTGCTTTAGTGAATGCCCTGTCTAAAACGGAGAAGCCAAGTCTCCAGGACCTTCACAAGGCGACAAATATTCCGGAATCAACAATCAAGCGGCAGTTGGCTGCTTTGCGTGATGAGTTCGGAATGAACATTTTATTCGTCAGGGAGTCAACCGGCGAACGGGGTGCTACCGGCTACTACATACTTACAGATTGGGGGATCTTAGATAGGTCTTCGTTTTTGAACCGGTACGGAAAGCTGTAAGTTGCCATAGAGAAGAGTATTGAATGCAAAACCCGCCATAAGGCGGGTTTTTTTATGCGGCCACGGTGGTAGCTGCTGCTGGAGGTTTCTCAGCGTAGTAAGCGATATTCCTGGTTCGTCTGCTTAGGGTGTCTATGCCGACGATACTCAGCGTTTTTGGCGTGGCATCTCGGGACTCGAAATAATGAAAGAGCTGGAGCATACAGCACTTCACCATTAATGGATCAATGTCTTCCAAGTAGATTGATGTTTCGGCCAAGGCCTCTGGACCTTTGTTCTCGATCAGGTTTTCCATCCAGTGAATAGCGTTGACGCCAGAGCCACAGCAAGGCTCGTAGAAGTCAGCCGAAGACTGTGAGCCAACAATGAGTGACAGCAAGCGGCCAATCTCTGGAGGGGTGGGGAAGTAGTTGGTGCCTTTCTTGTGAAAGCCAGACATGCTCAGGACGTAGCCAAGAACATCGCTGGTGGGATCTCGCTTCATTGCCGCAGACAGGACATGGGAAAGCTCGAAGGCGACCGGCTGTAGTTCCTCCGGGATCTCCTCCTTCGCTGGGTATAGGCCAGTCTGCAAATAAGCCCATTGATCGATAAAGGCCTCAACAAACCGACAAGTGCCCATTCTGTAACGGGACTGTTCAATGAGAGATAAAGCCTTGGATGTAAGTTGCTGTGTTTCTGGTGACATAAGCGCTCCAGTTTGTTCTGACGAAACATTCAAGAGGTAGAAACGAAGAACCCCGCCGAAGCGAGGTTCTTAGCTTTCCTGATTGCCTTAGTGCCGAAGCAAAGACGTCTTGATAAAGTCGGGACAACCGGACATCTCCCGGTCGATGAAGTCCTGACGTTTCGCCAGCGGCCATTTCATGAACGTCGCGAGCGGGATGCGCTTATTCGTGTTAGTATTGCCTTGCAGCATAACAAAGCTCCTTAATAGCTTGATTGTGTTGTAGGGGCTGCAACGAAGGTAGAAGAGCGATGCGGCCCTTATTTATGATTATTACAGCATCATAATATAATATCAAGAGACAATAAAACGATACTGATAATAATGAACTTTCACATGTGAAAGCATTCAAATCCCCAATCTAGTGTGATCCCCACCTCCAAATAACTTGTTCTTCTTCCCAAAATGGGCGTGTCAGAATCCCATTTAAAGTAATTGTTAGTGAGATATTGACTACACGGAATATGGCTATATCATAGAATCATAAAGTGATACTGTAAAAGTGGTGTGTATGCCAAAGCAAGCAAATCATCTCCGTTTGAAGAAACCTTGCGCAAACTGTCCGTTCCGGAAGGAGGACGCTATCGAGCTGACCCCTGGGCGATTAGAAGGCATCATCAACGACATCGTTGAAAACGACATGACGACGTTTCATTGCCACAAGACCGTGTATTCAAAGTCAGGTGGTGAATGGGATGAAGAGGGTAACTATGCACCTTCGGGACAAGAGTCGATGTGTGCCGGTGCTGCGGCTTACTTGATGAAAATAGGCAGGCCGACAGTGGCTATGCGAATTGCCTTTGCGTTTGGTGATGCAAAGGTGTCTGACTGGGACGAAGCTCAAGAGCTGGTTATCGAGCCTTTGGTGCAAGGGGACCGAAATGAGTAAGCGATATGCGGTAGTGCCGCATCCGAAACTGAAACGAGAGTACAAAGGTCGGCTGGTCAGAACTACTCGGGTACTAAAAAACGGCTGGGGGTTGATCCCTCTAGGGGCTGTGGCAACGCTCACGCATCAGTCTCCCAAGGGATCAGAGCTGACCTTTGAACCATGCAACTGCTGCGGCCTGAAAGCCATTATCAGTCATGTAAGCATGGACTCCATTGAATTTATCGAACCGATTACTGAGGAAGAAGATGGACGAGAATAAGCTCAACATTGAAACGGTCGATGGGCACAACGAGCTGGTAGTCAGCTTTTTGTTGAGAATGGTAAGCCTGAGTGACGAGGAAAAACAGACAGTTTTGTCCTGCCTTCCGGATACCGGCAAACAAACAATCACCCAGTTTTATGAGTCGCTGCGTTCTCAAGGGCACCAGGATCTTGCAGATAAAGTCGAACCATACCTCCCGCGGGGGATGTTTGGGCCGATCTTCGATAATGCCAAGTCCAAGGTGCTCGTTCGGGCCGAAGCGCCTTTTTTCCTTATGGATGAAAATCGTTTGAACTGGGATGACGCTAAAGCATTCAATCGCCTACGCATGAGTACGACCTGTGTTTTTGGCCGTGGCGGCTGGAATATCGGTGAGCGCTTTGATGACCGCTTTGATACCGAGGTGGGTGGAACACAGCTTATCGTCACCCAGTCACTCAACGAAAAAGGTGAGATTGAAGGAGGACTTCCTACCTCGATGCCGCTGAATGACTTTGCTGAGTTACCGAAACAGCCAAGGCCTCCTCAAATAGTCGATTACCAGGAAGACAAGCGATACACGCTTGAGGAAGCGGAAGCTATCCCTGAGCTCACGCCAGTGGTTCGGCGTCTGAAAGAGCGCATCGAAGAGTATGAGGAGAGAAGCGCCCATGATTGACCTGACATGCCGCCTCTGTGCTGGTTCCGGTGTTTATGACTTTTCCCCTTCCAAAGAAACCTGCGGTATGTGCCAAGGGCATGGGAAATTTGCTGACGCCAAAGCAATGCTGGTGGCTGCCATCGAGCTTGCAAAGAATCAACGCGAGCCTGTCATTGAAGTGGTGATGGGGTTGGTGCTTCAGGGGGTGGATGTTAGAGGGAAGGAGCCTGGAGGGCGGTTCAAGGCTGCTCAGGCCTTTAACGCCCCAGGGCACAACCTATTGCGATACGGATGGGATGCGTGGGAGCTCTATGCTCTCCATGAGGGTGTAACTCCAGAGCTTGCATCACTTGGCCGAAGTGTGATGCGCGAGTGGCACAGCCATTCATGGGGCCGATTCAGTGGAGAGGTAGGCTTTAACGCCGCCGAGCTCATGATCAAACAGGCCAAAGACAACCCGGAAAAAGCAGAAGAGCGCTGGTCGTTCCTGCTGAGTGAAGAATGGATGGTGGAGTAATTGTCGTGACAGAACAAACCAATAAGATATTGATGCTGGATGAGTCTCCAGATATGCCCCTGCAATTCAAGTGGAGAAAGTTTGGTGGTGCAATTTTTACTGCCACGCAATCAATGGAACACGTTAAGGAAGGACGTAAGCTCGGGCGGACTCCAGCAGGGATGCTACCTCAAGAAGTGTGGCTGAACCGCCTGATCGCTATGGAAGAAACCCTGCCACGAGGGAAGTTTTTTGACAGATTCCGCCGCAGTGACAAAAACGAGCAGTATGACTTGGCCGCCGATCATCTCCGTCTTGTCGGACAGAAAAAGCGATAGGGGGATAGATGAAAGCCCAGACATACCCACCATCAGTCATTCGTAAAGGCGCTGTGTTGTACGCAGCCCTTTATTACATCTCTGATGATGATAAAGCAAAGGTCGAAGTTACAGAGTGGATAGTTCGCTCCATTCAGAAACGACGCAACTCAACCAGCGATCAACGCTATGTCAATATTGCCCAAAAGTTAGATGGGATTACGTGGGGGAAAAGGTCACGGAAGAATGGAGACTTTGGTTGGTTGCCATCTATACCGAGCTGGTGCTTGAAGCAGTTCCGGGAAGGTGGCGAATTGCCTTTTGGCGTTTATACGACGCGACTGGCCGCTCTCAAGTTTGCGAAAGTCAGCTTGCAGGAAGAGGTCGAATATTGCGAGGCCGAGCTGAAAAAGTCTCAGGCAGAAGAGGATACTCAGGAGCTCCAAGATGAGCTGGTGGAGAACCAGAGACTTCTGAAAGCTGCTGGAGCAATGGTGAAGCGTGAGCAAAACAAGAAGAAAAGAGGTTGACTTTAAAGCGCGGACTTCGCGCCACAAAAGCAGAAATACTGAGTAAATTGGACGCGTCGAAAATCAAAGAAAAAGCTTTGCTGTTATGAGCAGTCCTGAGATATTGCTTGTTAGACAGATTGATGCGGCAAACACCTGCGTTTTCAATCCATTGACCAAGTACATCGAAGAATTAATGTAATGGTGGCGATTCAATCAATCAGGTCATTAAATACTAAGTTTTGTGCAGCATATCGGAATTAGCGAAGGTGAAAAATGAATGAAGCTCAAGGATTCAAGCAAGAAGATTTCTTAGGTGAGATTTTTGAAAATGAAGCAAAAGCGTTACTAAGCGATATTATGTCATCGACTTCCTTAGTATCTCTTATGTTTGCATTTGAGGAAGAACAAGTACAAAAGGCCATTGAATACATTGTTGGAATATTTAATGAGTGCTACAAGTTCGGTCATCTTAAAGTTGCCACATCAAGCTCCGAACAGACGCTTTGTGGGTATGCAATGATTTTTGTTCACCCACATCATCAATCGGCATATCTCCATAAAATACAGATTGTTGAGCAGTTTAGGGGGCGTGGACTAGGGACTGAAATGTTGCAGTCGCTTAGTCAATCATTTAGCGATTTGGGGCTAATATGTAATCACGATAAAATCAAATTTTATGAACGTAACGGGTTTAAGTGTGTTGGCGATTGTAAAGTGCCTGACAGTGACGATTTTAAAATGTCCAAACAGATGTATACAGGTCTCTACTTGATGTCAAACTCTCAAAAAGTTGATAGCTGCCCTGTGTTCTTTTTAAATGATGCTGACTTAAGGGCTATTGGCAGCATTTCATAATCACTTTCTTAGCACTTGATGCTTGGCAGGTTGTGCCATTTAGTTGAGTATTGCGGCGTCAGGCACTCTCGCCGCACCGCATAACCCATTTTTGTCCCGAAGTTAGCTACAACGAGTATGATACTTTATTACTCGGTTGAAACACTATTCGGACTTCGTAGTAGCAATTAGTATTAATCTTTAATTTTGGTCATAAACGCAATAAGAGGAAAATTCATGACCGTACCGTTATGGGAGGCACAGAGAATGCTTCATAAAGAAGGCGAACAAGCAATTAGATTCTCTGTCCACAAACACAACCCTTACAATAATGGGCGTAAAACCACTCTCGAAGAGGCGGTCCGATGCCTTGCTTTTCAGTCACGTTTTGCTGGAACGCACTCATTTGTCGATAGCGAAACCAAAGAGCCGATGCACTTACAAATTGATATTGCATCAAAAACAGATGTTCCTATGCTTGGCATGTTCCTGTCAGTCTACATTTCGGATGGAAAAGAAAAGTACCTGTCTCAATTTATTGTAAGCGAATCAAAGTCGCACTATTTCTTCCTAGATTTTAGCTTGGCAGCAGCTAAAGCCAAATCTATAGAAGTATAAAGGAAGGTGAATCAGAGGTGGAATTATGTTTTTTGATGACAAAATAGAATCTCACTCACTCGTAATGGGAGTCACCGGGAAGGGGAAATCGGTCTTGTCCGAACAAGTCCGGAAAAATGCGAGGCAGCGCGGTTATTTGCTGGTGGATACTAAAATGTTCCGTGAAGGTCGAGGGTTGAAACCATACGAGCATGAGTACGCTCGCCGCTTAGTTCTGGGGCTAAGTGGACCGTTGCCGCGTGAACTGCGTGGGAAGCCTGTGACGGTTATCTCTGATGTGTCCAGGCCAAAAAAGGTAAAGCGTCAGCCAAAGCAATTTGTTAAGACCGTAAATGGCGTCACCCTTGAACGCCAATTGGTGGCTGATGCCAGAGAACAGTTGGTGATGCAAACAGGTGTCTGGCTCAAACATCCGCAGCTCATCAAGCTGATGGAAGAATCGGGCATAGATGAAACTCTGGCCGAGTTTGGTGAGGCTGAAACCCAGATCAGAGAAATGCTGGCGGATGCGTTAGCTATGAAACTGGTGGGTCGCTCATGGCCTAAGTGTGGAGCCCTTTATAATGCGGCAGATAAGTCAAATGTCAGTTTTTCCGCCGAACTTGATGTTGCTGCCAAAGAAGCTGGATACACGATTCGTTAATGAAAAAGGAGTATTTTGCCGGGTGCCTCGATGCTCCAGCTTTACTCCAGGAAGGTGATTGTGAAAAAACGAATACTGCATCTGTCAGTAAAAAAGATCTACTTCGATCAAATCAGGTCAGGGGAAAAGCCAGATGAATATCGCCTCGTTACGGAATACTGGATAAGGAGGCTTGAGGGACGTGAGTATGATGAAATTCATGTGAAGTGTGGTTATCCAAAGGCTGGTGATATGTTTAGGATAGAGGTTAGACCGTGGAGTGGTTTCGCAAAGGAGGTAATTACACACCCACACTTCGGAACCGAGCCCGTTGAAGTATTCGCCATCCATGTGAATTAGAGTGAGTTGTAACAACGATTTATTCATTATAATCTGGTTTTTGTTCGCAGCTAAGCTGCGCGAAATGTCACTTGAGATAACAAGATTAGGAGATAGTAAATGCGTTTATTGATAGCTGAGAAGCCTCAACTTGCCAAAATTCTTCGTGAGAATAATCTAATCGAACATGATACTGAAATTGTGTTCACCTTTGGTATTGGGCTATGGCGTTATACCATTCCTCGATTGTCTTTTGCAGACATTCCTTTTACCACCCCACCATCCTTGATAAGGCCTCAGTCATTTAAGCCCAGAAATGTCCTACTTGGACTGGATGGGAAAGCCAAGTTTTACGTCTCTGAGGATGCAACCAATACTGAGCATGAAAAGATATTAAATGACCTTGTGGAGTATCTACGTGGTCAGATGGGAGAGTATAAGGAAATTATCTGCGCGGTAGACTGCGACAGAACAGGTTATGGATCAGCGAAACAGTTGTTAGACAAACTGGAGTGGACTGAGAATAGCGACGTTCCAGTTCATTGTCTTTATTTAATTGCAACGGATAAGAGCTCCCTGGAAAGTGCCTGGGAGAATAGAACTGAAAATACGTGGAATCAAGATTCCCTTGCAGAAAAGCTCTCAAGACAGCAACTGGCTAAGAAGACTTTTGATTATTGGTGGAATGCAAATTCATCTGTTGTTTTCTCAGAACTAAGTAAGTGGTCTGGACTTGTAGCATCACCACTTATTTCAAAGTATGAGCTGATGTTACTTTGTATCTTGGCCGACAAGCCCAACCCAATGAGTGAAAGTGAAATAATCCGTTTGATGGATAGATGGAGAGGCTCAGGGAAATACAAGGACGATTTGTGTCAAGGAATAGGATCTCCCATGTCAAGAGTCGCTATATTCGAGAGAGCAATGCAACGTGGAGCATTATCTGTGTATGCCGAAGATAGAAACAAAGCGTATTCTCTGTCTGCTGCCGGTAAAGCGTTTGTTTCACAGCTCCACAAAAAGACGTTTGATCCAGACTTGCCATTCCGAATTAATGACTGGTTAAATAGAGGTGATTATGATGCGATGTCTCGATATATAAGAACGGTATTTGGCAGGCAAATTAGGTTTCAAAGAAATTTAGGCAATTGAAAGCAGGGGCCATAAGGCCCCTTTTTTTAATCTTCTAAATGCGAGCAGTTGAGTTCGGATAGCACCTTCTCGTAGGCGCTATTTTCATTTGCTTTCCGCAGTTCTACCATCTCTACGATGAATGGGGTTAGGGCCAAAGATTGTGGCTCCCAGATGCGATTACACATATCGGCCATGTGGGCATTTACATCAGTAATGACGTAAATAAATTCAGGAAGATCTTTTAGACCTCCCAAAGCCCTTGCCATATCAACTGCTTCCGTGGTCTGGTAGCTATGGTTACTTTTAAGTCCAGAAGTGAGAGGCATTATGTTTTGTGCTAAATAGCTTGCTGACGCCGCCATTATTCCAGATGAAATACCTTCACCTGTCTCTTCGGTAATGGCTGAACTTGTGGTTAGTATGGTAGCTAGGATGATTGATCCGAACATAGTTAATTCCTTATTCTAAGTCTGATTTTTTGAAAGGCATTGTGCCTTTGCAGTCTGGATAAGCTGTGCAACCCCAAAACTTAGAGGCTCGTTTTTTACCTGGTGCTTTCCCTTTTCTAAGGCGCATAGGGCTACCGCAATCTGGGCAGTCTGGGCAATCTTCCGCAGCGATGCGCTTCTCGGGTTTACCTCTATTATCAGGGAATGTCTTTTTACAAGCCTCGTTCTGACAACCCCAGAAGAAGCCGTTTTTACCTTTGATTCGGTGCATCTCTCCACCACAGTTAAAGCATTCGTGTGAAGGAGGTTTCGCGCCTTCAAATGCTTTAGCCATCGCGCCACCTTCTTTTGTCAGAACTGGCGCGGCCACTTTGAGCTGATCGACCATCTGGCAAATCCAAGTGGAAATCTGCTTCATGAAGACAGACATGTTTCCGGCGCCAGTGGCGACTTTTTCAAGCTCTTGTTCCCATGCCGCAGTCATGCCTGGTGACTTGATTGCTGGTGGAAGCACAGCGATAAGTGCATGAGCTTTATCTGTTGCAAGCAGTACCTTTTTTTGACGCTTGAAATAGCCTTTATCTACAGCTCCCTGGATGATGCTGGCGCGTGTTGCTGGAGTGCCCAGACCGGCTGTATCTTTGAGGATCTGCTTGAACTTCTCCTCAGTCACAAACCGGGCAATGTTCTCCATCGCGGCAAGTAATGTGGCTTCTGTGAAGTGTGGTGCTGGCCGCGTCATTTTGTTCATCAGCTCAGTACCATTGAGCAAGGCAGGTTCGCCCTGACTAACCCTGGGTAGCTTCTCCTGTTCAACCGGCGCGTCGGTGTCTTCTCCTTCATCCTTAGGGCTGCTTTCGCTGTCAGAAGCAAACAAAACCTTCCAGCCTTGTTTGGTCGGGGTCTTACCGGAAGCTGCAAATAGGTGACGTCCACACTGCACCTCGATGGAGGTTTTAGTGAACTCGAACTCACTGTAGAACTGCGCGATATAGAAACGACGTATGGCGTCGTAGAGATTTAACTCAATCTCAGACATGGCACTGATGTCTGTTCTTGCTGGGGTGGGAATGATCGCGTGGTGCGCGGTCACTTTAGAGTCATTAAATACTCTGGCCTTGCGGTGAGGATCTGCGCCAGCTACCAGCCCTGAGACGTTCTGATCGGACAAAATAAGCGCCTGTAGGATGTCAGGAATGTCTTCCTTTTGGCTCTCTGGAAGGTAGCGACTGTCGGTACGAGGGTAGGTTGTTGCTTTGTGTGTTTCGTACAGAGCCTGTGCTGCATCAAGGACCTGCTGAGCAGTATATCCCCATCGTTTACTTGCGTATTGCTGCAATGAAGTCAGATCGAAGGGAAGGGGAGCTGACTCTTTTCCTGGTTTTGTCTCTGCCTTGCTGATAACTGCATTGGCACCGTTGACCTGAGAGGATACCTGCTCGGCATAGGCCTTATTGATACATCGGCCTTGTTCGTCACTACACTCCTCTGGCGGTATCCATTGAGCGGCAAACTGACCATTCTGCACGGATACGTTCACGCCCAGAGTCCAGTATGGGGATGGTGTGAAACCCGCGATCTCTCGATCTCGTTGACACACGAGAGCGACGGTAGGTGTAATGACCCGACCTACGTGGAGGGTATGATTGAAACCTACATCTCGCGCCAATACTGTATAGAGTCGGCTTACGTTCATTCCCACCAGCCAGTCTGCGCGTTGCCTTGCTAGTGCAGCGTAGTATAGCGAGACAGTTTCTTTGCCGTCCTTAACGTTATTAAGTGCTTTCTTAATGCTCGACTCATCGAGTGCAGTCAAGCAAACACGACGAATAGGACCTGAGTAGTGGAATCGATCCAAAAGCGAACGAGCGATAGCTTCACCTTCGCGGTCGAAGTCGGTTGAGATGTAAATGGTACTTGCTTTTTTGACTAGGCCTTCAACGATTTTGTACTGCTTTAGCGCACTCTTGCGAACGTTGTACCGCCAGGATTCAGGAGCAATGGGAAGAGTCTCCAGTGACCATGACTTGTATCGTTCGTCATAGTCATCTGGCATGTACAATTCCAGAAGGTGGCCGAAGGCCCAGGTAATAACTCTGTTTCCTCCATCATGGATAAATCCATCTCCCCTTTGTGAGGCTTTCATTACTCCTGCCAAGTCTTTGGCCTGAGAAGGCTTTTCGCAGATATAAAGGTCCATCAAGCAGCTCCCTTCATCTTTGATTCCAGATTCGCCAGCTCGGTCCAGTTTTGGGCAAGAACTTTTATCTCGGGATAGTCTCTGGAAAGGTTTTCGAGGACTCCAGAAATGACATAGGCCGCTTCGTGGGTATTCCCCCTCGAACCAGCCTCCTGGAGCATGATTGATAAAGCGTCGAAGAGCTCAGCCTTTCGGCCAGGCTCTGTGTGATTTCTTATTTCAGAGCTTTGCATGGATTCACCACAGAGTAGGGACGCACGGATTCGCGCACAATACGGCGATCTGCGTCTGTTACGGCCTGACTGGAGCAAAAGTGCGTCCAGGCATTCAGGTAATCTTGATAGTTATGAGCAGGCGGTATGCAGCCAGTCACAACGTCCTGGGGAATGTTCGTGGCACCTTCACCCTCAATAAAGCGCCAATCGTGCTCATCCATGCCCTTGCCGCTATCGCAATAGCGTTCCCAGCGTGACAACTCGTACAGCGAGTAACCTTTACCTTGGTTCATGGACTTGAAGGTATTGATGGCTTCGCCTACATCCCCTTCTTGTTTTATTCCAACCGGAGTTTTAACTGCATCAGCGGAACCATCTTTCACCTTGTTTATAGTTGCGCTGACATTACCGTCGCCCAGCACATGGATATAACCAGGTTGGCGCAATGCCGCACCACCGCGTCCCATATTGTCCCATGCGATAGAAAGTTCCCGGTTAACTCGGGCCGGTTTGTCATTCTCCGCAGGGGATACTTGGGATTGGGGTTTTTGTTCAGGGGCGTTAGAGGCACACCCGGCCAAAATTGCTACTCCCAGAATTGCTATCAGTTGTCTCATCGTGTCATTCCTCATCAAAAATTGTCGATGAACCCATTCTAAAAGGGGGGAGATGGAAAGCTGGTTTCTCAAACTGCCCAAATTGGACAGATAGGCGTGTGTGCGATCTAAACGTGTTTTGAGAGCATGTACTGACGAAAAATACGATAGGAATATGGTCAACCTACATGCTGAAAGCCCTGAACAAGTTATTTGGTGGGCGAAGTGGAGTGATCGAGGCCACGCCAAGCGGCAGAGTGTTGCCGCTTAAAGACGTGGAAGATGAAGAAATCCCTCGATACCCGCCTTTTGCCAAGGGCCTGCCAGTGGCCCCACTAGACAAGATACTGGCAACCCAAGCTGAACTAATTGAGAAAGTGCGGAACTCTCTCGGTTTCACTGTGGACGACTTCAACCGGCTTGTTTTGCCGGTTATCCAACGGTATGCCGCTTTTGTTCACTTGCTGCCAGCTTCCGAATCTCACCATCACCGAGGCGCTGGTGGGTTGTTCCGGCATGGGCTTGAAGTGGCCTTTTGGGCAACTCAGGCATCTGAGTCGGTTATTTTTTCAATCGAGGGAACGCCGAGGGAACGCCGCGACAATGAACCTCGTTGGCGACTTGCTAGTTGCTTCTCCGGGCTCCTGCATGATGTGGGCAAGCCGTTGTCAGATGTATCTATTACAGATAAAGACGGATCGATCACATGGAATCCTTATTCAGAGTCTCTTCATGACTGGGCGCACCGTCACGGAATTGAGCGTTACTTTATCCGGTGGCGCGATAAGAGACACAAAAGGCATGAGCAATTCTCGCTGCTGGCTTGGCATCGAATTATTCCGGCTGAGACGCAGGAGTATCTTTCCAAGTCAGGTCCTTCCATCATCGAGGCTATGCTTGAAGCTATTTCGGGAACCACGGTCAATCAGCCTGTTACAAGGCTGATGCTTCGTGCTGACCAAGAAAGTGTTTCAAGGGACCTTCGCCAAAGCCGTCTTGATGTGGACGAGTTCTCTTATGGTGTGCCTGTAGAGCGGTACGTTTTCGATGCTATCCGTCGTCTGGTGAAAACTGGGAAATGGAAAGTCAATGAGCCTGGTGCGAAGGTTTGGCATCTCAACCAAGGTGTTTTCATCGCATGGAAACAACTTGGAGATCTCTATGATTTGATCAGTCAAGACAAAATCCCTGGCATTCCAAGAGATCCAGATACGTTGGCCGACATTCTCATCGAGCGCGGTTTTGCTGTGCCAAACACTGTGCAGGAAAAAGGTGAGCGAGCGTACTACCGATACTGGGAAGTGCTACCGGAGATGCTCCAGGAAGCGACAGGCTCTTTGAAGATTTTGATGCTTCGCCTCGAATCAAACGACTTGGTGTTTACCAATGAGCCACCATCAGCAGTAGCAGCAGAAGTTGTTGGAGACGTTGAGGATGCAGAGATTGAGTTCGTTGACCCTGATGAGAGTGATGACGATGAAGGCGGAGTGTCTCTGAACGATGACATGTTGGCCGCAGAGCAGGAAGCAGAAAAAGCTCTAGCCGGTCTCGGTTTCGGTGATGCGATGGAAATGCTGAAAAGCACTTCAACAGACCACGAAGACACACCGGCCCAAGGCGCGGCTGAAACAAAGGACTCGCCTAAAGCAGCATCAGCCACAACACCAACCAAGGGAAAACAAGTTAAGGGTAAACCAAAAAAAGACACAGAAGAACAAACTGAGAAGCCTGAGACAAAAGAAGAGTTGTCACCTCAGGACATCGCCAAAAACGCGCCGCCTTTGGCGAACGATAACCCACTGCAAGCACTCAGGGATGTTGGGGGTGGACTGGGTGACATCGACTTCCCATTTGACGCATTCAACGCATCGACTGACACCTGCATTACTGACGAAGAGAGCCTTAAAAACTCTAACGAGGCAAAGCTCGCACAGCCCAAGTCTGACTTTGTTCCAGAAGAACAAAACTCCCTGCAGAGCGAATACTTCCCCATGTTTAGTGGCTCAGATGAACCTCCATCATGGGTTATTGAACCATTGCCTATGTTGGCAGTTGAGCCAGAAGAGACTTCTGCCACAACGGAAATGTCACAAGCGAACAAACCTAATCAGCAGGAAAAGGGCGCTAAGACATTGTTGTCTGAGATACTTGCTGGCTATGGCGAAGCATCTGCTCTGCTTGAGCAGGCGATCATGCCTGTTCTGGAAGGGAAAAAGACTCTGGGAGAGGTTCTATGTCTGATGAAGGGTCAAGCCGTCATTCTATACCCAGAAGGTGCTCGGTCATTAGGTGCGCCGTCAGAAGTTCTCTCAAAGCTATCCCATGCCGATGCGATTGTTCCAGACCCGATTATGCCTGGTCGTAAAGTGCGAGATTTCAGCGGTGTGAAAGCAATTGTTCTAGCGCAACAACTTTCAGATGCAGTCGTAGCGGCCATCAAGGAAGTAGAAGCATCAATGGGTGGATACCAGGATGTCTTTGAGCTTGTGTCTCCTCCTGATTCTGATGTCAGAAAGAGCAAGTCTGCTCCGAAACAACAAAGCCAACCAATGCAGAAAAAAAACCAACAACAGAAGTCTGATGCTGGATCAGGTAAAGCTGCACCGGAAAAAGACACGAAAGAAAAAGCTGATCAGAAACCTAAAAAGGAGAAAAAAGGTGACACCGCCTCTGTGGTTGATGGACATGAAATCAAGCCGATTGAAGAAAAACAGAACGTAGCTCGCCTTCCCAAGAGAGAGGCTCAACCCGAAGCTGTTGTAGTTACCAAAGTTGAGCGTGAAAAAGAACTTGGTCACATCGAGGTCCGAGAAAGGGAAGAGCAAGAGGTGAGGGAGTTTGAACCACCAAAGGCTAAAACAAACCCGAAAGACATCAAAGACGAAGACTTCTTACCGCCTGGCGTTACCCCTGAGAAAGCGATTTTGATCCTCAAGGACATGATCCAGAAACGTTCGGGCAGGTGGCTAGTGACACCTGTCTTGGAAGAAGACGGCTGCTTAGTGACCAGCGATAAAGCGTTCGACATGATTGCCGGGGAAAATATCGGCATCAAAAAACACATCCTCTGTGGGATGTTGAGCCGGGCACAAAAACGCCCTTTGCTCAAAAAACGTGAAGGAAAATTGTATTTAGAGGTAGATGAAACATGACAATGAGTTATGACCCGCTCGCCTACGAGATGCCGTGGCGGCCTAACTATGAAAAAAATGCTGTGGCAGGCTGGCTTGCAGCCTCCGGTGCTGCTTTGGCCGTGGAGCAGGTCAGCACTATGCCTCCAGAGCCCTTTTATTGGATGACGGGGATCTGTGGTGTGATGGCAATGGCTCGTTTGCCTAAGGCTATCAAGCTCCATTTGCTGCAAAAGCATTTAAGGGGCCGAGACTTAGAGTTTATCTCCATTACGGAGCTCCAGAAGTACATCAAAGATACACCGGAAGATATGTGGCTTGGTAGTGGGTTCCTGTGGGAAAACCGTCATGCCCAGCGCGTTTTTGAGATCTTGAAACGAGATTGGACATCTATCGTCGGAAAAGAATCGACGGTTAAAAAAGTTGTTCGGAAAATACAGGGTAAGAGAAAAGAGTTGCCAATCGGCCAGCCTTGGATTCACGGGGTTGAGCCAAAAGAAGAAAAACTTATGCAGCCTCTAAAGCATACAGAGGGGCACACTCTAATTGTTGGGACCACCGGTTCGGGCAAGACCCGTATGTTCGACATCCTGATCTCTCAGGCCATCATGCGCGGTGAAGCTGTGATTATCATAGACCCGAAAGGTGATAAGGAGATGCGAGACAATGCTCGACGGGCCTGTGAAGCTATGGGACAACCGGAAAGGTTCGTCTCATTCCACCCTGCATTCCCAGAAGAGTCAGTGCGTATCGATCCCCTGCGAAATTTCACCCGTGTAACGGAAATCGCAAGTCGATTGGCTGCATTGATCCCATCCGAAGCTGGGGCTGACCCATTCAAATCATTTGGCTGGCAGGCTCTTAACAATATTGCTCAAGGGCTTATTATCACCCATGACCGTCCTAACCTGACAAAGCTCCGTCGTTTCCTTGAAGGTGGCGCTGCTGGTCTAGTCATCAGATCAGTTCAAGCCTATTCAGAACGAGTTCGGCCTGACTGGGAGGCCGAAGCTGCGCCTTTCCTAGAGAAAGTAAAAAACGGCTCTCGTGAAAAGATCGCTTTCGCTTTGATGAGGTTCTATTACGAAATCATTCAGCCTGAACATCCTAACTCAGACCTTGAAGGTTTGTTGTCGATGTTCCAGCACGACCAAACCCACTTTTCCAAGATGGTGGCAAACCTCCTTCCGATCATGAATATGCTGACGTCCGGAGAGTTGGGGCCATTGCTATCGCCAGACTCAACTGACCTAAGTGACGAACGCCAAATCACTGACTCCGCGAAGATCATCAATAACGCCCAAGTGGCCTACCTGGGCCTTGACTCGCTGACCGACAACATGGTGGGCAGCGCTATGGGGTCAATATTTCTTTCTGACCTTACAGCGGTGGCCGGGGATAGATACAACTATGGCGTCAACAACAAACCCGTAAACATCTTTGTTGACGAAGCTGCTGAGGTGATTAACGACCCGTTCATCCAACTTTTGAACAAAGGACGTGGTGCGAAACTTCGTCTTTTCGTTGCAACCCAGACTTTTGCTGATTTCGCAGCTCGACTGGGCAGCAAAGATAAAGCGCTCCAAGTCTTGGGGAACATCAACAACACGTTCGCTCTGCGTATTGTTGACGGGGAAACCCAAGAATACATCGCGGATAACCTGCCGAAGACGCGGCTCAAGTACGTTATGCGTACACAAGGCCAGAACTCTGATGGCAAGGAACCCATTATGCACGGAGGCAACCAAGGCGAGCGTTTGATGGAGGAGGAAGCGGATCTTTTCCCTGCCCAATTACTGGGAATGCTTCCGAATCTGGAATACATAGCCAAGATTTCAGGCGGAACTATCGTAAAAGGCCGTCTGCCAATATTGACCCAGTAAGAGCAGAGCTATGTGTAACAAGAAGTATAGAAACTACGAGGTAGCCATCATGGTCGATGTGAACCCTTTTGACCGGGTTATGAATGAATTGAAAAATCGTGGCCGCAAAAATGCTCATATCCTGAGTATCCTTCAATTCGATTGGCCTGCATCAGAGGTCATCATCGAGAAGCTGAGCTGCTACATCACAGACGGTATTAAGGCTAATCAAGAACCGGTGATTTACCCGATCATTGAAGAGGCTCTTCATCGCTACAGCCAGCTTGTGTTTCATGAACAGAGAGAAAAGTACGAAGACCCAGCCCGAATAGGGGCGTTTTTAGAAACTCTCATCACCGAGACTTGCCGAGCGCTGGAAGTGCAAATCGTCGATTGTGGTGGAGATTTATGGTCTGTCGATTCAGGAGAACCGTTCTCACTGTGGCTGTCTTCCCATCCAGGAGAATTATCTATTAACCCGCAGCCCCACGAGGATGAAACCTCTTTGCGCGGCTTGCTGTATGAACTCATTACCTGTGAAAGTGTGAAAATTGTTTTAAGGAGAACTGACTATGAACAAGCCGTGGTTGCTGGTCGCATGGCTGCTGGCTATTGAGATACTTGCGATATTGCTGCTGATCCCAGGTGACTGGACAGACAAAGCTATCAAAAGAGAGTCTGTGCTGGTGGAGCAGAGTCTCGGGAGCGAAGCCAGAGACTGGATACAGGACAAAGCATCTACCTGGTTCCGGTCGAGCATTATTGATTCAGGTTTCTATGAAGGGATGTACCAAACTTTGATCCCTTCAGAAGAAGAGCGCCAGAAATCCAAGGGTATGCAGGACATGGGTAAGGGCTGGTTCGCGTGGGTTAAGGGACGCATGGAGGCCTTTGTTAACGTCATTTACCAGTTCTATACCAGACTGGCGCTGTTAGCTGCTTGGGCTCCCTATATGCTCATCCTGTTTGTACCGGCGGTGTACGATGGGATGATGACCTGGCGCATCAAACGGACCAACTTCGACTACGCAAGCCCAGTTTTGCATCGCTATAGCGTTCGCGGAACAATGTACTTGATGGCTGGTTTGTTCATCGCGTTCTTCGTCCCTATAGCTCTCGATCCGGTTGTCATTCCACTGACGATGATGACCTGTTGCGTTCTGGTAGGCCTGACATTCGGCAACCTACAAAAACGGGTATAGGAGGGGTAATGAGCTACTCCGTTTTAAATCAAGATGGGGTTCATCTGTGTGACATTCCACGGAATGTCTATCAGTTGATACGTCGCCAGTCCCTGTCAGAGTTGTGGCTTTATTGGGTGCAGATTTTGAATTTGGTTAAGGTGTTAATTGCTTGCGTCGGGAAGATGGTCTTTGTGATGCCGGTAGCATGGTTCTGGGTGCTGTTCTTGTGCAGCTTGGTTGCACCAGAACGAATTTCTGACGTATCAGGACTTTTCTATCCAGATGTAATCGGGTGGACCGCTGGCGCGGCTATCACAATAATCATTTACTCAGCATTCACACGACCAGCAATGTACGGATACCACAACGTATTCAAGCTGCACATCTGCTCAAGAGTAAAGCAAATAACGCCCGAGCTCAGAACTGTCTCGGGGCCACTGTACTTCTACAGAAACGAAATTGGAACGATATAGAGAGAAACCATGAACGTGACCAAGAAAATTCATCTGCTGGCGCTGGGATTGTTTATGACCGATACTGCCATCGCCGCACCTGATGTACTTAATGACGAAGCAAAGCTCAAAAACCTTGAGAAGGTGTGCCCTGAATGTGAAATGGTGGCAAAAGATGTGCTCAATCTTCGGGTTCAAAACTGCCAGCTAAAAGATACCTCCAGTACAATGATGATAGGAACTATGCAAAATGACCCTATGTTTTCGTTTATGCTGGCGGTACACACTGCGGCAGGCTCGGAGGCATACAAAACAGTAGTTGGTGCCGCTGGCAACCATGTTGACTGTGAAAACCCGTTGAACTGGATAAAGCTGACCCAGCAAGCAATTAAAGGAGGTAAAGTCTAATGCGTAAGAGAGATTTCTTTTTTGGAGAGGTGTATGAGGGGAGTGGAGGAGCCACTCTACGACTGAGTGATATGGAGCCATTGGCAAGAAAAGTGTCAGCAGAGTTCTTCACCGCACAACTGGACCGTATGTTGAAAGAGCATGACGGTCAGTTGACGCTCAGCGATGAAACGTCGTACCCCAGCTTTTGGAGTTTCATCGACAAGGTGGATACCAAACAGGTTGGCTATGTAGAAATCTATGCTCGTCAAGATGTCAACGATAATGTGAAAGCAACGCTGGCTTGTGACATCGTTTTGGTTAATGGCGTGATCACCGTGAAGCCGCACTGGTGCGCTTACAAGGACATCCGGGCTGACGAAGTGATTTCCACCTTACTGGTGCCTTTGCACTTGAAAGCTCTCCAGGATAAGACTTACATTCGCTGGGATGATGGTGAAACAGAACATCTGTTACAAAATGACGACTATCAGGCTGAACTTGAAAATGTGTTTAGTGTTGCCAAGTACCCATCAGCAATGAGCTGGGGCGATACAGCAGATCAGAAGGTTAAGCATTACAAGAGGGACCTTGAGTGCGCCACAGATGTTGGTCGTCGAGGTGTCTCATCAGAGCAAGCATGGGATGCTTATCGAGAACTCCGGCACAATAGAACAATGTGAAACAAGCGGCCATTGGCCGCTTTGAACTTTCACATGTGAAAGTTTTTCGCCTATCGCTCTTATCATCTCCTCGAACAAACCTCCATAAAGTGCCCAAAATGGGCCGTAACAGCACTGTTCCTAGATTGCTCAATTAAGAGACGATTACTCCGTGATGACGACAAGTTATTTGGAGGGTCTATGTCCGCACAAGCTCACGTCAGAGAAAGCGAAAGCTCATCTGGTTCATTCATCACCTGGCAGTTCCTTGTATGGCAGGTGATGTTCGTTATAGGTGTTGTTGCAGGGATGAACCTGGAACACGCATTCAATTTTCTTGGTTAATGGGAGGAAGTGTGAACGTAAATAAACAATTTTTCTGGTTTTTGATGAACGCGGTGCTTATGTGCATCTTTATCCTTCCCGTAGCGGTTGCTTTTTGGCTGTCTGCTTTTGCGGCAGGATTTGACTGGAGTCAGTGGGTCAAGCTGACCGCAGATGTAGTAAATGGAGCTGCAAGTGATCCGATTAAGGCTCTCGGTACTGTTCAGACCTACTGGGGAATTTTCAGCTTCTTTTTGCTGGCGGCGTACAGTTTCATGTTCAAGTTTAAAGCCAAGGCCAAAAAGGAACAGGAAGCGCTTGCCGGTATTCGCACTGCCAATGAAATTGGCGCTGCCTCTTCTGAAAAAGATTCAGTTGCAGTTTCTCAGAGCTAATAACCGATCCTATGAAAGTAAAAGGGGCAGCTTAGGCTGCCTTTTTTTATTTGTCGCTGGAAGTGCCCGAAAAGGGCGCGAAGCCGTGGCAAAAAATCAGTGTCCTTGAATGAGAATACAGTCCACTAGGAAAAGAAGAGGGTTGCTATGAAGCCTGTAAAGATACCGCGCCGGGTTGATGAGCCACCGCATCTGCTGTTGTGGAGCGCAGATGAGCTGGCCCCAATGCTTTTGGGGCTGACTATTGGGGTCATCATCGGTAAGGCCTTGATCTGCTTTTTAGGGGGGTTACTTGTAACCAACCTTTATCGACGATTCAGGGATAACCATCCGGATGGATACCTGCTCCACATGATCTACTGGGCCGGGTTCATCATGACCAAGGCCAAATCTCTCAAGAACCCGTTTGTCCGGAGGTATTTGCCTTGAACTTTAAAAAGTATCTCAAGACCTGGGAAGGGACCCAAACAGAAAATAAGTGGGGTCGAGTCTTTCAGGGTGGTCTCATCGCAATAGTTTTGCTGCTAGTTATCCAAGTATTCAACAAGGAAACAATCGTCACTATGCAGCCTTTCACTCTGACGGAAGAAGCTTGGGTGACAAAAAGCAACGCCTCACAGTCATACAAAGAAGCTTGGGGTTTTGCTTTTTCCCAGTTACTTGGGAATGTGACTCCCGGAACTGTTGATTTCGTTAAGGAACGGCTAACACCGCTTCTCTCCCCGAGCATCTATCAAGACGTGATTGATGCCATCGAAATTCAAGCTCAGCAGATCAAAAACGACCGAGTAACCATGAGGTTCGAGCCGAGATTTGTTGAGTATGAGCCCAAGAGCGACAAGGTTTTTGTCTACGGATATTCCTATGTCAAAGGGGCTTCTTCTAACGAGGAACGTAGCGAACGCTCTTACGAGTTCGCTATCCAAATTTCAAACTACGCGCCCGTGCTGGACTACATCGACACCTATGTAGGAAAGCCACGCACCAAAGCTGTTTTGGAGCAACTCCAGCGCAAAGAAGAGAACCGGAGAAAGAATGAAGAACAACGCTAAAATTTCGCTTCTGGCGCTGTCCTTGGCGCTTGGAACATCAATGGCCTATGCCTCGGATGATATTCCTGTTGTCCCGGCAAGCGTTATGAAAAAAGACGTTCCAGCCCCTGTGACGTCGGGACAAACAGCCAATGAAGTAGTGGGTCATGTAAATGAAAACCCCATGCTGACGATGCAGCCCGGCGTAAACCAAATAATCCCTATTGCCATTGGTCATCCCAATCGTGTTGTAACTCCTTTCAGTAATCCGGAGATTGTCTCCACTTCCCTGACTGGAGCAAACGAAAACGGTCAATGCGGTGAGGTTTGTATCAAAGAGAACGTGGTCTATGTCGCTACGGATAAACAATATCCTGTGACTATGTTCATTACGGAAAAAGGCTCAGAAGCCCAAGCGTTAAGCCTGACTATGGTTCCTCGCCGTATTCCGCCTAGAGAAGTATTTCTCAAACTCGATGGTGGTGTAGGGATCAGTGGGACATTTTCTAATTCCAAGGCTGAGGCTTGGGAGCAGAGTCAGCCCTACGTCGAAACTATCCGCTCTGTGTTCAGGAAAATTGCGATAGGGGAAGTTCCACAGGGTTACACGTTGAACCGTATCCCTGCCGGAGTCGCTGTACCTAGTTGCTCACACCCTGGGATTAAGGTGGATTTCGGCAAAGGGCAATACATGATGGGGCATCACCTGAATGTATTCATCGGTGTAGCACAGAACGTTTCTGAACAGCCTATCGAATTCAAAGAGGCTCTTTGTGGAAGCTGGGATGTCGCTGCTGTTACTACGTGGCCGCTCAACGTGCTTGAGCCAGGCCAGAAAACGGAACTCTATGTAGCGAAGAAACAAAAGCGTGGAATTGCTCCAACATCTAAGCGTCCTTCGCTATTGGGAGGTGGTCAATGATCAAACGATTTTGGACTGAGCTAGACCCCAAAAAGAAACGCTGGGTAGCAATTGCTGGTGGTCTATTCGTTCTTTTTGCAGTAGTGACGATGTTCTCTGGTGAGCCGAAGAAGGAAGAAAAACGTGGTAGGCAAGAAACCATCAAGCATGTTCTTACAGACAAAAATACCCGTGAGATCGGGATAGATTCGCTGTCTGCCGATGTGAAGATGGTGTCTCGTGAGAATTCAGACCTTAAAAAGGAGCTGGAGAAGGTCAAAAGAGAGCTGGAGCAAACAAAGGATACTGCCGGTAAATCAAGCGATGTTGGTAGAGAGATTTCTCGTCTACGCCAAGACCTTGACCGTCTAACCCAGAAAAACATGGAGCTGTCTAAGAAGGTTGAAACTGGTGAGGCTGGCGGAAAAACAGCTTCTTCAACAGGGGATGCCAGAGCCGATGTTAATGGCACATCAGACGGTGAAGGTCAGCTCATGGACAAAAAGCTGGACTACAAAGATCCGGCATCATTTTTCCGTGACGCACCACTCCCGGACTCGAAGGGTGGAGCTCCAGCAACAGGCAAAGGTGATGGCCGTGATGCCACAAAACCAGGCATTCAGATTGTGAGCTACTCACAGAAGTCCCCAGAAGTTGATGTGAAAGACGACAAAGATGATGAGTCCCTCTATCTGCCGTCAGGTTCCATCCTGACAGGTGTACTTATCAACGGTATGGATGCGCCTACTTCCCAGGGGGCCCGACGAGATCCATTCCCTTCAACTCTACGGATTCAGAAAGAAGCCATATTGCCCAATCGTTTCCGTGCGGATGTCAGAGAGTGTTTCCTGATTGTTTCAGGCTATGGCGACCTTAGTTCTGAACGAGCCTACCTACGCGGTGAGACATTCTCTTGTGTCAGGGAAGACGGCGGCGTGATTGAAGCGAGGCTTGATTCTTATGCGGTGGGTGAGGACGGAAAGGCTGGTGTTCGAGGCCGCGTTGTATCGAAGCAAGGGCAGATTATTGCCAAGAGCTTGATGGCTGGGTTCCTTGGTGGAGTGTCTGAGGCCTTTGATGTCAACCCTGTACCAGTTGTTAACACTAACCCTGGCTCAAACACCCAGTATCAGTCAGTTTTCTCTGAACAGATGTTTCAGGGGGCTGCGGCGAAGGGAGCTAGTAAGGCGCTTGATCGTATCGCTCAATTCTACATCGACATGGCCGAAGGTATCTTCCCGGTCATTGAGGTCGATGCTGGCCGCCAAGTAGACATCATTGTGACAAAAGGCACCAAGTTACAAATTCGTTCCAATGGGGGCAATAAGAAATGAAAAATTTGAACATTTTGACCAGAAAGGGCAGTTCCAGAGGCAAGGCTCAAAAGGAACAGACAGTAAGATCACCAAAGATGTTGGGGGTGGGAGCAATCCTTCTAGTTCTGTCGGGCTGTTCCTCGCTCAACATCGGTAGCGATGAGTATAGCTGTCCGGGAATGCCGAGTGGTGTTCAGTGTATGTCAGCGAGAGACGTTTACGCCGCAACTAATGACGGAAATGTCCCTCGCCCAATGAAGCCTGAGGAAGTCGAGGCCAAAGCGGAAGCGGATGGCGGAGGTTCCTCTGACGTTTCAGTGAACTCATCTAACTCCGGGGATTCGGTTATCGACAATTATGTCGCACCACGTCTTCCGGATCGCCCAATTCCAATTCGCACACCCGCGCAGGTTATGCGGATTTGGGTAGCTCCCTGGGAGGACACCAATGGTGATCTCATCGTGACAGGGTATGTCTACACCGAAATCGAACCGCGCAGGTGGGTAATTGGGGATGGCACACCGCAAAGTGAGCCAGTTTTGAGACCGCTGCAAACGGTAACACACGAACCGAAGTCTGAAACAACTAAATAGGAGATGTTCTTGATGAACGTAAATCAGTTGGCGAATGCCTCAAGTAAAAACAACACACTCTTCCTCTTCTTGGGGTTGATGGTCGTAGCCTTCCTGCTTGTGCCTGATCAGGCACATGCTGGCACAGGTGGTACAGCGTTTGATGACGTGTGGGTAACTCTCAAGGATTGGACCCAAGGTACTTTGGGTCGAATCGTTGCGGGAGCTATGATCCTGGTCGGCGTTGTCGGCGGTATCGCTCGTCAGAGTCTCATGGCTTTCGCTATGGGTATCGGCGGCGGTATGGGCCTGTACAACTCACCAACCGTAGTGGAATCCATCATGTCTGCTACTCTGGAACATGCAGAGAAGGTCATCCCGACGGTTGTGCAACTCAGCAATGGTTTGGGTGTGTAAAAGACACTTCGCCGTTAATGATTGAGCCATATGGGCAGCCTAAGAGCTGCCCTTATTTTTTGTCTAGTCATAACAAATCTCAACTCTTTCCTTATTTGCTCAAAAAGGGCACTTTCACAGCCCATGTTTATGCACACCATCCCGTAACCTCCGATATTGGGTTCCTGTAACTCAAAACGAATGGAGAATGCGATGATCAATTTTAAGCCTAAACTTCCGGCGTTGCTTGGAGCTCTGGCGGTTCTTACCGCTGGTGCTGCTCGTGCAGAGCTGCTGGAATATACCTTTAAGGCTCCAGATGGTACTCAACGGTCTCTGCCTCCGAATACCAACTACGCCAACCCGACGGGCAACGTTTCGTTTGCCTTGAGTGCCGGTATCGACCGCAAGGTCAAGATTTCGGTACTTCGATCGGATGGAACAGTGGTTTCGACAGCGACCAGTCACCTTCTTGGGGCTACAGATCGCATTACAGTAGGTGGAAAATCCTACTATGGTGCGGAACTTCAACTACCAGCTCCAGTCGGTGGGGCATACACTGTCAGGGCTGAAATTCTTGCCTCTGATGGTTCTACGGTTCAGGCTGATGACTATCCCCTGACTGTTGATGTAACACCTCCTTCTTTCACGTCTCTGTCTCCCATCCATGATTATTATGGGCAGGTAATTAGCGGTGATGTTTGGAAGTTAGGCGTTGGTTCCAATTCAGGAAATGCTTTTTTGATGTCAGGTATTTCTGATGACACACCAATTAGGGAGGTTAGAGTAAAGCTATATCGTCAAGATGGTTCCGTTTATAAAGATATGCCAGTGAACTATGACGATGCAAACAAGCAGGCAAGGCATTTATTTGAAGGTGGTTTTTTCCCTACCTCCGATTTGGATGAAGTTTTTACACTTCAATTCCAGATCAGTGATAGGGCTGGTAATAGTTTGCTTACGCCAAGACAAAAGGTGATGTTTGACAACGTAGCCAACGCACCGACTTCGCCATTTGGTGTTTATGATCCAGATAGCTCAAGCAATTTGGGGCCAGGGTTGTCTGGGTTTGCTGCCTATACAGCGGGGATGACAGTTAAAACTAACCCTATCAAGTTAGCTTGGCGTGTTCCTCGTGATAACTGGTATGAGTACCGAGAAGGCGGTCTCCGTATGGTCAACTCCTTGGGTCAATTGACCAAGGCTGGTGAGGATGGTGACTATGTTTATCTCATCACAACATCACCTTATGGAAATGCTGACGGCAACTATTGGCGTTGGGTGAACTTCGGCCAGTGGGGGGGAGGAGGCATTTCTTACAACCTCACACTATCACCATCAGCTCCTCAAAGTCCTAGACTTTTAGGGGTTGATTACAATTACAGTGATATAGGTTGGTCTAGTTTTTACCGCTACTGGGTGAACAATGCTGTTCTTCCTGTCAGTGTTAGCAGTATCCGTGTCAAAGTAGAACCAAGACCTTATGTTCAAACTGCTGTACATCGAGGTAGCTGTGAAGTTCCTGTTGGTCAGGATAGCTGTGTAATAACCAATAGTTTTACTATGGAGAAGGGAACGACGGGTTATGTTCATGACAATGTAACGGTGTACAACACTGACAAATCTCTGTCTTCAAACCCTATGTGGGCGGAAGTTAACTGGAACGACCAGCACTACCCTCAGCTAAGTCAGCAATACGATCAAAGCAGCAAGGTATTTACCTTGTTCGTTAACCAGCCAGGACGAGGCGCTTACTTTGATAGGCTGCGTCTGCGAAGTGCTTGGATCGAAGATAGTAAAGGCAACAAGCTGTCCCCGACCGGGGGGTTAATAGCCAACAACTGGGAGAACTACACCTACCAGTGGGATCTAAAAACTCTCCCCGAGGGGCAATACAGTCTCGTTGCCGCAGCAGAGGAAATGCACGGGCCTTTAACTCGGCAACCCATGTTTCAGATCACGTCCGATAGAACTGCACCAACACTGACGGTCAGTGTTGCAGATGGAGCTGCTATTCAGACTCTGGACGATGTTGTCATTACCTTGGCTGATGCTGTTGATCCTTCACCTAAGCTGACCTCTATTGCCCTCGTCGGAGGCCCTGCCGATGACAAGGTTCAGTTGTCTTGGCGCGAAGAGTCGAAAGGGCGATTCCGCCTTGAGTACCCGGTAATGTTCCCATCTTTGAAGGAAGGGGAATCTTACTCGCTGACGGTGGCGGGAGAGGACGCCCAAGGCAACGCGGTACAAAAGGCTGTTGGCTTCGAGTACAAGCCTCGTCAGGTGATGTTGGCGGATGGTATGGATGGTAAGGTCATGATTCCTGCTGTCACCCATGAATTTGTTCATGCAGATGGCAAACGGATCATTGAGACTAAACCGCTGACGCTCAGTGATGGTGCTGTCGTGACAGGTTCATATGACGTGTTTGCGACTCTCCGCTCTGATGCACAAGTGCCGTTGGTTGTTAATGGTGTTCGTATCGAGCCGGGCCAGACAATGGGAATCATGAGCCAACATGATTTTGGTGCATCAGGTGGACGCTTGAGTATCCCAGTTAAACCTGCTGTACCTGATGAGGTGGGCTCTTCTAGCCTTCTTGTCATGACTTCTGCGCCGAACTCACCCATCCTGGTTGTAGACATCAATACTTGGAAAGGTGCCGCTAAACTCTCTGCTGAGTCATGGACAATTCGCCAGGTTATTGACCCGGTGAAAATCTATGCCTTACCAGAACTGGGGGTTCCTTGCCGGTTCACCACGAAAGCAGATGTGGCTATGGCCGCAGACCCGATTCGTGATCCGGTATGTTTGCTCCAGTGGGACAGAACTCCGGATGAGGCGGAACAAACGACACAGGACAACAATGGCATGAAGGTTGCCGGACTGGTCGGGCAGGCGGTGAGCATTGGTGAGCAACCTGTCGAATACAGCCTGTACCTGTTCAGTGGTGATGGCTCCAAGGTGAAAGTTGGTTCAGGCTCTCAGAACCTGACGGTAACTACAGCCTATGATTCTGTCGGCTACTCACCGATTGATGATATTGCTCAGGTGAATCGCGTCATTGAAGACTTTGATGTAAATTTCAAACAGAGCAAAGGTCCTGACTGTTCGATAACTCTCAGCGCTGACCGTGCGAAAAAAGAGGCTGCAAACAAGGGGGTAGGGAGTGCGAGCCGAAGCTGTCTATTTGAGTGGCAGCAGATCCCTGATGGTTTGCTCCAAGATCAGTTATCGGAATCTCCTTCGCTGTCTGGTTCATTGGCCGCGAACGGTGTTCACTCTCTAGGCTGGCGAGTAAGTATTTTTACTCGTAATGGCACTCGCGTTACGTTGAACGACCAGACTTTCAATATCGAAGCGGTTGATCCACCGGCTCCGACTATTGAACTGTCATCTAAGTACAACTTCAAAGACAACATCTACATGGTGCCGATGACAGGTAACTACCTGGGTGATGCCGTTATCAACTCTGAACGAGCTGATCTGGATATTGCCATCTCGCGCAACTCTGATGTTTTGGAGTCTGAAACATTCACTCCTGGGTGGGGTGCCACCAACAAGGTGTATCGTCGCATCAACACCGATGAGCGAGCTTTGTGGGAGGAGACTACTTACAAAGTGAATGCTGCGTACAACAAGGTGCCTGATGTAAAAGCGGAGGTTGCCTACCGGGCTATAGCTGCACCTTCGGATAGCATCCGGCCTATCGTTGAGGTTCAAGGTGACACGGCGATTGATACTCAGGCCTTGCCTGTCCGGGTACTTATCCGTGATCAGTACAAACCTGACGGAGACTATGACGCCAAGATGATGGGCGTATGGAAAGTACGTCTGATCCAGCAAAAGGCCTATAACGAGACCGTGGCTCTCACTGATTATGCGGAAGCATCAAATGGTGAAGCTCAGTTCTCAGTGGATCTATCTGGAGTTGATACAACCTCTGTTCGTATTTCGGCTGAGGCTGTTCTGGAAAGCCCTGTTGAGGGGTACAACCGAACTGAATTGTCCATTAGACCCGCTTTCCTGACCGTACTGCGTGGTGGTGCCATCGGTGCTGGAGTCGATGCGCGTAAGCTGTCTGGTGAAGCTCCATTCACAGCAGTGTTCAAGTTATCTCTTGACGACCGTCAGGACCTTCGGGCTACCGGCCAAGTTGTATGGGAAACCAGTAAGGATGATGGCAAAAGTTGGGAGCAGTTCATCCCAGAAGATCGTTACAAGTACCAGCTTGTGAAGGCCTTCGACAAGGGCGAGTACCAGGTACGAGCTAAGGTGGTGAACGTTAACTCGGGTGCTGAGAAGTATACCGAAGTAGTCAGTGTAGTCGCTTATGACAAACCTGATATTGCTGTTGTTGGCCCGACCACGTTGTTCGTGGGTAGTGAGGGTAAGTACACAGCAAACCTGACGTTGAACGCTGAGCCGGTCTCTGGGGGCAATGCCGTTGTTGAATGGTCTACTGACGGTGGCAAAACTTACTCGCAGACGGGTGATAGCATCACGCTTTCAAGTGGTGAAGAAACCCGATACCGCTTGTGGGCTAGGGTGCGCTCAGCTACGGCACCGGCTGATGACGGCTATGCGTATGAGATAGCTAAGACGGCTGTTGACTTCCGAGCTGTTAAAGCCCCTCGTCCTTATGTGACTGGGCCGCGAGTCATTGAGACAGGCAAAAAGTACGTGTTCAAAGCTGAAACCAGCCTGCCTTACCGTGGGATGGACGTGAAGCTGAACGGTTTCTTTACGCTGCCTAATGGCTCGATTGTTCAAGGTGATACCGCCGAGTACGAACCTTCGGACGCGGACCTCAACCAGGCCACTGTAGAAACGAAGTACACCACCTGGATCGAAGGATACCGAGAACAGGGGGCAGAAGCCTCACACAGCCTGCGCTCCCGCGTGTGGCAGTATGTGTGGCCGAGCTTCGGTATGCAGATCAGTAAGAACGCTGACGTGGCTCCTGCAACGATCACTGCGTCAGTGAGACCAATTGCCTTCAACGGTAAGCTGGAAGAGCCGACCTATGACTGGGAGCTGCCGGAAGGCGCAGTTATTCAGGACAAGCGTCAGGATATATCCAGGTCCTTTGTTATCAATGAGCCGGGTGAATACAACATCAAGGTGACTGTCCGTGATGCTCGCGGCCATGAGACCGTGATCGAGCAACCGATCAAGATAGGCCAGGCAGCTCCTTACGCTATCGACCTGCAATACTCTGGCTCGAACAAATACGAGCGTGAGCCTCTGGATGTGCTGTTGCGACCGTACATTTCTGGCGGCCACCCACGCGACCGTATTTCAACTCGTGTCTACTTAATCGACGGAACGCCGTTGGATGGCAGCGGTTACTACGGGAGAGCGACTTTGGGCGCTGGTGAGCACAGCATCAAGCTGAAAATAACCTCTGAGATGGGGCATGAAGCCGAGGGCGAGGTGAACATCAATGTGGCAGAGAATAAGTTACCTGCATGTAGCCTGAGCTCAAGGGAGACTGTTGGGTCTTGGATCGTCTATGCGAACTGCGAAGATACCGATGGTCGAATGAAGTCCTACGAGTGGACCATTGCCGGTGAGTTGCAAAGTATAAGCTCTGATCGCGTCACTATCAGCAAGGGCACCTATGAAGCGATGCCGACCATATCTCTGGTCGGAGTCGATGATTCTGGTGGAAAATCCGAAGCTGTCACGATGAACTAAGGTTCATTTCTCACAAAGCCCGGCTCAGACCGGGCTTTTTTTTGTATCTCGCTGGAGTTGTCCAAATTGGGCTATTACAGAGGCGAGTCTGCTTCCATCCTCCAGATACACTGCCCAGCATCCAGTAATCCAATCTTAGGGGATAGACATGCGGACAAAATTACTTGGGGCGCTGATAGTGTTCGGAATTATTACCGGCACGGCTCATGCGTCATCGAAATTGGAAATCACCGATCCAAGAGCAGCAAAGATAGAGGACATCGTGAAGCTGCCCATTAATGGGGTTCGAGCCGTTCAGAGTGACGGACAAATAATGTTCCTTTCCGAAAACGGGCGTTTTGTTATTTCAGGACAAATCTATGACCTGTGGAGCAAAAAGCCTCTCAACACGATGTCCCAGATGCGCGATGTGGCAGAGCGAATTCACTTCAAGAGCATGGGTATGGACGTGGACACGCTGAACACCCTCTCGATGGGGCATGGTGACAAAGAAGTCGTGGTATTTGTCGATCCCCGATGTGCTGTTTGCCACAAGCTCATGGACGAGTCCAAGTCGCTGGCAGATGAGTACACCTTCAAAATCGTCGTAATCCCCGCTCTGGGAGCAGAGTCTAATCGACTCGCCAAGAACTTGTACTGCGCGGAAGACAAGACACATGCGCTCGATGCGCTGATGAATAACACCTTGGGCACACTTTCTTCAAAAGAAAATTGCGACCCCGGTCAGTATGATCAAACGCTGTTGACAGCCCACTTCATTGGGATTGAAGGAGTTCCGTTCGTTGTTGCTCCCGATGGACGTGTTAGTAAGGGACGCCCAAAGAACCTGAAATCATGGTTGGAGAGTGCAGAATGATCGTAACCATCAAAAAGAAACTTCAAGAAACGTTGATCCCGGAGCATTTGCGAGCTGCCGGGATTATTCCTGTTTTGGCCTATGACGAAGACGAACACGTCTTCCTTATGGACGACCATAGCGTTGGTTTTGGCTTCATGTGTGAGCCTCTATGTGGTGCCGATGAAAAAGTTCAAGAGCGGATGAACGGCTTCCTTAACCAAGAATTTCCATCTAAAACCACGCTCCAGTTTGTTCTGTTCCGATCACCGGACATCAACCAGGAGATGTATCGGATGATGGGGTTGCGGGACGGCTTCCGCCACGAGCTTCTGACATCTGTCATTAAGGAAAGAATCAACTTCCTACAGCACCATACTACTGACCGCATATCAGCAAAGACCAACAAAGGCACCTACGACAACGGCCTTATTCAAGACCTCAAGCTGTTTGTTACATGCAAAGTTCCAATCAATAACAACAACCCGAGTGAAGGCGAGCTCCAAAACCTCGCCCAGCTCCGCACGAAGGTTGAGTCGTCACTTCAAACCGTTGGCCTTCGCCCTCGCACCATGACTGCTGTGAACTACATCCGGATCATGAGCACAATCCTGAACTGGGGGCCTGATGCGTCGTGGAGGCATGATGCTGTTGACTGGGAAATGGATAAGCCTATCTGCGAACAAATCTTCGATTACGGCACCGATGTAGAAGTCAGTAAGAACGGTCTCAGATTGGGTGATTACCATGCAAAAGTCATGTCAGCTAAGAAACTGCCTGATGTTTTCTACTTCGGTGATGCGTTGACTTATGCAGGTGATCTGAGTGGCGGTAACTCCAGCATTAAAGAAAACTACATGGTCGTGACCAATGTGTTCTTCCCTGAGGCGGAGAGTACGAAAAACACTTTAGAGCGTAAGCGTCAATTCACAGTAAACCAAGCCTACGGTCCTATGCTCAAGTTCGTGCCGGTGCTTGCTGATAAAAAGGAGAGCTTCGACACTCTTTATGAGTCTATGAAAGAGGGTGCTAAGCCCGTCAAGATCACTTACTCAGTGGTCTTGTTTGCTCCGACCAAAGAGCGTGTTGAAGCTGCTGCGATGGCCGCACGAAACATTTGGCGTGAATCTCGATTCGAGCTGATGGAGGATAAGTTCGTTGCTCTGCCGATGTTCCTCAACTGTCTGCCATTTTGCACCGACCGTGAGGCGGTAAGAGACCTATTCCGCTACAAGACCATGACAACCGAGCAGGCCGCTGTAGTGTTGCCGGTGTTTGGTGAGTGGAAGGGAACAGGGACCTACCATGCTGCGCTGATTTCGCGCAACGGCCAACTCATGAGTTTGTCTCTTCACGACAGTAACACGAACAAAAACCTGGTTATTGCTGCTGAATCAGGCTCGGGTAAATCGTTTCTTACCAACGAACTAATATTCTCCTACCTGTCCGAGGGAGCCCAGGTTTGGGTTATTGATGCCGGTAAGTCTTACCAGAAACTTTCGGAAATGCTCAATGGTGATTTTGTTCACTTTGAGGAAGGGACGCACGTTTGTCTTAATCCGTTCGAGCTCATACAAAACTATGAAGACGAAGAGGACGCGATTGTCAGCCTCGTTTGTGCGATGGCCTCAGCAAAAGGCCTATTGGATGAGTGGCAGATCTCTGCATTGAAGCAGGTTCTTTCTCGTCTGTGGGATGAGAAAGGCAAAGATATGAAGGTTGACGACATCGCTGAGCGCTGTCTCGAAGGTGAAGATATGCGACTAAGAGACATTGGTCAGCAGCTCTACGCCTTTACGTCTCAAGGCAGCTATGGCAAGTATTTTTCTCGTAAGAACAACGTCAGCTTCCAGAATCAATTCACTGTACTGGAGCTCGATGAGCTGCAAGGGCGTAAACACCTCCGTCAGGTTGTGCTACTCCAGCTTATCTATCAGATCCAACAGGAAGTATTCCTTGGTGAACGTAATCGCAAGAAGGTTGTCATCGTGGATGAAGCATGGGATCTGCTCAAAGAAGGTGAAGTATCTACGTTTATGGAACACGCCTACCGGAAATTCCGTAAGTATGGCGGTTCAGTTGTTATTGCAACCCAGTCTATCAACGACCTTTATGAAAACGCTGTTGGCCGCGCCATCGCTGAAAACTCGGCCAGTATGTACCTGCTTGGCCAAACCGAAGAAACCGTGGAATCCGTTAAGCGTAGCGGTCGTCTGACCCTTTCTGAGGGAGGGTTCCACACCCTCAAGACGGTACACACCATTCAGGGTGTGTACTCAGAAATCTTTATTAAATCGAAGAGTGGTATGGGGGTAGGACGCTTGATAGTGGGCGACTTCCAGAAGCTGCTGTATTCGACAGATCCGGTGGATGTTAACGCCATCGACCTATTTGTAAAACAAGGCATGAGCATCCCTGAGGCTATTAAAGCCGTGATGCGAAGCCGTAAACAGGCTGCATAACCAGGGAGACATTAATGGACATTAAATCAATCGTAATCGCTGCCGTTCTTGGTGCTGCTGGAGGCGTTGGCGGTAGTTACTTCGTAATGAACGAACAAACGGCAAGTATCCATGAGCGCTTAAATCAAACTCCGCCTGTAGTCGTGGTCGATTTTGCCAAGGTTGCGTCTGCATATCCTGCTGGAGCCTCTCAAGAGGAGTTGGAGAAACTGATGGTTAATACCAATAACGCGATTTTGAAGCTGAAAGACGCAGGGTATTTGGTGCTTGATGCCAGCACTGTTGTCGGTGCGCCAAACGATTTGTATCTCCCTGAGGAGGTGCTGAAATGAGGTTTCATCTCACTAAATATTTCGTCAAAAAGGAGTCCTGGAAACGCTTCGCTATTAAGGCCGGAGTAACTCTTCTTATTTTGTGGACTGCTGGTGCAGCTTTTGCCAGTCGCTACCGAATAGGCATTGATCCACAACAAGAGAAATGCCTGCCGGGTTATACCTTCTTCCTAATTGATCTCAAAGATCAGTCATTGGAGAAAGGAGCTGTGTACGCCTTTAGTGCGAAGAACATGGAGCCTTTTTACAAGGATGGGACCCGCATGGTCAAAATCTTAACAGGGATGCCAGGCGATAAGGTGGAAATCAACGATAAATGGAAGATCACCGTCAACGGAGATGTCGTTGGAGAAGGGCTCCAGCTTGCAGGAAAACTGCATTTGCCGGAGAGCCATTTTTACGGCAAATCCACGTTGAAAGATGACAACTACTGGTTTATGGGCAAAAGCTCATTCAGTTTCGACTCACGCTATTGGGGGACTGTGAAAAATGATCAAATCATTGGCCGCGCATATCCCCTTTTCTAAGACCGTTCTAACGATATTGATGCTTTCTGTAGCTGGTGGGGGAGTCGCTCAAGAATCCCCGCTTACAGAGCTGGACAGGGAGCTTATTGAGCAAGGAAAACAGATAGCCGAAAGAGCTCAGAAGATGGAAATGCCGTCTTTGTTGCAAAACCAACACATGGACCAGGCTCAGGCCGAAGCAAAGACGTTTTTCAAGCAGCTCCAGTCTACCAACCAGACACTAAAGGAAATGCAGCTCAAGCAGGCCGAGAAAGGTATTTATACCGACCATCGGATACTGGTTTTTGCCTCACTTTCTCTTGGCGAACAGGGGCTAGATGATGTCTTAACAACAGTGTCAGGTCAGCCTGATGCTGTGGTTGTGTTCCGTGGCATTCCGGAAGGGATGAACTTGGGCCAGGGTGTAAAGGCTATTCAGGCGCTAGCGGCCAAGAAAGACCCTGTGCCGAACATTATCATCAACCCTACATTGTTCAAAACGTACAAAATCACAGCCGTCCCGACGATTGTGATGATCGAAGATGAACCGTTACCGGGAGAGCAGCCAAATGTTGTTGCCCAAGTGTCTGGTTTGTCCGATCCGGTATGGCTTGCTCGTGAAGTTGATAACGGCGAGAAGGGTGATCTTGGTGTCAGGGGGCCAGTAGAGAATATTGGTGAACCTGATCTTATTGATGTTGCCAAGAAACGCCTTGCCAACATTGACTGGGAAGATAAGAAAAAACAGGCTGCTGAGCGATTTTGGACCAAACAGAACTTCAATGAGCTGCCCAGAGCGTCTAAAGCTAGAACCAGAGAGATTGACCCAAGTGTGATGATTACCAGTGACATCAGCACTCCTGATGGCACCGTATTTGCTCATGCTGGTGATGTGATCAACCCGCTGTGCGACCCGAAAGAAGTTTGCAAGCCGGGATCTCGCCCATTCACTCAGGCTGTTGTGGTTTTCGACCCATTAGATAAAAAACAAATGGAACTGCTCGCCAAAAAACTGCCTGAAATTAAGCTGGAGCCTGGTGTGCAGAGGATCACCTACATCGCAACTTCGTTCGATAAAAACAAAGGCTGGGATTCTTACAAGAGTGTCACCGACACCTTTGATGCACCGGTATATCTACTAACTCCTGATCTGATTACTCGTTTCGAGCTGGAGCATACTCCGAGCGTGATTACATCCAGAGGCAAGATGTTCGTAGTCCGCGAGCTGGCCGAGGAGGGCGATGAATGATTTTTGTCCCGGCTTTCCAACCAATAAAAGATGTCGGCACTGGTTCGTTTGTCGCTGCTGAGGTATTGGCTCGCTGGTACGACGAAGGCCGGGTTCTTACGCCATCCAGCCTGTTGTCTCAACCTCATTGGGGGCTGGTGGACATGGAAGTGGCAAGGTTCATCCATAAAAACCTGCATCAATGCTTGGATTTATATCCGACGCTTTTTCTTAACGTTTCAGAGCACACTTTGCGCTCTGATGTCATTTTCAAAGCATGGACAAGGGTTATTCATGCCATAGCGCAAAATCACTCTGGCCGTTTTGTGATTGAGATTACAGAGGGCATTCAGGATGCGTCACTTGCATCCAGATGGGATGCGTTGATCGAAACTGGAGTTGAATTAGCCCTTGATGATTATGGAGATAAATACTCATCTATGGAGCGTTTGAGTGGTTATCCCTGGCGTTACTGTAAGTTTGACGCGAGAAGACTTCGCTCTCTCGAAGATTATCCAGCTATTGTCCATTGCCGAAAGAAAGGTATTCAGTTAATTGCTGAACAGGTAGAAACCTTTCCTTTAGGAGAGAGCGCCAAATTACTTGGATTGTCATGGCAGCAAGGTTTCTTTCATGGAAAGCCTGCTGTAATGGATAAACATTTTAATAACGTAAAGGCCTTACCATGATAAAAAAAATACTACGAATCATGACCGTAAGCGCGGTCTTTTGGGTTAACTCTGTGTCGGCTGACCCTGGGTGCCAGAATGCAGAAGTTATCGGCGGTAAGCTGATCACAGACATTTGCTGGAGCTGTATTTTCCCCATCAAAGTAGCTGGGGTTCCTATAAGTGGAGGTGGAGGCTCGTTCCCAAGTGAGGCCGTTAGCAACCCTCTGTGCATGTGCGAGGATAATCTCGGAGTTCCTCGGCCAGGTGTTACCACATCAATGTGGGAGCCAGCCCGGCTCGTTGAGTTTCAGAGAGTGCCAGGATGCTCATCTGTCTTGAATGGTGTCAGGTTCCCGTTTGATAGGACTAACCAAGGACACCACGGCATGGGCGACATGGATGGTGGTGATGGTTCTTTTATGCACTATCACTACTATGCGTTTCCTTTGTTAGTGATGCTCGATTTGTTCATTAAGCAAACCTGTAATGCTGATGGGTATATGGATCTAGACATCATGTACATGTCTGAGCTTGACCCTACTTGGAACAATGACGAGCTCGCCTTTTTCACCAACCCAGAAGCTGCGGCAGTGGCAAACCCAATTGCGGCGGCTGCCTGTACAGCGGATGCTATCTCATCAACCGCAGGAAAGCCTTTAAAACAACTTTTCTGGTGTGCAGGATCATGGGGCACTTTGTATCCGTTTAGTGGAAATCAGAACGGTGGGAAAGGTGTTATCCGTGATAGCAGTCTTCTTAGTACCAGAGTTTTGGCCGCATTGCATCGCCGTGGTCTGGCATGGAAAACAATGGGGTCAGAGGCAATGTGCAGAGGTGTTATCAGTCCAACTCTTCCCAAAACGCAGTACAAATTCACGCTATTACATCCGGTTCCAGAGACCAATTCATCTCACGTCATCGGTGAATCCACTCTTACCTGGGGGCTGGCGCGTACTATACCGGCAATTGGACAAGACCCTATCTACACCATCTGGCGATGGAATGATTGCTGCAACAATTAATCAGTATCAAATGAATCTGAATGGGCGCTTTCGATTATGCCCCAAAAGGGCCACTACACGTACAGGTGGCCCTTCTCTTCTCAGATAGCATGGGAAGGTTAAAATGGAGAACACAATGCGAAGTCATAATTACTTTATGAGAGCTGTGGCCTCGCTGTTGACAGTAACCATGTCTGCGCTGCCGATACATACCTATGCTAACGGTAGCCAAGACCAGGACATCACAGCGGTAGGTAAAGAGGCCCAAGCTTTCGGACAAAACCTCTCAAACTCATTCAAGTCGAGCTCTGGGACTGTGCAAAATGGCACAATCTCTATGCCGACGTTGAAAGATGGTCAGTTCCAAATGAATGGTGGGAGCCAGATTAATGTCAATGATCTGTTCCCAGGAACAAGCGGTACTAACAATAAACCGGACAGTTATTATTTCCCTGATGCCAACAAACCTGACGTTGGAGGCCTGCAAGGCATTTACGAGTCAGGCGATGACATGGACAGCGTGGGCAATAACGCCAAGGGGTCACTCTGGAGTGATGCCAATAGTACAAACCCATCAATCTCAGGTGCTGCATATAAGGTTCTTCTCGATGCCTCTAATCGTTCACGCCCTGATTTTAGTAATGACCCGGTACTGAACCTTAGCAAAAAGACCTATGAGGACATGGACCTCATAGCCGATGGCTTTGGAGATTGTTCTGCCGAAACAACTATCAACCAAAACACTATCAACGCACATATTCCTGAGTATGAGCGATGCCAGAGAGTTGTGGACCAAAGCGCCGATTGCGAAGTTGTTCATGACTACGACGCTTCTGTAGTGAAGCACCATGACGGCCCATACAACCTCAAATCTTGTGGTGAAGGATGTACAGAACTCTGGATTGGTAAGGTAGGGAACAACTACTGGGAAGGGAATTGTAAAATATTTGAAGAACAGACCAGCGTTCAAGTAAGTAACCCTGAGGCAATAATTTCTGCGACCTTAGAATATGTTAAGTGGGATGACTATATTAAGGTACTGGTAGGAGAGCCTGGTAAAGAAGTACAAGTGTGGAATGGGCCGAATGATAACTTCCCCCCTGAAACAGGTGGAAAATGTGAGCTCAAAACTGAATGGGAAAGCACACCAAATGTAGACGTAACGAACATATTCAAAAGACAAAATCGTAACGGAATTGTCAATTTCAAAATACGAGTTTCCGTTGGTGGTGCTGGTGAAGGCTATGGACGCATTAAACTCCGTTATGACCCATCGAAAGCTATTACCAAGGATGAGTGGGCTCCGCAGAGTTGCATGGATTCAGCGAAAGGTCTTGCTGATGGTTTTGCGGAAGGTGAAATCACATGTATAGAAGATCCGACTGATACTACCGGCTGCACAGTTATCAACGGCATCAAAATTTGTGAATCACAACTCAAAACTTCACCTTTGCCAGGTATTCCAAAGTTATGCAAAAAGGTTCGAGTTAAAGCCGACTATGACTTCTACAAGGGGCAAATGGACTGCTGGACTGACCCTCAAGGTGAGACACACTGCCCTGTAAACACGGGTGGCAACCTTGATAGTTGTCTAAAGTTCGAAGCAAACCCACAGTGCGGCTTTATCAGTTCCAAATGTGTTGATGGAGCAAAAGGGAGTTCTGGCACCTGCTATGTCCACGAAGATACCTATGACTGCGGTACTGATGTTGCTGTTCCTACCTTAGAAAAGGAAACCGAGTATCAATGTGCTGGGCCTATACGTTGTATGGGGGACGACTGTCTTGACTTGACAAAAACACAAAGTACAGATTTCGCTCGTGCTACCGCATTGCTTAATGCGGCCCAGTTTATGACTCAGGATATGAGCTGCACAGGCCAAGACGGTGATGACAATCCAACCGGGGATGAAAACGTTATTTGTTCAGCTTTTGCTGGAGAGGCTGGCGAGTGCAAAATAGCTGTTGGGGGGGTATCAGATTGCTGTGAAAAGCCAACGAATATATCTCTTGCCGATTACTTGAATCTAATAATGGCTGTTCCAAAACTAGACGGGGCAGTTATGGGGATGACTGATGGCAATGCTCTTAAAGGTGCTTATCAAGTTCTGCGCGATCCAGCCTTAGAAGGGTGGACAGAGGTAACAAAACCTTTCACCAGCTATATTGAGAACATATCTGGTTCAGTTGATTCATTTTTTCAACCAGTAGAGCAATTTGTTGACGAGCTAATTGACCAGTTAAAAGAACAAGTAAAAGAAGTCATGATGGATGTCATGAAAAGTGCGGGGCAAGATGCAGCAACGGAGCAAGCGGCTGCTGCGGCCTCTGAGCAAGCAGCAGAGGCTATGATGGAGTCTGCGGCAACATGGCTAAGTACAGCAATGACAATTTATACCGTTTATGTTGTTGCTATGGTCATGATCCAGATGATTTATGCTTGTGAGGAAGATGAGTTCACCATGAACGCCAAAAGAGCGCTAAAAAACTGCGCTTACGTTGGTTCTTACTGTAAATCTGAGGTATTGGGCGCTTGTATTGAAAAGAGAGAAGCTTACTGCTGCTTCAACTCTCCTTTATCTCGGATTATACAGGAGCAAGTTCGACCACAATTGGGTCAAAACTTTGGGGACCCGAAAAACCCTCAGTGTGAAGGTATTCCACTAGATAAAATTGCCGAAATTGATTGGAGTAAGATAAATCTTGATGAGTGGCTCGGGATATTGCAGCAGAATGGTAAATTCCCAGATCCAAACGCAATCAACCTCGATTCGCTGACAGGCGCAGGAAACGACTTTAATATTGACGGTACGCGAAAGAATGCGCAGGAAAGGGCGCTAGAGCGTTTAGAGGGGATTGATGTTGATGCTAAGCGTAAAGAGGCAACAAATAGTATAGCCCCTCAAACTGGAGCGCCGATAAATGGCGGAGGAGGGGGATAAAAAAAAGGGGCCTAGGCCCCTTTTTTATGTCGATTGATTACGCTTCCGGGTAAACAAATAGTTCTGCTTTTCCCTGTTCAAGGAGGTAAGGGAATGCAACTTTTTCTCCATTCTCCAGCTCCACTGATTTCGGAGCAAGATAAAGGTAGGTCCAAGCTGGTAGCTGCTTGCTGATAGCTGCATAGATCGCTTGTTGAGGGGCGTGGCTGGAGGTTCCATTACTGACATTCACAAAGTTGTACGCGGTCTCATGACCTGATGTAAACGCATAAGCCGAACCTTGGACACTAGAGACAAAATCAGGAGCTACACCGATGCGAGGCTCCACGAGCTTCACCTTGACTGAGCACATGTCAGCCGCTTTGCTTTCTCCGTTTACCCACGTCGGGCAACCCCATTCGTTTTTGTAGAACTGATAGGTGAGGCGTCCATCTTTGTCATACAGAAGCGTGAAATCTGCACCCAAGTCGGTCAGCGCTGACTCGATGGAAACTTTCACATGTGAAAGAAATTTGGCTTGAGCATCTACCGGTGAATCTGCTTCTTTTGCTGGCATCCATGCAACCAAGCTGTTACGGGCACCATGCTGTTTAGGGCCAATAGCCCAATTCGCAAGGTTCACTAAGCCACCCTGCCAGTTTGTCATTCCAAGCTGAGGTGAGGTGTAACCAGATAGCACGTAAGCTGCACCAAACGTCTTTGTGTCAGTAAGACGCTCCAGCTTATCACGAGGAACAGAAGCGTCCTGGATGCCTGTGACCAGACCTCCAGCCTCTGCAACGTTGTAGGCGCGACTGTGGTTGGCTTTATAAGCTGAGGGTTCGTAGTTGCTGCTGGTAGATGCACAGCCAGACAGAGTTGCTACAGCCAAAGCTACGGTGGTGATTAATGTTTTGTTCATGTTGTTCTCCGTTTTTGCCTGAGTTGAATCTGATTTACTTCGATAATATCACGGCATCATAAAATGCAACCATAAAAGACAAAAAAAAGCCCCTCAGGTGAGGGGCAAAGGTTTGGGCTGGGTTATGCTGCTTTCGTTTTTTCGGCTTCATCTGCGATTTCTTTGTCGCCAGTTTCAGATTCAGGAGCGGCTTGTGCCACTTCACCTTCTTTACCTTTGGAGTGTGCTGAAATGCGAGCTCGTTTCTCGATACCGATGATGCGCCCTGCCAATTTGATGAGGCGCTGCTGCCACTGATAGGTCGCGTCAGTGCGCTGCTTACTGGTCAGAACGGTGTTTAACCAGAGTGTGTCAACGATCCCCATCAGTTTGTCAAGCTTACGGATCAGATGCGCGAACTGGGCTACTTGGGGAGAGTTAATCTCGATAGTGTATTCGTTCGGGTTGGTATAGCCAGGCATCATGTCGATGCCGTTATCTTCCATCAGCTTGTTGAGCTGGGCTGTGGCTTTGTCCAGATCTTCGGAGACCTTGGAGATTTGTTCCAGGATGACGGTTTCAACCTGGTCGATTTCATCCTGCTCACCGATGATACGAAGGATAACGTCGATGGAGAACAGAGAGTTGGAAACTCGCTCAAAGCTGCGCTCCATGACTCGCTGAGCCTGGAGGCTATTCACTTTCAATGATTGTTTGAAAATAGGGCGAGAGTAGTGGTTGCTACGGTCGCTGTTTGTGTCCATTGCTGCTTGTGCTTCTGCCATTAGATACTCCTAGATTTGAGATACAGATAAACGCACTGGAAAGGATAAATGCGGTCAATCTGTAACCTGACATCCCGAAGTGCCCAAAATGGACAGTTACAGCGTTTTCTCTTGAGCAAAGGTGAGCTATATTTGAACCATCTTAGTCGCCCTGCGGCTATAGGTGAGATAGCTGGTCTCCAAAAACAAACAGCATCTAGCTTTATGCCGTATGGCATTACTTAACCCCAAACCGGGGGCTTCTCCCGGTTTCCGGGTGTTGCCCCTGATTATTCTATAGGAGCAACACCATGCACATAATCACTTTCATTGTAGTTCTGCTTGCATCTCTGGGCGCACTGTACGTTGGCGCGAAGGTATTTGCATTTTCCTTCATCGCTCTCGCTAAAGTGTTCCAGCGTATCGGTTTGTTCCTTTGGAACAAATTCGCAGTCCCTGCAATGCGGTCTGTACAGGCCGTCATAAAGGAACGTGCTACTAAGGCTGAGCAAGCCAAAGTAGCCGTTGAGCCTGAGGTAACTCAAGTTCAAGAAGCCGCTAAACAAGAACCTGATTGGGATTATCTCGAAATCCCTACTTACCTTCGTAAGGGTAAGGAGCTTGTTTGGTAATTGTTGTCGCTGAGTAATCTTCGACACTTTCAAACCCATCGGGGCAATCATACCCCGACGGGGATGTTGCCCCTTTTTTGCTTAGGAGCAACATCATGGAAATCGCTATCATCGCTTTGTGTATCCCTACTGGTTGGGCAATCTCTCGTCCTTTCGTGAGAATTGCTGAATCGTTTGGCTACTGCTGATAGTCAACGAAAATAGAGGGGGTTCCCCCTCTATTTCTGGTCAAGCCTCTGTGGCTTGTCCTCAAAGTTTTCTGGTTTCAGTTTGCTTTGACGACAAGCTACAGGGGGAATGTCGAATGCAACAGAAACTTCATGTTTACGACGATCACGCAGGCATCATCTATCTAGCTGATGGACGCGAGGTGAAATTTGATCCGAAACTGTATTCCAGCGCCTACCTGGCGCACAGCGAAGCAGTGAAATGGGCCAAAGAAACTGGGGTCATTGGTCAAGATGACGATGTGGTGATGTTCGTCCATTGAGGGAGTAGCCTCCAGGAGAGGCTACTCTTCTCGCTCAAAGAAGTCTTCTTACTCATGGTAAAGCCATCAGTAAGCAGATTTTGTTCTCTTCGGAGGGCGAAAACGTGCGATAGCTGGTCGCCAAAAACAAACAGCAAATTAACGTTAATTTACTAGCCCAACCGGGCGCATCCTCCCGGTTCGGGACGTGGTGCGCCTGTCAATTTAGGAGCGCATCTATGTCTCAATATACTCAATTCTCAGTAAGCAAGGTTTTCGGTATGCCTAGCATTCCGGAGAAGGTAACTGCCATCGGCTATGCTGACGGCTCGCATCCTTTTATCCCTGCCACTGATAGCAACTACGTTTTCCGCAAAGAGTTTCTGCGAGAGGTTTTGGCCTATCTCAAAGAACCTGGCGGTGACGCACTGTTCGTAACCGGCCCTACCGGGTCAGGTAAAACCTCTGGTATTACCGAGATCGCTGGTCGTCTCAACTGGCCTGTTCAGCAAATCACTGCCCACGGGCGGATGGAGCTGACAGATCTGATTGGACATCACGCTCTGGTCGCGGAAAAACCAGGTCAACCACCTGTCATGAAGTTCATGTATGGACCTCTGGCAGTTGCTATGCGTGAAGGTCATCTACTCCTCATCAACGAGGTGGATTTGGCCGACCCTGCCGAGCTGGCTGGTCTCAACGATGTCCTTGAAGGGCGTCCTCTTGTGATTGCTCAGAATGGTGGCGAAATCATCAAACCACACCCAATGTTTCGTGTGGTCGTTACTGGTAACTCTACAGGTTCCGGTGATGCTTCTGGTTTGTACCAGGGGGTGATGATGCAGAACCTCGCAGCTATGGATCGCTATCGTTTCACCAAAGTAGGGTATGCGGATGAAGAAGCTGAACTCAGCATTCTTGGCCGTGTTACTCCGAAACTTCCGGAAAATGTACGGAAGGGAATGGTTCGGATTGCTAATCAGGTCCGCAAACTGTTTCTTGGTGAGAATGGTGAAGATGGTCAGCTCAGCATCACCATGTCCACCCGGACGTTGGTGCGTTGGGCGAAACTGTCTCTTGCGTTCCGAGGTGCCCCAAATGCTCTTGAATACGCCCTGGATCAAGCTTTGCTTATCCGAGCGGCCAAAGAAGAGCGTGAAGCCATCCTGCGTGTTGCGAAGGATGTGTTTGGGGACCAATGGCGCTAAGGGGGGGACGCATGAAAAAAAATCACTGTTTGTGCCGTCGTTACGCATTCAAAGATGCGTTAACGTTGGAAACATTCGAGGTATTTATTGGCTACAAAGCTCTCCGGGAGCCCAGCTCCTCGGAGCCAGGTCAATTCACGATGGTTAAGATAAACCGAACCGTCACTGATGGGAAAGCTGAAAACTGGTCTGAGACAAAGCTCGAAGGACCTTTTGAAGCCAACGGCCCAGACACGATCCCAATGTCCTACAAGGACAAAGAAAGCCAGTATGTGTCACAGTTTCTCAGCCAGGGGTACACCTTTCTGGATGAGGTGCTGATAAACGCAGAGACACAGACTGTGCTGGAAGGGGAAAATGTTTCAGCCGAACAAACAACCAGATTAGGATCTCTAAACTGGCTGTTGTCTCCGCCTTCTGAGTTACCTCCTGGCGACATAAACCTCTTCAAAGGTTTTGTAGCAGGGATATTTGCCAAAGGAGCCAGTTTAATCGGCTTTGAGGTTGCTCGGAATGAAGGCTCTAACGACTTGCTGCCCTGCGTGCTAATGCGTACAGACAGCGGTTATGAGCTTGGGGTGAGCACTTGTCTTGGCGAGAACACAATCCATCCAGCAACGCTGGAAGGCGCTGGTGAACTCCGTCCTGAACATGGTCACAAACCCCTGCTGATGTTGGTTTACCTACAACAGCGTTTCGCGGATGACTTTTCAAACGTAGAGAAGCCGCTGGTGGCATTCTGTGATGAACAGGGTGATACCTTCGACTACGAGCGTTTTGATTCACTAAAAACCCTCATTGAACGGTTTGGTTTCAGCTACGACGAAGTAAGAGTAGATGCGGAAAGGCTTGGCCTTGTATCTGAGCTGATTCGCCTGGCAGAGATCGACGCCGAACAAGAGGATCACTTTTTTTAACCCTTACGGGGGCTTGCTCCCCGAAAGGGGCGTTGGCATAACTTTATGTGAACTGCCGTTCGACAGTATGCACTACTTGGCTGGCGGGTAACTCCGCCAACTCTTACTAAACCCCACGGGGGCACCAATGCCCCTAGGGGGTCATGGTGTCCTCTCAACGTTCATTCGTGAATTGGAGAAACACCATGTCTGATAACAAATCTCTTGTAACCCGTATCGCGAGCCGGTTTGGCGTGGACACCCGAAAGTTCTATGAAACTTTGAAGGCGACCGCATTCAAGCAGCGAGATGGAAGTGCCCCGACCGATGAGCAGATGATGACGCTCCTGATCGTGGCCGAACAGTACGGCTTGAACCCTTTCACTCGGGAAATCTATGCGTTTCCTGATAAACAAAACGGGATCATTCCGGTAGTAGGTGTTGACGGCTGGAGCCGCATCATCAACGAGCATCCCCAGTATGATGGCGTTGAGTTCGTGTATTCGGACAAGATGATCAGAATGCAAGGGGCGAAAGTTGAATGCCCTGAGTGGATTGAATGCGTGATTTACCGTAAGGACAGATCTCGCCCTATCCGCATCAAGGAGTTCATTGATGAGGTGTACCGTGAACCGTTCCAGGGTCAAGGCCGCAATGGTGCTTACACTATTGATGGCCCCTGGCAAACGCACACCAAGCGTCAACTCCGGCACAAGTCGCTGATCCAGTGTTCTCGTGTCGCATTTGGTTTCTCTGGTATTTATGACCAGGATGAAGCTGAACGCATCCGTGAAATGGAGCAGGCCTCGGCCATTAACCCGGCTATTGCCAACCTCCCTTCACCGACGCAAGTTCATAGCCAAGAGCCTTTGGCTATCGAGCATAAAGAGCTTGATCCGATCCTGACCAAACTCGCAAATCGCGCTATTGCTGAAAAAGCATGGTCTGCGGCGCATGAGTATGTGAAGGGACGGTATGAAGGTTCGGAATTGCAATATGCGACCCAATTTCTTCGTGAGAAGGAATTGGATCAAATGGAGCAACCGACGCCTGACTACCAGGAAACGCATGAGCAAGAGCCCATCATCGCTGGTGACTCAGCTAATGCAAAGCCTGGTGCCGATGACGTGCCGCCTTTGAGTGACGAGGACATGATCCCCGTAGCAGAAGAGGAGGGTGCAGAAGGTCATTACTACTAACCCCAACGGGGGGACTCCCCCGTTGGGGGAGATCTCCCTCCTTACCACTGGAGAGAGGTCCATGAAAATAGTCAACCTATCGCAACGCGAGGAAGATTGGCTTGATTGGCGGCGTCAAGGTGTAACAGCAACTGACGCCGCTATTCTGCTCAACCGGTCTCCCTACAAAACACGATGGAGACTGTGGGCTGAGAAGACTGGGTATGCGCGTGAAGTCGATCTGAGTCTTAATCCGCTGGTTCGCCGGGGGATAGAAAACGAAGATGCCGCAAGACGTGCTTTTGAGGAGAAGTATGATGACATGCTCCTCCCTGCCTGTGTTCAATCGGTTCAATACCCGCTCATGAGGGCTTCACTGGATGGCCTGAGAGATAACGGGGAACCCGTCGAGCTAAAAAGCCCGAGTGCTACTGTATGGGAAGATGTTTGTGCTGAGAAAGCAAACAGCAAGGCATACCAGCTTTATTACCCGCAGGTGCAACACCAGCTCCTAGTTACGGGTGCTAAGCAAGGTTGGTTAGTCTTCTACTTTGAAGGACAGATAAAGGAGTTTCCAATACTCCGAGATGAAGCCATGATTAAAGAAATCTTGGCTGAGGCTAAAAAGTTCTGGCAACAGGTAGTAGATAAGAAGGAACCTGATAAAGATCCAGAGAGAGACCTATACATACCGCAAGGTGGAGAGGTTAATTGTTGGATTGCTGCTGCTGAGGAATACCGCCTCTATGATGCTGAGATTCAGGAGCTTAAACAGCGACTGACTGAGCTTCAAGAAAGGCAAAAACCTCATCTCGAAACCATGAAGTCCCTCATGGGGGAATACTTCCATGCCGACTACTGCGGCGTGATGGTGACGAGATACAAAGCGGCTGGTCGGGTAGACTACAAAAAACTGCTTGCTGACAAAGCATCAGGTGTTAAGCCTGAGGATATTGACCAGTACAGAGAGAAGTCATCCGAACGGTGCCGTGTAACGGTTACAGGTTCGGTGAAACCACGGTACATTGTTGATGAGGACGTACTAGCTCCTCTTGATGATCTGCCGGAAGAAGTAGTTACATGCTACTGGTAAGTGGGGGGAATTTCCCCCGCTTTCCCTTGGAGATTTTGAGAGTCTCCAACGGAAAGCAAGATTTTGTCCTCTCTGAGGGCGAAAATGCGCGATAGCTGGTCGCCAAAAATAAACAGCAAATTAACGTTAATTTACTAGCCCAACCGGGCGCATCCGCCCGGTTCGGGACGTGGTGCGCCCCCAAACTATTTGGAGTGCATCATGAATAAAGTGAACCATCTACAAAGCCTCTGTGTTATCCACGTTGACTTTGACATTTGGAGTGGACAAACCCGTTTGTCTGCATCTGATCTCAAGCTGGGCGAGGGTGGTGAAATTCCACCTGAGAAAGTAGCTCAACTGGGTAGCAAGAAGATATGTGATCCGGCGAAGCTGAAAGGCTTTCACCGTCTGAAAACAGAAACCCGTCGTCTCCTGCTGAAATTCGGTATGCCGTTCATGAACGGATTTGCCGTCCCCGTCAGTAAGACCGATGAAATCTGTAACAAACTGAACGACATCAACTTTCAGTTCAACCAACTGAAACAGGATTTCATCAACGGTTACAACAAAGCCGTGGATGAATGGTGTCTGGAAAACCCTGAGTACGAACGAGCTATCCGTGCTGGTTCCCTTCCAAAGGAAACGGTCGAGGAGCGGATTGGCTTTGAGTACCAAGTGTTCATGATCCAGCCTGTGAACGAAGATGAGGCCAACGCCAAACGCCTTAACCGCAAGGTTGAACGTCTGGGTGACGATCTCATCTCCGAAGTGGTTCAGGAAGCGAATAAGTTCTATATGGAACGTTTGGCCGGTAGAGATCAATGTGCGGTCACTACTCGGCAGACACTCCGAAACATCCGCGACAAGGTGGATGGACTTAGCTTCCTAAACAGCGCTTTTAACCCTCTGGTCAAGCTGCTCGACCAAACCCTTCGGGGATACGAGCAACATGCCGATGGCCGCAACATCGTTGCGCCTTTCTTTTATCAGGTCGTGGCCGCAGTGCTGATCATGAGCGAGAGAGACCGCATCGAGCAGTATGCCAACGGCTCGATTACTATAGAGAGTATGGCTAATGACATTGGCGGTTCGGAAGCCCATATGGGGGACCGTTCTAAAGATGAAAAAGCCGAACAGAAAAGTGATAAAGCCTGTGAGCTTCCCCTTGCACCTGAGGGGAGCGAAACTAAGCCGCAACAGTTAGGTGGTACTGACTCTGTTCAATCTGAACAGACTAACAACAGTGGTAACACTGTTGACCTGGATGAAGACATCGATAACTTCTTCAAGAATTTTGCAGAACGAGGCGAGGTGGAATCGGAAGATGAATCCAATGCCGGTGATACAGTTCAAGAAGAGCGCGTTGATGTCGAGGACGAACCTGTTTTACCTGAGGAAACTCTGGTAGAGCAAGAGCCTATCCATGAGGAGCCTCTCAACCAAGAGCCGCCTAAAACTGACGATGATGACTTGTTCTTTTAATAGTCACTTCAACTAAACCGACCCGGAGGGGATAGCCATTCCCTCTCGGGGTGGACTATCTCCTTCCCTACCAGGAGAAAAGATATGTCCAAAAAACGCACCATTTACAGTGCTCTACCAATCGTGGCCGCAGCCTATGGTGAAAAACTCGGTGTTAAAGTGGCAATCGGTAACGATGACGCTTACACCGACGGTAAAACCATCGTGGTTCCGAATATCCCCGACGACTATCCAAATATGGATGCTGTCTGGGGATATTTGGCCCATGAAGCCGCCCACGTCCGTTTTACGGATTTTGGTGTAGAACGCCGAAGAGGCCTTCATGCTGAGCTGTCCAACGTTTTGGAGGACTGCCGCATTGAACGCGCCATGATGGATCTCTTCCCAGGCACTTCACAAACCCTGAATGAAGTCGCTCGTTATATGTCTCAAGCTGGACATTACGAGCATGTCACAGATAAAGAGGCTCCAGCCTCCATTCTGACAGGGTTCTGTTTGTACTGGCTGCAAACTAAGGCTGTTGGGCAATCTGTCCTGCAACCCTATCTCGATTCGGCTACTACCGTATTCGAGCGAGTGTTTCCTCAAGGTGTTGTGGTTCGGTTGAACGCTTTGCTGCGTAAAGCTGTGAACACGAAATCCACCGCAGAGGTAGTATCCTTGGCCGACCAAATCATCAAGATGATCGAAGAGGAAAAGGAAAAAGAAGAGCAGAAACCCAAGAATGGTCAGGACGGTAACAACCAACAAAATGCTGGTGGAGACCAACCTCAGAACAATCAGGGTGGAAGTGGTAATGATCAGAACCAAGGGCCTAGTGCCGGAGGCAGTGATCAGCAAGGCAAAAATCAGAAGCAAGATGAAGCTGGCGCTAAGTCTGATCCGAAAGGACAGGACGACCAAGCTAAGTCAGATGCTGATGGTGGCAGTAAGGCAGGACAAAGCCAGGCTGGTGGTAATTCTGACGCGGCGAAACAAGACGCGGCCAAAATGCTACAGCAGGTTCTGAATGCTGGTGCCGGTGACTTGCGTGGTGACGCGCATGACGCACTAAAAGCCGAGCTTAACCGGGTGGCTCAGGATAAGGGGGATAACAGCTATATGACTGTTCGCTCCGCTGTAGATACCCAAAACAATCCTGCTGTTGGCAAAAGCCTTGCGGGGGATGTGAAGAGTACCACTTCAAAGATAAGAACGCAGCTTTACGGATTGGTTCAGGCCAGCCAGCGAGTTGCTCACCGTAACCAACGTTCAGGGAAGCGTGTGGATGCTCGGAAACTACATCGTGTAGTGACGGGTGATACTCGCGTATTCCTCAAGCCGGAAGCCAAGAAGCGCCCTAACACGGCGGTTCACATCCTGGTTGATATGAGCTCCTCGATGGCCTACAAGGCCGCCAATGGAAAGGAGCGTCAAGACATTGCGCGGGAAGCGTCTTTGGCTATTTCGATGGCCCTAGAAGCGATCCCCGGCGTAAACCCGGCTGTTACCTTTTTTGGTGGCAATCGGAATCAACCAGTGTTTAGCGTCGTTAAGCATGGAGACACTGTTCAAAATCGGGCCGGTCGATTTGGGTTCAAAGCAACAGGCGGCACTCCTATGGCGGAAGCTATGTGGTATGCAGCCTTTGAACTCACCAAGACCCGTGAAGAGCGGAAAATGTTGATTGTGGTGACTGACGGGCAGCCTCAAAGCGCCCCGGCATGTCGCTCTGTGATTGACCTCTGTGAACGAAGCGATGTTGAGGTGATCGGCATAGGAGTAGAGACGACCGCAGTGTCAGGACTGTTCCAAAAGAACATAGTCATAGATGACGCGGCAGCTCTGCAACGCACACTGTTTAAGCTGATGGAGCGGTCTCTGACGGCTTTTGCGGCATAGCATGTGTAAATAAACGCGGTCGCCCTTTTGGGTGGCCGCCATTTTTTAACCTAGCAGGGGCTTCCTATCTCCTGTTAGGAGGGAAAACGGTCGTCGGAAACGATGGCCGTTTTTATTTGGAGAATCTATGAACCAATTCCATCGGCTGGACTTGTATCATCAGAACAAGGGTAGAAGAGCATCAGTGCCTGATACGCCTTTCTTACTGCTTGCCAAGCGTATTCCTCCTATGTACTGGAGGCTGTTCCAGGGTGTCACCTTGGATAGTCGTATGGGATACACCGGCAGGCGGCAGTTCCACAGCCTTGGGCAAGCAATCGACTGGGCAAAATCATCAGTTGGTGATTCTTGGTCAAATAAGCGCTTTCACAAGCCGGTAAATCTCAATGTTTTGTTGGCATGTACTGCGAGTAAGGTGCCTGAACATCTGGTCGAAGAACTGAAAAGACGGGGCAGTTGATGCGTCTTTCGGCTTTGCACCCGAAAAGGGCAGTTTGAGCGTTCCTGTTCACACAGCTCTCGTGGAACAATCAAAGTGAGCAAAGTGAGGAGGGAATGCCCCCTCACTTTCTCAGAGGCCTTCATTGAGGGTTGCTGAGAAAGTGGATTTTGTCCTCTCTGAGGGCGAAAATGTGCGATAGCTGGTCGCCAAAAACAAACAGCATTGAACCTCAGCCTAAGGGCGCACTGCGCCTGACAGGCTCTGTGTGCCCAAGTTACTTTAAGGAGCACACATGTCTCATCTGAACAATCTTAAATCCGTAATGATCTCTCTCGCCGCCGAACATAAGCTGCCTGAAATCTACCAAGATGACATCACAACCGATGTGGAGTCTCTGGTTCGATTCGATGGTTTACGTCTGGTCTGGCTGTTGCGGTCTTGCGGCAGCGTATTGGTGCCAGCGGAAGTTGGCGTTAATCCGATCTACATCACCCATTGGTTGTGGTCTAACCACGGTCAGCAGGTGGTACCATTCTCTGTGGATACCCGCACAGGGTTGATTGAGAAAATCGACTTCGAGCAAGCTGAAAAGCTGATCATGCAGATGCCTTGCAACCTCTCTTCATTGCAGAACAAGGAACACCTGGTTGACCAGGTAAACCGAGTTTTGCAACGAGGTTGTGAAATGCGTATCTGGGGTATCTTCGAGTCTCCAAGCTCGGTGGAATCAGTTGGTGGCTGGAAAGAGTGGCAGAGCTATTTCAGCTCTACAGGGAATCGGCTGATGGCTGATTTCATTGGTAAAGCCATTCGATTTACGAACCCGCATTAATACGCCGTTCAATTAATAACCCTATGGGGCCTCAATAGCCCTGAGGGGCAGGGGCTCTGCAATCGCAATAAGGTGCCCTTATGAAAAAATTATCAGCTTTAGAATCAGTTCTTAACCACGACAAACCTTCTCGACGTTTTCTTGATGGACTCAACGAAAACCAGATGAAGGACCTGTCAGGGGAGATATTCGCCAAGCTCTATTGGAGCAAGCGTAATCCCCAGCGGTACGAGAAAGACACCAAGCGACTGATTGCACGACTTCGTTGGATTCAGCGCATCATCAAGAAGCGCTTAAAAACCGGCAAAGTTAAACCTGAACTGACTGAGCATGGATCAGTGATGGAACGCTTTAACTTTCCCTACGGTGACACTCTCGATTTCTTCCATAGGTACTTGCGCCATCCCGAATGGGAGGTTGTGTATCAAGAATCGGGTTGCAGTGCCTTTTGGAAAAATAAAGCAACGCTTGAGCTATGCACCTACTGCGAAGGTGATGTTGTCATGATGAAGGCTCCAGATAAGGTTGCTTTCTTCCGTGATTGCAATCGCCTTAGCTGGTGGTATGCAGAAAACGCTTGATATTAATCCCTAACCAGGGGCGAACCTGCCCCTGATGGGAGCATGGTGCGCCCCATCTATGATGGAGGACGCCATGTTCAAATCATCAGTATGCTCCTACGAAAATAGAGGGCCTTACGGAAACAACAAGTACAGAGGTAACTGCTCAGGTTTTATTGTGAAGGACTTTATTGAGTCCTACATGAGAAAGCCTAATGGTCTGGTGGCCGATCCCAGTGTTGGGGGAGGTTCAAGTATCGACGTTGCCAATGAACTAGGTATCCGTTTCAAAGGAACAGACTTGCATCAGGGGTTCAACCTGTTGCGGGATGACTTCCTTTCGTTCCTGGGAGAGCCAGCTCACCTTATCTGGTGGCATCCTCCCTACTGGGACATGATTCAGTATTCCGGTATGCAATGGGGCGAGCCCAACAAATGGGACATGAGTCGCATGAAATTGCCAGAGTTCGTTGAAGCTCTGGAGCTGGCTGTTATGAACATTCATGACGCATGCGAGCGAGGTGGGCACTACGGAATACTTATGGGAAACCTGAGGCGAGATGGGGACTATTACAACCTGTCTAGCCTTGTTGAACGCATAGCGCCTGGGAAGCTGGTGGATGAGATCATCAAAACGCAGCACAACTGTGTAAGTGATCGAACTCAGTATTCAGGGAAGCTGGTGCGGATCGCCCATGAGAAACTGTTAGTGTTTCGTCGAAACGACGTTGCCTCATCGCTCAGTCTTCTTGCTACTGTTCATCGTCGAGCCACCAATATGGTTTCGACAACATGGAAAGCTGCAATACGGCGTGTCCTGCAAGGGAAGACGTTGAAGCTGGAGCAGATTTATCAAGAGATCGAACCTTATGCAAAGCATCGAGAGAACAACCACTGGCAAGCAAAGGTCAGGCAGGTTCTCCAAGATGCTAGGTTCTTTATTCGCATCGAAGTAGGTGTCTATGCACTTGCTGAGTAGCCCAACCGGGGCGTGACATCCCGGAAGGGATTGGTCGCGCTCATCAACAACAAAGGAGCGTGACCATGAACGTACAACTTCAAGCCAGCAACAATGTGCTGTTGGCGCAAATCGAAAGCAAAGGCCTCACTGTTGAAACGCATTGTCGCAGTGGCTTTTGTGGCATATGCCGGGTTCGTCTTCTCAAAGGTCAAGTGGCCTATGACGAGACCCCCGTCGCATTTGTCAAAGAAGGGGAAGTGTTGGTTTGCTGCGCTAAAGCAAAAACCGATGTGACCTTGGAAATTTAACCCATCCGGAGGGGCCTTTCCTGCGGGTGGGGCTCCTCTATCCATTACGAGGAGAAACACTATGTCTATCAATACCAAAGTTGAACAAATCGCATACGGTCATGCTACCGCTCTAGTGCTCAGTGAACTGGGACAACAAGAGAATTGGTGCAAGGCTTATGAGTATTTGTCTGAGTGTGTAGAAAGGGGAGATGTGCCTGATGATCTGATCGTTTGGCAACCGTTTGAGCACTGGGAATGGAAAGACATTCTGGAGCAAATCGAGAGCGAAGCTGAGTCTCTGCTTTCGACTATTAAGTCGGTTTTAGGTTTGGCCCACAAAGGCATCATTCAGTCAGCAATTGACTGCTCTCTGGATTCTGACATGACCCAGCTTGACCTGATTGGAATGGTCGAGTTCGGAAGTGAAATCGAAGAAGCGGAGTGTGCTGGAGGTGGCTATGCAGCTTAACCGATACACGGCCAGAGAATCTGACAAGAGTCGGATTCTTCGGACCATAGGTTGGTGCAAACGCAACCACCTAACACTTGCCGGTCTTCCATACGACGACAATCTTGCAGGAAGCGATGGGATCAGCCTAGAGATCATCACTCCTCCAGGTATGTCGCGGATGATGCTGGAGCAAGCCGTCAGAGAGGGCTATTCAGAACGAGATGTCGTAAGGCATCGAATTTTGGAATGCCCAGTCGGTTGGTTCATGGAAGCAGATGGCAAGGCATTTGATCATGAAGTATTCCACGAGTACGTGGTGGTTCATGGTTATGGCGAACCTTCCAGTGAAGCCTATGAGCTTGCGGAGCGGTGGTTCTGGCAGGGCAACGATTATGCGTTGATAGCTGCGGAAATAGTAGCTCGTGATCTCTGTGTTCGTGATGACGAAGACGAGGACTGAGCCTATGGACGCTGTTGCGCATATAGCAGCAGATAGCCTTGTACCAGCATGTGGAGGTGCAGAGAAGCCGTTTACCGTTAGTGGTAGGCAGTGGCTTTACTGCTATCACTCGGCTAGTGGAAGGCACTGCTACTTAGACCTCGATAACGACCATCCAGTTTGGCATCGAGGATTCCATCCCGCTTTTCATCCTGAGTTTGAGTTTGCTGCCGAAGCTGAATTGCCTCAGTCAGTTAAGCAAAAGCCGGATTATGAAGAGCTGGAGGATTTTTACTTTTAACCCTCGGGGCTGCTCTTCCTGATGGGAGACGGTCCCACATTCTCAAAGGAGAAGACCATGACAGATCACAGTCAAACGATTGTGTTCCCAGGGAACAATGTTGAATCACTTGCTGAGGCTAACGCCATGTTGAGCGCTGTGTCGGAAGACGCACGTAAAGCAAGCAATCTGAAAGACAAGTGCGACCTTGAATCACTTCAAATCTGGTTGGAAGAGAGTATCAACTCTCAACTGGCAGGCGCGAAGTAACTATGACTGTAACCCCACTGGGGGCTTCATGCCCCGGTGGGGGCATGGTGCCCATAAAAGGAGCCACCATGAACGCAGTAAAGATGATCCAGAAGGAAAGCCAGCTTGAGCTGCCTCTTTTTTTCTTGGACGAAGAGCCGAAAACCGCAGAAGTTATTCCATTTGAGCCAAGGCTTGAATGGTCTGATGATGAGGTGAAGCAGTTAAGATATGGGCTTCTATGGCACAGCCTTAGGGTCATGGCAGATGGTCGAGCCGGAACCGAAATCAAGCAGGAAACGATGGAATGGATGATGTCTGACGAGGTGCATCCTTTCTCATTTGTGGCCTGCTGCGGTGAAGCCGGTTACGATCCATCTGGAATAAGGGAAGGCGTGAAGTCTATCCTAAACCGCTTAGCGCGGGTTAAAGCGGGGGGTTAACCCCCTGCTTTCCCAGTAGCATCGACTTTCACATGTGAAAGTTTTGTGCCACTCGGAAAGCAAGATTTTGTTCTCTCTGGAGAGCGAAAACGTGCGATAGCTGGTCGCTAAAAATAAACAGCATCTATCACATATCTCTGCGGCTACAAGGCCCAGGGAACCTATCTTGGTTAACTGCTTTCTCCAACAGGTGAAAGCCCCTTAGATCATTTCTCCTTACGGAGAAATTAACGCTAGTCCATTGGCCCCTGACGGGAGTTTGTGGACCTACTCATGGAGGCATATATGAATAAAGCATCATCAGATCAATACGATGACCGCATAATAGTACCTGGCGCACAAATGACCTTATTTGGTCTCGAACCGAAAGACATCATAGCGCGTCAACCAGCCATGCCAGGAGTGTATTTCAACGCTTCTGAGATTGAGCTTGATTATGACATCGCAGTAGTTTGCATGTCTGGTGGTAAAGACTCTTTGGCTGCGCTCAAATACCTTTTGGACCGAGGATTTCCGGCATCTCGGATAGAATTGTGGCACCACTTGGTTGATGGACAAGAAGCTGTTGAGAGTTTTATGGACTGGCCGTTTATTGACGACTACTGCGTAAAACTGGCTGATACGCTGAACATGCCACTGTACTTCTCATGGTTGAAGCATGGCTTCAAGGGAGAGATGCTCAAGAATAACTCTCGGAGTCATTCGCACATGGTTGGTACTCCGAATGGTATTGTGGAATTAGCCAGAGATGCAGCAAAGGAAGCTACTCGACGCAAATTCCCACAACAAGCGGCAAGTCTTCAAACTCGCTGGTGCTCTAGTGCATTGAAGATTGATGTTGGCCGTCGAGCTGTCACTTGCCAAGAACGATTTATCGACAAAAAGGTGTTATTCGTTACGGGTGAACGCCGCGAGGAATCAAGTAATCGGGCCAAGTACAATCAGTTGGAGCCTCATTCAACTGACACTGTTCGTAAAAGTGCAAAACCATTGAAACCGCGTCATGTTGATGCGTGGAGACCGGTGTTACATCTTAGCGAAGAGGAAGTATGGCAGATGCTCTGTGACTGGCGCATTAATCCACCTGTGCCGTATCGGCTTGGATGGGGACGCTCTAGCTGCCAGACCTGTATCTTTAACGGTGATCGTATATGGGCAACCATAGCGCATTACTGGCCTGAACGAGCCCGAGCTATTTCTCAGTATGAGGAAGAGTTTGGGATGGCAATCAGCCGTAATGGTAAAACAGTCATCGAGAGAGCTGCGATGGCAGAGCCATTAGAAATTGCTGATGAGTTGGCGCTACGTCAATCGATCTGCAAAGAGTATGATCTGCCAATCTTTGTTCCAGAAAAACAACCGTGGATACTGCCTGCTGGCGCGTATAGCGGATTGTCGGCTGGAGCTAATTGAGAAACCAATCCTGCCCTCCGGGGCAGGATTTTTACTCGGCACCTTAAAGTGACGCTTGTCGTGTGTCAGATCTATTTTTCTGGGGTAAGATGAAAAACTGTTTCCCAAGTTGTTTATGATTAAGCCGTGAGAAGTTAAATAACTTGGAAAGCAAGATTTTGCTCTCTGACGAGAGTGAATAGTGAGGTAGCTGGCCTCCTCAAACAAACAGCATTCAACTTAACCCTTGGGGGATCACTGCCCCTGGGGCTGGTGGTTCCCTGTCAAACATGGAGCCACAACTATGACTACTCTTGCCAGCTTTGCGAATCCGATTTCTGTTATTCAACTCTCACCAACCAGTGGGGTGTTTGGCTCAAATCAGTTCGTAGGAGACAAAGAGGGATTTGTACAAAAGGTGCTCGGAAAGTGGTACTGCAATCCAGGGAATACCATTCCCGTTGAGAGCATGTCCCACATAGAGCAGGCTGAGAAACTGTATGACTTTTATGTCAAGTATCTCCAAGTGAAAGAAAAGACCTCTGTGAACCTTGGACGGGTGCTGCATAAGCTGTACAGCACTGGTTCTATCAAGGAGGCAGAGATCGCTCTTGAAGCAATAAAAACTCAGGCTGGCGTGACAGCTTGATCAATCAACCCTAAGCCGGGTGCATCCGCCCGGCTCTGGACGTGGTGCGCCCCCAAACTAATTGGAGAGCATCATGGAAAAACATAACCTCAAATCTGGATTCAGCATCTATTTCGCTGACGTCCATTTCGAGAAACAAGTCTACGCATTCGGCTCAGGACTTGGCTTCACCTCTGTGATTTACGCCTACTCGCTGGGCCGAGATCCGGAAGAAGCTGAAAAGCTGGCGCTTGAGAAGTACGACTCTGACGATACGAAGGTGAAAAAGGTGCATGTCAATCTGGCTCGCAGCCAGGACATTAACCGCTACACCTTTCCTGAACAAATGGCTGGCTTTGCTAACGCCATTCAGTCTCACAGCTTCGCTGTGAACTGAGAACCACTTTAAACCCATCGGGGCCATTACTTCCCGATTGGGACGGTAGTGGCCTCTCAACCGAAAGGAGAGTGCTCATGGCTACTATCGTAAACACTAAGTTAGGGGAACATCGAGGCAAGAAGCGCGTCTGGCTGGAAGGTCAAAAGCTACTGCGTGAAGGTTACTATCCTGGCATGAAGTACGATCTGGAATTGAAAGACTCCCAGGTTGTGCTCCGTGTCAAAGAGGAAGGTAAATTCACCATCAGTAAGCGTGAGCGCAATGGCCGAGTGTATCCAATCATCGATCTGACCGCGCAGGAACTCGCTACCGTTTTTGACGGCGTAGAGATGCTCCGCGTGTTTATTCGTAACGGCGCTATCGTGATCTCCGCTCACCATCAGCAAGAGCTAGTTATCGAGCGTGTCAACAGGCTTATCAGTAAGCTTGAGAATGGAGAATCGCTGTCAGTATGCAGCCTCTTTCATGGGGGTGGTGTGCTCGACAAAGCGGTTCACGCCGGTTTTCACAAGGCGGGAATTGCCAGTGCCATATCTGTGGCCGTGGAGATGGAAGGGAAATATCTCGATTCGTCTTTGGCAAATAACCCTGAGCTCTGGAATGAAGATTCAATAGTTATCGAATCACCAATCCAGGCAGTGAATCTCAGCAAGCGCCCACCGCAGGTGGATGTCTTGATGGGGGGAATACCTTGTACCGGCGCATCGAAGTCAGGTCGTAGTAAGAACAAACTGGAGTTTGCCGAATCGCATGAGGCGGCAGGAGCTATGTTCTTTAATTTCCTGCAATTCGTAGAAGCGCTAAACCCAGCCGTTGTGCTGATTGAGAACGTGCCCGAGTACCAGAACACAGCTTCGATGGAAGTTATCCGTTCTGTACTCTCTTCGTTGGGCTACTCCCTACAAGAGCGCATTCTCGACGGCAATGAGTTTGGGGTTATTGAACGCCGCAAGCGTCTTTGTGTCGTTGCGCTTTCCCACGGGATCGACGGTTTTGAACTTGAGAAGGTTCAGCCTGTTCGTACCAAGGAAAGCCGCATCCACGAAATCCTTGAGCCGGTGCCTCTCGATTCTGAACGTTGGAAGTCATTTGACTATCTGGCTGATAAGGAATTGAGAGACAAAGCCGCTGGTAAGGGGTTCTCTCGTCAACTCCTGACTGGAGATGATGAGTATTGCGGCACCATAGGTAAGGACTATGCAAAATGCAGAAGTACCGAGCCTTTCATTGTTCATCCGGAACAGCCTGAGTTGTCTCGCATCTTTACACCGATAGAACATTGTCGAGTGAAGGGGATACCAGAGGAGCTCATCCAAGGTCTATCGGACACTGTTGCCCACCAGATTCTCGGGCAATCTGTAGTCTTTCCCGCGTTCGAGGCTTTAGCCCTCGCATTAGGGAACAGTCTTTGGAACTGGGTTGGAATGATGCCGATCATGGTCGAAGTCGTGGATGAGTCACAGCCGGTTATCGGTGGTGAAGACTTCCATTGGGCAACGGCTCTGGTTGATGCAAAGGGCACTCTCAAGCTGTCACCGACAGCAGAAAGACAGGGGATGCCATTCAACATTATGGACGGTCAATTGGCTGTCTATTCACCTAATGGAACCAAAAAAAGCTGCGGCCATGAGCCTTGCGAATATCTCCCGGTAATGATGACCGGAGACGCAATTGTGGTCACTTCATCTTTGGTTCATTAGTAACTCACCGGAGCAATACCTAAAGGTCTTTGCTCCGGCTTATCCGAAAGGAGAGTAATTATGAAAATCGAAACTGTTGTGCCTTTACCTCCCGAGGATTCAGGCCTTCAACACTGTATTGCCAGGTTCCATAACCGCAATATGGATTCCAAACGAAAAGACAAAACCCGTTTTTTCAGGAGGGAGCCGGTTATGATCGTAAACCCAGAGACCAAAGCAAAGGTGCTCCGGTATGCGATGGGCACCCCTGGGAATTTATCCATCACCAAGCTGGCGGTCGCGCTGGATTACGATGCGGTAGATGCTCTGGGTGTTCGTTTTAAAGACACTGTAAATCTTGAGGTTCGCAGAGCCAAGCGCTGGGAAGTCTGGCAGTGGTTCTGGAATCATCCGGAGCAAAGTGTCCAACTGTCAATCAAACTGGGCGTGGTTGGTGCTGTGTTGGGAGTCATGGGCTTCCTGACCGGCGTAGCTCCGTACCTCTTGGGATAAACCAATAAGCCGTTAACGGGCAATGTAAGTCCGGAGACGGCTTGCATTGCTCTCTCGAAAGTGGAGAGTCAAATGAATACATTAGAACAACTTGTAAATCAGAGGGTGCTTGAGGAAGGTCTGAAAAAGGCGAAGCCATTGGCCGCGCAAATGGGGCTTGAATCAATACCTGATGAGATGCTTGAAATGATCTGCCCGAACTTGAACTACTCAGGGCAATTTACGCCAGCTCTGTACGCAAGATTTCAAAGCGTAAAGCGATTGCTGAAAGAGTTGTCGGAACAAACCTCACCGAAGCACGGGCATATTGTGAAGTTTACCTACCAATATGGGAGGTACGACGAATCTGCTTTGCTGTTCAAAGAAGGGGACGTCAGAAATGAGAACTTGATTGCTTGTGTTGGTGGGAAAACGCTAAACCTTGGAGAGTTAGAGCTTCAAGATTATGGGCTCAATATGCACATCGGTTGCGGTGGACCATTTGAGCCTATCTCAGAAGCGCAGATTCAGTCTTTGTCTGAGTTTGACTTCTATGATACGACATACAGATTCTGGGGCCAGAATCCATGTGGAAACGGGATGTTAGACATCACCGTTCCGATGAAACGTTGGTTCTTGACTGTGTAGTTTCAACCCGAGTGCGCCGAGAAATCGGCGTACCTTTCCCTTAAAATGGGTAATAAGTGCAGGGGGGAACCCCTCGCTTTCCCAAGCATCTCGCTCTACCTGGATGTTTCGGAAAGTGCCTTAGGCGCTCAAGTGCGGTAGCTGGCTGCCAAAAACAAACAGCAAATTATCAACCCTGACGGGAGAACCTCCTGTTAGGGGGTCTCCGTCCTTAACTGAATGGAGAAATAATATGTCAACTATACAAATTCACACCGATGCCCAGCGTTGCCAGAAAACTGGTGAGGTTATCGCAAAAGTCCGCCTCGGATGCAAATGCGGTTGCCAGCCTGAGATCGGTGCGCTGTCTGTAAAAGATATGTTCTCGGTTGGAAGAAGTGAGCGACGCTCACAAGCCCATTTAAAAGCCATATTTATTCCGGCTGAAAAGCTTCGAGGTTATGACCTTCAATGTTCTAGGCAAATAGATATTGAGGGATTGAATGACTTTTTCGCGCTATCAGATGCTGGCATCTGTTAGTGACGAAATTTTAACCCTACCGGGGTGCTTTCCCGGAAGGGATGGGCACCCTGCTAATCCAGGAGGCTCTATGCAACAAGCATTAAACTTTGATCTTTCAGAACAACCCCTCCCTTTGCTTTTGCGCGGGGATAAGTGGGATTCTGTTTGGTCAGAACTGACTGATAACGAGGATTTGAACTTCGTTGATGCCAGTAGAGGAACCAGTTTGTCATCGTTGATCACGTCATCGGTTGAAGCCATTCACTCGGCCTTGATTGATGGGTGGACCATGATGATCGGCTATTCCAGTGGTAAAGATTCTGAAACGGTCTTGCATCTGTTCCTGATGGCACTGATCCGGGCTGTTAGGAGTGGAGCGACCATCAGCCAGCACCACTTCATCTTGCACACTGACACACTGATCGAAAGCCCTGAAGTAAGGTGGCTGGCTGATCAGAAACTGGCCGAGCTGGAGCGTTTCATTGCGAAGGAAAATCTTCCTCTGACCATCGTTCTGGCAAAGCCGGGGATCACGCAGAGTTGGACGGGCCGAATCCTTACGGGGAGAGGGCTGCCTACGTTTAGCAATAGTGCGAGACAGTGCTCGAACGACATGAAGATCACTTCTGCTAAGAGAGCTAAGGCCGCTTATATGCGGGACCTTCCCAAGGAGGTTAGGCAGAAAGTGTGCCTTTTGTTGGGTAGTCGTGATGCTGAAAGCACTATTCGTGCAGCCAACATTGCAAAACAGCGAGGAAGCTCAGATCGCGTCATTAAGACGAAGGATGGGGGTGAACTGTATGTAGTGAAAAAATGGTTGGCGAGTGATGTATGGGAGTTCTTGTTATCCGCTGGCATGGGCTCAAAATATCCTCTGCCAAGTTACTTGGAGAGCAATGTCACTACGGCAGAGCTCTACAAGGCGGCAACAGGAGAGTGCGTGTGGTCGGCAACAGAGAAAAAGGCCAGTGACGCCTGTGGCGCTCGCTTCGGTTGCTGGGCTTGCCAGGCTGTTGGGTTGGATAAGTCAATGGAGACATTACTTGCCACGGACCCTGAAAGGCATGGCTACATGTCAGGGCTGAACCGCATCCAGCGCTACTTGGCTAAGCGCCGGTACGCATGGGAAGACCGCCATCCCGTAGGTCGAACGATTTACGAGGGTGGATACATCAAAATACAGCCGGACGTTTACAGTCCTGTTTTCCTTGAGCGATTGCTTCATGTCTGTTGCAGCATGGACTACATGGAGCAAAAGAGAGCTGATGAGCTGGCTTACAAGCTGGCTACTGGACAAGCAGAGGATAACGACTGGAACCGTCGAATGGCAGAGCCACAATTCCGGATCATATCGGAAGAGGCTTTAGTCCATATCGACTTCATGTGGGCCTTCCATCATTTCAATGATAAGCCTTTCCATGCTCTGGAGATTTACCACAGGGTTTGGTCGATGGGTGATCTGGACTTGCTGGAAGATGAGCCGCAGTGTGAAACTGTTCCTCAGTCACCAATTCCGAAGCCATTGTGGTTGAAGGTTGGACGATGGGGCGATGGTTCGCTTTCTGATGGCTTGGCCGATCCGTTAGCGGAAATGGTTTACTTTGACGGCGGGGATGACCCGTTGGCAACGAAATTAATCAATACCGCAGACGGAAAGAGAAGGGTGGTCTGTTTCGCAGAAGATGATGAGGTGAAAGTCGATCCCGACTCCGCTGCGTTCATCATTTGGAACGAATACCCGCGACTAAGAGAGTCTATGCTAAAGGGACATTATACGCCCGGCAGCGCTGCTCAGTTTTACCTTAGGTTTGGAGCAATCCAGCTTGCGAAAGGAAAAGGCGCTTTGTATCACCGCATGATGCAAAGAGGCCAAACCTACCACCAGATGGGCCTTACTGGGCTCCAGACGATGGAAGGAATCAAACAACGTAAGGATGTCAAAGTGCTTAGCGATGCCAAGTACAAAGATTTGGTTATGCGAAAAATCAAAGGACGACTGGCAACTGTACGCTGGTGGGTAAACTTGCACTTAACGTTCAAGTACCACCTGCACCACCGGACTCCGACAGGTTTGTTCATCGAGAAGCAGCTCAACCAGGAAGTAATGGAAGAACAGAAGCGGCATCAAGCACAATGGTTTAACTACGTGACCGATGCAATGCTATGTTACTCCAGTGCATTCTGTATGAGCGTCATGGAAGGGCGAGAAGGAAGCGGAAACGCTAACATCCGCCGCTACATGATAGCGACCAGAAGAAAGGCTTATACGGCGCTCTGTGAGCTCCTAAACAATACTGATGCACCTTGGGTGTCTGATGTGTTGCAGGGGGCATTGGGGCAGTATGAGTCGATACAGGCAGCTTTAACCGAAGGTTCCGCGCTGACTATTTATCTGGATTGGATCAACCTACTGTCAAAACGTCACCCAGCCTCTTTGGAACGACATGTCAGAACGATGATCAAGGCGGTTCAACGCAAACATCGTCGTAACGGTACAGAGTTGCAAAGAGGACAACAAGGCTTGTCCTTGGCCGCATAAAAGGCCCTCCTTCGGGAGGGCTTTTTCTCTTGCGCCCCAAAAGGGCAATTACAGCGTTTTACCCTTGTACATGCCTGTCATACTCTTTGCTTATTGTCAGCGTTTGCTGGCTATAACGGTAGCTGGCCTAAAACAGCAATAAACTAACCCCTCGGGAGGAAACCCCTCCTGGGTTTCTCTCCCATAACCAAAGGAGAGAAGCATGAGCCTAAAAAAGTTAAGTCGGCTGGTGGATCAACAACGAAAGACCCTGGATGAAATCAATGATGAAATCATTCTGGCCGTCAAAGAGGTGTTGGCTACCAATTCAGTCGGTTTAGCCCGTGAGCTTGTTGGGGGTGTCCCGCAAGATCATCCATTCCATCCGTTTTTACTCGCTATAGCTAAGCAGCTTGACCCGAGATAACTCATTAACCCAACCGGGTATACCAAGGCCCGGTCGGCTTTGGTGTACCTCCAACCAATTTTGGAGGCACTATGTCTAATTCAAATTTCGGCTTTTTAGCTCTGGCCTTGCGCCAACGCCTGATCAAACGCTGGTCACTGATGCACTCTGTTCAACCTGAGTCTGTGTTAGAGCACAGCGCCGTTGTTACCTTACTTTCCTATCTGGCTGGCAATATCGCTATTCAGCAAGGTAAGTCGGTGGATCTGGCAACTATGCTTGCTCATGCTTCTTTGCATGACGCTGCCGAGGTTCTCTGCTCTGATGTTGTAACACCAGTCAAGAAAGCAAATGCTGTTTTGCAGCGTGAGTTTGAAAGATTGGAGAAGGCCGCAGAGGACAAACTCATTCAGACTCTTCCCGTAGAGCTCCAGAGTGCAGTCGCCATAGCCTTCGCTCCCGGTGGCTATGAACAATCACTGGTTAAGGCCTGTGATACCTACTCCGCTTACATCAAGTGCAAACTTGAGGTGGCCGCAGGTAATGGCATTGAGTTCCAGGATGCGCTTAGCAAAATGGAGCTGGTTGTTGCTCAGGTGAAATTGGACTTTCCGGAAATCGACGCTCTGGATAAATGGTTTGGTAACGGACTCGGCCATTCAGTAGATAAACTGTTGTCAGGGGGTAACGATGACTAACCTACAACCTGGCGACATCAAGATTAAGGACTTTGGCCGCGACCGGAAATTCCGTTCGGTTGATGAGCTTCAAAGCACTTTGTCTGAACAGTACAAAGGTCAGCATGTCAGTATCGTTTACCCAGCAAAGCCTAACGGTTTACTCCGAACGGTCTTTGTCAGTGTTGATGATGCTGGTGGCGTAAATCAAACCAATGGAGACCAATCTCCAATCGATTTTACTGCCATCAAAGATGACCTTTTTGGTGAAATGCTATGAAAGCATCACTAAAATCTTTATCAAAAGAGCAAGTTAATACGCTGACATGTAAGCTAGGGGAAATTCAAAGGCATTTGGCCGAAGATACTGAATTACTCTCTGATTTAAGTGAACTAGGTATTGATTTGTCGTCTGAGATTGATGGCTACGATTGTGTGATAGAAGCTCTATTTGAGTTGCAACAGTTCGCCAATCAAAATCTGTCTTAATAAGTTTAGACGAGCCTCTTGACGAAGCTCTGTAAATACTAACCCCACGGGGGACATTAGTCCCTGCGGGGGTGGTGTCTCCCTATGAAACTAAGGAGATACTAATGATTAAACAGCATTTTCAAAACGAACTGGTTAAGTGCGGATACCCGGATGATCTGAAAATTGAGTACAGTCTCGGGTACTGCCAGGGCGATGGAATGGCATTCTTTGGAGACTTGGGAGTTGATGACGTCAAAGCTCTCATGAAGCGCCTATTCACCACTGAGCTCGGCCAAGTAGATGCTGTCAGTCGCGTGAAGAACCTGATGGCACAGAAAGACATTGAGAATATGCTTTTTGTCCTCCGTGAGTATGGTTCCTGTGACTTGTCCATTGCCCGGAACAGTTATGGGCATCACTACAGCCACTGGAACAGCATGAACATCGACGACAACGTGGACTTTACAGGGATCTTCCCTGATGATGACACCATGCTAGGAACCGGCATTGAAGCGATTAACCAGGATATGATCGAGCGTTGGCAAGACATCTGGGATCGTTTTGTGTTGGAGCTGGCGGATGATGTGAAAAGCATTTCCAAGAAGCTCGAATCCGACGGATACTCGCTGATAGAGGCATCTCCATGCGAAGAAGAGGTGGTTTGGGAACGGGCCACTGAAAACTACCTGGTGCGTGTGACTGAACTCCCGGAGCGGGATTTCGATATGTGCCACTGGGATGACGAAGTACGAGACCAAACAATTTGCTCCATCCTGGAAGGGAAAGAGCGAGTTCTTGGCCTACGAGTTGAGGTACTCTCTCGTGAAAATGAGATAGTTCTGGGTGAAGATAGTCTGCACGGTTTGACCGTTGCCAGTGATGACAAGAGTTACGCTGGTTACAGACGAGAACTTCTCCGGGGAGCTATCCAGCAAACCAGGGACTTTTTCTCTCGCCACCTCAAAGCGGCATAACTAAGGCAGGGGGAAACCCCTGCTTTACTTTCCAAGTCTTCTTACTCATGGTAAAGCCATCAGTAAGCAGATTTTGTTCTCTTCGGAGAGCGAAAACGTGCGATAGCTGGTCGCCAAAAACAAACAGCAAATTAACGTTAATTTACTAATCCCTGCGGGAGTTTATCTCCTGCTGGAGATACCTCCCGTTTTTTCTTGAGGTATCCATGAATAGCAAATTCCAAAATTTTAAGCTGGTTTATCGTCAAAGTGGTCGTCGCTTAGAGCGTGTCTTTACAGACACTCTTTACGTGAATGTGAAGCGTGTCGCTGACTCGTTTCCCCCGACCGTTCTTTGGCGCATCTTGCCAGCGTAATAATTCGGAACCTTAAAGCTCGGCTTTGGCCTGATCTTTCAATATCCCATGCGGGTACACGTCCCCGCACGGGGTTGGTGTACCCATTAACTTTGGAGTACACCTTATGAACCAATTAGCTAAATTGGACATCGCCCAAATCCGTCAACAAGCCATCAATGATGGACTGCTGGTGGACCAATCTTCCATAGGTAAGCAAGCTGGTTTCCTGACGAATGTGGCAGTGACCCCGGCAATTGTCGATGGTGTATTTGGTGCAGATGGTAAACACTCAGTAGAAGACTTCCTTCTCATGTTTTTGCAACTTTGTGTTGCTCAAACAAAGGTCGCTTTTACCAACAATAAGAACTGGGGAAAGATTCATCTTTACTACCCAATGCCTACTGTAGATGGCTTTTTCAAACCCACTGAGGTTGTGATTAAGTCAGATCCTGTAACCGCAGATGTCACAGTCATGATGGCCTCGGAAGAGGGCACTCATTTGTGCTTGTGATATTCACAAAATTCGCCTCCGTTTCGGGGGCGATCTTTTAAACCCCTTGCCGGGGAGTTCTCCCCGGCTGGGGAGCCTCCTTGGCACATCCTCCCAGTGTCGGGGTTTCCTTAAAACCCTGGCAACGGGGGGTTATGGAAGCCTCGATGCTGGGGTTCACGCTAAGGAGAAAACCTATGTCTTACTACAAAGCTGACACCGTTCGTGAAGCGGCTAACGGAAACTGGCTATTCATCCTGGCGGCCCTAGCGCCCCATCTTGAACCAGCTCTCCGTAAACCAGGTCGTCATGTTTCTTGCCCTATTCACGGCGGGAAAGATGGCTTCCGACTGTTCAAGGATGCCCACTTGACTGGTGGCGGCGTATGCAACACATGCGGTGCTAATCATGATGGTTTTGAGTTGCTCATGTGGCTCAACAACTGGGACTTTAAGCAGTGCCTAAGCGAGGTTGGTGATTACTTGGGAGTTGAGAAAGAGCAGCCCCAGTATCAACAATCTGCTGCACCGTCACGAGCTCCTGCCCAGGCCAAAGCGCCTGTTCAGCAAGAGCCTATGAAGGTAAACAACAAGGTTCTCGATTCCAAGAATCGCAAGAAATCCATTGCCGGTACTCTGATCGCCCACGGTAAAGCTCCCTACGAGCATGACGAAGACAATGAGCTTAGCTACTTTGCCTTCATCCGTGACAAGAGTGGCTTGGAACGCACCGTTTGGGGTGTGGATCTTGAAAGAGCCATTGGTGAAAGCGAAGCCAAGTATGGAGATGAGATCATCATGACAAACCTCGGGCGCGAGCCTGTAACTGTCGTCGTTGAAGTTAAAGACGATCAGGGGAATGTTGTGAGAGAACAACCTATGCAAACGCACCGCAACACTTGGTTGGTCGAACGTCGTGGCGCTACGGTAACGCAGTTCCGCGCTCGTTCAAACGGTGGTGTTGAACCGGTGAGCCACTATGTTGAAACGGCCCCTGTGGTCAATCACACGGTAGCTGCTCCGGCACCGCAAGCACAATCTGCGGCAACACAACCGGAAGCACAAAGCAGTGAAGACAAGCCGAAAGTTGTTCCGATGTTTCGTGAACAACCCAAACCTTGGCTGCTTGAGCTCCAAGAAGAAATGGAGAAGAGAATGGAGCGCGAACGCGCTTACAGTGCTCGTCTCCGTGAGAAAATCGAGAAGGTATGGAACGAGTGTTTACCGTTCTCCAGTCATGTGACTGAGCCAATGCGTCTGTACTTCAAAAACCGTGAACTTCTGTTCAAGGTCGATGAAGTAGAAAAAACAGACTGTCTGCGGTTCAATCCGGCTATGGCCTACTATGACGAAGATGGCAATGAAGTTGGGAAATTCCCGGCTATCGTCTGCGCTATCCGAGATGTGGAAGGCAACATGGTAACGCTCCACCGCACCTATCTCACCCCAAACGGTAAGAAAGCGAAGGTCGGCAACGCCAAGAAAATGATGCCCATTCCGGAAGGTTTGGATGTCAATGGTGCGGCCATTCGCCTTGGTGAACCGACTGAGGGTATCCTGGGTGTTGCAGAAGGGTTGGAAACAGCTCTATCCGCTTATCGAGTCACTCAAATCCCAGTTTGGTCAACGGTCAATGCGACCCTGATGGAGTCCTTCGAGGTTCCGGAAGGTGTTCACACCGTACTGATCTGGGCTGACAAAGATAAGTCTGTGACTGGTGAAAAGTCAGCGAATGTGCTGAAAGCCAAGCTGGAGAAGCTCGGCATTCGTGTGTACATCCTGCTGCCTAAGCTCCCTATCCCACCCAGAGCGAAAGGGATTGACTGGAACGATGTCCTGATGAGTCAGGGAAGCCTTGGTTTCCCGAATGCTCGCTACCTGCGCGATTTTATTGCGAGAAGGAGAGATGAGTATGCCCGTCATTGATGTCTCAAAAGTTGATACCACGCCTGGTAATGACGAAGTGTGCTCCTTCTCACCCCCTGAGGGGTGGGAGGGTGACTCTGCGGCTTACATTGAGCTTATGCGGTCTCGGTATCGTTATCTGATGCACTGCCAGAGAATGATGGTGACGGCTTCTTTCGCAAGAAGGGAGTCTATCCAAGTTACTGGTCCTTTTGCTGACGAAGCAACGAAGATCATTAACTCAATGAAAATGAACAAGGGAAAGCCGCCATCGGCTTTGTCTGCTTAAAACTTTAACCCTGAGGGGGTGTTCATGCCCTCTCGGGCATGATTCGCCTCCTCTTCAACTGTGGAGGTAATTATGAAAAAGTTTTTGCGTATTAAAACGTGGTTTGTGCGTCTTTTTTCTCCTGACAAGAAGACTCTGGGAGCTATCGGTGAAGACCTGCGTAAGGTCGCCGTAACAGCCATCGGTGTTGGTATTGTAGGATTGGCTGTGTCTGGGGACACTATTACCGTCAAAGAAGCCGGTTTAGTGTTGTTTGTTGGGGTTATCCTGTGGATCTATGGTATAATCTTAACCAAGGTCAGCAATTCCTAAGGGGGTCAAATGGACGCTTTCACATTAGGTATGTTAGGGTTGCTTATATTTTTCACTGTCGTCACTGGCGGCAGTCTGTATCTCTACCATGAGCAACAGAAAGAAAAAAAGCATCACAACGCCTAAAGAATAACTGCGAAAATGAACGAAAAGGCCAGCAATAGCTGGCCTTTTTTATACTTGCAGTTTGGGTTGTTACATGTCACGATATGGTTAGTGTGACATGTAACGGAAAAGGTGTTTTTTGAAAGTATCCAATGAAGATGCCCAGGCTACAGCGATCTATCTTCTCAGAGCTGCTTCGCGCCCAGCGTTCTGGCGTGACGTCCCATTCGATAAAAAACTTGAAGCAGTGAACAGTCTGAACAATATAGGGCGCTCACCCTCAGAACTCACCGAATGGATTAATAAATATCTGACAGCAGAGCAAATCAATAAGCTCGGGACATCTATTAGGCAACGTCGCAGAAGGGGATATGGTGTTGGTAAAAGCATAACTATAAGCGATAACGCCCACAGGATTTTGAAGCGGTTGTCAGAAGTCGATGGTTGCAGTTTGTCAGAAGTGATCGAAAAACGCCTAGCCCGAGCCTATAAAAATACTTGGGACAATAAATAGAGTGACACCAGGGGTTGCATTTTTAAAACCCGTGATAGCATCTAAATGAACCCTAACGAATAGGGATGCTGGCGGCGATGCCGACCACTATCCCGGCAATGGAGAAATTTACCATGATGACATTGACTACCGTCTCGAAAAAAACCTCAAACAACTCAGCTCTGGTGTTTTGGCGCGTTGGCACAAAGCGAAAAGGCATTCTTGATGTCCGTATTGATTTTGACCACGAAGAGGCAGATCTTTTGGCTGAGCTCGTAGCCATTCGCTATCTGGCGCTGGACAAACAGGTTTTTTGCAGAGAGCCAGGTGCTGGTGCTGGTTACAAGCTGGTGGTATCCAAAGGTGCGATTAAAAAGTTGGCGCTGGGCAAATCCACCAAGGCGTTTGCATTCAAGTTTGCGGCTTGCCTCACTGGACGTTTAAAGGGCGCTACTATTGAAGTTTCGCAGAGCATGGAGTTTATGGATGAGCCGGGTGAGGGCAACGTTGAGCTCCTCGATGTGGACAAGCAAGCCTATACCCAAACCCATGACGAAATCTCTACACCGGCCATTGGTCCCGTCCTGGTTACTCAACATGCTATCGATCAGTATCAGGCCCGGATAACCTCTGGAGACCCTAAAAAACCGTGGGCCTCACTCGTTGGCCGCCTCCAGCATCCAGAGTTACAAGTTCAGCCCTTTGACGAGAAAGTGGCTCGCCATAAAGCCAGAAAGTATGGCCGCGTAGATAACGTGGAAGTCTGGGGCCATAGAGATTCCAAGTTCAAGTATCTGATGGTGATCAACGATGACAACAAGAAGCGCGTTCTCGTGACAGTGTTTGAACGAAATGAATAGGTAGTTGATAGATATGGAAAATGTATATTTGATGATTAAAGAGCAAAGGTGGCGTGACCTTTTCTCATTTATTAAACGCAATCAGACCAGCATAAAAAAAAATGATGTTGAGTGGGGGAATATATTCAGGATAATTGAGAATGAGTTTTTGATAAATGTAGAACTTGAAAAACCAGTTCTGGTTATAAAGCTTTGCGAGGAGTTTATCCGGCTTGATACCGCAGGCTACATTATTTGTTCAAAAGATGGAGCGGCTAAAGTTGAGGATATTGTGCTATCTGCAATCAGTAGTGATGATCATGCTCAATTACTTTATTTCGCAAAGCAATGTCGATTTTCAAAAAAAGCAAAGAATATTATTCTTGAGTTGAATGGTAATAACAGAACAGTAAATTCAGGTGGTGTCAATTTTAATCGAACGAGTGAACACAAGCTAAAGCGTGTTGACTGGCTACAGCCGTTATTTAGAAGTTCACTGGAAGGCGAGTTTTATCAGGCGTTAAAAAATGTATTTCCAACGTATTTTGTTTATCCAAATGTAGCCTTTAGTAATATTTTTGATTTCAAAAAAATATCTCCGTCACTATCACACGAGCAAAGATCTTATTTTTTCAAATCGGTTGTGGATTTTGTTGTATATGATCCTGCTGACAACCATAGTCCAAAATTTTTTTTTGAGGTCGATAGTTGTTACCATGACAGCGACAAAGCTAAATATAGGGATGAACTAAAAAACAGCATATTCGCTTCCGCAAATATTGAGCTAATTAGAGTTCGACCTGGTGAGGATTTGATAGGGAACCGATTTTTTTTTGAAAATGTGATAAGAAAAACGATAAGTAGTTTAACGTAAGACTTCTGAGTGTAGTGTGGTTACACACTCGGCATGTTCCATGAGTATTATACGGAGCATCGTCTTCGATGCTTTATCGTAGTTCAACTCATAACAAGCGCTGGCTGTAGGAACGCCTTTTAGCTCCTTCGTCGCTACAAGTCTCCGCAACTGCGGACGTTATTCGCATTAAGGAAGCACATGGGAATCAAACAAAAAGACATTAAAATACTTTGGGGTCGATCTGGGAATCGTTGCGCAATATGTAAAACTGAATTAACCCAAGATAAATTAGCAGTTAACTCCAGTTTTACTCTTGGAGAGCAGGCACACATTGTCGGGGATATGCCAGGTTCTGCTAGATCTAATAGTCCTCTCACTGATGAGCAGAGAGATAGCTATCACAATCTGGTTCTTCTTTGCCCTACACATCATACAGAAATTGATAGCAATGAGGATGATTGGCCTGTAGAGAAGCTTCATCAAATTAAATCAGAGCATGAGCTTTGGGTTACAGAAACTTTGAGTGAAACAATAGATCACGTGAGGCTAGCGAAGCAGGCAGTTATTGCCTCAATAGTGGACTCGGCTGTTTATTTGTGTGATTTGGACGAGTGGCAAAATTGGACAAGCTTCGCATTATCCCCAGATCCAAAATGGTCTAAAGAGCGTCCAGATAGGATTTTTGACTTTAGACAAAAGGTTATAGCAGCCATCTGGCCTGATGAGTTTGATGAGCTTAAAAATTCTGCAATAACACTTTCCGTGTCATTGAATAGAGCGGCTCAAACATACCTTGAGCATTCCTACTTGCAGGGAGACACATACTTCCCCCATAAGTTCTATAAAGATACGCCCAACAACCCTAACTATGACCGTGATTTGGCTGCGTATGAAAAATGGTTAGACGATTGCTATGTATCAATTTACCAAGCAACGAAGGCTGCAAACTGGTTTGCGGATATTGTTAGGAGAGATATAAATCCGATGTTTTTTTCAGAAAAAGGGAAATTCTTAATAATGGAAGGTCCTTTTATGGATTTGTCATTTAGAACAAGACTGATTGAATATTCAGCGGAGGAAAAATTAACTTTACCCGAAGCTTTGTTTGAAAGCGAAAAATAAGTCGAGTCAGAAGGACTAATAAAACCGCCGCTTAGGTCTGGTTTTTTGGCCACTTAAACGAGTGGTAATCCATAGAAATAAAAGGAGCTAATTTCTCTATTAGACTCCTTTTTTTATGGGAATTATATTGCGTTCGTGGATGTTATTTTCACTCGGTATATTTAACGTTGAAAATGGCGTCCCGACTAGAGAATGGTCACATAGCTCTCCATAATAGATCAGAGACAAAATCTCTTGTTCATTGATTTTACCCACCTCGAAAAGGTAATTGATCATAGCTGTGTCCAGTAGGTCGTGACATCCGCTAAGCAGATCAACGATACTGGCCGCAATTTCATTTTCTTCATCATCTTTCCGGCTGGTTAACACTGACTCTATCCATTCCTCAAGACTTTCGTGTTTCTCAGCTAGTTGTACTTGTCGGCACTCCTTTTCAATTAGGCTAGTAATCGCTTCATTGAGCATTCCGCCATGCGTCGGAATATTGAGAACAACACCAAAGCCTGGGATCTTCTTTTGAATGGGTTTTGCTTTTATTGGGGCTGATTTAAGCCAAAGGAAAAACCAAATTCCTGAGTTGATTTCTTCCGGCTTAACCTGATTGGCCGCAAGGAACTTGGAAACTTCGTTATAGATTACGCCACCTGGCGCGGCCATCTCGTAAATACCGGCCATCAGATCTTCAAGGCTCTTATACATATTATTTCTCGCACCTGCACATGATGTGTTCACTATCGTTGTTAAGCGCTTTTTCAGCAAGTATGTTCCAACGCAACATCTTATACCATTCCGTTTAAATCTGTAAAATTATCGTATTACCGTAATTATGATAATTACGGTAAATAAATTGAAATTTCTCTATTGTTGTTCTACTTATTAAAATGTATCTTTGAAAAAGTAGTGTTTTTAAAGTAAGATTGGTGGTGATTATCTGTCTAAGTAGAATAAAGTTTGCCAATATCAAATAAAGATTGCCCGAATCAACCTTTGTGTAAGATAAAATCTGCACAAGCAAACATAAAACCCATTATTTACAATGGGTTATGGTTGCACAACTCCTTATATTTAAACCAAAGAATCGACCGAGTAACAAGTAGAGCCAGATGTTAAACCAAAGAAAATTTGAAAAGGTATTGGCGAGAGTCATCAACAAGAACAGCAACCGATGTTCTGTGTGCAAAAAGACGTTTCCTGTGCCTTGCCACACATTTGGTGGGGTGGATGCAGACAGCAAGGTGCAGAACGTCGGTCAGTGCTGCCGAAGCAATATAGTGGACCTGAGGCATGGTGGCGTCTATACCACTGCTCCGGTCGGTACTGATGAAGGTGAGCGCCAGGCCCGTGAGCTTTTGGCTTCTCATCCTTGTGCTCGTCGTATGTAGGAGATACCTATGAAAAAAGTCATCTTCATCAGTCAGTCTGAGGCCGAAATTAGGAGGTAACTTTGCACGATACGAACAACGACAAAGAAGTTCTAATTCCACACGCAGAGTCCCTTGTTCCGTTAGAACAAAGCGTCCGCAGTGAGTTTCTGCCATCATCCAGTTCTCTCCAGAACATCCATGACAACCCTGCAATCGCCTACCTGTTGAGTCTTGGCTCAAAGCGAAGTAGGCAGACTATGGGCTCATTCCTCAATATAGTCGCCAAGATGATCGGGTTTCAGAACCTTCGTGATTGTGCATGGAGTTCAATGAGGAGGCACCACATTTTGGCCGTGCTGGAAATGCTAAGCGATTCAGGTAAAGCTCCGGCAACCATCAACACCTATCTCGCAGCGCTGAAAGGTGTAGCACTTGAAGCGTGGACGATGAAACAAATAGACACGGACAGTTTCCAGCACATTAAGCAAGTGCGCTCTGTGAAAGGGTCCAGGCTACCCAAGGGTAGAGCCCTTGAGCGCCATGAAATTCGCAGCCTATTTTTCACATGTGAAAGCGATCCAAGCTCCAAGGGGGTGCGTGACGCGGCCATTTTTGGGGTTCTTCTCGGATGCGGTTTACGTCGTTCTGAAATTGTCGCCTTGGACATTGTGGACATGATTTATAAAGACCGAGCACTCAAGGTGCTTGGCAAGGGCAACAAAGAGAGAATGGCTTATGTACCTGGCGGTGCATGGAAAAGACTTGAGAAGTGGGTTGAAGATGTTCGGGGAGAGCATGAAGGTCCTCTTTTCCCGAGGATAAGGCGATTTGATGATGTGACAGGAGAGAGGATGTCTGATCAAGCCATCTACCACATTCTGGAAACCAGAAGAGTCGAAACAGGTCTGGAAAAGTTCGCGCCTCACGATCTTCGGCGTACCTTCGCCTCCTCGATGCTGGATAACGGTGAGGACATTGTGACCGTGAAGGATGCTATGGGCCACTCAAGTATCGCCACTACTCAGAAATATGACCGACGCGGCGATGAGCGCTTGAAGAGAGCGAGTCAACGTCTCGATATAGCGGATTAACAGTATGGATGATGAAGAACTCGAACTTGCCAGAGTCGAAGCCATGAAAGCCGATAGGTGCTTTTCAAAAGGACGGCTCAGGGACGAATTTCGGATGAAACCCAAGCCGGGAGTAGAGCCAGTTTCGTTCTACAAAAACGGGTATGGCGGCCAATTTGGAGTGTACCGGATTGCAGATTGCCAACCAATGCGTAGAAGGGGCTGTTCACCGGCATCACAAAAGCAAATAAGGGCGCAATCCATCCTTTCGGTCAAGGCAAGAATGCGTAGTAACCTGGCAAAGGCCTCTGTCATGGCACAAAGGTGGGTCGCTCTGGAGCCTCTGGTACTCGATACTGAGACGACCGGGCTTGGTGAGAGAGACCAGGTGATAGAGTTGGCTGTCACAGACATCTGGGGCGATGTTCTACTAAACACCAGGTTGCGGCCAACCGTGAAAATTTCCCCTCATGCAATGGATGTTCATGGAATCAGCGAGGCGGATCTGACGAATGAGCCAATGTGGCCTCAAATTGCGCTAGATCTTGCCCAGCTTCTCTCTGGCCGACATGTAGTGATATTTAACTCCAGTTTCGATAGCAGGCTGTTGAGGCAGACTGCCGGTGCATTTGGAGATGATATGCCTTGGTGGGAAGATAAAAATTTGCTGTGTGCGATGACGCTGGCGTCTGATGCCTTTGGCTCAACCAACCGGCACGGCACTATCTCGCTTGCGGATGCAACCTACCAAGCAGGCGTGGTTTGGAAAGGTCGAGCCCATGCAGCAGCGACCGACGCTATTGCCACCGCCGATCTGGTGACAGAGATAGCAAAAATCCAACGTAATCTCGTGGTTCAACTCCAGGAGCTTCAAAGCAAAGGTAATTTGGAATGACAGAACAATCCTACGGTGAAAGCCTGAAATTTTTCTCAGACTGGCAGAAAGAGCCCGCGAAACGTACCGGCATTAATGTACAACACACGCTAACCAGAGGTGAGTATCCTACTCTCAGCATCGAGATTGCGCCGATCAGGGAATCGGGGGTCAGCCCAGACTGGAAAAGCAAGATCACTGTGCAGCTCACTCGTGGCGAGCTGACGGCGTTTTGCGGTGTTCTCTTTGGCTTGCGTAGCAAGGCTGAGGGTTCCTATCACGGTGACTCGAAGAATAAGAGCTTTGCGGTTTACAACAACGGCAAAGCCGGTGTTGCAATCACCCTAAGCGAGCGAGGCAACCAGCTCCAGAATTTCATCAATGATGATGACCGATTGGAACTCGCAGTTTTCGCTGTTCGCCAGCTATCCAACGCATGGAAAGTTAGCCCTTCTGATGCTATAGCGTTATTGCGTCAATCAGCATGGATGGACCGCAATCTGTCCTAATAGCACTATCAGGCGTCTGCAAAGTTGTGAAGTTAATTCTTGAAACCATTGGATTCCGTGACGCTTAAGTTCTGTTTTAAGCAACACGGAAACAATTATAGAAACAAGAATGCTATAAATATCCTCGTTTTTTGCTCTCCTCTATACGCATGTATATATTGCTCAACACTATAATTCGTGTGGAGTTTCGTATGGCAGTACCATTCATTATTTTAAACACTGAGCAAAAACGTTCAGAGCGATTGCGAAATGCAATATTGGGAAATTTTTCAGGGGAAACACCAAGATTATTAGTTACTCAAGACATAACTAAACAGTGGATACATTTGAGTAATAGCGGATTTTTTCCTTTAGATATATTGGCTCTAGCAAACAATGACTTAGAGCAAGTTCCATTACTCAAATTTGAAAGATTAATGCGCGCACTAAATAGCTATCTCTAAGCTGGCACACTGCCAGCTCCACCTTATTTTTGTTGATGACACAGCAAAGAGCGGTGGCGATTACCCACCGAATTATGCCAGGAATCGACAGCAGGATCGAAATTTTAGATTTTTATTTTTTTACTGCTATTATTACTGATTATTTATACAGTGGTTTAATGCTATGAAACTCATCACATGCAATGCGAGTGCAGGAATTTCGGGTTTTCCAAGCCCTGCGGCTGATTACGTAGAATTACCGCTCAGTCTAGATCAACTACTTGTTGAGCATCCAAGCTCAACCTGGTTCGGTCGTGCGGCGGGACGCTCAATGGAAGGGGTTGGGATCTATGATGGCGATATACTGGTGATAGACCGTGCAGCTAAGCGCCGTAATCTCTCGATTGTGGTTGCCAGCTACAATGGTGAATTTACTGTAAAGCTTCTCGATGAAAAGCGCCGGTTACTGGTTTCGATAGATCAACAACAAAACATAGCATCCGTTGCAATTGATGATGCGGATACTTTCTCGGTTGAAGGGGTGATCACTAAATCGATCAGAGTACATGAGTATTCAAGCTTACTTGAACAATATCTGAGTCAATTATGTACGGACTGATTGATGCTAACTCCTTTTATGTAAGCTGTGAAATGGTCTTTAGGCCCGACTTGCGAGGACTTCCTGCGATTGTACTCAGCAATAACGACGGGTGTTGTGTGGCAATCAATCGTGCGGCCAAGTCCGTTGGGGTGAAAAAATTTGCTCCTTATTTTGAGCAGCAACATCTATGCAGACAATATAATGTACATGTGTTTTCATCTAACTATGAACTGTATGCTGATCTGTCTGCAAAAATGATGCAAGTGATCGGGCGTTTCGCGCCCGAACAATACGTGTACTCTATTGATGAGTCTTTTGTGTCGTTCAAACGCTGCGCTTCAATTGGAGACTTAACGGCACATTGTTCTGAGCTGCGTCGAGTTGTTTGGCGTGAGTGTCGTTTGCCGGTTTGTGTTGGGGTTGGCGAGACATTAACTCTTGCTAAATTGGCTAATCATGCAGCTAAACAACTGCCGCAATATCATGGCGTTTGCGTTATAAATAACGATGTACAACGTATTCAAATCTTAAAATCTATGCCCGTTAATGAGGTTTGGGGGATTGGTCGCAAGTTAAGTGCTAAATTGGGCTCACAGGGTGTGCAAACTGCCTACGATTTGGCTCAACTGGCGCCGAAAATAGCTCGACAGCATTATTCAATAGATGTAGAGCGTACAGTACGAGAACTCAATGGACAGATCTGTAAAACGTGGGACGAAACAAAAGCGGATAAACAACAAATTTTTTCTACTCGTAGCCTTGGTGAGCGAATCACTACCTGTGATCATTTACACCAAGCGTTAGCCAAACATGCCGCCATAGCGGCGGCCAAAGCGCGGGAACAAGGCTCGTTATGTAAAGCAATGGTCGTGTTTGCTGCTAATTCGCCCCATGACCCACAGCCATTGTATTTTAAAAGGTTCGTGAAGTTTGTCTGCGCCACTGATGACAGCCGCGAACTGTGCGCTGCGGTAAGCAGAGAGCTTTCAAATCTTTATCGCCCTGGTGTGCGCTATTATCGAATTGGTGTTGGCCTGATTGATCTTTGCCCCAAAATGTCAGTGCAATATGACTTATTTAATGCGCCAAAGAGCGGCCCTAATTTAATGAAAATCTTTGATAGTCTGAATAATCGCTATGGCCGTGATGTGTTGTATATTGCTGCACAGGGGAGTGATCAGCATTGGACTATGCGCCGCCAGTTTTTATCGCCGCAGTACACCACCCGTTGGTCCGATATTCCGATGATTAAAGCGTAATAGAATTTTATTGTGTTTTATCCTGGCCTTACTCCACGCATACAACCTCAAACGTCTGTTATAGGTTACATTTTTTGAAAATAATGGGAATAATCAAATGTCTAGAAACTTAGAAGTTAAAAAACAACAAGCGCTAATGGTTAAAGATCAAGTGGAAATTATTTTAAAGCGTTATGAACTGAGTGATGCAGACAAGGACAAAATAGCAAAAGACGTTGCTGATGTTATCTTGACAGCATGGGATCTACAGCTTAGTGATTTTAGCTTTGCCAACACTTGGTCTAAACCAGAGATTTAACATAGGGCCATTGTACTAAAGCTGAGAAGTTAGACCATCATGCAAGGTGGGGTATAGAAGGTGCCAGCCCCACCCCCGCAGTCCCACTCAGCCACATTTCTGGCCTGACCCGCGCTTTTCTTCTTTCTCTCTTTTTCTCTCTTTTTCTCAATCTAATCTCACACACGAAGGTCAAACAGGACACCCGCCGAAGCGAAGCGGAGGCGTATTCTTGCCCTTACCCCCCTTGTTGCATGATGGTCTAATACTGTCTACTATGTAACCAATGATCTATCAGAACAAACCCACACACAGGCGGCAACATGGCTAAAAATTTCATTTCAGAACAATTCTCGGCCATGTGCCGGGACTTAACAAACCTATCTTCCATTATCAAACGACTACCACCACGGTACGCAAAAGTTGCGGCCATCCCCCCTACCAGAAAGGGAATGGAGAGTGAGCGCATCAACAACATTGTCGTGACAGAACAAATAGGACGCGAAGCTCTTGAGCTGGCAGCGCATAGCTACAAAGATCTGCACATCAATCCAGACTATTCGCAGAAGTCTGCCAGGCGAACAGTGGGGGTCCTATGGTTCTCCCCTTCCAAAGTCGGGCTGGCTGATGAAATTGCTGCGACAGTTGATCGTATCAATGCGGCCAAAGCCGGTATAGAAGAGTTCATTATCTCTACATATCCCACCAGGCAAGAGCGGTTTGAAGCACTTCGAGTAGACTGCCCTGGAGTAATGACTCTTCACCTTTACAGGCAAATCCGATGCTATTCCAGTGGCGACATCGACTCTATCCGCTTCACCTGGCAACGGAAGGACTCTTTAAAGAAACCAGTGAAAGAAGAGCTCTTGCAACGCATAAGAGAGGAGCTTGAACGTTCTGGTGCTGACTATCAGCTTCCCCTTGAACAACTGATCCAGAGGATAGTCAGCACTCCAGAGCCTTACCTCCGGGAGCGAAGGGAGGTAAAAGTGCAGCCGGTAGCAAACGTCATGGCCGCAGGCGTACTCAAAACCGTTACCGCGCCTATGCCCTTGATCCTGCTACAAGACAAGGATGTTGAGCTCAAAATGCTTCGGAGCTTCGACGCATCTGAACAGCGCAAAACACGCTCGGATAAGTCGGCGTCGGAAATTCTTGGCACCTTTGGTGGCGTCACCATCGAATCGACCCCTGAGTAAACGTGACCATGTAACAAAGCCCTTCCGTACTGAGAAGGACTTTGTTCAACCGAAATAATTTCAATCCACCTTGCTTTAATGTATTATTATGATAATTATCATATTACAGTAATTATCATAATTACTTTAAGAAAAGAGGAACGTTATTATGGCTAGAAAATTAGTTGAGTACGACGATGTGGCCGCTGCGGCTCAAAGGCTCAAAGACGCAGGTAAACGTCCAACTCTCATCGCGGTTAGAGATCTCATTGGTAAGGGAAGCTACACCACCATATCAACATTTCTAAAACAGTGGTCAGAGGAACATTCTCTCGATGATGAACCCGTAGAAGTGATTCTGCCTGAATCGGTCATGAGTGATGCTCGGCTCTTTCTCCAGAAAATATACACTGTTGCAAAAGCCAGTGCTGATGATCAGCTTGAGCGCGAGCGAGAGCTTCTGCGACAAAAAGAGATCGAGTTCGAAGAAGACATGCAGCAAGCCGTGGAAATGGCTAATGATGCCACAGAAAAATCTGAGCTTTTGGAAGAGCAGCTTGAAGCTATGACCAACAAAAAAGCAGAGAGTGATGCTGCTCTTGCTAAAACTGAGAGCTCGTTATCACTCAAATCTGCTGAGTTAGAACGCTCTCTAACTGACATCGAGAAACTAGAAAAGCGGATCATGGATTTGGAAGGAAAGTTGGAAGCGAAATCCACCGATCTTACCCGAGCTCAGGATCACTTAGAGCAAGCTGAAAGCGAAAATCGCTCTTTGAGCCAAAAATTGGCAACTACAGAGGGTGAGTTAGCAGCCCAAAAAGGCAAGAGTATAGAGCAGACTGAAAAACTCCGGGCCGCTCACGAGCAAAATACAGCGTTAAAGGAGCAGCTCGAAAAAACACAGGCCAAATTGGCCCAATCACAGGACTCCCTTGCCACAGCCAAAGCTCATGGCGAATCCTTAGAACGAGAGTACCAGCGTCTATCTGGTGATATCCAAAAGCTGGAATCTAAACTCTCTAGCGCCGAAGCGGAAGCTCGCACTCTTGTTCAAGACAAAGGCGTTATTGTTGGTCAGTTACAGGAAAAGGACCAGCAGGCCAATAACCTTGAACAGAGACTCAATGAGGCGCTGACCAAAATTTCTGGGTTAGAGTTAGAACTCGTTAAAGTTGGCAAGGGAGGGAAAAAGAAAGAGGAAAACTGATGGCGCGTAAGGCTAAATATTCAGAAGAGTGGCGAAGCAGAGCGGCTGCTCTTCAAGTCAATATCGAGGAGGCTATGGAACTAACCTCTGCGTCTATTGGTGACGATGACTGGTTACACCGGCTGCATACCTGGGTTGCAGAAGTGGCCCATGGGAAGGCCCCAGACTGGTGGACAGATCTGGATTGTGAAGCATCACTCCCCCGAGAAGAAAACCGGGTCAGTACCTTCATCTCGACACAAAGGAAACGTATCACTTCTCAGATGTGTTTGGCGTAGGAGGTTTCATGAAGCAACTACCTCCTGATACACCCGAACAATCAATGATCACTCAGTATAAAGGGTCTCGACTTGTCGTTAAGGCTTATGCTGGTACGGGTAAAACAACTACGTTGGTTAAATATGCCCACAACAACCTCAATTCCAGAATCCTCTACTTGGCATACAACCGAGCCATCCGCGACGAGGCCAGAGAGAAGTTTCCTGCAAACGTGGACTGCAAAACATCCCATCAGCTTGCATATGCCACTATTGGAAGAAGCTATCAGCATAAACTCACCGGCAACCTAAGGCTTACCGATATAGCGCAAGCGGTAAATACGAAGAACTGGACCTTTGCCAAAGACATTATTGACACGCTCAACGCCTTCATGTGCAGTGCTGACATGCGGATTCTTTATACTCATTTTGCTCGTGCTGACACTGGCAAGTTGCTTACATCCAAACAGGAGAGATACCAAATACAAGTGATTGAGGGTGCTGAGCTTATATGGAAGCGCATGACCAACGCCCAAGATCCGTTCCCTACTGTCCACGACTGCTACCTCAAGCAGTATCAGTTAGGTATGCCAAACCTTTCTCGCCGGTACACTACTATTCTGTTTGACGAAGCTCAGGACGCAAACCCTGTCACAAGCAGCATCGTTTTGCAGCAGAACTGCAAGGTAATATTGGTTGGAGACCGCCACCAGCAGATCTATAGGTTCAGAGGAGCAAACAACGCTCTTGATAGCAAAGAACTTATGAACGCCGACCAACTTTATCTCACTCATAGTTTCCGCTTTGGTCCCAACGTGTCGCTTGTGGCAAACGCCCTTCTTGAACTCAAAGGTGAGACTCGCCCTGTCATTGGCCGGGGGGCAGCAGATCAGGTGGTTATGTTTTTACCTGGCGATGTGGGCCATCGAGCAATACTTCACCGAACCGTAATGGGTGTTATTGAAACGGCTCTATCTGCTACCGAAGCAGGTTCACAAGTTTTCTGGGTGGGTGGAATTGACGCTTACCAGATTAATGAGCTCCAGGACTTGTATTGGTTCTCGATGGCTGAACCTGAACGGGTCAAAAACAAGAAACTTCTTGATGAATATGAAGACTACTTTGAGTATCAAGAAGTAGCCAAAGCGACAAAAGACCCCGAGATGATGAGAGCTGTCAAAATCATCAACAGCTACGATGAAATACCTGAGCGACTCACTGTTCTTCGACGAAATACAGTCAAAGAAGAGTTTGGTGCCGATATTACGGTTTCGACTGCCCATCGCTGCAAAGGGCTTGAATGGGACTTTGTTCAGCTCTATGACGACTTTCCTGATGTCCTTGATCCTGAACTCGACCCTATGGCTCGTGATGACGAAATAAACCTGCTCTACGTCGCCTCCACAAGGGCGATGCGTATCCTAGCCTTGAACAGCGCTGTAGAGATGGTTATCCGCTACATTACCCATAAGCGCTTAGTCGGGAAGCAGAGAAAGATTGCTGCTGAGGCCAAAGAAGTTGAAGAGGACACGTCCAAATAACTTGTGTCAATTCTTTCACATGTGAAAGTTGACAAATAAATCGCTCTTAGCGCCCTAAATGGGCGCTTAGACCTGCCTAATTTCACGCCGCACACCTCTACCATAACGAACATGGGAAAATACGTGCGTGAGACTATGAAAAAATCACCTTTGAACTTACTGCTCCTAGCATCGCTCACGCTGGGGGCATCACACCATGCTTGGGCTCAAGATGTCACTAGCTCAGGTTTTTATGAGCGAAAAGAAGAGGGTTGGTTCTGGTACAAAGAAGAGCCAAAAGAACCAGAGAAGAAACCCGAAAAACCTAAACCGAAGCCGGTGGCAGAAGCGAAGCCAACGCCGACGAACCCTACCGAACCACAAACAAGCGGCCCAGAAATGTTCTCGGCAAAATGGTTCCGAGAGAACCTTCCAAAATACAAGGATCTAGCTTGGAATGACCCAACTGTTGAAAACGTCAGAATGTTTCTTTACTTGCAGCGATTTGCGATAGACCGTTCAGAACAGTTTTCCGATGCAACAGAGCTGGCTGTTGTGGGTGATCCATTTTTGGATGAAATCACCAGACGCCCTGCGGCCACGTTTGCTTCACAGCAGGTGGACCGAGATGCTGGCAACGCCAAAAATATGCTGCTCAAAAGTGTTGCCGACCGCGTGGGGATATTCTTCTTCTACAAGTCAGACGACGACTACAGCGAATTACAAGCTCCGCTCATCAAAATGCTTGAACAAGGAGAAGGGTTTTCGATTATCCCCGTGTCTATAGATGGTAAACCTCTCCCCAGCGGAATCTTTCCTAATTACAAAACCGATGAAGGCCATGCCAAACAACTTGGCATCGTAACGTTCCCTGCTGTTTACCTAGCTTCTCCGGATGGTCAATTCGCCCCGATAGGACAAGGACCAATGTCACTTCCAGAGCTGAACCACCGGATTTTGGTCGCAGCTAAACGCAACGGCTGGGTATCAGACGAAGAGTTCAACCGTACTCGTCCCGTACTCAACCTAGAAAACAACATAGCCGAACGCTTGGCCTCACCAGAGTTGGGGGCTGACCTCAAACAGCTATCACAAGCGAGCGGAGACAAAGACAACTTCGTGCCACCGGAACAACTAATGAAGTACATCCGGGACAAATTACAGGAGAACTAAAATGGTCACGTACAAGACATTAAAAAGGAGCCTGATTGCACTAAGTGTGGCGGCCAGTCTCTTTATTGCTCCAACAGGAGCTATGGCATCTAACGGCCTACAATCTCAAATGGACAAGCTGTTCAATGAAATGAGTAATACAACACCGCCAGGTGTTTATGAAAGCCAGCGACGCGGTGTGTTAGCTGGTGGTCGTTTCACTGCGAAGACTCGTATCTTTGACGAGAACTTGGTGAGTTTTGCACCTCCATCATGGAAAGCAGGTTGTGGTGGTGTGGATCTATTCGGTGGGTCACTTTCATTTATTAATGCCGATCAAATCGTCCAACTACTTCGCGCTGTCGCTGCAAATGCCAAAGGCTATGCCTTCCAGCTTGCACTGGATAACGTTTTCCCTGATGGGGCTAAATGGATAGAGAACTTCCAAAAGAAGGTGCAAGCACTCAACCAGCATCTAGGAAATTCCTGCCAACTAGCGCAAGGGCTCGTAAATGACCTAACCAGCGGCATGGACGTTAAGCACAAAACAGATGCTTCTATTACAGCCACAACTTCCGGCTTATATGAAGACTTTTTCGGGTCCAAACAGGAAACCAGCGGTAAGAGCCCTCTGGAAGAACTAAAAGCTAACAAACCTGCTGAATACAATAAGATGATTGGCAACATTGTCTGGAAGCAACTAAAGGGCAACAATGCAAACACCTGGTTCCAGTACGGAGATAACACCCTGCTTGAAGCGATCATGTCTTTAACTGGCACGGTAATCATTGGTGATCTCGTCAACGACCCTAACTCAACCGGAACTGGCGCAAAAACTACGCCTTTGACGACGCTCCCTGGCAACAAAATTACCCTTTCAGATCTGATTTCAGGTGGCTCTGTAGAGATCTATTCTTGTGATAGCGATACAACCAATTGTTTGAGTGCTGGAACCTCCAATAAAACGGTCTCGCTCAAAGGAATTAAGAACCAGATTACGGATATGCTGCTAGGAACCAGCTCCACACCGGGAGTTATCTACAAATATGCTACTAACTCAGGAACTTTGACTGACCCAGAAAAAGCCTTTGTATCCAATCTCCCAGGTGGCATAGGCACCATTGTCCGCAACCTGTCAGTCCTTTCGCAAGACGGAGCTAACCTTTTCGCCACGGAGTCGTCTGGAGCAATTGCCCTGGCAATGATGTACAGCTTTTCGGAAGAGTTTTTCCGTGCCGCTCGCATTGCAATGGCAAACAGCAACTCACCCTATAAAAAAGAGGCTCTAGATCTTCTCTCTCAATCACAACAGCAAATCCGTGGCGAGTACACAATCCTTGCTTCTCAGTATGGCGACCTAGCGAGCCAAATTGAGAAATATAACAACCTACTGGACAACATCCGCAAGCAAAAATACATGCTGGCAACTTTGTCCAATCCTCCTAGCACAAACTAAGGGGCAATAGGAATGGGAGCTTTTTCAATCTACTCTATTGGTGACTCTGCTTTTCTGGAGCAAATCCTGATTGCAGTATCAATGATCACAGGAACTGGAGACTTCGAGAAAATGGTCAGTATCGGCCTGCTTCTTGGTATCTTAATGATCTGTATTCAGTCTGTTTTCCAAGGTGCAAAGCAAATAAACTTGCAGCAGGTTCTGGTTGGCTGGATTCTGTATGCTTGCTTCTTCGGCCCGACCACAACAGTGACTATCGAAGACGCTTACACTGGGCAAGTTCGTGTCGTAGCCAATGTACCTATTGGTGTAGGTTTTGCAGGTGGCGTCATATCCAACGTGGGATACACCATCACCAATTTGTTTGAAACCGGGTATGGTGTGATCGTCCCTAATGTTACGGAAAGCCATTTCTCCGAAACACTGAAACTGCTCAACGACGTCAGAAGGCGAGCTTATGACACCGGGGTGTTCACCGCTCTTAACTCTGCAAATGGCGGAGGCTACGTTGACGTGAGACGCTCCTGGAACAACTACATCAGGGAATGTACGTTGACTAAAGTCGATCTCAACCTCATGTCGCTTGATGAGTTAATGAATCGTTCTACTGATTCTGCTTTACGTTTCAACTCGCAGCTCTACGGTACTCGCTTGTACTTATCTACGACAGATCCAGATGGGGCAGATTACACCTGTACAGACGGATGGGTGGCAATTAGCTCTGCCACCGCTAACCTGAGCAGTCCAGTTGTTGTTGATGCCCTGAACAGCTTGCTTGGCATAGACACTTCAACCGGCAATAACGCACTCACGAAGCTGACTGATTCCCTTCAAGCTATGGGAGCCACCACTACTTCATCAATCGACTACCTGAAAGCCGCTGTTCTGGAACCTCTCTATTACGAAGCCGCAGCAGGTCGTTATCAGGATCTCCAGGACTACGGTTCTGCTTTGATGGTCAACCAAGCGATCCAGCAACGTAACACTCAATGGGCCGCAGAACAGTCTATGTTTATGACCGTCGTACGCCCAATGCTGACTTTTTTCGAGGGTTTCATCTACGCTATCACCCCGATAATTGCCTTTATCATTGTGATGGGCAGCTTTGGGCTCCAGTTGGCTGGTAAATATGTTCAAACCATCCTCTGGATTCAGCTCTGGATGCCGGTTCTCTCGATAATCAACCTCTTTGTTCACACCGCCGCGTCAAACGAGATGTCTGGCCTCAGCGCTTCTGGCCTCAATTCTATGTACGCACTATCTTCGACTGGAGATGTGTTGCAACATTGGATAGCTACAGGTGGGATGCTTGCAGCGTCCACCCCAGTGATTTCACTGTTTATCGTCACAGGCAGTACCTATGCCTTCACCAGCTTAGCATCAAGAATTAGTGGCTCTGACCATGTTGATGAGAAGATGCAAACACCAGATCTCCTCAAGCAAGGTCCGGTCATGCAGAGTCAGCCAGCTTACAATCACAATCAGTTCAGTGGCGCGATGGCGAACGGCGCAGAAAGCATGATCAGCACATTCTCTCTTGGTTCCACGTTGGCCTCAGGAGTTAGTTCCGCTCAAGCGTTACAAAGCCAGAAATCAGAGGCATTCCAGAGCACCTTAGGGAGAGGCTTTTCTGATGGAGTGAGCCAGGATCAATCATATTCGAGACTCTCCAATGTAGGGCGCAATGTTTCTTCGCAAAACACCGCTCAGAGCCAGCTCATCAGCCAGCAAGCCAAGAACTTTTCGGATCAGTTCCAAGTGGATGACTCTCACTCCGATGCGGTAAAGGGTGCATTTGCCATGCAAGCAGTAGGTACTCTTGATGTTGATCAGGCAGCGGCAATGCTTATGCCTATGGTTGGCACAGCTAGAGCAGCCGCCAAAGCAGGTCTAAGCGAGATACCGGGTAAGATGGCTGGTTTAAGAGCAAACGCAAAAAATGCATTAGGCGTAAAATCATCAAGTACAGCGCTTGCAACAGTCGGTGAATCTGGTGGTGGACAAGGTAGTGACAACGATCTAATTGACATAAAAGCACGAGCCAGTGGATCTACTGAATCATCAGCTTCTGATACTTCTAGCTGGTCAGCCAGCGATGTATCCCAGTTTATGAAAGGTGTTAGTTATTCTCAGACCGATAGCCAAGCGTTGACGAATCAATTAGCACAGGGTTTTAGTCGCTCAGGTAGCGAATCATTTAAGCAAACATGGGGGGATAACCTTTCCCAGAATTTGTCAAAGTCGGCTTCTGAGTTGGTTTCTGCATCAGATACCTTCACTACAATGAGCCAACTCCAGAATCAAATGGGGTCCATGACTAACACCGACTTTAAAACTCTCGGTGGTGCTGTCGCGCAAACTCCTGCGGCTATGAATCAACTAAACGACTACTTCCGTAATGCAGCACCACAGTCTGTTAAAGACGAGGCATCTTCGTTACAGCAGAGATACCAGTCTTACGGAATGTCACCCCAAGTAGCCCAAGCAGCAGCGCGAATGACTGCAATGACCAACTCCAAAAACTACGAACAAGGTAAGGAGCTTGGTGGGTATCAAGCAGCGCTACAGGCTATTAATACCGCATCAGGTCGCAATGGAGCGTTTAATGGTGATGCTTATGGTAATGACAGCATTGGAGGTCCTAATGTTCAAGCGTTGCCAGCACTGGTGCAAGGAGCCGTTGGCAGTGGTCCCAGCTTACAACCTGGATTTCGTGAGAATGTGGCTGGTATGTCTGGAATCAACCCGGCATCAGAAGCTGGTCAGTTACCAACGAATAGTCCTCTTGTTCAAAGTGAACATACTTCTGGTACATCAGCTCTTAACAGTCAAGCACAGCAAACAGAACGAGATGTATCAGCTCCTGAACTTAAAAAAGCCCAGGATAACCTTATGAATTCGCTCCCAGAAATGTCCAAAAGCGCTTCAACATGGGGAGCATGGGATAACTCCTCGGATTGGTTAGGTCGTAGGGCTGAACAAGCTGGTGGAGCTCTGATTGCTGGGAGTCAGGCTGGTGCAGAGGTTTTCTCTAAAGCGATGGATCAAATGAGGACAATGACGCCCGAACAACGTGATCAGTTTATCGCTGCGACAGAGCGTGGAGACCAAGCAGTCAAAGATGAGTTTGGCTGGGCCGGTGATGCGCTGGTCGGCATGGCTAAACTTGGCCGCAACGTTATGGGTGCTGCGGCTAGCGGTTATGATTCTGCGAAAGAATGGCTTACTGGTAAATCTGATCTATCAGAAGCAGCCAAAGGTATGAGTATTGAGGAAAGAGGGGCCTTTTACGCTGCTGCTCTTGCCTCAGTTTCAGAAGCAGGTGGTGGAGCGGCACAGCAGTTTATGAACCAGTATGGTGATGAGTTCAAAGAGACTATGCAATCTATCGCTCAAAGCCGTTATGGCCTTACTCCAGCTCAATCTGCTGTTTATGCTGAGTCCTTTGATACAAATGAAGGAAACATGAACCAGGCCGTTCAAAATCTAAAAATGGAATACGCTGAACGTAATCCAGACGGAACACCAATGATGCAAGGAGGGCAACCTGTTCTCTCACAACAAAACGAGGAGTTTACAGACAAACTGGTAAACGTCTTACAGAACTCAACTGGAGCTGGTGATCGTTCAGGAAGTTACCTGACAGCAGTTAGAGGCTACAATGTAGCTAACCAGCGATTTGGACAATAAAAAAAGGAGGCTTCGGCCTCCCTTTTTTATTCATCGCTTATACCTATCCCGGAACCAAGGCCTAAACCAGACCTTACTGATGGGTCAATAGATAGGTGCATCTCATCATCGTTATATTTAGCGTTTTTCCGCTTGCGGGAGCATACCTTTCCCACTCTTTCACTCTTATCAGCTTTGAATATTTGCACAAGAACAAAACTAACCAGAACAACAAGAGAAGCCTGCCAACTGAAATAAGCCACACCACCCCAGAAGATTATTGACGCCCAGATGCTCCGGTGAATCAGCAACAGGAATCGCCCCCCCAAACAGCAAAGGGGGCTAATGCAACTCCAAGCCCCCAAGGCGTATCAGTCATCATGGCTATACCCAGAAGTACCATTCCCAGCAGAAGAATATTGACTACATGTTTCATACAACCTCCTCATTCTTTACCTATAGTCTAACACGGCATCAAAATATGCAACTGTGAAAGTTTGGCTATTTTTCACTAAGTAAGCATTCCATCAAAAATTTTTAAGATTAACATGCGTCCTGAAACTTTCACATGTGAAAGTCAGACCTTGCGGAACAAGGCATTTGTTGACAAACCATTACATAGTTGAACATGTCAAACAAATCGCATAAACTATGCTACAGGCCATTGCTAACGTTTTGGTCCCTATCTGCAACATCGCAGAGTCTTTATTTCCAAATATCTCATTTTGTAAACTCCATCATCCTCGTGTGGCCGGGGCGCTCCTTTGCCTTCCCTGCCCTCCTCAGCTCCTGCTGTATTCGCAATTTCAGCCCTCGCTGTGTCCATAAAATCACTTATAACGAAACGCTATTATATATCCCCAAATATCGCACCTCCCGTGCGCTATTTCCGTCATTCCATTGGCGCACTTATTTATACTATTTCAAAATAACTCGTATCTCATTGATTACTAATAATATTGTAACTCTGTACTACTGGTACAAAGTTAAGTGTATGTTTTTAAAGGTTTTCTTTTGTTGACAGCATCATTATTTGCGCTTATAAAGGGCGCAAAATATGTCAGTTTGTGACAACAGAGAAACTCTAAAAGCGTTCATTAAATAACGCACTTTTTGTATTGGAAATAACGCAGTTTAAGGGATGGCAACAATGGACAAATGCCAAGTAATAGACATCCCAATCGACCTGGAGAAAAAACGCGAATGGATCAAGTACAAATTAAAGATCCAAGGACTTTCTCTGGCCGCATTGGGTAGAAAACACAAAACATCTCGGCAGGTGGTGTCTACTGCACTCTACAAGCCCAGCCCACGTTGGGAGCACGAAATAGCGACAGCTTTGGGCATGAAGCCGTCTGAGATTTGGCCGGAGCGGTATGACGAAGAACACGAAATCCCCATTAAACATAAGGAGGCAAGCTGATGAAGAACAAAGCAAAAGTATTGGTTCTTTCTGCGGCTCTCTTGTCGCCAACAGCAAATGCTATTGAGCTGAGTGGGACGATCTTCGACAAAGCTGCGAAAGCTCATAACCTTGATCCTCTTCTGGTGTATTCGGTCGCATTGGCCGAATCAGCCTCTGGACGAGGTAACGGCGCTATAAGTCCTTGGCCTTGGACGCTTCGCGTTCCGGGGCTTCCTTTCTATGCCAAGTCGGAAGATCAGGCCAAGGCGAAGCTAGTTGAATTTCAGCAACAGTATGGACGGGCAATTGATGTTGGGTTCATGCAAGTGAACATCCGTTGGAATGGTCACAGAGCATCTTCACCAGCAGAACTTCTTAACCCGGAAACCAACGTAATGGTTGGTGCAGAAGTGCTTTCAGAAGCCATTCAGTCATCTCCAAATGATTTGGAGCTTGGTATTGGCCGCTATCATGCCTGGGAAGACGAAATCAGAGCCAGAAACTACGGTAGTCGAGTCTTGGCTATCTATCGCAACCTTCGTGATTTGTGAGGGGACGCGAAATGTTAGAACTAGACATTATTGGGGCTTTGGATGCTAAAGCGGTCAACCTCGATCAAGAAAAAGCAGACAGAAACGTCTACGAATTCGATCTTACACTTTGGAATCTGCTTTGCTCTCTGGCAAAAGAACGCCCAGAGGACGCGTCCTCACAATTTGCTTTGGGCATGGGCACTGTACAAAAATTATCACAGGCGACACCTTCCCAATTAGAAGCGCTTGCCTCTGGTGTACTGATTTCTTTCAAGCTGGAAACGGCAGAACAGAACATCTTAACACGGCTAACAGGAGTCTATGATCCGGTTGTTTTCATCAATCATAGTGTCGATGAGTTTGATGCTGCCTATTGGTTGCTATTTAACCGCGTTGCTTCGAGAGACTCTGAGATGGCTAAAGAAGTTTTCGGTGTATCGAGAGAGCTTGCTGAGCTGGTGGCTAAAGCAACAGATAGTCAATTGCGACATATGTCTGGAACAACAGTAACGCATTTTACACTGCGTTTTGCTCCCAGCATCATTGAAGAAATACTTGATGATAGCCGGGATGAGTTAACACACCCAGTATTGAAAAAACTGCAACAGTCTCTACAGGGACGTGGGAGGTGGAGATGAACATAGGCAGCTCAGGCACATTGGGTCGATGGGTTACAGCTAGACACATGGCCCTCGCCGGATACATCACAAAAATTATCATGATCGAGACAGGGCTGACCTATAAGCAGGTTCGACGTCTTTATCAAGATTTGGAGAGAGATGGATACACTTTGGAGCGAAAGTCCAGGACATTCAGAGGTGGTGCAACACTAATCCATAGCCATACGTCCAAGATTCAGGCATCACTTTTGATGCAGCTCTATTTCAACATTGGTGGGGATGCAGTGTTACGCTCTGTGAATATAAAAGCCCTAAATAAGGCGTTCAGAATGTATCACGCTATTCGTAAAGAAGTGCCAGGAATGAAAGGTGCGCGATGGGCTCCGTTTGATATTACCGACGCTTGGTGTCTTGCTTCTGAATTACGAAGTGGCGACGCAATGCTAGAGGAATGCGATAATTGCAAATGCACGTACTTCACTTCTGTCAATCAAAGAACCTGCGTTGAGTGTCCGTTCTGCAAGGAACAAGGAAGGCATGGTGGTGGGGAGAAAGAGTGTGCTTGAGTAGCCTATGACATTTTCAACTAAAAGATGAGCGCCTCAACTTTGCGGCGCTCATTTTTTTACTTTTTCTGCGGTATACGAAAGCGTTCTAACTCAACATGTCCCAACCCCTTAAAAGCATCAGGGCGACGCCCTTGACCGCTCCAGGATACGCCGTCTTTTGAATATTTTGCATTATCAGGTTCTGATTTGCTTGTGTACATCTCGTTGAGAAGATTGATGTCTACTCCACACGATTCCATGTCACTCATGATTCGTTCGGCCTGGGCTCGCTTTTCTTTTTCTTCTTCTTCTCGCTTTTTGTACTCCTCCTCTAGTTCATTAAGAACACCTTTCATTCTGTCAATGATCTCCCGAACTTCATCCGGCGGGAGGCCTCGTAATAGAGTGCGAATCCGGCTTTTGCGCTTTAATTCTGCGATTATTAATTCTCTACGCTCAGCCGCTGATAGCGTAGAGAACTCCTCGTGGTCTTTCATGTTATACGGAGCCCATCAGTTTTCCTTTAAGTTGATCACGCTTGGAGTCCAGTTTGTCTTCAACCTGCAACTGCTCAGGTTGAGACTTAGCAATTTGATACTCTGAACTCGGTTGCGCAAAAGACCCAATGTTGCCAGAAAAACGAAGAGAATAAAGCCCCAATAGAGCAAGAGCCCGCAGCCGATCACTACGCGCCTTGTGCTGCATCTGGGACAGCTCACGATATAACTCCGGAAATCCTTGCTCCGAAATATTCAGATTAGATATTTTCCCATCCCATTTGCTACCAGCCACTACGACCTCCTATCTATTAGCCGCAGAACCAGAAGCCTCTGGCATTGGATGCCACGGATTCTTTGGGTAGCACGATCCTACTTTTAGGAAAAAGCTCTTTGGCTGCATCCTGGTATGCTTCTGCACCACCACCAGCCAGCAGAACAACATCAGCATCCATTCCGTCTTCCCGCATTGACTTACGCATAGGGACTAATGCGTTTTGAGCCACTTTGGCTGACGCCTTCTTAAAGTAATCTTTTATTGATACCTTATCACCATAGAGAAAAATTTCAGCCTTACCGGCGCGAATTGCTTTTTCTATCTTTTCAATGCCAGGCGCACCACCGTGGTCTTCTTGGATGAGTCGATTGGTTTCTTGTAGCAACATCGACATAGCCTTTAGGCTAGTGCCTGATGAGTGATAACGAACTTCACCCTCTTCAAGCGCAACCCAGTCAACAGAGAAAAATCCGGGGTCAATAACAACAGTTTTCCCTCCCTGAATAATTTCTAGTAGGTCATCATCCTTTGTTGAGCTGACAATATCCATGTAAGCACCGGCAGGTTGAGGCACAACCACGACAGACTTAACCGTTACCGCTCGTTTAGGTGTGATCTGGTGCTCACCCTCCAACCGAGCTTTCAATGCCTCTCTGAGTTCTACTTCCATGTACTGGCTTACTGGAAGACCTGTCACCAGTACATCAATTTCCTTCTGTTCCGACATCAGAAGTGCAGCGTAAAAAAGAGCCTTATACGGTTTCGTTGATGGATAGTCACCGTGAAGCTCTCGCTCCCACCCTTGCAGACGGTCAGGTTCAACACCAGCAACCCACTTCTCCCCATCAATCACAACCTGAATACAGGTCCCAGCGCCACCAGTTAACTGCTGTGGCATCAGTTCCAGTGGGCCAGCGCCAACAGGCATAACAACAGTACGAGCTTCTTCACCTTTATGACCCATAGCCATTTTCAGGTTGGAGTAGCCAATATCCAAACCCATAACAAACTGATTCATGAAATCCTCCAAAGATTGCTTTTTGATTGCTTTTCGATTGTGTTTCTCTTGTTGGAGATAGAATACAGCCTGACTCATGCCTCTATAGCCTCTGTAGTTGCCCAAAAGGGGAGTTTAGGTCGTTTTTCGGTGGCTTTTGGGGGTTGGAACCGTCCATACATGTGGGTTTGCTGCACGGATACATAAATTAATGACAACAGCACCCCACCACATATCAATCTCTCCTTTACCAGTATCCATAGTGTTTTCGTAAATATTTGGAATTTTACTCTCATTATCCAATATATCTGGAATCTTGCCCTGTAGATTCAAAAATAAATTATAGGATTCTGAATTGAGGTTGTAAGATTCCAGATAGATAGAGGGGCATTTGACAAATTCCAAAGATGGGGTAGCCTAGTAACAGAACTAGATTCCAATATTGGAATAATCAGCTTTAAATTCCAGATAGATAGTTATGTGGATAGGAATTGGATAGGAATTGGGAGGGTTTTGATGTGAGTCTACCAAGAGAACGATGGTTAGATCTACTAGATCCTAAGCTGGAAGAAGAACGATCCGAGATAACAGAGGATCTGCTTGAGGCAGAAGGTCGAGAGTTTGTCTCGGAGTTACGGAGCAAACTGGATCACGCTATAGCTGTTCTTGCTGTCGAAGCACAGCAGGAAGCCGATATGTACTGGAACGCGCACAGATCTGCGCGTGAAGAAGCATCGGAGGACGAACAAGGGCGCATTGGTACACGAGTTCGCATTCTAGGCGTATCACTCGTTGCAGAGTGGTATCGCAACAGATTTGTCGAACAGGTTCCAGGTCAAAAGAAAAGGGTTCTATCAACACATATCAAAAAGGGCCGAGGTCATACCTACAGCATGTCGCACTTCAAGAAAGAACCAGCTTGGGCACAAGAGCTTATCCAGCAAGTAGAAAGCAGGTATGCCGCGTTAAGACAAAGAGCGACAGCGTTAGCAAAAATTCGCCGGGCGCTCAACGAGTATGAGCGACTGTTAAACAAGACTCATAACGATGAGGTGTAATAACATGACAGTATCTGTAGCGGCCACTGAGCTGGCGAAGCTCGGCAAATGCGAAACGATGATAAAGATATTTGCTAAGCATCCTCGCCCTGCCCCAGCAAAACGCCCACAATCGCCACAGGGGACCGATAACACCCTTAGAGGTGAGTTCGCCCATTTTCGGTATGAAGCTGCTGCCCTGCGCTTCATGAACAGTGCTGCGGGGGAAAAGCGTCGCATCTACCAGCTAGTGTTTGCAGCAACGGTAGCAGCGGGAGTATTGACACTGCTGGCGGC